>NZ_JAINDZ010000034.1 GCF_019802345.1 Methylosinus sp. Sm6 | reverse complement strand
GACGCGGACGACCAGGACGCGCCGAGCGCGACGATCCACCGCCTGTCGCCGCCGCGCCGACGCGAGGCCGCCGAGCCGCCCGCGCCCGAGCCTGCCCCCGCCCCCCAGCTCCAGGGCGTTTCGCTGCGCTAGAGCGTTATCCGATCCATTCGGATCGGATAACGCTCTAGCGAGCTGTCGACAGCGAGCCCGAAGGCCAGTGGCTCGCGTCGACGAATGTGAAGCCTCTCGACAGCGAGCCTTCAGGCTCGCTTTTCGAGCGCTCACTCGTTTATCTGTACGCCGCGCGCAAAAAAGTCTCTCGTTCGCGGTGGGAAGGCGCCGCGGGCGGCATATTTGGTCTGTGTGATCCGACCATTCGGGAGACGAGGCCAATGACTCATAGAGACGCCAATCGCGGAGACGCCAGTCGTGACCTGCGTTCCCGCCAGAAGGCCGCGCTCGAGACGCCGACCGCCCTCGGCGCGCAAGCGACGCGCGACGTTTCCGGCGCGCTCAACGCTGTCCTCGCCGATATTTTCGCCCTCTATCTCAAGACCAAGAATTTCCACTGGCACATGTCGGGGCCGCATTTCCGCGATTATCATCTCCTGCTCGACGAGCAGGGCCAGCAGATTTTCGCCATGACCGACGACATGGCCGAGCGGGTGCGCAAGATCGGCGGCACGACCTTGCGATCGATCGGGCACATTGCCAAATTGCAGCGCATCCCGGACAATGACGCCGATTTCGTCGATCCGCAGGACATGCTGGCCGAATTGCGCGACGACAATGGCGCCCTCGCCGCCCGCATGCGCGAGGCCCATTCGATCTGCGACGAACAGGGCGATGTAGCGAGCGCCTCCCTGCTCGAGAATTGGATCGACGAGACCGAGCGGCGCGTGTGGTTCCTGTTCGAGGCCGGCCGCCGCGGCAATGCGTGAACGGGCCGAGACTTCGGCCCGCCCGTCGTCATTGCGCGGGGCGGCGCCCCTGGTGTAGGTGTTGCGGAGCTTCGAGGTCCCATGCGCAATCCACCGCCCCAGGCCATTCGCCTCGCCGATTATCGGCCGCCGGATTTCCTCATCGACTCGGTCGATCTCGATATCTCGCTGCACCGCACAAAGACGCGCGTCGTCGCGCGGCTCGCAATTCGCCGCAATCCGAAAGGACGCGCCGACGCGCAGCTGACGCTCGACGGCGACGGGCTGGTCCTGCGCCGCCTGCTGCTCGACGGAGTTCCCGTCGCGGCCGAGGCGACGCCGGATGCGCTGACGATGCGCGCGACGCCCGCCGCGCCGTTCCTGCTGGAGATCGAGACCGAGGTCGACCCCGCCGCCAATACGCAGCTCTCCGGCCTCTATCGCTCCGGCTCGGCCTATTGCACGCAATGCGAGGCCGAAGGCTTTCGCCGCATCACCTATTTCCTCGACCGTCCGGACGTGCTCAGCGTCTACACCACGCGCATCGAGGCCGATGTCGCCGAGGCGCCGGTTCTGCTCGGCAATGGCAACAGGGTCGCATCCGGCGCGCTCGACGGCGGCCGGCATTTCGCCGTCTGGCGCGATCCCTTCCCCAAGCCCAGCTATCTCTTCGCTCTCGTCGGCGGCGATCTCGGCCATATTTCCGAGCGCTTCACGACGGGCTCGGGACGCGCGGTCGAGCTGGCGATCTATGTCGAGCATGGCAAGGAGCAATATGCCGGCTATGCGATGGACTCGCTGATCCGCTCCATGCGCTGGGACGAGCAGGTCTTCGGCCGCGAATATGATCTCGACGTGTTCAACATCGTCGCCGTGTCCGACTTCAACATGGGCGCGATGGAGAACAAGGGCCTCAATATCTTCAACGACAAATATGTGCTGGCCTCGCCCGAGACCGCGACCGACGGCGATTACGCCGGCGTCGAATCGGTCATCGCGCATGAGTATTTCCACAATTGGACCGGCAATCGCATCACCTGCCGCGACTGGTTCCAATTGTGCCTGAAGGAGGGCCTCACCGTCTTCCGCGATCAGGAATTCTCGGCCGACCAGCGCTCGCGGGCGGTGAAGCGCATCAGCGATGTGCGCGGCCTGCGCCTGCAGCAGTTCCCCGAGGACGCCGGCCCGCTCGCCCATCCCGTGCGGCCGAACATCTACCACGAGATCAACAATTTCTACACGGCGACCGTCTATGAGAAGGGCGCCGAGATCATTCGCATGCTGAAGACGCTGATCGGCGAGGACGATTTTGCGAAGGGCATGACGCTCTATTTCGACCGTTTCGACGGAACGGCGGCGACGATCGAGGATTTTCTCTCCTGCTTCGCCGAGGCTTCGGGGCGCGATCTCGCGCAATTCTCTCTCTGGTACGAGCAGGCCGGCACGCCGCTCGTCACGGTCGAGAGCGAGTATGACGCTGCGGCGAAGCGGCTGACGCTCGCCTTCGAGCAGGCGACGCCGGCGACGCCCGGGCAGAGCGAGAAGAAGCCCTTCGTCATTCCGCTGGCGCTCGGCCTCATCGGCGAGAATGGCGACGAGATTCCGCTCGTCTCGCGCGACGCCTCGGCGCAGGAATGCGAGCGCGGCCTCATCGAGCTCTCGACGCAAAAGCGCGCCGTGACCTTCGAGAATATCGGGTCGCGGCCGGTGGTGTCGCTGCTGCGCGGCTTCTCCGCGCCGGTGCGGCTGGCGCCGCCGCAAGCGGCCGCGGATCTGCAGCGGCTGCTCGCCCATGACCGCGATCCGTTCAACCGCTGGCAGGCGGCGCAGAGCCTCGCTCTGCGCTCGATCTTCGCGCGCATCGAGGCGTTGCGCGGCGTCGCGGCGGGGGAGGACGACGCCGCCTTCTTCGACGCGCTCGGCCGGCTGGTCGAGGCGCCGGAACGTGATCCGAGCCTCGTCGCGCAGGCGCTGTCGCTGCCCTCCGACATCGACATTGCGCGCGAGATCGGCCGCGACGTCGATCCGGATGTGATCTTCGCCGCGCGCACGGGACTGCGCCGCGATCTCGGCCGCCATCTCGCGGGCGCGCTCGCCGAGGCGCGCGAGCGGCTCGCCCCGGCCGAAGGTTTTTCGCCCGACGCCGGGAGCGCCGGCCGCCGCGCGCTGCGCAACGCCGCGCTCGATCTGATCGCCGCGGGCGATGCGTCGCAGGGCGGCGCGCTCGCCGAGCGGCAGTTCGCGGACGCCGCCAATATGACCGACCGGCTCGCCGCGCTCGCGACCCTGTCGCTGCTGCCGGGCGAGGCGCGCGAAGCGGCTTTCGAGGCCTTCTATGCGCGCTATGCCGGCGATCATCTCGTCCTCGACAAATGGTTCGCGCTGCAGTCGACGATCCCCGAGGCGGAGACGACGAAGCGCGTCGCGCGGCTGATGAAGCACGCGGATTTCTCATTCGCCAATCCCAACCGGGTGCGGGCGGTCATCGGCGCTTTCGCCAATGGCAATCCGACGCGCTTCCACGCGCTCGATGGCTCCGGCTATGACCTTCTGGCGAGCGTGGTCCTGGAACTCGACCCGAAGAATCCGCAGCTCGCGGCGCGGCTGTTGTCGTCTCTGCGTTCGTGGCGCTCGCTGGAGGAGCGCCGCCGCAAGCTCGCCGAGTCGACATTGCGACGCATCCTCGCGGCTCCGGCGCTCTCGGCCGATGTCTCGGACATAGCGACGCGCGCGCTGGCGTGAGGAGATCACACCTCCCCTTCAGGGGGAGGGTCGGCCGGCGAAGCCGGACGGGGTGGGGTTCATGCTGCTAGAGCATTATCCGATCCGAATGGATCGGATAATGCTCTAGCATTCTTTAGTTTGAGCGAATTCTGATCGATCGAACGATTCCGTTCGATCGGAAAGCGCTCTAAAGACTCGGCGGCGGCGCCCCTCCCGTGCGCCGCTCACCGCCCGAATTGACCCGACCGCCCCCGGCGCCTAGAAACCAAAATGTCTCACAACAGCTTCGGCCATCTCTTCCGCATCACCACCTTCGGCGAGAGCCATGGGCCGGCGCTCGGCGCGATCGTCGACGGCTGTCCGCCCGGGATCGAGCTGACGGAAGCCGATATTCAGGGGTTTCTCGACAAGCGCCGCCCCGGCCAGTCGCGCTTCACCACGCAGCGGCAGGAGCCGGATGCGGTGAAGATCCTCTCCGGCGTGTTCGCCGATCCGTCGGGGCGCCAGGTGACGACGGGAACGCCGATCGCGCTTCTGATCGAGAACACCGATCAACGCTCGAAGGACTATGGCGACATCGCCGAAAAATACCGGCCCGGCCATGCCGATTACGCCTATGACGCCAAATATGGGATCCGCGATTATCGCGGCGGCGGCCGGTCCTCGGCGCGCGAAACCGCCGCGCGTGTCGCCGCCGGCGCGGTGGCGCGCAAGGTGATCGCTGGCGTCACCATCCGTGGCGCGCTGGTGCAGATGGGGCCGCACAAAATCGACCGCGCGCGGTTCGACTGGGCGGAAGCCGACAGCAATCCGCTGTTCTGCCCCGATGCGGAGGCCGTGGCGCGCTGGGCCGATTATCTCGACGACGTGCGCAAATCCGGTTCCTCGATCGGCGCGGTTATCGAGGTGGTGGCCGAGGGCGTCCCCGCCGGTTGGGGCGCGCCGATCTATGGCAAGCTCGACTCCGATCTCGCCTCCGCTTTCATGTCGATCAACGCCGTGAAGGGCGTCGAGATCGGCGCGGGCTTCGCGGCGGCCGCGCTCTCCGGCGAGGACAATGCCGACGAGATGCGCGCCGGGCCGGACGGACAGCCGGTCTTTCTCTCCAATCAGGCCGGCGGCGTGCTCGGCGGCATTTCGACCGGCCAGCCGATCGTCGCGCGCTTCGCGGTCAAGCCGACCTCATCGATCCTGACGCCGCGCCGCACGATCGCCCGCAGCGGCGAGGAGACGGAGATCGTCACCAAGGGCCGCCACGACCCTTGCGTCGGCATTCGCGCCGTGCCGGTGGGCGAGGCGATGATGGCCATCGTGCTGGCCGATCATTTTCTGCGGCACCGGGGGCAGGTGGGCGGGGGAGGCTCGGCCTGCTGCGATCCCGATCGGCTGACGATCAAGGAGTGACAATCATGTTCGACCTCACAAAATTTTGGTCGGACTTCAATGAATTTACAAAGCCGGAAAGCCTGGATGAATTTCTAGCTGCCGGCGGCGACATAAATTTCATACATCCAGACTCGGGTTGGTCGCTGTTGAATTTGGCGATAGAACATATGAACCGCGATTTTATAAAGGCGTTGGTCGAAAAGGGTATCAATTTGGACGCGCCGTCGACCAACCTTCCACTTTTTCACGCCGTCGATATTGATATTGATTCGGCTGTCCAACAAAATAGGGAGATAATATTTTCAAACACTCGTCTCGTTATCGAGCTCGGGGCTGATCTAGAAAAGAAGGATATGAACAACAAGTCAATTTATGATATGCTGTCAATATATGATGATATCGTCGGGAGGAAGTTTGAGCGAGAAATTGCCCAGCGATAAATTACTGATTGCATAGCCGCGATATTTAACCCTGCCGACCGCTGCGTCTCGACAGATGCGCTCGCGTTCGCAGATGCGCTCCTGAGCAAGACAGTGCATGAACGCGCGTCGCGCCGTTGACCGGGAATCTGGACTTGGCGTGCGAGCCGGGAGGCTCGCGGTCCGGGAGCGTCCCTGGACCGCGGGTCGCATCTCCAGACGCGGCACGGCCGTTGCTATCCCGCTTGCCGGAACGATTTTTCGTCGGTCGGGGGAGAAAAAGCGACAATGAGCCCGTTTCTCTGCGCCCATGCCGGCGATCCCGATTGGGGAGCGGCCTTGCGCTCCTGCCTGGAGCAGATCGGCGCCGGGCTGCGAGACGACCGCAGGCCCAATCTCGGCTGGTGCTACATCACCGATTATTACACCCCCGCTGCGGCGAGCATATTGGCGGCGCTGAAGCAGCAATGGCCCGGCGTGCATTGGGTCGGCACGGTCGGGGTCGGGATCGCGGCCGACGCGACCGAATATTTCGACGCGCCGGCCATGGCGCTGATGCTGGGCGAGCTGCCGCCCGGCTCCTTCCGGCTGTTTTCCGAGGCGAAGCCGTGGGACGGCTTCGAGGCCTTCACCGCTCTCGTTCATGCCGACGGCGGAACTCCCGATCTGCAGGCCAAGTTGAAAGCCCTGAGCGCGACGACCGCCACCGGCTATCTGTTCGGCGGCCTCTCCTCGGCGCGCAATCAGCATATGTGCTTTGCCGACGAGCCGCTGACCGGGGGCGTGTCCGGCGTCGCCTTCGGCCCGGAGGCGCCGGTGATCTCGCGCGTCACCCAGGGGTGCCAGCCGATCGGGCCGCGCCGCACGGTCACGCGCGCCGAAGGCAATTATCTCGTCACCCTCGACAATCGCCGCTCGCTGGATTGCGTGCTCGAGGATTTGGGCCTCGATCTCGAAATTTCCGATACGCAGCTCGGCCAGGACTTGGCGCAGACGCTGGTCGGCGTCGTCGCCGTCGGCGAGGACGCCGCCGCCAAGCCCGGCCAGTTCGGCGCCAACGCCGAGGTGCGCCACATCATCGGCGTCGGCCGCAAGGCGGGGCTGCTGGTCGTTCCGGAGCGGCTCCAGAACGGCTCGCAGGTCGCCTTCTGCAAGCGCAACGTCGAGGCCGCGCGCAATGATCTGCTGCGCATCGTCGAGGAGGTGCGCGCGCAGGCGTCGAGCGCCGGCGGCATTCGCGGCGCGCTCTATGTCAGCTGCTCCGGACGCGGCGGCCCGCATTTCGGCGCCCCCAACGCCGAATTCGAAATGGTGCGCGAAGCGCTCGGGCCGGCGCCGCTGATCGGCTTTTTTGCGGGAGGGGAGATCGCGCGGCATCATCTCTACGGCTATACGGGCGTGCTGACCGTGTTCGCCGGCGCCGCCTGAGGGAGACGACAATGGGTGTTGCGCCGCAGGGCGCCGACGAGTCGCGGATCGTTTCCGCGCGCGGCGTCGTCATGCCGCGGCTCGTCTATGGCACGGCCTGGAAGAAGGAGCGCACCGCCTCGCTCGTGGAGCTGGCGCTGCGCGCGGGCTTTCGCGGCGTCGACACCGCCTGCCAGCCCAAGCATTATCACGAGCCGGGCGTCGGGGAGGGGCTCGCCGTTCTCTTTGGCGAAGGTCTCTCGCGATCGGACGTCTATCTGCAGACCAAATTCACGCCGCTGCCGGGGCAGGACCCGGAGAATGTCCCTTATGACGCCGCCGCCGACATCGGCCGGCAGGTGCGCCAGTCCTTCGAGGCCTCGCTGCGCAATCTTCGCGTGGACCGGCTCGACGGCCTCGTTCTTCATTCTCCTTACGCCGAGGACAAGGACACTCTCGAGGCCTGGCGCGCGATGGAGAGCCTTTGCGAGCAAGGCGGCGTCCGTCAGCTCGGGATCAGCAACATTTATGAGCGGAGCCGGCTGGAATATCTCTGCCGAGAGGCGCGGATCGCGCCCGCCGTGGTGCAGAACCGCTTCTACGCCAAGACCGGCTATGACCGGGAGCTGCGCGCCTTCTGCCGCGAGCGCGGCATTCTCTATCAGAGCTTCTGGACCTTGACCGCCAATGACCAGCTGCTCGCCCATGCGCGCATGAAGGAGCTCGGCGAGACATATGAGAGAAGCCCGGCGGAAGTGTTCTTCCGCTTCCTCACCCAGCAGGACATCATCTGTCTCATCGGCTCCTCGTCGCGGGAGCATATGCGCCAGGATCTCGCGATCTTCGACTTCCGCCTGAGCGAGGCGGAATGCGAGGAGGTGAGCGCTCTGCTGCGCTGAGAAGCGCGAAGAGCAAGCCTTCAGGCTCGCTCACGACTTCTAAGACGCTGTCCTACAGCTCCTTCATCACCTGCGCATGGCTCAGCAGCGCGAACAGCGCGGTTCCGCCGACGATATTGCCCAGCAGCACAGGGACCATGAAGTCGAACGCCATGGCGCGAAGGCCGATCTCGCCGCTCGCGACGAGGAAGAAGGTCTCGACGCTGCCCGCGACGATATGGGTGAAGCCGCCGACGGCGATCAGATAGGTCATGAACAAGATGACGTGGAATTTGGCCGCGTCCGAGTTCGGGACCATCCAGACCATCGCCGCGATGAGGAATCCGGCGACGATGGCCTTGAAGAACATTTCGCTCCAATTGTTGCGCATCAGCTCGAGGCCGATATCGAGCGCGCCGGCGCGCAGCTCTGGCGCCAGGGCGGAGGCGTGGGCGAAGAACCAGGCGGCGAACCAGGCCCCGACCATATTGGCTGCGAAGACGACGCTCCATAGCCGCGCGAGCCGGCCGAGCCCGGCCGCGCTCACGCGTTTCATCACCGGCAGCACCACGGTGATCGTGTTCTCGGTGAACAGCTGCTGACGCGACAAGACGACCATCAGAAAGCCGGCCGTATAGCCGAGGCTGGCGGCGAGCGGGCGCCAATCCGCGTCCGGCAGATGGACGCGCAGGACGGCTTGCGCGACGAGCGAGAAGCTGATCGAAAGTCCGGCCGCGACGCCCGACCACCACAGCGAGGCGAGCGGCCGCGCCATCTCCTCCTCGCCCATGCGCCGGATCACTTCGTAAATGACCGGCGAGCGCGGCTGCGCTCGCTCTTCTATGTCGACGATCTCGCGTTCGGTAACGCCCTTGATCGGCTCGGGCGTCTCGTCATACTCGGATTCGGCGTCGTCTCGGTCCTGATCTGGGAGCATGGCAGGCGCCTCGGCCGCGGCGGCCCGCCGCTTTGCAACATGATGAGCCTCAACTTGTCGAGCCTCCCGGGGTTCCGCGACGGGCGAAGCCTGACGCTCACGCGGCGCGAGTGCCTGCTCGGGGCCGCCCTCCTCACGCTGGAGGCGCGCGCCGGCGAGAAAGGGACGCTGCTCGTCACGCACCCTTGCGGCCTCGCCCATGAGGTCGGCGCCGGCCGTCCCGATCAGCCGCGACGTCTCGCCGCCATCGCCGACTCCCTCGCCGCGCCGCGCTTTTCCGCGCTGCGACGCGCCGAGGCGCCTGCGGCGACGCGCGAGACGATTTTGCGCGTCCATGCGCCGGCGCTGCTGGAGCGGCTCGAGCGAGCGGCGCCGCAGAGCGGGCTCGCGACGCTCGGGCCGGACATGGTGATGAGCTCGGGCACGCTGGAGGCGGCGCTCCATGCCGCCGGCGGCGCCGTTTTCGCCATGGGCGAGGTGATGCGCGGCGCGGCGCAGAACGCCTTCGTCGCCATGCGCCCGCCCGGCCATCACGCGACGCGAGACGCCGCCATGGGCTTCTGCTTTTTCGACAACGCCGCCATCGCCGCCCGCGAAGCCATGCGCGCGCATGGCGCCGAGCGCGTCGCCATCGTCGATTTCGACGTGCATCACGGCAATGGCCTGCAGGAGATATTCTGGGACGAGCCGAATGTCCTCTACTGCTCCTCGCATCAAATGCCGCTCTATCCCGGCAGCGGCGCGCGCAGCGAGCGCGGCGCGCATGACAACATCGTCAATGCGCCATTGGCCAAGGGCGACGGCGGCGCGCGCTTTGCCGAGGCCTGGGCCGAAATTCTGCCAGTGGTGGACGCCTTTGCGCCGGACGTCCTCCTCATTTGCGCCGGCTTCGACGGGCATCTACACGATCCGCTCGGCGGGCTGCGCCTGCAGCGCCAGGATTTCGCCGAGCTCACGCTGCGCCTCATGGAGGTCGCCGCGCGCCGCTGTGGCGGGCGCATCGTCTCTCTGCTCGAGGGCGGCTATCGGCCGGAGGATCTGGCCGCTTGCGTCGCCGTCCATGTCGGCGCGCTGAGCGGCGCCTGACGCCTGCGCACGTGCGCTGGCGCACAGCGGGCGTGCGGCGCTCGCGGCATCCTCCGGCAAGATCGAAACTCGGAGGAACAAGAATGGCCACGACGAAACTGCTTTGCGACCCGCGCATGATCGGCAAGCGCGCGCTGATCGGCGTCACCCGCGTGACCCCGCGCGGCGCCGTGATCCGCCAGATGTTCGGCACCATCGCCTCGGTCGACGCGCAGAATGTCGAGATCGATCTCGAAGGCGCCGACGCCGGCCAGACGCTGCGTCTTCCCTCCGAGCAGGGCTCGCTGAAGGACGCCGGCCCCGGCGATTATCTGCTGTGGGAGACGGGCGAGATTCTCTCCGATCCGGATTTCGTCGGCGCCTGGACGCTGCACGAGGCGGCCGCCTGAGGGCGCGGTTCACCGCGCCTTTTCCACGACGCCGACGATCGGCCCCATGGGCCGGAAGCGATCGTGCCGGCCGAGCGGGGGCGCATAGAGCGCCGAGATCGAGCCGTCGAGAAACAGAGCGTCGGGACATTTCAGCCGCTCGCGAAAGAGATTTGCGAAGGCGTGGAAGGTGACCGGCTGGTTGGAGATGGCGAAAGCGACGACATGCCCGTCGCGCACGCCGACTCCATTGCGGATCTTCTGCGATGTGCCGGTCTCGTGGATGCGCGGATTGATGCGCCCGCTAAGAACCAGCATCGGCCCCGATTGCGTGGCGTAGGCCGGCCGCAGGCGCTCTTTGAGGAAGCGCTGCGTCTCGGCGACGCCGGCGCGCGCCCCTTGCACCCAAAAAATTCCGTTGGGCTTCATATGAAAATTGCCGGCGCCGGAAGCGGTGTTGGCGCGCTTCTCCATCTTGCCGTCCTCGATGAAGAGGCCGATGGGGCGCTGGTCCTCGCCATACATTCCGGCGTTCATCGCGAAGGCGAGCGTCTCGCCCTTGCGCGCGAGATCGGCGGCAAGCGCGGAGAAGGAGCCATAGACCTCGTTTCGCTCATCCGCGAGGAAGAGGCGGATGGCGTCGGCGCGCGTGTCGAATGTGCAAACGGTGTAGCTCGCGCCGGCCTCGTCCATGTCCTGGCAAGGGGCGGCCGCGGCCGGGGCGGAGACGAGAGCGAGCGCGAGGGGCAGGACGCGAAGCGGCGGAATCATGGCCCGACCATAGCATGGCCCGACCACAGCATGGCGCGGTCGGAGCATGTCGCGATCCGGCGCTGCGGCTCCACGCGCGATCGAAGAATTGCCGAGCGCGACCTCGGCAATTACAACCGCGAAGGGAAATCCCAGGCGCCTGAGCCATTTGCGTGTCGGTGATCGCGGCGGCGCGGCGAATCGTCGCGCGAAATGCAAGCAGCAGATCAGAAAAGATTTTGCTCGAGTGTTTCCACATGCCGGGACGGTCGCCCGGAAATTGCCACGGTTACGTTACGTTTTTGCTCAGCTTCGGCATGCCAATTGTTCCCGATCCCGGTCCTCGCGACTCGCCGAGGGTGGGAATGTGGTCGCCCTCCGTCGGGACGGAGACGCGATTTTTGGAAGACCCAATTTCAGGGGACGAGAGAGATGCGCAATTCGACGAGACCCCATTCTCGAGGATCGAAAGCGACGCGCGAGCCGGCGTCGGCTCGGGGACGAAGCCTTTCGAGCCGCCGGCTCCTCGCTCTGCCCCTGTCGCTCGCGGGCGCTTTGCTCGCCGGCGGCGCCGGCGCGCAGACCGCCGCTCAATGGACCACCGCCGGCGGCACGCCGCAGGGAACCCGCTACAGCACGCTCGCCGACATCACCCCGGGCAACGCCGGCGCGCTCGTCGAGGAGTTTTCCTATCCGACCGGCGCGAAAGGCAGCCATCAGGGCAGCCCGCTCGTCGTCGGCTCGGTGATGTATGTGGTGACGCCCTTTCCCAACAAGCTGATCGCCCTCGATCTCACGCGTCCGGGAACGGCCCTCTGGACCTTCGACCCGCGGCCCGCGGGCTTTGCCCGCGGCCTCACCTGCTGCGACATCGTCAATCGCGGCGCCGCCTATGCGAAGGGGCTCGTCGTCTATAATTTGCTGGACGGCAATGTCGTCGCGGTGAATGCGACGACCGGCAAGCAGGTCTGGCGCACCAAGGTCGCCGATCCCTGGACCGGCGAGACGCTCAACACCGCGCCGATCATCGTGCGCGACAAGGTGATCTTCGGCAGCTCCGGCTCGGAGATGGGCATTCGCGGCTCGGTGCGCGCGCTCGATCTCACGACGGGCGCGCTCGTCTGGCGCGCCTATTCCACCGGCCCCGACGCCGATGTGAAGATCGATTCGAGCTTCCATCCCTTCTATGCGAAGGACCAGGGAACGGACCGCGGCGCGAAGACCTGGCCAGGCTCGCTGTGGCAGCATGGCGGCGCCAGCTCCTGGACCTGGGTCACCTATGATCCCGCGCTCGATCTCATCTTCTACGGCACCTCGCAGCCGGGAACCTTCAATCCCGACATGCGCCCCGGCGAGAACAAATGGGCGGCGACGATCTTCGCCCGCAATCCCGACACGGGCAAGGCGGCCTGGGCCTATCAGACCGTGCCGCACGACAATTGGGATTTCGACGCGACCAGCGAGAACACCGTCGTCGATCTCGTGATCGATGGCGTGAAGCGCAAGACGATCGTCAACTTCCACAAGAACGGCTTCAACTACATCATCGATCGCGCCACCGGCGAGGTGATCAGCGCCAAGCCCTTCGCCAACCTCAATTGGGCGACCGGCGTCGATCTTTCGACGGGCGCTCCCTCCGTCGTGGCGCAGAAGCGCACGCATGAGGGCGTCGTCACCAGCGACATCTGCCCGTCCGCCTTCGGCGCCAAGGATTGGGAATATTCGACCTATTCGCCGAAGACGAAGCTCTTCTACTTCGGCGCGATGAACATGTGCATGAACTACGAGCCGCTGAAGGTGAACTTCATCGCCTCGACGCCGATCATCGGCGCGAGCCTCGCCATGTATCCGGGCCCGGGCGGCAACATGGGCGAGTTCGTCGCCTTCAATCCGGTCGCCGGCAAGCGCGCCTGGACGATCAAGGAGCCGCTGCCGGTGTTCGGCGGCGCGCTCTCCACCGCGGGCGGCGTGGTCTTCTACGGCACTCTCGACCGCAAGTTCAAAGCCGTCGACGCCAAGACGGGCCAGGTGCTGCTGTCCAAGGATCTCGAATGCGGCGTCGCCTCGGCGCCGATCACATTCTCGGGCCCGGACGGCAAGCAGCGCGTCGCCATCACCACCGGCCTCGGCTTCATCAATGGCGGCTTCGCCGGCGGCCCCTGTCCCGCGGGCGCGGTGTTCGGCGAGGATTCCGTCGCCGCCCCGGCCAGCCCTTCGGGCCGCGCGGCGATCGAATTCGGCGCGACGGCGACGCCGGCCGCTCCGAGCGCTGCGACCAGCGGCGTCGTGCATGTCTACAAGCTCCCCTGAGCGCGCCGGGACGCGCGATCGTCGTGGTCGCGCGTCCCGCGGATGATCAACCTTTCAGGGGAGAGACGCTTTGCTTCGCCACGCACTGGGTCTTACGACCATCGCGGCCTTGTCGTCGGTCTCGCTCGCCTTTGCGCAGCAGTTGCCGCCGACCGAGGCTCCGCATCGCGCCTTTCTCGTCTGCGCCGATCCGGCCAATCTGCCGTTTTCGAACAAGGCGAGAGAAGGCTTCGAGAACAAGATCGCAGCGGCGCTCGCCGCCGACATGAAGGTGGACGTCGACTTCTTCTGGTTCGCCGGCCACAAGACCTTCCTGCGCCGCACCTTGCTGGAAGGCATGTGCGACGCGGTCATCGCCATGCCGGAAGGGCTTCCGGCCACGGTGACGACGCGGCCCTATTTCGCCTCGAGCTTCGTCGCCGTCACGCGGACCAGCGACGCGCGGCGGTTCTCGTCCTTCGACGACGAATGGCTGCGCGACGCGCGCATCGGTCTCCAGCTCGTCGGCAATGAGGGCGCCACCACGCCGCCGGCGCTGTCGCTGTCGACGCGCGGCTTCACCGAGCACATCACGCCCTTTCCGATGTGGGCCGAGGATGGGGAGCCGCAGCCGCCGCAGGGTCGCATCATCGACGCGGTGGCCAATGGCGAGATCGATGTCGCCTTCGTCTGGGGGCCCTTCGCCGGCTTCTTCGCCAAAAAGCACGGCGAGGCGCTGCGGATCACGCCCATCCTGCGCGATCCGGGCCGACCGGAGGTGACTTTCGTCTTTCCGATGGCCGTCGGCGTGCGCAAGGCGGATGTGGCGTTGCGGGATCGACTGCAGCGCGCGCTCGACGCCCGCGCGGCGGAGATCGCCGCCATTCTCGAGGAAGCCGGCGCGCCGCTCGTTCCGATCGCGCCGCAGAGCAAGACGTTTCCAGAACCGGTCGACAAATGAGGAAGAACGATATGCGCCTGAAGCTCGTTTTGGCCGTTTCGGCCCTCACTCTCGCCTCGCTCTCGCCGATGTCCGCCTGGGCCGGCCCGCAGGAGGGCCGCAAGGCCTGGATGAAGCTCAATTGCAACGGCTGCCATGGCGACAATGGCGGCGGCGGCATGGGACCGAATGTGCGCCACCAGGAGGTCGGCGACATTCGTGAAGCGATGAACGGCGACAAGAGAGAGGGTGGGATGCGCTCCTACAAGGGCCTCGCGCTGGTCGGCCCGACCGACGCCGCCGACATCGCCGCCTATCTCGCGACGATCGGCACGTCGAAGGAGCCGAAATGGGTCGACTGGTGGCGCCACTGACGCGCCGGTCGCCTGCCGCCGCGACGCTCCTCGCGGCTCGCGCGGATTGAAGCGATCCGTCCCCATGAGGCGCGCCGCGTCGAGCGAGCCGCCGCATGGGGACGGCGTGTTCTCAAAGAGCGGACGCGGCCTTGCGCGCTTTTGCGATGAGGTCGTCGCTGGAGACGAGGACCTTGTCGCCCGTGTCGTAGACGATCGCGCCGAAGCCCGTCGTGAGCGCCGCGGCGACCGCCAGCGCGCTGACGGCCTCGCGTGGATCGCCGCTCCAGCGGAAGGTGACTTCGACGTCCCTGTCGCCGAGCGCGGCCTTCAGCTCCTCGGGACGTTCGGCTTTGGGATCGACCTCGAGAAATTTGATCGTGAAGCCTGCATCCTCGCCGTCGAATGTGCAGGGCAGATAGCCCGAGGTCTTCAGGGGGACATAGGCGTCGTCGATGACGACCTTGAAGCCGAGGCCGTCGACGGCCTTCTGGAGCTCGCTTCGTCCCGGGGCGTCCTTGCGGGCGAGGAAGGCCGATAGTGCGCGCGACATGAATGGATTTCCCTTGCCTGGGCGCCTCGCCGCCACGACCTTTCGCGGGGTCGCGTCGACGCGCCATGAGTTGCTTGCGCCTCGAATCCGAGCGGCGAGGCCCGCCGCTCGCGTCTCGAAAGCATCCATCAGGCCAAGTCGAGCGTCACTCCACCGTGACGCTCTTCGCGAGATTGCGCGGCTGGTCCACGTCCTTCCCCATGAACACCGCCGCGTGATAGGCGAGCAACTGCACGGGAATCGCGTAGACCAGCGGCGCGAAGGCGCTCGCCATTTCGGGCAGCTCGACGAAGCCGGCGAGATCGCTGGCCGCCGCCGCGCGCGCGGCCGCCGAGCCGATCAGGATCAGGCGACCGCCCCGCGCGGCCACCTCCTGGAGATTGGAGACGGTCTTCTCCAACGTGGCGTCGGGCGGCGCCAGCACGATCACCGGCATCGCATAGTCGATGAGCGCGATCGGGCCGTGCTTGAGCTCGCCGGCGGCATAGCCCTCGGCGTGAATGTAGGACAATTCCTTCAGCTTCAGCGCGCCCTCCAGCGCCAGCGGAAACGCCGCGCCACGGCCGAGATAGAGCACGCTCGAGGCCCGCGCCATATCGCGCGCGACGGGCTCGATCTCGGCCTCGCGGGCGAGCGCCGCGGCCATCTGCCCGGGCGTCGCGGCGAGCTCGCGCACGAGACGCTGCTCGTCCGCTTCGCTCAGCACGCCGCGCGCGCGGCCGAGCGCGATGGCGAGAGAGGCGAAGACCGCGAGCTGGCAGGTAAAGGCCTTGGTCGAGGCGACGCCGATCTCCGGCCCGGCGAGCGTCAGCGCCGCCGTATCGCTCTCACGCGCGATGGTCGAGGTCTCGACATTGACGATGGAGAGAATGTGCTGACCCTGCGATTTGGCGTAGCGCAGCGCCGCCAGAGTGTCGGCGGTCTCGCCCGATTGCGAGACGAGGATCGTCAGCCCGTTCGCGGGCAGCGGCGCCTCGCGGTAGCGGAACTCGGAGGCGATATCGATCTCCACCGCGAGCCGCGCATAGCGCTCGATCCAATAGCGGCCGATGAGCCCGGCGTAATAGGCCGTGCCGCAGGCGGAGATGGTCACGCGCGACAGCTTTTCCGCATCGAAGGGCAGCTCGAAGGGGAGCCGCACCTTGCCGGCGGAAAGGTCGAGAAAATGCGAGAGCGTGCGGCCGACCACCTCGGGCTGCTCGTGGATCTCCTTGGCCATGAAGTGGCGGTAATTGCCCTTGTCGACGAGAAAGGCGCCCGCCTGCAGCGGCTGCCGGCGGCGCTCGACCTCGCGGCCAGCGGCGTCATAGAAGCTGATCTTGTCGCGCGTCAGCACGACATGGTCGCCCTCTTCGAGATAGGCGATCATATGGGCGAAAGGCGCGAGCGCCAGCGCGTCGGAGCCGAGATAGACGCCGTCGCGCCCCCAGCCGGCGGCGAGCGGGGCACCGCGGCGGGCGCCGATGAGCAGGTCCTCCTCGCCCTCGAATAGAAAGGCGAGGGCGAAGGCGCCGTGGAGCCGCATCAGCGCTTTCGCCACCGCCTCGCGCGGGCCGGCGCCGGAGCGCCGCTCCTCGGCGACGAGATGGGCGACCGCCTCGGTGTCGGTCTCGGTGGCGAAGACATGGCCCTTGGCGGCGAGCTCCTCGCGCAGCTCGCGGAAATTCTCGATGATCCCGTTATGCACCACGGCGAGGCCGCCGCTCGCATGAGGGTGGGCGTTGGCCTCGGTCGGGCGGCCGTGCGTCGCCCAGCGCGTATGGCCGATGCCGCTCACGCCGAGCAGGGGCGCGGCGGCGAGCTTGTCCTCGAGATTGCGCAGCTTGCCGCTGGCGCGCAGCCGCGTCAGCCGGCCCTTCTCGAGCGTGGCGACGCCGGCCGAATCATAGCCGCGATATTCGAGCCGCTTCAAGGCTTCGACGAGGGCGGGCGCGACGGGCTCGCGCCCCAGAATGCCGACAATTCCACACATGAGCCATCTCCGGGCGCCGGAAAAAGTCTGTTGCTGTGACCTCTTCGCGCGGAACTTTTACCATCTTCGATCATGGACAGAGCATTAGGGCGATTCTGGGCGCCGACCAGCGGGGCTAGAGCAGATCCGGGCGATCGCCGCTTCGCAAGACGAGCCGCAGCTCGGCCATGCGGACGATCATCGCCCGGCGGGGATCGAAAGGGAGATCGGCAAAACCGTGCCTCGCGTAAAAGCTGCGCGCATTTTCGTCGAGCGGATGGGTGATAACGCCGACGCTGCCGACGATCTCGGCGGCGCGCAGAGACGTCGTCAGCGCGAACAACAGGAGATCGGCCCCGCAGCCCTTTCCCTGATAGGCCTTGTCGACGGCGAGCTGTCCGAGCAGCGTCGCCGGCAGCGGGTCGGGGCGATTGCGCTGCTGCGCCTTCGGCAGGAATCCGCGCTCGATCTGGGTGGCGCTCAATGTGACATAGCCGGCGATGCGCCCCGAGGCGGCGTCGACGATCACATTCACGCGAGACGCGCCGCTTTCATGGCTGATCCAGCCATGGCGTCGAAGCCAGGAATTGATCGATTCCCGCCCGCAGTCGAACGAGGCTCGGTCGTCGTCTCTCGCGAGCGGACGCGGGGCCGCGCCGACCATGCCGTCACGCATCCCAGGCGGGCTTGCGCCGCATCAGCCGGTCGAGCGCGGGATCGGGCTCGGCCGGCCGGCTCACCCAGGCCTCGAACGACTCCCAAGCTTCAGCTGGGATCGTGACGACGCTGCGCGCCAGCACTTCCGCTTCGGCGGCCTCGATCGCCTTCTTGCGCACGAAATCGCTGAGCGTCGTGCGCTGGTCCGCCGCCGCCGCTTCGAGCAGCGCGCGTTCCTGCGCCGTCACCCGGACGCTGAGCACGGCTCCCGTCTGCGTTTGTCTGGTCATGCGTATGACAATAGCATACATCGTTCCGAGGGACCAGCTCGGGGCCTTGCACCAGCGCCGCCCCTTGCTCCCCGGCGCCCGCTCCTCTAGTCATGGAGACGCCATAAAGCGCGCCTCCCGGAGAACGGGCCCATGATGTCGCACTGGTCCAATCTCCTCGTCCTCGGCGCGGTCGCCGCCGTCGCCGCGGTCGTGCTGCTGGGGCTGATCAATCTTTTGCGCAAGGGCGACCGCAACCGGTCGCAAATGCTCATGCGCTGGCGCGTGGGCTTGCAATTCTGCGCGCTTCTGCTGATCCTCGCCGTTCTCGCTTTCCGACACTGACGAGATTTCAACTCCATGGTGCGTCTCGATAAAATCTACACGCGCGGCGGCGATTCCGGCGCCACCTCCCTCGCCACCGGCGAGCGGCGCCGCAAGGACGATTTGCGCGTCGAGGCTTATGGCGCGGTCGACGAGGCCAATTCCGCCATCGGCGTCGCGCGCCTCGCCACCGCCGCCGAGCCCGCGCTCGACGCCATGCTGGCGCGCATTCAGAACGACCTCTTCGACCTCGGCGCCGAGCTGGCGACGCCGCAAAAGCCGGGCGCCGCGCCGGACGGCGCCGCTCGCCTCGCCATTCTGCAATCGCAGGTCGATCGGCTGGAGCGCGAGATCGATACGCTCAACGCCGCGCTCGCGCCGCTCAAATCCTTCGTGCTGCCGGGCGGAACCGCCGCCGCCGCGCATCTGCATGTCGCCCGCGCCATCTCGCGGCGCGCCGAGCGGGTGATGGTGGCGCTCGCCAACGCGCCGGAGGAGAGCGTGGACGCACCGGCGCTGCGCTATGTCAATCGCCTGTCGGATTTCCTGTTCGTCGCCGCGCGCTACGCCAATCGCGAGAAGGGCGACGTGCTGTGGACGCCGGGCGCGACGCGGTAGGGCGCGAATGAGCGAGCCTGAAGGCTCGCCCGGCGCCGTCAACGCGCCTTCGCTTCCCGCGCCAGCCAGGCCTTGATCTGCGGCGTGTCCAAGGCCCCGGCCGCGGTCTGCGCCTCGCCGCCGGGGCCGATCAGCGCGGTGAACGGCAATTCGCCGCCCCAATGGCGGTCGACCTCGAGATAGAGCGGATCGGCGATATCCTCGGCAAAGGCGAAATTCGCCTGCTGCTGCAGGCCGACCCTGTCGATTCGCGCCTCGACTCGCGGCCGGTCGCGCGCGCGGTCGGCGTTGACGAAGACGAAATCAATGTCGCGGCGCTCGCGCGCGAGCCGCGCCCAATCGGCGAGCTCGAGGACGCAGGTCGGGCAGGCGACGGACCAGAAATGCACGACGAGCGAACGTCCCGCATGGGCCTTGCGGATGACGTCGTAGGAGCCCTGCGCATAGGGCGCCGGATCGCTTCCCGCGGCCGCGGACGAGGCGGCGCAGGCGGCGATGCCGGCCGCGACCAGCGCATGTGACGGGGGACGCCGCATCGTCCAAATCTCCATATGGCGACCGCTCCCCGCATAGCGCAAAACAGCAACGTCCGCGAGCCTGCTCTAGGTGGCGCTCCGCCGTCGCGCGCGCCGTTTCTGCAGCCAGCGGATGAGGCCGGTCGCATAGAGCAGCGCCGGGACGAAGCCCATGGCGCAGATCAGCGCGCGGCCGGGATTGCCGAAGGCTTCCCCCGTGTGCAGCGGGAACTGCCATTCCAGGAACCGCTCGCCGGCGGTGTAGTCGTGCGGGTCCTGCACCCACAGAATGCGGCCGGAATATTGATCGATCGCCGCCCGGCGGCGCGGCTCGCTTTTGTTCACCTCGTCGTCGGCGCGCTTGCCGACGACATAGACGTCCTCGGGCCCGACGGGCAGGCGCATGTCCATCAGCAGCCCGTCGGGAAAGGCGCGGTCCATGATCGTCGCCGCCGCCGCCGCGCCGATCGGCGCGCGGCCGTTCGCGGGCTCCGATTTCAGCGCTTCGGGAAGCATATGCGCGTCGACCGGCGAGGCGAGCGCCACCATGGCGGAGATCTTGTCGCCGAAAATCAGATAGACGCCGGAGAACAGGATGACGACGAGGATCGGCAGCACATAGATCGCCGTCGTCTTGTGCAGATCGAGGACGAGCCGCTCCGCGCTGGCGCCGCGCTTGATGGAGAAGGCCTGGCGCCATTTGCCATTGCGCGGCCACCACAGATAGACGCCGCTCGCCAGCGAGCCGAACAGGAAGAGGCCGACGAAGCCGACGATCGTCTCGCCGATCTCGCCCTGCAGCAGCGTGTAATGCAGATGCATGACCAGAATGACGAAGGGCTCGGCGAAATGACTCGTCGCGTCGACGATCGCGCGGCGACCGATAAAGGAGGCGTCATAGGGGTTCATGAGATATTGGTCGATCGCCTCATGATCATGCCCCTCATGTGCTTCGCCGCCGACCCGCAGGATCACATCGGCCGGCTGGTCCGGCCGCTTGGAGAAATGCACATAGGAGGGAACGGCCCCCGCAGGCGCCGCGGCCCGCGCATGGGCGATGATGTCGTCGAGCGACGCTTTCTGAGCGCCGGCGCCGGGCGTCGCCGCGAGGACCAGCAGGTCCTTGTTCAGCCATGCGTCGATCTCGACACGAAAGGCGAGAATGGAGCCGGTGAGGCCGATCACCACGAAGACGGCGCCGGCGACGAGCCCGACATAGAGATGCGCGTCGAGCCAGAGGCGCCGAAGCCGTCCCTGCGCGGGGGCGCCCCCGGGGCGCGCGGCTTTCGATTCGAGAACATTCTGAGACATGCGTCTTCGCTCCTGCCGCTGGCGAAGATGAGGAAAACAAGCGCGCAAACCCGCGTCCGCGCGCAGATCGAAATCGATTGTGGCGACATCAAAGCGAGCGACGCGCCGGCTGGCAAGAAAAAACGCCGAAGAAAAAAACGCCAAAGAAAAAACGCGCAAACATTTGTTGACCGCGCGCGTGGCAAAGCGGAAAAGCTTCGGACAGGTCAGGTTCGGCGCCCTCTGCCGAATTTGCCGCGCCGCCTTCGGAAAACATGACGATCGTGAACAAGATTGGACGCATCGTTGCGCTGGCGGCGATCGCCGCGGCGCTCGGCGTCGAGCCCCTGGCGATTCGGCCCGCCTCCGCGCAAGAGGCCGCTCCCGCGCCGGCCCCGGCGGCTCCCTCTCCTGCTGCGGCTCCTCCTGCTCCCGTCGCCGCGCCGGCGGCCCCGGCGACGCCCGCGCCCGTGGCGACGCCGGCCGCGCCTCCCGCCGCCGCGCCGAGTCCGGCGGCCGCCGGCGAGACGGCCACGCCTGCGCCGCAGGCGCAGGTCGCGCCGAAACCAAAGCCGAAACCCAAGCCCAAGGCGCCGCCGCCGCCGCCGCGCGAGACGGCGCTGTCGGACGATCCGACGCCGGCGCTGCAGCCGGAGACCTTCTTTTCCACGTCGCTCGCCTCCGAGCGCTATGCGGCGATCGCCGACGCCGGCGGCTGGCCCAAGGTCGGAACGCCGCTGAAGCCGGGCGCGAGCGGCCGGGCCGTCGCGGCGCTGCGCAAGCGCCTCGCCGCCGAGGGCGATCTGCCGAGCGCCGCGGCCGGCGGCGAGTCCTGGGACGGCGCGCTGACGCAGGCGGTCAAGCATTTCCAATTTCGCATGGGGCTGAAGCAGACCGGCGCCGTCGCCGGGGCCACGCTGCGCGAGCTCGACGTGCCCGCCAGCGTGCGCTTCCGCCAGCTCGCGTCCTCGGCGCAGCGGCTCGCCGGCAATAATTTCCCGTTCGGCCCGCGCTATATCGTCGTGAACATCCCCTCCGCGGCCGTCGACGCGGTGGAGAACGGACGCGTCGTGCGCCGCTATACGGCGATCGTCGGCGGCGTCGACCATCCCTCGCCCGAGGTCGAGGCGAGGGTCGGCGCGGTCAATCTCAACCCGACCTGGACGGTGCCGGTCTCGATCATCAAGAACGAGATCATGCCCAAGATGCAGAAGGATTCGTCCTATCTGGCGAAGGCGCGCATCCGCGTGTTCGACAATCGCGGCGGCGAGGTCGATCCGAAATCGATCAATTGGGCGAGCGAGCGCGCCGCCAATTACACGCTGCGCCAGGATTCGGGCGCCGCCAATTCGCTCGGCTCGATCCGCATCGCCATGCCCAACAAGCATGCGGTCTATATGCACGACACGCCGACCAAGCGGCTGTTCGCGAGCGACTATCGCTTCCTGTCGCATGGCTGCGTGCGCGTCGAGGGCGTCTATGACCTCGCCGCCTGGCTGCTGCAGGGCGCCCCGGGCTCGTCGACCGGGCAATGGGACAAGGCCGCGATCATGGCCAGGATCGCCGGCGGGGAGCGGCAGGACGTGGCGCTGCCCAAGCCGGTGCCGGTCGTCTGGGTCTATATGACCGGATGGGCCTCGGCCGATGGAACGGTTCATTTCCGAAACGACATTTATGGTGTCGACGCGGTGGGGGAGGCGCGGAGAGACCGCTGAGCCCGCCCGCCGCGCTTTGCGAGGGAGGGTCGTCATGCGTATCGCCCTGTTCGTCGTTGTTTCCGCGGCGCTCGTCGGGACTGTCGCGGCCGAGGCCGCCGGCCGCCGCTCGCATCGGCCGCAATATGAGGACGTCGCCCCGATCGTCGTTCCGGTCGATCTGTGCGAAAAAATGTGCCCGCAGGATGTCTCGCCCTGCGATCCGATCCATTTCAAGATCGCCGACGCCCGCTGCGCGCAGATCGGCCCGGGCCGGTGAGGCGCGAGCCTTTTCTCTATTCGCTCTTTCCCCGCGCGCTCTCGTGCCAGCGGCGCAGGCAAAGATGGCTCAGCGCCGTCAGCGCCGCATAGATCATCACGCCTGCGGCGGAGACCAGCGCCAGCGCCGCGAACATGCGCGGAATATCGAGCCGATACCCGGCCTCCGAGATGCGGAAGGCGAGGCCGGCGCCTCGGCCCGCCGCGCCCGCCGCGAGCTCGGCGGCGATGGCGCCGATCAGCGACAGGCCGCCGCCGATGCGCAGGCCTGCGAGAAATTGCGGCAGCGCCGCCGGCGCGCGCAGAAAAATCAGCTTCTGCCAGGGCGAGGCGCGATAGAGATCGAACAGCTCGACCAGAGCGCGATCGACCGAGGCGAGGCCGAGCGAGGCGTTGGCGAGTATGGGAAAGAACGCGACGAGAAAGGCGCAGACCAGCACCGCGCGCGCGGGCTCGAGATAGACGAGCAGCAGCGGCGCGACGGCGATGATCGGCGTCACCTGCAGCACGATGGCGAAGGGCATGATCGCCCGCTCGAGCCAGCGCGAGCGCGAGATCAGCAGCGCGAGAGCGACGCCGCCGATCGTCGCCAGCGTCAGCGCCTCGAGCGCCGTCGTCAACGTCACCAGCAGCGCTGAAAAGAGGATCTCGCGATCCTTGACCAGAGTTTCAGCGACGAGGCTCGGCGCCGGCAGAACATAGGTCGGTATCGCGAGGACGCGCGCCGCCGCTTCCCAGGCGGCGAGCGCGCCGGCGAGCACGGCGAACGGCAGCAGCGCGTCGCGCGCGTTTCCCTTCGTCACAGACGCTCTCCCGCGGCGCCGCGCAGAGCGGCGGAGGCGCGCCGGCAGAGCCGCGCGAATTCTGCGCTCGCGCGGAACTCCTCGTCGCGCGCGACATGCGCGTCGATTTCGATCTCGTCGACAACCGCGCCGCCGCGCGCGGCGAGCGCGATGATGCGCGTCGAGAGATAGACGCTCTCATAGACCGAATGGGTGACGAAGACGATCGTCGTGCCGAGCTCCCGCTTCAACGCCAAAAGATCGTCGTTGAGCCTGAAGCGCGTCACCTCGTCCAGAGCGGCGAAGGGCTCGTCCATCAACAAGAGCCTCGGCCGCGTGACGAGCGCGCGCGCGATCGCCGCGCGCATCTTCATTCCGCCGGACAGCTCGCGCGGCAGGGCGCTCTCGAAATCGGCGAGGCCCACCTTCGCGAGCGCCTCGCGCACGCGGGGCGCTGCGGTTTCGCGCGCCACGCCGGCGAGGCGCAGCGGCAGATGGACATTGGCGAAGACATCGGACCAGGGCAGCAGCGTCGGCTCTTGAAAGACGAAGCCGATCGCCTGCGCCGCGTTCTCGTCGCGCCAATCGATGCGACCGCCGCTCGGCTCGGCGAGGCCGGCGATGAGCCGCAGCGCCGTCGACTTGCCGCATCCGGACGGCCCGAGCAGCGTCAGAAATTCGCCTTCGCGCAGGTCGAGGTCGAAGCCGTCGAGCGCCGCGACGCCATTGGCGAAGGCCTTGCCGATCCCGCGCAGCGCGACGAGCGGCGCCGCCGGCGTCGCGACGCGGATCGTCACGGCGCGCTCGCGGATTTCGCAGGCCGCAGCTCGAGGCCGATCTTCTTGTTCACGAAGCGCGTCGTATAGCCCTTCGCGATGTCGAGATCGGCGGGGAACACGCCGGCCTTGGCCATCTTGTCGAAGAAGCTCCTCACGCGCGCCTCGGTCATAGCGCCGAGGCCGAGCTCGAGCGAATCGCCGCTGTCGACGATGCCGCGCTCCTTCAGCTTGGCGAAGGAATAAGTGAGCTGGCCCTCGGACATTTCGGGATTGTCCTTGCGGATGGCGGCGTCGGCGGCGGCATGATCGCCGTAGAGATAATGATACCAGCCGATGATCGAGGCGTCGACGAAGCGCTGCACGAGATCGGCCTTGGCGGCGATCGTCTCGGGACGCGTCTCGATGGTCGTCGAATAGCTGTCGTAGCCATAGTCTGCGAGCAGGAAGACATTGGGCGCGAAACCGCCCTGCCGCTCGATCTCGAACGGCTCCGACGTCAAATATCCCTGCTGGATCGACTTTTTGTCGGCCAGGAAGGGCGCGGAGTTGAACGTATAGGGCTTGATCTTCTCTTCCTTGAAGCCATAGGCCTGCTTCAGCCATTGGAAGACAGAGACCAGATTGTCGTTGCCGACGAAGGCGGTCGCCTCGGGCAGATCCTCGAAGCGGTCCAGCCCCACGCCCGGATGCGACATGAAGATGATCGGGTCCTTCTGGAACAGGCTGGCGACGGCGACGATCGGCGCCTTCTGCTGCACGGCGGAGAAGGTCTGGATGAGATTGGCGCCCATGCAGAAATCGACGCGGCCGGCGGCGAGCAGCAGGCGCGCGTTGGACTGCGGGCCGCCCTGCACGATGGAGACGTCGAGCCCGTATTTGGCGTAGGTGCCGTCGACGACGGCCTGATAGAAGCCGCCATGTTCGGCCTGCGCCCGCCAATTGGTGGCGAAGGAGATTTTGTCGAGGGCGAGCGCCGGCGCGGCGAGGAGGAAGGCCGCGAGCGTCGCCAGAAAGCGTTTCGTCATCGATTGCCTCGTTTCAGTTTCTCATACGGTTGGGGCGCTCTGGCGAACCGCATTCGAAAGGTCTACCCTCTCCGCCATGCTTCCGTCCCGCTATTGGACCGACCTCGCCACCCGCGACTTCCGCGACCTCGATATGGCGCGTGTGATCGCCGTGCTGCCCATCGCCGCCGTCGAGCAGCATGGGCCGCATCTGCCGGTCGGCGTCGACAGCGCCATCATGCAGGGCATGATCGCGCGCGTCGTCGAACGTCTGCCGGACGATCTCGACGTTCTGTTCCTGCCGCTGCAGGCGATCGGCGTCTCCATCGAGCACGGCGACTTCCCCGGCACGCTCACGCTCTCGCACGAGACCGCGCTGCGGCTCGCGACCGACATCGGCGAAGGCGTCGCCCGCTCCGGCTGCCGCAAGCTCGTACTCCTCAATTCGCACGGCGGCAACACGCCGCTGCTCTCCCAGGCGGCGCTTGAGCTGAGGGCCCGCCGCGCCATGCTCGCCGTCTCCTGCTCCTGGCATCGCTTCGGCTATCCGGACGGGCTCTTCTCCGAGGACGAGATTCGCCTCGGCGTGCATGGCGGCGAGATCGAAACCTCGCTGATGCTCGCGCTCGCGCCGGATTTCGTCGACATGACGCGCGCAGCGCGCTTCCGCTCGGCCAGCGAGGGCTTCGAGCGTGAGTTCACCTGGCTGCGCGCCGACAAGCCCATCGGCTTCGGTTGGATGACCCAGGACCTCTCCCCCGACGGCGCCCTCGGCGACGCCGCCGCCGCCAGCGCGGCCAAGGGCGAGGCCGCCGCCGATTATTGGGCGACCGCCTTCGTCGAGCTGCTGCGCGACGTGGAGGCCTTCGATTTGGAGCGGCTGCGGGGAGCATGAGGCGGAATCGCGCCGTTCTCTCCTTCTCCCGCGAGCGGGGGGAGGGTGGCCCGACCTTAATTCTAAAGTCACGTTGTCGCGCGAGTCATGTCCGATGACCGACTCCCCTCCAGCAAAAGCCGCGCGCAAGCCCGCCGCATTCCCTGCGGCGCCGGAGATCGCGCAGGCGGCGCAGGCCTGGCTCGACTATCTCGCCGGCGAGAAGCGCGCCTCGCGCCATACGCTCGACGCCTATGCGCGGGACGCGCGCTTCTTTCTCGATTTTCTCGCCGAGCATAGAGGCGCGCCGGCGAGCGCGGCGATGCTCGGGGCGCTCGCGCCGGCCGATCTGCGCGCCTTCATGGCGCGACGTCGGGGGCAGGGGGTCGAGAACCGTTCGCTGCTGCGCGCGCTCGCCGCAGTGCGCTCGTTGATGCGCTTCCTCGAGAAGCAGGGTCTGGCCAAGACGGATGTCTTCGCCGCGATTCGTGCGCCCAAGCGGCCGCATTCGCTGCCCAAGGCGCTGACCGTGGCCGACGCGCGCGAGCTGGTCGATCCTGCAACGCGCGCGGGCGAAGCGCGCGAGCCCTGGATCATCGCCCGCGACGCCGCCGCGCTGGCGCTGCTCTATGGGGCTGGCCTGCGTATCTCCGAGGCGCTGTCGATCGACCGCGACGCGGCGCCGATCGGCAGGATCGACCGCGTCGCCATCAACGGGAAAGGCGGCAAGACGCGCGTCGCGCCGATCATCGAGCCCGTGCGGCGGGCGATCGAGGAGTATATTCGGCTCTGTCCTTATGATCTCTCCGGCGGGCCATTGTTCGTCGGCGCGCGCGGAGGCCGGCTCTCGCCGCGCATTCTGCAGCTCGCCGTGGAGCGCATGCGTGGGGCGCTGGGCCTGCCCGAAAGCGCGACGCCGCATGCGCTGCGCCATTCCTTCGCCACCCATCTGCTCGGCCGCGGCGGCGATCTGCGCAGCATTCAGGAGCTGCTCGGCCACGCCTCGCTCTCGACGACGCAAATCTATGCGGCGGTCGACAAGCAGCGCCTGCTCGACGCCTATCGCTCGGCGCATCCGCGGGCGGTGGAGCGCAACCGCGATCCTTCCACATCGAATTGAATTAAAGACGATTTGTCCTTGTCGCCGAAATGCGGATTTCGGCGCTGGCGAAGGCTCGCCTTTTCGCGGCTGCGCCCTTCCTTAAGCAGCGTGCCGGGGCTGCGGCGGCGTGCGGGGGCGCACGGCGCCGGCCGTCTCGACGGCGCAGGGTCGAACTGCTCGCGGGGGAGCGACGCAGCCGATCGCAGGAGGGGAAAATGCGCGAAACGCCGAGATTGTCGTTGCTCGGACTGCTGCTCGCAATGGCTTTCGCCTATGGCGTGTGGATCATCGTCACCTCTGGACAGGCGGTCTCGGCGGACGCCTGCCTGGGCTACGCCCTCTGCCGCTGATCGCGCGGCGGCGCGCCGATCACGACGCGTCGCGCCGCCGCACGATCGCGCGCAGCAACGCGACCCGGCGGAAAAATTGCGAGCGTCCCTCGCCGAGCGCGGCGGAAAAGCGCGCGGAGACGAAGGCCTTCGCCTCGCGCAGACGCCGGCGGACCGGGTCGACGAGGCCATGCGCCCAGGCGTTCACCCGCAGGACCAGCGCATAGAGCCGCGCGAACCAGGCGAGCTGCAGCAGCTTCTCGCGGCTCGCGTCGAAAAGGAACGAGGTGACGCCGAGCGCCAGAGTCTTGGCGCCGAGGATGACGCACAGGCCCGTCAGCACATGGCCATGGGCGATAGCGGCGACCGCCATCAGCTTCAAGGGCAGAATGGCGAGCGCCGGCAGCGCGAAGACGGCGAGCGTCGCGACTGGCGACAGGCCGCCGATGAAGGTCCTGGCGCGCGGCTCCAGATCCTTCAGTCCCGAGGCATGGGCGAGCCACACCAGAGCGACCTTCACATTGTCCCATAGCCAGCTCTCGACGAGGAAGAGCACGGCCAGCGCGAACCAGAAGGCGCGGGAGAGGCGTTGTTTCAGCTGGTCCATGATGGTTCTCCCATTTTCGCGCGCGCATTCCGCTGTTTCGCTCGCGCGCGGCCGGCGCGCTCGCGGCGGTGGGGCTACATAGTCGCGCCCGCGCGCGTCGGGTCAATCCGAACGTCAGGGCGCCCGCCGGTCGGGAGTCGGCGCCACGACGACGTCGTCCGGTCCCAGCAGGCGCCCGTCGTGCGAGCAGAGTTCGAGCCGCCGCACAGGGAGACGGTGCAGACGATCCCTCAGCTGCACTTGCGGCTCGTCGCGCTCGAAACAGAATTCCTCGCCCCATTGCCGCAGCGCGACCAGCAGATGAAACAGACCGCGCCCCTTCTCGGTCAGCACATATTCCTGATAGGCGCCGCCATCCGGCGCGGGAACAGCGGCGAGAATTCCATGCTCCACGAGATGGCGGAGCCGCGCTGCCAGGATGTTTCTCGCAAGGCCCAGATTTTTTTGGAACTCGCCGAAGCGGCGCAGTCCTGCGAAGGCGTCGCGCACAATGAGCAGAGACCATCCGTCGCCGATGGCGTCCAGCGGTCTCGCCACCGGACAGCCGGAGGTCCTGTGGCTGCTGCGTTTGACCAATCTCGTCTCCTGTCATGCGCGCGCCGCCCCGATGAGCCAATCTGGTTGTAAAATGAAACCATATCCGTTACAGATCGGATGGTTTCGTTTTAAAACCACATAGGCGCCATACCGGCGAGAGGGAGTCCCGCCATGATTCGACCGGACGAGAGCTTTGGAGGCGCCTATCCGTTCGCTCCGCATTTCACCGACGCGCCCGGCTTCGCCATGCACTATGTCGACGAGGGGCCGCGAGACGGCGAGATCGTGTTGTGTCTCCACGGGGAGCCGACCTGGGGCTTCTTGTTCCGTCATCTGACGCGCGCGCTCGCAAAGACTCATCGCGTGATCGTTCCCGATCACATGGGCTTCGGCAAGAGCGCGACGCCGCCGGATCGAACCTATTGGCTTCATGACCATATCGACAATCTGGAAAGATTTGTCGTCGCTCTCGATCTCGATAATGTCACGCTCGTCATGCACGACTTCGGCGGGCCGGTCGGCATGGGGCTCGCGGCGCGGCGTCCGGGCCTTGTGCGCCGGGTCGTTTCGGCGAATGGGCCGACGCCGTTCGGTCAGCAGGACCTGCTCGAGCGGCTGTCGGCCAATATTGCCGTCTCGCCCTGGTTCCAATGGATTTTGGCGGCCGAGCGGGAAGGCCGCCTCGAAGCCGTCCTCGGCCGACTGGGCGATGATATATTGAGCGTGCTCGATCTGAACGGCTTCGAGAACCGCAATGTCGTCAGCGACGTCTGGCTCGCGGCTTACGGCGCGCATTTCGAGACGCCGGCCGACTGCCTCGGCGCGATCGGCTGGGCGAAAGGCGTCGCCATCGGCGCGCATCGGTTCGAAACGCCGGACCCGGCGGCGGAGCGCGCCGTGCGCTCCAGGCCGGCGCTCGCCATTTGGGGAGAGGCTGATCGCACGCTGAGAAGCGAGCAGTTTCTGCCGCTCTTCGCCGAGCTGTTTCCATCGGCGCCGATTCATCGCCTTCCGGCGGTCGGCCATTACTGTTTCGAGGACGCGCCGGACGCCGTGACGGCGCTGATCTGTGGCTTTCTTCGCGAATAGAGTCGCCGACGGTCCGAGGACTATCGCCGCCCCGCCCGTGTCGCGATGGCCAGCAGCGCTCGCCCCGCCTCTATTTCAGCGACCGAGGCGTCGATCCTCGCGCGCCTCTGCGCGTCGCGCAAGGGGCCGATCACGCTCGCGATCTTCGCCGCGGTCCAGCTCTTCAGATGGCGCTCCAGCGCCGGACGCGGGAAGACGCCGAAGCCGCCGCGCATCAGAATCATCATCCCGGCGTCGACGCGGCCGTTCTCGCGGTCGGCGGCGAGCCGGGCGCGGTGCAGCGCCATCGCATAGCGGAGCGCGCCGCCGAGCAATTGCCCAGGATCGGCGCCGCCGGCGAGCGCGCGGTCGAGCTCCTCGCCGGCCGCGGCCGCTTCGCCGGAAAAAGCGTCGATCACCAGCCGGTCGGAGGCGATCGTCGAGGCGTGGGCGACAATGTCCTCGACGTCCCGCGCCTCGACCTTGCTCTCGCCGTGCTTGTAGAGCGCGAGCTTGGCCAATTCGGCGCGGCTCATGCGGCGGTCCTCGCCGAGCGCGGCGCGCAGCAGCATCCGCGCCTCCGGCGCGACGGAGAGGCCGGCGGCGCGCAGGCTGTCGTCGATCAGGCTCTCGAGCTCCTGCTCGGCGTCGGGCTGGCATTCGATCGCCGCGCCGAGCTTGGCCGGCTCGATCAGCTTGCGCAGCGGCGTATCGCGCTTCAGCGCTCCCGCCGTCACCACGATCGCGCAGTCCTTGGGCGGGGCGGCGAGCAATTGCTCGAGCGGCCCGACGATGGATTTTCCCCCCGCCTCGACGAGGATCGCCCGGCGTCCGCCGAACAAAGGGACCGTATTGGCCTCGTCCAGCAGCGACAGCGGATCGGCGGCGATGGCGTCGCCGCTCATCTCGACGCATTGGAACGGATCGCGGCGATCGTCGACCCGCTTCTCGATGAGCGCGAGCGCGCGCTCGCGCACGAGGCCGGCGTCGGCGCCGTGGAGAAGGAACAGAAACATCGCCGCGGGCGGCGCTTCGACGAAGCGCTGCGCCTCGCGGCTCTTGACGGCGACCATGGGGACCTCGGCGCGGGCGCGACCCTGTCTAGCCTCCGCGACGCGCGGCGAACAGCCCTTTTGCGAGAAGCGCGCCCGCCTTGTGGCGGGCGCGCTTTTGCCTATAGTCCGCCGCTCACGAGAAGGCGAAAGCGAGATGACCACGGCAATTTTGACGATCGGCACGCGCGGCAGCCCGCTCGCTCTGGCGCAGACCCATGAGCTTCGCCGGCTGCTGGCGGCGGCGCTCGGGGCGCCCGAGGAGGCGCTGCCGATCGAGATCATCCGCACCACGGGCGACATGATCCAGGACCGGCCGCTCGCCGAATCGGGCGGCAAGGGCCTCTTCACCCGCGAGCTGGACCTTGCGCTCGCCGAGGGGCGGATCGATCTCGCCGTGCATTCCTCCAAGGATTTGCCGACTCATCTGCCGCCCGAGATCGCCATCGCCGGCTTTCTGCCGCGCGAGGACGTGCGCGACGCCTGGATCGGCCGCGGCGGCGCGGGCCTCGCCGAATTGCCGCAGGGCTCCGTGGTCGGCACCGCCTCGCTGCGGCGCGGCGCGCAGGTGAAGCGGCTGCGGCCGGATGTGTCGATCACGCTGCTGCGCGGAAATGTCGAGACGCGGTTGCGCAAGGTGGAGAGCGGCGAGGTCGACGGCACGCTGCTGGCGCTCGCCGGGCTGAAGCGGCTCGGCCTCGCCGACCGCGCCACCGCCATTCTGCCGATCGATGATTTTCTGCCCGCCGCCGGGCAGGGGGCCATCGCCGTCACCAAGCGCGTGGGCGACGCGCGCATGCGCGACGCGCTCGCGCCGATCCTGGACGCCGCGACCGGCGCGGCGCTCGTGGCCGAGCGCGCTTTTCTCACCGTGCTCGACGGCTCCTGCCGCACGCCGATCGCCGCTCATGCGCGGCTCGACGGCGAGACGCTCGACTTCCACGGCCTCGTGCTGCGCGCCGACGGCTCCGAGGTCTATGAGGCGCGCCGGCGCGGATCGGCGGTCGACGCCGCGCTGATCGGCGACGACGCGGCCAATGAAATTCTGCTGCGCCTGCCGCATGGCGTCGCGGGCCTCTCATGAGCCGCGTGCTCGTCACGCGCGCGCGGGACGAGGCCGAACGCACGGCGGAAAAGCTGCGCCGCCTCGGCCATGAGCCGATCCGCGCGCCGGTGACGGAGATCGTCGCCACCGGCGCCGAGATTCCCCGCGAAACATTTCAGGCGGTTCTCGCAACGAGCGCGCGCGCGCTGCGCCATGCGGGCGATGACGTCGGGGCGCTGTCCGATGTTCCGTTCTATGTGGTGGGCGCGAAGACCGCCGAGGCCGCGCGCTCGCGCGGGCTGCATGTGGAGGCGAGCGCGGCGGATGTCGCGGCGCTGACCGCTCTGCTGCGCGAACGGTTTCCCGCGCCGAGCCGCTTCCTCTATCTCGCCGGCTGCGACCGCAAGGACGCGCTCGAGGATTTTTTGCGCGAGCGCGGGCATGAGGCGCGCGTCGTCGAGATTTATCGCGCGCGAGAGGTCGCGGCGCTGCCTGAGGAAACGCTCGCGCAGCTCGCACGCGGCGAGATCGATGTCGTGCTGCATTATTCGGCGCGCAGCGCGGCGCTGTTCGTGGCGCTGACGAGAGGTCGAGTCGAGCCGCGCCGCATCGCCGAACTCGCGCATCTCGCCATGTCGGAAGAGGTTGCCCGCGTCCTGCGCGCGGCCGGTTTCGCGAATGCGCGCGCGGCTGCGGCGCCGCGAGACGAGAAGCTGCTGTCGATGATCGACGAGCCTCGATGAGCGCTTCCTCGCGGATTGCGCCAAACCCTGTTGCAAAAACATCACGGCGCCGAATTCATTCGCGCAAGCTCGACAATCGTGTTGCCTCGGCCGAGCGGCGTTGTCTACATCTTTGTCATGCGGCAGGGATCGAGCGGAACATTGGCCTGGGCGCGCGTGCTCGTCACGCTTTGCGTGCTTGTCGGCCTGACGCCTTCGCTGTATCGCGCGCACCACTCCGCTCGCGCCGCCGCCGCCGATGCGACGGCCTTCAGTCTCTGCGAGAGCTTCCACGGCTCCACGAACGAGGAAGGGGGGCGGTCCGACTTCGAATGCTGCATCTTCTGTCGCGTCGACGCGCATGGTGACGCATTCGTCTCTGGTTCCGCGTTAGGCGCCGTCCTCTTCATCCTCCACCCCGAAGCGGATCGGGCGTGGCCGGAACATAAGCGAGCGCCGCCTCCAACTCGCGTCGATGGGTCTCTGACGACCTGGTCCGCCACGGCTCCGCCCGCATCTTTCGCCTGAGTCCGGCCGTCGCCATTCGATCTCGCCGAGGTCGACGACGGCCTATGTGACGATGTCGCCGATCTGGCGCGCGGCGACAGCCCGTCTCGGGCCGCCGTGACGGCTTCCTGCGCGCAAGCGGCTGTTCCCAACGAGAACTCGAGAGAGTTTCATCATGTCTCGCAACTCACTGTGGGCGGGCGCATCGCTGCTCGTCCTTTCGCTCGCCATGAGCGCTGACGCGTCGGCGCAGGAGGCTTTGCCGACGATAGACATCGGCCACGACGACAAGCAGCCGCCCCGCGAGGAGGCGTCGGCGCCGGGCTTCGACTCGAAGAAGCTGAAAGCGCCCATCGCGCGAGACCCGACCGGGCAGACCGTCACAAAGATCGACTCGAAGATCTTTTCGGCGCAGCCGCTGAGCTCCGTTGGCGACATGCTGCGCTATAGCCCCGGCGTGTCATTCAAGCAGGGCAATGGTCCAAGGGACATGACCATCTCGATTCGCGGCTCGGGCGCGCGCGTCGGGGGAGCCATTCAAAAGATCATTCTGATGGATGACGGCTTCCGGATGACCCTTCCAGACGGCTTCTCACGGACCGATTGGGTCGATCCCCGCGCCTATGCGGGCTTCGACGTCTATCGCGGACCCTCGTCGGCTCTTTTCGGCAATTACGCAGTCGGCGGCGCGATCAATTTCCGCACGCGCAGCGGAGCGGAGATCGACGGCGTCGAGGTCGGCAGCGAAGGCGGCAGCTTCGGCTATGTCAATAATTACATGATCTTCGGCAAGAAGCTCGGCAATTTCGAGTTCAACGGCTTCGCGAGCGATTCGCGCACGGAAGGCTTCACGCTCAACAACAACAGCAACACGCAGACGGTGAACCTGCGCGCGAGCTATGATCTGACGACGCAGGACCGGCTGACATTCAAGTTCATCCACAACCAGCTCTATGGCGAGCTGCCCGCGCGCCTGTCGCTCAATCAATATTACGCGAATCCGTTCCAGAGAGGCTGCTACGCCATCGCGCCCGGGCAGACCATCGCCGGCCAGTCATGCGGCGGCACGACGCTCAACCTCAATGGCGCAAATGGCGCGTCGCTTCCGGTCACGGCGACGCAGAGCGGCTGGTTGCGCAATGATCGCTTCGACGCTCTCGGCCTGAATTGGCGACACGAGATCGACGCCAGCACGACGATCAGCGCCACCGGCGTCTATTATGATAAGGATTTCTGGCAGCCGATCGACACGCCCGTCACCTATGGCGATGTGCCGGCGATGGATCTTAGAGCGGATGTGACGCAGCGCGGGCAGTTCCTCGGGCGCGACATGCGCAATAATCTCGAGGTCTATTTCAACCGCAGCCGCTTCACCACCTATACGAAGCCTCTGGCGGTCGACGGCCCCGGCAATCTGATGCCGCAGCTCGTCAACAAGCAGGAGATTCTCGTCGCCAATTACGGCGCGCGCGTCCGATCGGAATATGCGCTCGCGCCGACGCTCACTGCGGTCGTCGGAATGGACGTGGAAGCGAGCCGCAATAATTCGCAGTCTGACAATTTGACCTATGGCGATCCGACCAATCCGCTGGCAGTGACGGGATTCAACAGCGTGGTGTTCGGCAAGCAGTGGGTGAATTGGGCGCATGAGGCTTCGCTCACTTGGCAGCCCAACAGCGAATGGCAGCTGCGGGCGCGCACCTCGCGCGGCTTCGGCACGCCGAACTATCTCGCCTTTTTCGTCGACCAGCAGGGCAATATCGGACCCAACACCGGCCTGCGTCCGCAGACCAACACCGGCGTCGACGCCGGCGTCGTCTGGACGCCGCACGAAAAGCTGACGGTGTCTCTCTCCGGCTTCTATGAATGGTGGACCGATGAAATTCTCGCCCAGCGGCCGGGCGCAGGCAAGCTGACCTATCAGTTCAATGCGCCCGGCTCGGTCCATCGCGGCGCGGAGCTCGCGGCGGAATACGAGCTGCGCGACGGCCTCAAATGGCTCGTGAACTACACCTACAACAACCAGATCTTCACCGATTACGTGGAGCAGAGAAACAGCGCCGGCGGCGCGCCATATACCAGCAACACTTATTATCTGAACCGCGCGGGCAACAAGGTGCCGAACGTGCCCGCGCATCAGCTCACCACACGGCTGACCTATGATCATCCGACTGGAGATCTCAAAGGGCTCGGCGCGTTCGTCGAGTATATCTACCAATACTCGTATTTTCTCGACAACGGCAATCAGCTGACGATTCCGAGCTATGGCCTGCTCAATCTCAACGCCCATTACAAGCGCGAGGTGACGGACAGCGTCGTCAAGGAGTTCACCGCCTTTATTCAGGTCAACAACGTCCTGAATACGCGCTGGGTCGCCGGCGCGACGAACGTCACCAACTCGCTGAACGCCGGCGTGGAGAATCCCGGCGTGGTGTTGGCGCAGACCGCGACCGGCTCGATCTACGCAGGCGCGCCGATCTCTGTTCAAGGCGGCGTCAAATTGAAATTCTGACGCCTCGCGCTGTGTCCGACCGCTCCTCCCTCTCGCCGAACGCAAGTCGGGGGGAGGGGACCGCGCGAGCGAGCGGTCGGGCGGGCGAGGTTCGCGCTGCCGGGAAGGATGAGCGAAGCGATTTTACCAGGCTTTTTGGTTCCGTCTTGACCGCGCCGAAAAGCAAGCATATACCCCTATTTGTGACGAAAGCTCCCGACCCCGCCGAAGTCCGCGCCTGCGCGCAAAGCTGCGCGGCGGCCAATGTTCGCCGCGCCGCGCGCGCCGTCGGGCGGCTTTATGCAGAGAGCCTCGCCGAGGTCGGTCTCGAGCCGACGCAATATTCGCTGCTCGTCGCCTGTTCGCTGGCCGAGGGCGCGACTGTCGGCAGGCTCGCCGAGATTTTTCTGCTGGAGCGCAGCGCGCTCGCGCGAAATCTCGCGGTGATGGAAAAGCGCGGGCTCTTGCGCGTGAAGCCGGGCGAGGACCGCCGCACGCGCAAGGTCACGCTCACCGCGAGCGGCAAGTCGACGCTCGCCGCTGCTCTGCCGCGCTGGCGCGAGGCGCAGGCGAAGGCGGAAAAAGCCTTCGGCGCCGAACGGTTGGCGAAGCTCGTCGCCGAATCCCGCGCCCTCGCCGACGCGGTGCGGGACAAGGAATTTCCCCGAGCGTAAACGCTCGCGCAGAAAGGGGTATATGCATATGTCATCCGCCGTCCTCGAAACGATCCGATCGACGCCGTCTCCTTTTCCCGCGCGCCGGCTGCGCGAAATGGCGCTGGCCGCCGGCGCCGACGACGTCGGCTTCGTCGCGCTCGACGATCCGGCGCTCACCGGCGAGCGCGAGATCATTCTCGAAGCCTTTCCCTTCGCGAGGACGCTCGTCTCCTTCGTGATGCGGATGAATCGCGACAATGTGCGCAGCCCGGCGCGCTCGGCCGCCAATGTGGAGTTTCATCGCGTCGGCGACGAGACCGATGCGGTTGCCCATCGCCTCGCGCGCGCATTGGAAAACATCGGCGCGCGCGCCGCCTATCCGGCCATGGCCTTTCCGATGGAGGCGTCGCGTTGGCCCTCGCGCATGTGGATCGTCGCGCACAAGCCGGTCGCCGTCGCCGCCGGCCTCGGACGCATCGGCATCCATCGCAATGTCATTCATCCCAAATTCGGCAATTTCATCCTGCTCGGAACCGTCGTCGCCGATGTGTCGCTGGATTCCTACGCGCGCCCGCTCGAGTTCAATCCTTGTCTCGAATGCAAGCTCTGCGTCGCCGCCTGTCCGACCGGCGCCATCGCGCCGGACGGCGCGTTCCAATTCGACGCCTGCTACACGCATAATTATCGCGAGTTCATGGGCGGCTTCTCCGATTGGGTCGAGTCCATCGCCGACGCCGGCAGCGCGCGCGACTATCGGCGCAAGGTGAGCGACGCCGAGACCGTCTCCATGTGGCAGAGCCTCGCTTATGGGCCCAATTACAAGGCCGCGTACTGCATGGCCGTGTGTCCGGCCGGCGAGGATGTGATCTCCGCCTATCGCGACGACCGCAAGAAGTTTCTCGAGGAGATCGTCGATCCGTTGCGCCGCAAGGAGGAGACGATCTATGTGACGCAAGGATCGGACGCGGAGGACTATGTGGCGCGCCGCTTTCCGGCGAAGCGCGTGAAGCGCGTCGGCAACGGCCTGCGCGTGAATTCGATCGCGGGCTTCGCGCGCGGGCTCTCGCTGCGCTTTCAGAGAAAGCGCGCGGGGAGGCTCAGCGCCGTCTATCACTTCGTTTTCACCGGCGCGGAGCGTCGCGATCTCACCGTGGCGATCGACAATGGCAGGCTCAGCGTCGAGGACGGCCTCGTCGGAAACGCCGATCTGCGCATCCGCGCCGATTCGGAGGTCTGGCTGCGCTTTCTGCGCAAGGAGGCGAGCCTGCTGTGGTCGCTCATGCGTCTGCAGATCAGGCTGCGCGGCGATCCGCGCCTGCTCGCCGCCTTCGGGCGCTGCTTCGGATGACCGCTCGGCTTCGTCTCGTTCGCGTGTTGCGTCGGAGCTGCGAGGGACGCGATCTCGCGCCATTGACGGAGCTGTCGATGACGGCTAACCTCTAGGCAATTCACATTTTCATTGACAGGGCGCATCCATGCTCCGGCTCGGGAGACGTTCGTTCGTGTGCTTCATGCTGGGGACCGCTTCCGCCGTCGCGGAGAGCGGCGGGGCCGCCGGTCCCGTCTTCGGCTACTTCGACCCTGCGACCAACGGCTTCACGCCCGCGGGCGGAGCAGCGGCGCTTCTGATGAAGACGCATGACGCGGCGCCTCTCGCCGTGACGGCGGCGGTCGTGCGGCGCGGCACCCTCGTCATCACCGTGAATGTCGGCTTCCTCGCCTCCTTCCCCGCTGGCGCGACCGCGACTGCCTCCGTGACGGTCGAGACAGTGCCCGCCGCCTCGGCCGATCCGTCGACCGCGACCTCCATTCTCGCATCGGCGCAGATCCGGCGTTCCGGGTCGACGGGCGTGGCGACGCTGTCCATTCCCTATGCTTTCTCGACGACGGCCACGACCGACAAAGTGTCGCTCGACACGATCGTCTATTCCTCGAATGGCGACTATGCTTCCTTGCGACAGACCATCCCTCTTCCCGCCGATGGCGCGACGACGCGGGTGACGCTGTCGCAGCGGCTTTGAGGAGCGCGGAAAATGTCTCGTTTCGGCTCGCTCGGCGCCGCTCTCGCAATGACGGCCGCGCTGACGGCCAGCGGTCCTGCGACCGCGGCCCTGACGACGCGCAGCGGAACCTTCAAGCTGACGGTGACGATCGTTTCCGATGCGAATATCCCCAATGCGACGATGTTCACCGTGCGCGCGACCGTCGGCGCTCGCGGAGCCGACTATTCGCAGTCGGAGGCGGCGCAGCGTCAGGTGGCGAAGACTTCGGGCTCGCAGGTCGTGACGATAACGGTTCCCTATCTCTGGAAGTTGGATCAGCCTCTCGTTTCGACGGCGACGATCAGCGTCAGTGTATCGGCGGCGCTCGCCTCCCCGTTGTCGAACTCGGCGAATCGGTCGTTTTCCACGCCGCTTCCCGCGAATGGCGCCACGACGCCGCTCGCCGCGACAATTCGACTCTAGATCTGGCGAGCCCGAAGACTAGCGGTCCGGACGCCCTCTTGGACCGCGAGCCTTCAGGCTCGCACTCGAGAGATTGCAAATCGGCGGACGCAGGGCGCTCGCTTTTTGTCGGGAGCGAATTGCGATCGCTCGGACGATTCGGATCGCGCGGAAAGCGCTCTCGCGGCGCGCAGGAGGAGATGAGATATGCGCAGGAGCAGGGTTGGCGCGATCGCTTTAGGCGCCATCGTCTCGACAGGCGTCGCGCGCCCGTTGGCGTATGCGCAATCGCCGGCTCCCTCGATTGTCATCGAGCCGAAAGCCGCCGTGGCCAGCGTCAGCACGGGCGGAACGCTCTCGATCACGACGAGCGTCGCGGCGAGCGCCGATCTTCCCGACGGGACGATTGTTTCCTATTCGGCCAGCGCCAATCTGTTCGACGCGTCCTTCTCCAATAGTCATTCGGTCTCGGGTTCGGCGAAGGTGGCGGCGCGAAAGATCACGATCTCGTTGAAGCTTCCCTACTTCTGGAAGGTCGTGGCGACCGGCGAAAACATGACCGTGTCGATGCGCCTCAGCGCCAATGTCTCGGCTCCGAGCGGCGTCAGCCGTTCGCTTTCCACGAACTTCTCGAAAACGCTCGCGACGCCGGCGAACAATGCGACGACGTCGATCGCTTTCTCCGGCTCGCTCTGAGCGCTTTCCGATCGAAATCGTTCGATCGATCAGAATCGCTCAAACTAAACAATGCTAGAGCGTTATCCGATCCATTCGGATCGGATAACGCTCCAGAATCGCGGGGACGCCGATGAGCAGATGGCGAGCTTTTCTTCTGATGACGATGGGCGCAGCGCTCGCCGCGGTCACGGGGCAGGCAGGCGCCGAGGAAGCGCTGCCGCCGGGGTTGGTGTGGCCGCCGGCGCCGGAGCAGAGCGCGCCGGCCGGAGCGATCCCCGGCTATTACGATCCCGCGACGAAGACATTCCAGCCGCTCGCCTCGCCGACGGCGCAGCCGAAGACCTATCAGGTCCAATTCGTCATTCCCCTCGCTTTCAAATTCGCGAAATCCTCGGCGGCGGATTGGGGATCGATCTATTGCCAGGCGACGATCAGCTATCGCGCGCCGAACAATTCGATTGCCCGCGTCGATGCCGCGAGCGAAGGATTCGACGCCTTCTCGACCGATCCTTCCATCACCGCGCGTCACACGATCACGACGACCGGCGAAGCGAATCCACGCGGCGTCATCACCGTTCAATGCACGGCCTATGACGACGCCGGGCACGGCCAGAGCGTGAGGCAGGTGAAGAGCTTCCCCATCGCCGACGGCACGGTGACGACGCCCTTCACCTTCAACTTGCCCTGACCGTCTCCCGGCCGACCGAGAGCCGCGCATCCGCACGTCGCGCATTTCGAGAGGGGCGATGGACCGCCGACAGATTTTGACGCTGGGCGCCGGCCTCGCCGGCGCCGCGCAGCTCGGCCGTCCGGCGATCGCGGATGGCCGCCGGGCCTCGCCCAAGGCGATCCTGTTCGACGCTTTTCCCGTCTTCGATCCCCGTTCCATCGCGGCGCTCTGCGAGGCCGAGTTCCCGGGCCGGGGCGGCGAGCTCGTGACTCTCTGGCGCACGCGCCAGTTCGAATATGCTTGGCTGAGAAGCGTCGCGAACCGCTACGCCGATTTCGAGCGCGTGACGGAAGATGCGCTGAACTTCGCGGCCGAGGCGCTGAAGCTCGACCTCGGCGCCGAAACGCGCGCGCGACTGCTCGGGGCGCATTTCCGGCTGAAGGCCTGGCCGGACGCGCTTCCGGCGCTGACGAAGCTGAAGCAGTCGGGGCTGCGCCTCGCCTTTCTCTCCAATTTCACGCCGGCGATGCTGAAGGGCTGCAGCGAGGCGTCGGGCCTCGGCCCTTTCTTCGAGCAGGCGCTGAGCGTCGACGCCGCAAGGACCTACAAACCCGACGCGCGCGCCTATCATCTCGGCGTCGAAGCGCTCGCATTGCCGCGTGAGGACATTTTGTTCGTGGCCTTCGCCGGCTGGGACGCGGCGGGAGCCGCGAGCTATGGCTATCGGACCTTCTGGGTGAATCGCCTCGGGCTTCCCGCGGAACGTCTCGGCGCCGCGCCGGATGGGACGGGGTCGAATCTGGCGGATTTGCTGGCTTTCCTCGGGTAGGGCGAGCCCGCGTGGAGCGGCTCCGGTCGCGGCGCACGCATCCGCGGCCCGCCGCGGCGCTCGGGACGCCCCGACGAAAAAAGCCGGTTTTCACTTTGCGCCAAAAGGCGGTAAACAACGCGCCGAGCATTCCCACGCGAGCGAGACCGATCACCCATGGCGCGCCAATTCATCTATCACATGCAGGGTCTGACGAAGACCTATCCCGGCGGCAAGAAGGTTCTCGACAACATCCATTTGTCCTTCTACCCCGACGCCAAGATCGGCGTGCTCGGCGTCAACGGCTCCGGTAAATCGACGCTGCTGCGCATCATGGCCGGCATCGACAAGGAGTTCGTCGGCGAGGGCTTTGTCGGCGAGGGCGCCAAGGTCGGCTATCTGCCGCAGGAGCCGCAGCTCGATCCGGCGCTCGACGTGCGCGGCAATGTCATGCTCGGCGTCGCCGAGAAGAAGGCGATCCTCGACCGCTACAATGATCTCGCGATGAATTATTCCGACGAGACGGCGGACGAGATGACCAAGCTGCAGGACGAGATCGAGGCCAAGGGCCTCTGGGACCTCGACAGCCAGGTCGATCAGGCCATGGAGGCTCTGGGCTGCCCCGGCGAGGACGCCGACGTCGCCAAGCTCTCCGGCGGCGAGCGGCGCCGCGTGGCGCTCTGCCGTCTGCTGCTGGAGCAGCCGGAGATGCTGCTGCTCGACGAGCCGACCAACCATCTCGACGCCGAGACGGTGAACTGGCTCGAGGGGCATTTGCGCAATTATCCGGGCGCGATCCTGATCGTCACCCACGACCGCTACTTCCTCGATAATGTCACCGGCTGGATCCTCGAGCTCGATCGCGGCCGCGGCATTCCTTACGAAGGCAATTACACCTCTTGGCTGAAGCAGAAGCAGAAGCGCCTCGCCCAGGAGAGCAGCGAGGACAAGGCCCGCCAGCGCGCCCTCGAGGCGGAGAGCGAGTGGATCGCCGCCTCGCCCAAGGCGCGTCAGGCCAAGTCGAAGGCGCGCATTCAGCGCTATGAGGAATTGGTCGCCAAGCAGAACGAGAAGGCGCCGACGACGGCGCAGATCGTCATTCCGGTGGCCGAGCGCCTCGGCGCCAATGTCATCGATGTCGAGCATGTGTCGAAGGCATTCGGCGACCGCCTGCTCGTCGACGATCTCTCCTTCAAGCTGCCGCCCGGCGGCATCGTCGGCGTGATCGGCCCCAATGGCGCCGGCAAGACGACGTTGTTCCGCATGATCACCGGACAGGAGAAGCCCGATAACGGCGCGGTCGTCGTGGGCGAGAGCGTGCAGCTCGGCTATGTCGATCAGTCGCGCGACGCGCTCGACGACAAGAAGACCGTGTGGGAGGAAATCTCCGGCGGCAACGACATCATCTACCTGGGCAAGCGCGAGATCAATTCGCGCGCCTATTGCGGCGCCTTCAACTTCAAGGGCACGGATCAGCAGAAGAAGGTCGGCATGCTCTCGGGCGGCGAGCGCAACCGCGTGCATCTTGCCAAGATCCTGAAGCAGGGCGCCAATGTGCTGCTGCTCGACGAGCCGACCAATGATCTCGACGTCGACACGCTGCGCGCGCTCGAGGAAGCGCTGGTCGATTACGCCGGCTGCGCGGTCATCATCTCGCACGACCGCTTCTTCCTCGACCGCATCGCGACGCATATGCTCGCCTTCGAGGGCGACTCTCATGTCGAATGGTTCGAGGGCAATTTCGCGGACTATGAGGAGGACAAGAAGCGCCGTCTCGGCATCGACAGCGTGATCCCGCACCGGCTGAAGTATAAGAAGTTCTCGCGCTGACAGGCCGCGCCGGCCGTTTCGGCCGGCGCGGCGAGCCTTTAAGGCTCGCGGTCCGAGAGCGGCGTCTGGACCGCGAGCCTTAAAGGCTCGCTCTCGTCCGGGCGCCTGAACGCGATCGAGGAGCGATCATGCACGGCCAGGACCGATTTCTGCTCGCCGGCGTCATGGGTTGGCCGATCTCCCATTCGCGCTCGCCCATGATCCATAATTACTGGCTCGCCCGCTATGGTCTGACCGGCGTCTATGCGCCGCTCGCCATAGAGCCCGCCCGGCTGGGCGCGGCGCTGCGCGCTTTGCCGGCGCTGAATTTCTCGGGCTGCAACCTCACCATTCCGCACAAGGAGGCGGCGCTCGCCATCGTCGACGAGCTCGACGCGACCGCGACACGGGTGGGCGCGGTCAATTGCGTTGTGGTCGAGGAGGATGGATCGCTCGTCGGCCGCAATTACGACGGCTTCGGCTTCACCGCCGCGCTGCGCGCCGCCGCGCCCATGTGGCGCGCGGACGCCGGCCCGGCGGTCGTCGTCGGCGCGGGCGGCGCCGCGCGCGCCGTCGTCGCCGGGTTGATCGACGCCGGGGCGACCGAAATCAGGGTCTTCAACCGGACGCTCGAGCGCGCCGAGACTCTCGCGCAAGGCTTCGGACCGACGGTCGCGGCGCATCGCTGGGAGGAGCGCGAGGCCGCCCTCGCGGACGCAGCTCTCGTCGTGAACACGACCAGTCAGGGAATGATCGGCCAGCCGCCGCTCGATCTGCGGCTCGACGCTCTACCCGCGACGGCGCTCGTCTCCGACATTGTCTACGCCCCGCTGGAGACGCCATTGCTCGCCGCGGCGCGTGCGCGCGGCCTCGCCGCGGTGGATGGACTCGGCATGCTGATCCATCAGGCGCGGCCGGCGTTTCGAGACTGGTTCGGAATCATGCCCGAGGCCACGCCGGAGCTGCGCGCCAGGATCGAGGCGACGCTGTGAGGGGGGCGGCAGGCAGGCTGTAAGCGACAGCCTGCGTGCGAGTGATGCGTCCCACGGCTTGCCGGGTTCAGGCGACGAAGGTCGACACCCTGAGCTTGAACGGAGCGCTCTGGAACGTCAGCCGGCGCGTCAGCTCGGCGAATTCTCCGGCCTGGCGCACGAGGCTCGAGTAACGCTCGCTGGCGAAGCGGGACTGCAGCTCGAGCGCATCGCCGACCGATTTGGCCGCGCCGAGCGCCAAAGCGAAATCCAGCACGGCGGCCGCGTTCTCGTTGAAGAGATCGAGCGTCTTGAGGGGCAGGGCGCTGGCGTCGATCGTCGCCGGTCCGGCGGGCGGCGCGGGGCTTGCCGTCACCACGGCGACGACGACCTGCTCGGGCAGCGGCGCTTCGGGCTCGAGGACCACTGGCTCCAGGACCTGAGGCTCCAGGACCTGAGGCTCGAGGACCGCGGACTGGATGTTCGGCGCGAGGACATGAACCAGCGGCTCCTCGATTGGCGCGGCCGCGGCGGCTTCGATCTCGACAGGAGCGGCGAAGGGCGTGTCGGCGGGGGCCTCGACCGGCTCGTCGGCGTCGAGCTCGTCCTTCAGGGAGATCGGCGCGACCTTGGGCGCGCGCGGTTTCGTGGGACCTTTGAAATGGGTTGCCATCGCTGCGGGCTCCTTGTTGCGGGCTCTGGCGCGCCCGGCTCCTCTCGAAAACGCCGCCACTCGACGCTGCGAGCCGCGCGCACGGGGCGCGCGGCGGGAGATCACCGGCCGGTCGTCGCCTTCTGCAGCGCCGAGCCGAGCTCCTTGGCCTGCGACTGAATCGATTCGACCTGCGTCTTCACATATTCCGTCTGAAGGGTCAGCACCTCCTGCGGGTCCTTCGCATGCAGCAGCTTGCGGGCGAGCTCGAAGGCCGCGTTGACATTGGCCTCGGCATAGCCGAGCGCCTTGGCGCTCACATCGGTGGCGCCCGTTTGAAACGAGGAAGTGGTCGTCTCCAGAGAGCTGATCGCCTTCTGCGCGGCGCCGGCGTAACCCTCGAACGCCTTACGCGCCTGCTCCATGCTTTTTTCGGCGAAGTCGCGGACTTCATTCGGAATCTGGAAGATCGGTTCGTTCACGAAGAATTTCCTTCCCGTCACGTCGCTCGAAGGGGCTGGCCCGGCCGATCGCGACCATCGGCCCGGCAACGCCGCACCAACGCGCCCGATCCGCCTTTGCGAGGCGGATCGCCGCGACTATGGCGCAACTCATGCTGCAATGCAACATGCTTTCTGTCCGCAGTCGCGGCCGTTCACCATAATGCGGGAACTTTGTTGAAACGGCCTCTGCCGCATAGACCAAGCCGCGTGGAACCTTTAAATTTCTCTTAACCGATCGTTGGAGCGTCGATCGGCCGCGTTCGGGGCGCAGTCGAAATGAGCGAGCAGAACGATCTTGTCAGCGCTGGCGATGCGGCCGCGCAAATTCGCGAGGACCCCGCCTTCGCGGCGCTGGAGGATTCCGGAGCGCCGATCGTCGCCGCCGCCGGCGCGCCGCCGGAGATCGTCTATCTCAACCAATCGGCCCGCGCCGCTTTCGGCGCCGATTCCGTCGAGCTGGGCGACCGGCTGTTCCGCGGCGAGGAGGAGGGCGCGCGCCGCCTCGCCGAGCTCGCGGCGTCGTCGCTGCACGGCGCTGCGCCGCGGCTCGAGCGCCTGCGCTTCTCCTTCGGGCCGATCGCCCAGACCGTGACGATTCTCTGCCGCAAGACTCGCGCCGACGAGGCGGGCGGGCTGTTTCTGATCGCCGCGCTCGGCGTGCGGGCGCGACCGGAGGCCGAGCCCGCGCCGCCGGCGGCGCCCTCGCCTCAGCCTGCTCTCGGGGCCGAGCCTCGTCCGCTTCCGTCCGAGCCCGACGCAATGACGATCGATCGGCCCGAGCCCGCGCCACTCACGCTCGTCGACGCGGCGCCGGACCGGTCTCCTCGGCCGGCCGGAAAGCCGCCGCGGCCCGAGCGCTTTCTCTGGCGCACCGACGCCGAGGGATGGGTCGTCGACGTGACGGGAACGCTCGCCGATGTGGTCGGCCGCGGCAATGGCGACATCGTCGGCTCGAGCTTCGTCGAGACTGCCCGCCGCCTGCGCCTCGATCCGGTCGGCCGGCTGGCCGAGGCGCTCGCCTCGCGCCGATCCTGGAGCGGCGTCGAGCTCGATTGGCCGCTGCAGGGCGGCGTGGCGCGCGTGCCGGTGACGCTCGGCGCGCTCCCGATCTTCGATGACGCCCGCCGCTTCGGCGGCTTTCAGGGCTATGGCGTGCTGCACGTCGGTCGTCTGCGTGCGGAGCCGCCGGCGACGGCCGAGTCCGCGGCAGAGCCCGCGCCGCTTCCGGCGCCTTCGGACATCGCCGAGGCGGCGCCGGTCGTCTCGGCCGGGGCGAAAATCGTGCCGCTGCGCCCGCAGCTCGCTCATTCGCGCTTCGAGGAGGGCGGGGCGTCGCCGGCCGGCGAGTCGCTGACGCCGAGCGAGCGCGCCGCCTTCGAGGAGATATCCCGCGCGCTCGCCGCCGGGGCGAAGCCCGGCAAAAGCCCGGCGCGCGAGTTGATCGAGGCGGTGGAGCAGGCGACAGGCTGCGAGCCGCCGGCCGCGGCCGAGGACTTGGGTTCAATCGGCGCCGACCGCGCCCATGGTCTGCTGGACCGGCTGCCGGTCGGGGTGCTCGTGGCGCGCGGCGCGCGGGCGCTCTACGCCAATCGCACGCTGCTCGATTATCTCGGCTATGCCGATCTCGCCGCGCTCGCCGCCGAGGGCGGCGCCGCGCGGCTGTTCGTCGGCCCGCGCCTGCAGGATGCCGACGAGGGCGGCGCCAGCGTGCTCGAGCTGCGCGGCCGCGATGGCGAGCAGCTCGACGCCGACGCACGCCTGCAGGCGATCGATTGGGACGGCGGCCCAGCGACGCTCGTCACCCTGCGCAGCGCGCGACCTTCCGCCGGCGCCGCCGAGGCCGCGCGGCTGGGCGCGCTGCAGACCGAGCTGGCGCGCCGCCGCCGCGAGGCGGAGGAGCTGCGCGCGACCCTCGAGGCGACGGACGCCGCCTATGCGATCGTCGACCGCGACGGCCGCCTTCGCAGCGCGAGCAGAGCGTTCGGCCGGCTGCTCGGCGAGGAAGCGGACACGCTGATCGGCGAGCCGCTCGCCTCGCTGTTCGCCGAATCCGATCGTGGCGCGGTCGCCGATCATCTGCGCCGCAGCGAGTCCGGCGCCGATGGGCTGCGAACCTCGACCCGCGCGCGCCAAGGCGCGGCGCCGGCGTCTGTGCATTTGACGCTGGCTCCGCTCGGCGCGGACCAAAAGCGCTGCGCCGTCCTGCGCGAACTGGAGCCGCGCCGCGGCGCCGACGAAGCCCTCGAGGCTGCGCGTCGCGAAGCCGAGCGCGCCAACGCCGCCAAGACCGATTTCCTCGCGAAGGTTTCGCATGAGGTGCGCACGCCGCTCAACGCCATCATCGGCTTCGCCGAGGTGATGATGGAGGAGCGCTTCGGTCCCCTCGGCAGCGAGCGCTACAAGGAATATCTGAAAGACATTCACACGTCCGGCGGGCATGTGCTCAGCCTCGTCAATGATCTGCTCGACCTGTCGAAGATCGAGTCCGGCAAGATGGAGCTCGACGTCGAGCGCATCGACGCCAACGCCATGATCGCCGAATGCGTGTCGATCATGCAGCCGCAGGCCAATCGCAGCCGCGTCGTCATCCGCCTGTCCTTGTGGACGCGCCTGCCGCGCGTGCTGGCCGACGGTCGCTCGCTGCGGCAGATTTTGCTCAATCTGTTGTCGAATGCGGTCAAGTTCAACGAGGCCGGCGGGCAGGTGATCGTGTCGAGCGCTTTGACCGACGCCGGTTACGTCGTGATCCGCGTGAAGGACACAGGCATCGGCATGAGCGAGAGCGAGATCGAGACGGCGCTGGAGCCGTTCCGCCAGGTGGGCCCGCACAAGGCGAGCGGCGCCGGGCTCGGCCTGCCGGTGACGAAGGCGCTGATCGAGGCCAATCGCGCCTCCTTCTCGATCACCAGCCGCAAGAACGGGGGCACGCTGGTCGAGGTCGCCTTCCCGCCGCCGCAGGTGCTGGCGGCGGAGTGAAGCGCGGCGCGGAGAACGCGGCTTCGAACGTCGGCTCGCCGACAAAAATCTAGTCGCTCTTCTTGTTCGGCCTTCTGCGTCGCTCGAGATCCTCCTCCGGAAAGTCGAGCATCAGTCGAAGCTGCTCAGGGGTACGCCTCCATTCGCCAGTCGCGATATAGGCGCCCGGCCGTGGCGTGAGCACGGTCAGCTCCCGCACATTCGGAAAGCCTTCATAGGACGAGTCGAACACATCCATCGTTTGTATCGGCCCGGCGAGAAGGCAGACGCCGCGGCCGAATGTGCCGAAGCCGAAGACCAGATGCGCGGCGCCTCTCAAAAAGGTCACGTCGTCGATCAGGCTGCAGCCGATTCGAAGGCGAACCGGAACGTCTTTTGTCTGCAGATAGGATTCCAGCGCGTCGATGTGTGCACGGGGTCGTGTCCCCACCGGTGGTGTAGCAGTTCGGGAGCAAGCCGCTCGCGACGCGCGCTTTTCATAGCGCCGTAGCGA
>NZ_JAINDZ010000033.1 GCF_019802345.1 Methylosinus sp. Sm6 | reverse complement strand
CCACGCCAATACGAGATAATACTATGCCTATCTTGAACCGGACAGCCGTGCGACAAGCGCGGCCATGACGCTGAAAATTCTCTGCTCGTTAACCCGAATTCATCCTTCACCCGATCGACCTGGGGCCGCTCACGCCGGATGAATTGACGTGGGGGGATTGCGAGCCTCTGAGGCTCGCATTTTGACGATGTGCGCCACCGCACAGTCTGAGGCCGGCTTTTGCGTGATTGATGCTCCCAACGCCGCCGTGTCGCGGCAAGCAAGCTCGGGAGCCGCCGCCTTGATCAATTCCGCCATTCTCCGCCGACTGCTGGTCGCCGTCGCCCTCATCTCCGTGACCGCCGGCGTGGCGGCGACCATGGGAGGACCGGCCGACGCGGCCGTGTTTCCGTCGCTTCATCGCGGCGGCAAGTGAGATGTGGCGGCTGATCGCGCGGTGGTGACGAGCCGCGCGGTCAGCGCAGCAGTCGCCAGGCGAACAGCACGACCACCGCCAGCGCCAGCAGGAACCAGCGGTCCGCCGAGCGGCGCGCGCGGGCGAGGCCTTCCACCGATTCTGCGGAGAGGCGCACGCCGCGCGAGCCGGCGGCCGCCAGCGTCTCCACCGCCGCTTCGGCGTCGGCGAGCAGCTTGGGCAGGCGCGTCGCATATTTGGCGACTTCCAGCGCCGCCTTGCCGGCGTCCTCGAGCTTGGCCTGCGGCCCGAGATTGTCCTCGATCCAGCCGCGCACCACAGGGTCGGACGTCTTCCAGATGTTCAGCGTCGGATCGAGCGAGCGGGCGACGCCTTCGGCCACCACCATGGTCTTCTGCAGCAGCACCAGCTCGGTGCGCGTGCGCATGTCGAACAGCGCCGTCACCTCGAACAGCAGGGTGAGCAGCCGCGCCATGGAAATATCCTGCGCGTTGATCGTATGCAGCGGCTCGCCGATGGCGCGCAGCGCCTGCGAGAATTCCTCCACCGAATGCACCGGCGGCACATAGCCGGCCTCGAAATGCACCTCCGCCACCCGCTTGTAGTCGCGGGTGATGAAGCCGAACAGGATTTCAGCCAGAAACCTCCGTTCCTTGAAGCCGAGCCGGCCCATGATGCCGAAATCGATGGCGACGAGGCGCCCCTTGCGGTCGACGAATAGATTGCCCTGATGCATGTCGGCGTGAAAGAAGCCGTCGCGCATCGCCGTGCGCAAAAAGGACTGCAGCACCTTGCGGCCGAGGTCCTCGAGATCATGGCCTTGCGCCGCGACGCGCGCGAGGTCCGACAAAGGCGCGCCGTCGATCCATTCGAGCGTCAGCACCTCGCGCGTCGTGCGGTCCCAATCGACCGAAGGCGCGCGAATATCGGGATCATCGACGATATTCTCGTGGAACTCGGAAGCGGCCGCCGCCTCGAGGCGGAAATCGGTCTCTAGCTTCACCGAGCGGGCCAGCGTGTCGACCACCTGGATGAGCCGCAGCCGCCGTCCCTCCGCGGAGAAGCGCTCGGCGGCGCGCGCGAGAATATACATATCGGCGAAGTCGCGCCGGAACTGCCGTTCGACGTCGGGCCGCAGCACTTTCACCGCGACCTTGCGCTCGCCGTCGGGATAGGCGACGCGGGCCTGATGCACCTGGGCGATGGAGGCGGCGGCGACCGGCTCGCCGAAGGAGAGGAAAATCTCGTCGATCTTCTTGCCGAAGGCGCTTTCGATGATCGCGACCGCGGCGGCGCGGCCGAAGGGCTCCATACGGTCCTGCAGCGCGGTCAGCGCGTCGGCGATCTCGCCGCCGACGACATCGGGGCGCGTGGCCAGGAACTGGCCGAGCTTCACATAAGAGGGGCCGATCTGGGCGAAGGCGCGCACCAGCGCCTGCGGCGCGCCGCCGCTGTCGCGCTTGGCGAGGAGATTGCCGACGCGCAGCGGAAATTGCAGCGCCACCGGCAGAAGCGCCGGATCGACGCCCTTGAACACGCCTTCGCGCGTCAGGATGAGCCCGGCGCGCGCCAGTCGGAAGAAATGTCCGAGGCCGATGATCACGAGAAGCCGCCGTTCGTCCTCGAGGATCAGAGCTTCCAGCCGGAATGAATGGCGACGACGCCGCCCGTCAGCCGCTCGAAGCCGGTGCGGCGAAAGCCCGCGCGGCGAATCATCCGCTCGAACTCTTCCGCACGCGGGAAGCGGCGGATGGATTCGACCAGATAGCGATAGGGCTCGGAATCGCCGGCGACGAGCTTGCCGATCGCCGGAATGACGTTGAACGAATAGGCCTCGTAGATCTTGTCGAGGCCGGGAACCGAGACCTGCGAGAATTCGAGGCAGAGGAACCGCCCGCCCGGCTTCAGCACGCGGTGCGCCTCGGCGAGCGCGACCTCTATGCGCGGCACGTTGCGGATGCCGAAGGCGATCGTATAGGCGTCGAAATGCGCGTCCGGGAACGGCAGGGATTCGGCGTTGGCCTGGACGAACTCCAGCTTGTCCGCGAGGCCGCGCTCATTGGCGCGGTCGCGGCCGACGTCCAGCATGTCGCCATTGATGTCGAGCACGACGATCTTCGCGTCGGCCGGGGAGGCCTTGGCGATGCGGAAGGCGACGTCGCCGGTGCCGCCGGCGACGTCGAGATGGCGAAAGCCCTCGCGCCGCGCCCGCACCTTGGCGGCGAATTCGTCCTTCCACAGCCGGTGCATGCCCGCCGACATGAGGTCGTTCATGATGTCGTAGCGGCGCGCCACCTTGTGGAAGACGTCGTCCACGAGGCCTTGCTTTTCGTCGAGCCCCACCTCGGAGTAGCCGAAATGGGTCGAGGTCTCATGGTCTGAGGTCATGTCCGAAATTGCTCGCGTCAGATGGCGTTCCGGGCGATATAACGCGCCTTTTCGCCCATGGCTATGGCCGGGGCGGAAATGGGCGGGGGCGATCCGGTGAGGGACAGAATCCGCGATCCTCATCCTGAGGAGCCGCCGCAGGCGGCGTCTCGAAGGATGGCGGCAGGGCGAGTCCGCTGGATTCCTCCCTGGGCCGTCCTTCGAGACGCCCGCTTCGCGGGCTCCTCAGGACGAGGGGTCGGGCTTTGTTCCTTCACCGCATTGCCTCGGCGAGGCGAGGGAAGGGCCGCGTGAGCGGCGCGGCGAGATCGAGAATGACAAATTGTATCAACGTCCTGGATCACGGCTTCGTCCGCCTCGTCGAGCATATGGGCTCGGACCTCTCGATCGCGCGCGCCGCGCGCGTCTCCTATGACGCGGCCTGGCGGGCGGGCGAGAACGAGGGCTCGGACGCGCGCCTCATCGACTATCTGTGGCGGAACAAGCACACGACGCCCTTCGAGGCGGTCGAGCTGCAGTTCGAGGTGATGGCGCCGATCTTCGTCATCCGCCAATGGCACCGCCACCGCACCTGGACGTACAACGAGCTTTCCGGCCGCTATCGCGAGCTGCCCGAACTCTATTACGTCCCCGATCCGGACATGATCGGCGAGCAGGCGGTGGCCAATAAGCAGGGCCGCCAGCCGGGCGGCGAGATCGAGGCGCGCCGGGCCGAGGCCGAGAAGCTGCGCGCCGCCTGCGAGGCGTCTTTTGCGACCTATCGAGAGCTGCTCGCCGCCGGCTGGCCGCGCGAGCTCGCCCGCACGGTCCTGCCGCTCTCGACCTACAGCCACATGTTCGCCAAGACCAATCTTCTCAACCTGTTCCGCTTCCTGTCGCTGCGCGCCGACGCCCACGCGCAATATGAGATTCGCGTCTACGCCGAGGCGATGGAGGCGCTGATCCGGCCCATCGTCCCGGTCGCCCTCGCGGCGTGGAAGAAATCGCGGATTTAACCGCCGCCCCCCTCACTCTCCCTCGCCGGCGCAGCGCGGGGAGGGTTGGGGGCGTCACGAGCCGAGCGCAATCTCGTCGGTCGCGGCGGCCCGCCCGCGCGCGACGAAGCGCGCCGAGAGCGCCGCTCGGATCGGCCGATCCAGCCATTTGTCGGCGACAGTGGCGACGCCGAGCACAAAGGCGATGAAGACGAGGCCCCATGCAAAGGGAAAGCTCGCAATCTCCGCCCGCCATTTTCCGAAGACGGCGATGGTCAAATCATAGAGCGGCGCTTGCAGCACATAGACGCCGTAAGACGCCGCGCCCAGAGCCGCGAACAGCCGGGCTGTCGCGCCGGACGGAGTGGAGCTCGCCGCCGCCCAGACGAGGACGGGGAACACGAACAGGGTGACGGCCAGATCATACGCCGTCTGCAGCGCGGGCGGAGGCGTCGCCGCGAGCGCGGCGGCGAGAGCGGCGACCGCCAGCCACGGCGGCAGAGCGATCGATGAGCGCCGGCGGCTCCACATGCGATAAGTGAGGACCCCCGCGAAAAACGAAAAGGCGACGCGCAGAAGGCTCGCTCCGACCGCGCTCCAGCGGAATCCGTGGTTCAAGGCGCCGGCGTCGGCGTCGCCGAAGCCGAGCGCCCCGAGCAGCACGGCCGCCGAGAGCGCGCATCCGGCCGCCGCCGCCATCGCGACGAGCGTGACGGTCCCGGCCTCGGCGACGAAGCAGAACGCGACATTGGCGACGAGCTCGGCGAACAAGGACCATGCGGGCCCGTTGAGCGGAAACAGAAATGTGCTGCTCGACAATGACGGCGCGGGAAGAAAGGCGACGCCGAACAAGACGTTCTTGACGGCGCTGGACGCGCCGGTCTCGCCAGTGGCGACTCGTTCATGGAGAACGATCAAGGAGAAGACGAAAGACAGCGCATAGAGCGGATAGAGGCGGATGACTCGCGTTTTGATGAAGTCCAGTCGCGAGAGGTCGCACCCGATGCGCCGCGCATAAGCGTGACACAGCACGAACCCGCTCAGCACGAAGAAGAAATCCACCGCGAGATAGCTCTCGAAGAACAAGCGCGCGGTCGCTGCGGACGGGTCGACGCCTGTCGCTGCGGCGCCGGGCGTGAAGAACGCGGGCGCGTGGATCGTGATCACGAAAAATGCGGCGACGGCGCGCAGCCCGTCGAGCGTGATAAAAGAGCGTTCCGGCCGAGACATGCTGGCCGAATACCGCCATAAGATTGACAATCCGTGCCGCCTGCCCGATTGAGACGCCTCGCGCCGACAGAGCTTTCGGAACTCGCCGGCGCTCGGTGGAGCTGTCGAGCCCTCTCATGCCCGAGCTGCCCGAGGTCGAGACGGTCCGGCGCGGTCTCGAGCCCGTCTTCACAGGATCGCCGATCGAGCGCGTCGAGCTGCGACGGGGCGATCTGCGCTTTCCCTTTCCGCAGAGCTTTGCGGCGCGGCTCGAAGGCCGGCGCGTCGCGGCGCTCGGACGGCGGGCCAAATATCTCGTCGGCGCGCTCGACGACGAGACCGCTCTCGTCATGCATCTCGGCATGAGCGGCTCCTTCCGCATCGACGCCTTCGATCCGGAAGGCGTCTTTCATCGCGCGCGCGACACGAAGGCGGCGCACGACCATGTCGTGTTCGATTTCGCGAGCGGGGCGCGCGTCACTTACAATGATCCGCGCCGCTTCGGCTTCATGCTGCTGGTTCCGTTCGCCGAGCTGCCGGCGCATCCTCTGTTCGCCGGCCTCGGCGTCGAGCCCTTGGGGCCGGAGCTGACGCCCGAGCGGCTGGCGGCGGCGCTCGCCGGCCGCAAGGCGCCTTTGAAGGCGGCGCTGCTCGATCAGCGGATCATCGCCGGCCTCGGCAATATTTACGTCTGCGAGGCGCTGCATCGCGCGCATCTTTCGCCCTTGCGCGCCGCGGGCGCGCTGATCGACGCGAAGGGGCGGCCGAAGCGCGGCCTCATCGATCTCGTCGGCGCTATTCGCGAGGTGCTGCGCGAGGCGATCGAGGCGGGCGGGTCGAGCCTGCGCGACCATCGCCAGACGGACGGCTCGCTCGGCTATTTCCAGCATTCCTTCCGCGTCTATGACCGGGAAGACGCGCCGTGTCCGACGCCCGGCTGCAGGGGGCAGGTCTCACGGGTCGCGCAGAGCGGGCGATCGACCTTCTTCTGCCGCGAATGCCAGAAATGACGCGCCGGGCCCGCTGTCCATAGCGGGCGAGGCCGGGACGATCGCTATCGTCCCGGCGGCGCAACGCCTCAGTGGCGCGTCGACGATGGCTCCGGTCAGAACTCCGCCCATTCGTCCGCATTTGCTTCCGGCTTGCGGACCGCGACCGCCGCGGCGCCTCGTCCGACAGCCGCGCGAATCGGCGCCGGCCGCGGCGCCGGCGCGACGTGACGGCGTGGGGGCTCGATCTCGCCGATCTTGAAGCGCGAGACGAGCGTCATCAACTCCACGCTGTCCTCGGCGAGCGAGCGGCTCGCGGCATGGGTCTCCTCCGACATTGCGGCGTTCTTCTGCGTGACCTGGTCGATCTCCTGCACGGCGGTGTTGATCTCGCGCAGGCCGCGGGACTGCGCCTCGGCGCTGGCGGCGATGTCCGTCACCACGGCGTCGATCTTGTTCACCTGGTCGACGATGAGCCGCAGCGACGAGCCGGTCTGGGCGACCAGCGCGACGCCGTCCTGCACCTTGGCGTCGGAGGCGGCGATCAGCTCCTTGATCTCCTTGGCCGCTTCGGCCGAGCGCTGGGCGAGCGCGCGCACCTCCGTCGCCACCACGGCGAAGCCCTTGCCGGCGTCGCCCGCGCGCGCCGCCTCGACGCCGGCGTTGAGCGCGAGGAGATTGGTCTGAAAGGCGATCTCGTCGATGACGCCGATGATCTGGCCGATCTGCGAGGAAGATTTCTCGATCCCGCTCATGGCCTCGATCGCGTCGCCGACGATCTTCTCGCTCTTGACGGCGCCCGTCTTCGCCGCGCCGACGATTTCGCGCGCTTCGACTGCGCTGTCGGCGGTCTTCTTCACCGTGTCGGTGATGCTGTGGACAGCCGAGGCCGTCTGCGCCAGAGTCGCGGCCTGTTGCTCGTTGCGCTGCGAAAGGTCCTCGGCCGCGCGAGCGATCTCCCGCGTGCTCTCGCCGATCGCCCCGCTCCGCACGGCGATGCTGCGCATCGCCTGCTGCATGCGCTCGGCCGCGGAGTTGAAGCGGGCGCGCAGCGCCTCGTAGTCCTTGATGAACTCCTTGTCGAGACGCGCCTCCAGATCGCCGGCGGCGAGGCGATCCATGCCGATGGTGTATTCGGAGAAGAAGAAGTCGCGGTTCTCGATATACCATTTGGCCCCCGCCTCCTTATCCTTCTGGCGGGCGGCCGCTTCGGCGCTCATTTCCGCCGCGCGGGCCTCGGCGAGGCGGGTCTTCTCCATCCATTCGCGGAAGACGGCGACGGCGCCGTTGATGAGCCCGATCTCGTCGCGTCGCCCGGCGTAAGGCGGAGGCTCGTCGTGCTCGCCCCGCGCGAGGCGCGTCACATGATCGGCGAGCGCCACGATCGGCGTGACGAAGCGGCGCCGAAGGAAGACGCAGCCGCCGGCGACGCAGGCGGCGATCACGAGGATGCCGGCGAGACTTGCGGCGTCGAGCCGCCAGCGCAGGGCGGTCGCATCCCGCTCCATCGCGCCGGAGAAGGCGGCGCTCGCCTCGAACAGGCGCTCGACCTGCTCGCGATGCGCAGTGAAGCTCGCTTGGACCCGCTGCAGAGCGGCGCCCGCGGCGACGGCGTCGCCGCGACGCAGCGCCGGAAGATAGGAATCGAGAGCCTCGCGCCAGAAAATCTCGGCCCCTTCGGCCGGCCCGCGCAGCTTCGCGATCAGCTCCGCCGGCAACAGCTCCGAGCGCGTCCAGAACGCCTTGCGCTCCTCATATTTGCCGCGCAGCCGAGCGAGACGGGACTCCGCCTCCTGCGGCGGAATGGTCCCGGCGGCGGCGTGCTCGATCTCGAGAGCCGCTTCGACGAGATAGAGCGGCGGCGGCTGCAGATCGGCGACGAATTCCCTCCCCGCGACGATCTTCTGGTAGGGGACGCCGCCGATGCGCAGCTCCTCGAGGACGAAACGATTTGCCGCTGCGAATAGGAGAAAGAGCAAAAGCGTCGAAACGGCGAGCGTCGTGACGACGCGGGATATCGAGAACGTCATTGCGCGGACTCCGGGCGCAGCGCGCGGAAAGCCGAGGAGGCTTCCGCTGGCGGGAAATGAGAATGGGACGAACCGGGGCCGGTCGGGCGAGCAGCCGCCGAAGCCCCTCGGGACAGCCGGGTCGAAACCGGCACGACGGCGCGACGTCATGTCTTCGAAGGCGCGGCCGCCCACGCGCGCTTCGATCCGTCATGTGACAATTTTGCGCAGAACGGCTTAAGAATCCATTCACGTTGCGCGCCCGTCGAGCGCTTGCCTCGGAGACGTTCCGGGCCTAAAGGCGGAAAACGGCGGAAGCGCCGCCGAAGACACTCGGAGGACCGCGCATGTCGGCTCGCGCCATTCTGTTCGTCGCGATGACGATCGGCTTCGCCTTGCTTCCGGCGCGCCTCGTCGCGCGCGGCGATCTCGGCCTCGATCACGACGCCTGCGTCCTGAAGGTCGGCCCGGAACTCATCTATTTCGCGGGCTATCAGCCCGTGTCCTCGCATCGCAAGTTCTGCGAGGACGCGCCGGCGACCGGTGAGACCATTTTCGTGTTCGATTACGCCGAGCCGGAACTGCGCGAGATGAAGGTCGCCTTTCGCATTCTGCGAGATGCGGGGGAGACCGAGGACGCCGCCGCGCTCGACGCGGCGACCGCGGCGTTTCTGCCGCCGCAGGTCTATCCGAAGGGGACCTTCTCCTTCGAGCATGTGTTCGCCGAGTCCGGCGACTATGTCGGGCTGCTCACGGTCGACGGGCCGGCGGGCGAGCATTGGACGGCCCGCTTTCCATTCTCGGTGGGCAAGAGCCATTACGAGCTCACGCCTTATCTCCTCATCGGCGCGGCCGGTCTGCTGGCGGCCGCTCTTTTCGTGACCAGCCGGCGCGGGGCGGCAGCGACGAAGCGCGGCGCGCGCGGGCGCCGCTGACGGCGCGTGGCCGAAAAAAGCCGCGGTGGCGAGGCTGCTGGCCGGTTTACAGGCGGCGCGGAATAGATTAGTCCATTACATGAGTGAATTTATAGACCAAGGAGACGAAAACATGCTGCGCGCCGGATTGTCACGTAAGGGTCTCGCAAAAGCGCTCGCCGTGCTGGCGGGCGCGTCGATCTTGCTCGCCGAGGCGGCGCAGGCGGCGACGGCGCTGCTCAATGTCTCCTATGATCCGACGCGAGAGCTGTACAGGGCCATTAATCCGGCCTTCATCGCCGATTGGAAGGCGAAGACCGGCGAGACGATCGAGATTCAGGCCTCGCATGCGGGCTCGGGCGCGCAGGCGCGCGCGGTCATCGACGGCCTTTCCGCCGATGTCGTGACGCTGGCGCTCGCCGCCGACATCGACGCCATCGTCAACAAATCGGGCAAGATCACGCCCGACTGGCAGAAGAAGCTGCCCAACAACGCCGCGCCCTACACGTCGACGATCGTCTTCCTCGTCCGCAAGGGCAATCCGAAGAAGATCAAGAATTGGGACGACCTCGCCAAGGCGGGGATCGCGGTCGTCACGCCCAATCCTAAGACCTCGGGCGGCGCGCGCTGGAACTATCTCGCGGCCTGGGGCTACGGCCTCGAGAAGTTCAAAGGCGACGAGGAGAAGACGAAGGAGTTCGTCAAGGCGATCTACAAAAACGCGCCCGTGCTCGACACCGGCGCCCGCGGCTCCACCATCACCTTCGCCCAGCGCGGCCTCGGCGACGTGCTCATCACCTGGGAGAACGAGGCGTTTCTGGCGTCGGAGGAGTTCGGGAAAAACAAGTTCGAGATCGTGGTTCCGCCCGCCTCGATCCTCGCCGAGCCGCCGGTCGCCGTGGTCGACGGCAATGTCGACGCCAAGGGCACGCGCGCGGTCGCCGAAGCCTATCTGAATTTCCTCTACACGCCCACCGCACAGGCGATCATCGCCAAGAATTATTACCGTCCCGCGCATCCGGAGTTCGCGGCGAAGGAGGATCTGAAGCGGCTGCCGAAGCTCGAGCTGTTCACCGTGGACAAGGTTTTCGGCGGCTGGGCCAAGGCGCAGAAGACGCATTTCGCCGACGGCGGCGTCTTCGACGAGATCCAGAAGCAAGATGCGGCCACAAAATAAGATGAGCGCCTCAGTCGCCCCTGCGAAGAAAAAGGCTCGGAGCTTCACGGCTCCGAGCGTGATCCCCGGGTTCGGGCCGACGTTCGGCTTCACCATCTTCTACCTGAGCCTCGTCGTCCTGTTTCCGCTCTCGATGCTGGTCCTTCGCGCCTCCGAGCTCGGGCTTTCGGGGCTTTTTGCCGTCGCGACCGAGCCGCGCGTCGCCGCGGCTCTGCGCACCAGCTTCTTCATCTCCTTCGCCGCGGCGGCGATCGACGTCGTCTTCGGCCTCGTCGCCGCCTGGGTGCTGTCGCGCTATGAATTCCCCGGCCGGCGCTTCCTCGACGCGATCGTCGATCTGCCCTTTGCTCTGCCGACGGCGGTCGCCGGCATCTCGCTCGCCGCGCTCTATTCGCCCAATGGCTGGATCGGCGAGCCGCTCGCCGATTACGACATCAAAATCGCCTTCACCCGCTGGGGCATTCTCGTCGCGCTGGTGTTCGTCGGCCTGCCTTTCGTGGTGCGCACGGTGCAGCCGCTGATCGCCGAGATCGACGCGGAGCTCGAGGAGGCGTCGGCGACGCTCGGCGCGAGCCGCGCGCAGACCGTGTGGCGCGTGCTGATCCCGCCGCTCGCTCCGGCGCTGCTGACGGGTTTCGCTCTGGCCTTCGCGCGCAGCGTGGGCGAATATGGCTCGGTGATCTTCATCGCCGGCAACCTCGCCTATGTCTCGGAAATCGCGCCCTTGCTGATTATCGTGAAGCTCGAGCAGTTCGACTATGCCGGCGCGACCGGGATCGCCACGATCATGCTGGCCATCTCCTTCTCCGTCCTGCTCGCCATCAATCTGATCCAGGCCTGGAGCCAGAAGAGGTTCGGCCATGTCTGAGGCTGTTGCGCCGTCGATCGGCGTTCCCGCTCCACGCAGCGTGACGCAGGAGGCGCCGCTGACGCGCTGGCTGCTGATCGGCGTTGCAGTGGGCTTCCTCGGCCTGTTCCTGCTGCTGCCGCTGGCTGTCGTCTTCACCGAGGCGTTCGCCAAGGGCGCCGGAGCATTTTTCGCGAGCTTCGACGAGCCGGACGCGCGCGCGGCGATCTGGCTGACCCTGATCGTCGCGGCGATCGTCGTTCCGCTCAACGCCGCCTTCGGCCTCTGCGCGGCCTGGTCGATCGCCAAATTTTCCTTTCCCGGCAAAAGCGTGCTGATCACGCTGATCGATCTGCCCTTCTCCGTCTCGCCGGTCGTCTCGGGCCTCGTCTATGTGCTGGTGTTCGGCGCGCAGGGCCTGCTCGGGCCGTTCCTCTCGGCGCATGGGATACAGGTGGTTTTCGCCATTCCCGGCATCGTGCTGGCGACGATCTTCGTCACCTTTCCCTTCGTCGCGCGCGAGCTGATCCCGCTGATGCAGGAGCAGGGCACGGTGGAGGAGGAGGCGGCGCTGACGCTCGGGGCGAGCGGCTTTGGCACTTTTCTCACCGTGACTTTGCCCAACATCAAATGGGGCCTGCTCTATGGCGTGCTCCTCGCCAACGCCCGCGCCATGGGCGAGTTCGGCGCGGTGTCGGTGGTGTCCGGACATATTCGCGGACTGACCAATACGATCCCGCTGCAGGTGGAGATCCTCTACAATGAGTATAACATCGTCTCGGCCTTCGCTCTCGCCTCCCTCCTGGCTGGGCTGGCTCTCGTCACTCTGGGACTCAAGACGCTTCTCGAATGGCGCTACGCCGATCAAATCGCCGGCCGGCGCCGCCACTGAGGAGGCGCCGCGTCCGCATGGCGTCGAGATCCACATCGAGGGCGTCGAGAAGGATTTCGGCGACTATCCCGCGCTGCGCGACGTCAATCTGACGATCGCGCGCGGCGAGCTGGTCGCGCTGCTCGGGCCGTCGGGCTCCGGCAAGACGACGCTGCTGCGCGCCATCGCCGGGCTCTCCTCGCCCGAGCGCGGGCGCATCTTGTTCGACGGCGAGGACGCGACGACGCTGTCGGTGCAGGAACGGCGCGTCGGCTTCGTGTTTCAGAACTATGCGCTGTTCAAGCATTTCTCCGTCGCCGACAACATCGCCTATGGGCTGAAGGTGCGTCCGCGCCGCTCGCGCCCCTCGCGCGCGGAGATTGCCGAGCGCGCGCAAAAGCTGCTCGAATTCGTGCAGCTCGACGGTCTCGGCGGACGTTTTCCCGCGCAGCTGTCCGGCGGCCAGCGGCAGCGTGTGGCGCTCGCCCGCGCGCTCGCCATCGAACCGCGCGTGCTGCTGCTGGACGAGCCGTTCGGCGCGCTCGACGCGCGCGTGCGCAAGGATCTGCGCCGCTGGCTGCGCGACGTGCATCGCCAGACCGGCCTCACCACCGTCTTCGTAACGCATGACCAGGACGAGGCGATGGAGCTCGCCGACCGCGTCGTGGTGCTGGACAAGGGCCGCATCGAGCAGATCGGCACGCCGGACGAGCTTTATGACCGCCCGGCCTCGCCCTTCGTGCTGTCCTTCGTCGGCGAGGCGTTGGCGCTGCCGGTGCAGGTCGCGGACGGCAAGGTGATCTTCCAGGGCAAGGAGCTGCACGTTTCCTCGGAGAATCTGCGCAACGGCCCGGCGCGCGTCTATTTCCGCCCGGCCGACATCGCCCTGCACGGCGGCGCTCTCGGAGCGCTCGAGGGGCGCGTCGAGGCGGTGCGGCGCACGGCGGCCGGCCTGCGCGCCTCCATCTCCATTCCCGGCTACGACCAGACGGTCGAGGTCGACACGGATGATCGCGACGGAGCCAAGCTCGGCAGCAGCGTGCCGTTGTCGCTCACCAATGTGCGCATTTTCTCGACCGAGGAGACGCTCGGAGACGGCGCGGGGATATAGGCGGAGTCATTCCGCGCCGTCGCTTCTCCCGCGCGCGGGAGAAGCGACGGCGGCAGGGCAATCGGGTGAAGGATAAAAATCCCTGACCCTCGTCCTGAGGAGCCGCCGTAGGCGGCGTCTCGAAGGACGGCCGCAGGGCGAAATCAAAGGGTTCTCCCCATCACCCTCGTCCTTCGAGACGCCCGCTTCGCGGGCTCCTCAGGACGAGGGTGATGGGGCTATGGTCCTTCACCCGATTGCCCTGGGCGCGGCGGCGAGTTCTCGCCTTTTGGCGCATGGATTGCATGTCTTCTGTGTCTGATCCGGAAGGCGACACGCGCCTTCATGCCCAGGCGAGTTGAGCTCAGACCTGGGAGGCGACGATGCGATCGCCCGGACGCAGCCGCAGCATGTGCGAATGGGGCGAGTTCGCCGAGGATGGGAAGGCGCTCGAGCGTCTGCTCGACGCAGACAGCTCCGGCGCCTTGTCGCCCTTTCTGCTGCTTTCGCAGCCGGGCGTCGACGCCAAGGACCAGCGCCGCTGCTCCGAGCTGTGGACCCGCGATCGCCGCGCCGCCGCCGCCACGGAGCGAAAGGCCCTCGACTTCCGCTTCCGCGCCGCCGATGGGCGGAAGATCAAGCTCGGCTATCTCTCCAATGATTTCCACGATCACGCGACCGCGCTGCTGCTGATCGAGACGCTGGAGGCGCATGATCGCGGCCGCTTTTCCGTGAACGCCTACTCCTATGGGGCGGACGACGGCAAGGCGATGCGCCGTCGGCTGGTCGACACATTCGACAGCTTCACCGATGTGAGCGCGCTCTCCGACGGCGACGCGGCGCGGACGATCCATCGCGACGAGGTGGACATTCTGATCGACCTCAAGGGCTTCACCTTCAATGCGCGCAGCGGCATTCCGATGCTGCGCCCGGCGCCCGTGCAGGTGAACTATCTCGGCTATCCCGGCACGCTCGGCGCGGAGCTGTGCGACTACATCATCACCGACGACTATGTGACGCCGCGCGAGACCGCCGCCGATTATTCGGAATCTTTCGCCTACATGCCGCACAGCTATCAGCCGCGCGGCCGCGCCGGACCGATCGGCGACAGGCCGACGCGCGCCGCCATGGGCCTGCCGGAGCAGGGCGTCGTGTTCTGCTGCTTCAATCAGGCCTATAAGTTCACGCCCGAAATCTTCGATGTCTGGTGCCGGCTGCTCGACGCTGCGCCCGGCAGCGTCCTCTGGCTGCTCGCCGCGCCGACCGCCGAAGGCAATCTGCGCAATGAGGCGTGGAAGCGGGGTGTGAACGGCAATCGACTCGTCTTCGCGCCGGACATGACGCAAGGCGATCATCTCGCGCGGCTGCAGCTCGCCGATCTCGTCCTCGACACGGCGCCCTACAATGCCCATACGACGGCGAGCGACGCTCTATGGGCCGGGACGCCCGTCGTTACCTGCAGCGGCTCGACCTTTCCGTCGCGAGTCGCGGGAAGCCTGCTGCGCGCCGTCGGACTGACGGAGCTGATCGCGGCCGATCTCGATGATTATTTCGCGCTCGCCCTGCGGCTCGCCGCCGAGCCCGCCAGCCTCGCGGAACTGCGGGCGAAGCTCGCCCGCAACCGTGCCGGGGCCGCTCTGTTCGATGTCGCGACCTACACGCGCGATCTCGAAGGTCTGTTCCAGTCCATGTGGAGCCGGCGGTCGGCGGGCCTGCCGCCGGCGCTGATCGAAGCGGAGTAGCCCCCGATTCGAGGGGCGATCCTTCTCCCGCGAAGCGTCGCGCGCGGGAGAAGGGGCGCAGCGTCGAGGCGCCGTTTACCGCACCAGAATATTCTTGAACTGCCACGGGTCCTCGAGATCGATGTCCTCGGCGAAGAGGCCCGGACGACCCTCGAGCGGAGTCCAATCCGTGTAGAATCCTTCCACCGGGCCGAGATAGGGCGTCTGCACCTCGAGGCAGCGGCGGAAGTCCACCTCGTCGGCCTCGACAATGCCGGCGGTCGGATTCTCGAGCGCCCACACCATGCCGGCGAGCGCCGCCGAGCTGACCTGCAGGCCCGTGGCGTTCTGATAGGGCGCGAGCTCGCGCGTCTCCTCGATGGAAAGGCGCGAGCCGTACCAATAGGCGTTCTTGGCGTGGCCGTAGAGAAGCACGCCGAGCTCGTCGATGCCGTCGACGATCTCGTTCTCGTCGAGGATTTTCCAGCTCGGCTGCATCTTGCCGGCGGCGCCGAACATCTCGTGCAGCGACAGCACGGCGTCATTGGCCGGGTGATAAGCGTAGTGACAGGTCGGCCGATAAACCACCGCGCCCGAAGGATCGCGCACGGTGAGAAAGTCGGCGATCGAGATCGACTCGTTGTGGGTGACGAGGAAGCCATATTGCGGCCCCGGCGTCGGCGTCCAGGAGCGCACGCGCGTGTTGGCGCCCGGCGACTTCAGATAGATCGCGGCTCCGCAGCCCGAAGCATGTGTGCCTGCGATTTCGGGGAGCCATTTCTCATGCGTGCCCCAGCCGAGCTCGGCGGGCTGCTGCCCCTCGGAGACGAAGCCCTCGACCGACCAGGTGTTCACGAAGACGTCGAGCGGCTTGGGGTCCTTGGCGCGCTGCGTGTCGCGCTCGGCGATGTGAATGCCCTTGACGCCGAGCTTGGCCGCCAGATGGCCCCAGTCGGCGCGCGTCTTCGGCTCCTCGACCGCGAGGCCGACGTCGGCGGCGATGTTCAGCAGCGCCTGCTTCACGAACCAGGACACCATGCCCGGATTGGCGCCGCAGCAGGACACCGCGGTCGGCCCGCCCGGATTGCGGCGGCGCTCCTCCAGCACGGTCTCGCGCAGCGCATAATTCGTGCGCGCCTCATTGCCGAGCTTCGAATCGAAATAAAAGCCCGTCCAGGGCTCGACGACCGTGTCGACATAGAGGCAGTTCAGCTCGCGCGCGAGCTTCATGATGTCGAGCGAGGAGGTGTCGACCGAGAGATTGACGACGAAGCCCTGGCCCTCGCCTTTGGTCAGCAGGGGCGTCAGCACCTCGCGGTAATTGTCCTTGGTCAGTCCGACCTTCTGGAAGGCGATGCCGCGGATGTCCAGCATCTCGCGATGCGTGTCGACCGGATCGACGACGGTGAAGCGGCTCTTGTCATAGTCGAAATGGCGCTCGATGAGCGGCAAGATGCCCCGTCCGATGGAGCCGAAGCCGATCAGCACGATCGGGCCGGTGATCTTGGCGTGGACGGGCCATTCTGTCATTTCGTTACTCTCCGGAGTTCGAGAAATTGTGCGGCGCGTTACAGCAAGAGCAGCGGACATAATCAAGCCCGGAAAGCTTCACCGGAGGAGATCGTCGGGGAAGGGGGGATCAAAATCATGACCATGGCCTCGGACCATCGGGAGACAGCCGCCGATCGGCGCGCGCCCGCCGCCGTTCTGGAGGCGTCCCTCGCGCGAGCCGGCGGCGCAGGGCTCGAGCTCGTCTTCGGCTTTCATCGCTCGCCCTTCGGCGAGGCGCTGCTGCTCGCCGAAGGGCGCGGGCTCGCCGGGCTCGGCTTCGTCGATGGCGATCGGGAGGCGGCGCTCGACGATTTTCGCCGTCGCTGGCCGAAGGCGCGCCTCGCCGCCGACGCGGCCGCGACCGCGGCTTTCGCGCGGCGCGTCTTCGATCCGGCCGAATGGCGGGCGGACCGTCCGCTGCTCCTCGCGCCGGTCGGATCGCGCTTCGACCTCGATGTATGGCGGCGGCTGCTCGATGTCGCGCCCGGCGCGACCACGACCTATGGCGAGATCGCGCGCAGCCTCGGCCGCCCGTCTGCGGCGCGCGCCGTCGGCGGCGCGGTTGGGCGAAATCCGATCGCCTTCGTCGTGCCCTGCCATCGGGTGATCGGCGCGGGAGGCGCGCTCACCGGCTATCATTGGGGCCTTCCCCGCAAGCAGGCGATGCTCGCCTTCGAGCGGAGCGACTCGAATGGTAAAGAGCGAGCCTTCAGGCTCGCTCTCGAAGCCCATCAAATTCGATGAAGCAGGCCACTAGCGGCGACGTTCCGGCCGCGCGAAATGCGCCTCGGCCTCCTTCATCAGCCGCTCCTCGTTGATCTTCCAATAACGCCATAGCGCGACGACGCCGAAAACGGCGCCGGCAAGGCCGATCCAGCCGATCGGCCCGGCGATCCGCGTGATCGCAATGCCGAACACATAGCCGCCGATCCCGAACAGGAACGACCAGCAGATGCCGCCGGCGGCGTTGTAGAACAGGAATTTCAAGGGGTCGAAGCGATTGGCGCCGGCGAGCACCGCGGCGAGAATGCGTAGCAGGGCGACGAAGCGGCCGAAGAAGACGATCGCCCCGCCCCAGCGCATGAACAGATATTGGCCGAGCCGCAATTGCGGCGGGCCGACGCCCACATGGCCGCCATAGCGCATGAGCAGGCTCACGCCGAACTCGCGGCCGATCCAGAAGCCGATATTGTCGCCGATGATGGCGCCGGCCGCCGCCGCCGCTATGATGAGCTCGATCCGCACATTGCCGGAATGGCCGGCGTAAATCGCCGCGCCGACCAGCATCGTCTCGCCGGGCAAGGGAATCCCGGCGCTCTCCAGCGCCACGACGACGAATACGGCCCAATAGCCGTAGGTCGTCAGAATTGCGACAATCTGCGCTTCGTCGATCAGTCCTGCCATCATCCGCCTCGACGCGACCAGCGCCAGCATCGCGCGCGAGCCCGCATCCGGGCAAGGGGGCCGATCAGAACGCCGATCAGAACGCTTGGAGCCGCGCCCGTTCGAGACGCGCCATCGCGGTGCAGGAGAGGCCGCCGCGACGGAAGAGAGGCGCGCCCATTTCCTCGCCCTGGTCCGAAAACAGCGCGCCGTCCTCGAGCGCGGCTTCGACCACGCGTCGCAAGCCATGCAGAATCGGCTGGTCACAACCGGCGATCAGCCGCGCGAGCTCGGCGCGGGCCTCGTCACCCGCGCGCAGGGCAAAATCACGCATGATCACCGACACGAACCGACCCTCGCTGACGCCATTTTCCCGCGCGGCGGCGCGCACTCTTTCCGCGAAGGCGCCGCCGATGCAGCAGGTCGCGGCCTGCGCGACCTTGTCGTTCGAACATGAATGGATCAGATCGGTGACGAGCATGGCCTTCTCTCCGAATCCCGAACGAACCCGCGGCGACCGAACATGCCAGCGCATGAAGGAAATCCCGCAATTCTCTGTGGTTGGCGTGTCGGCCTCGCGCTTTACGCAAGAGCCGGACCACCTCGCCGTCCCACCTAGAGCTCGACTACAGGGCGCGAACGGCGTAAGCGTGGCGATAAGCCGCCGGAAAAACGCCTCTCCCTCATCCTCGGCGATCGGCCCGCCCCATTCCGGGCAGAGGCTAAACGCATCAGCGAAAAAAAAGTTTCCTGGCGGAGAACCAAACTTTGGCGGCGCCGTTATCAGATCGTCGCCTCGTCGAGGGACGCTCCGCGGCGTCCCGAAGGCCTGTTCGCAAGAGGATGCATTCATGAAAAGACGCGCATTCTTGAAATTCATGATCGCCGGAGCGGCAGCCTCGGCCGTCGGCGTTTCCACAGAGGCTCTGGCTCTGACCTCGCTGCCGGCGCCCGCGCCGACGACGCCTGCCGCGCCGAACCCCGAAGCCGCGGTGGCCACGCCGGCCGACCTCGAGCAGGCGAAGGTCGAAAAGAGTCAGTGGGGCTATCGGCGCTACTATTGGCGTCCGCGCCGCCGCTATTGGCGCCGCCGCTGTTGGCGCCGCCGCTTCTGGGGGCCGCGCCCCTGGCGCCGCCGCCGTTATTACTACTGACCGCGAAGGCGCGGCGGGGCGCCGGCCCCGCCGCAACGCGCGTCACATATTCGGGTAATTGGGGCCGCCGCCGCCCTCCGGCGGAACCCAGTCGATGTTCTGCGCCGGGTCCTTGATGTCGCAGGTCTTGCAGTGCACGCAATTCTGCGCGTTGATGACGAAGCGCGGATCGCTCTTCGTCGCTTCCTCGGCATAGACCACCTCATAGACGCCGGCCGGACAGTAGAGCCGGGCCGGCTCGCCATAGAGCGGCAGATTCGTCCCGATCGGGATCGACGGATCGGCGAGCTTCAGATGGACCGGCTGGTCCTCCTCGTGATTGGTGTTGGAGACGAACACGGAGGAGAGCTTGTCGAAGGCGACCTTGCTCGCGAGCTTGGGATAGGAGAGCGGCGCGACCTCGTTCAGCGGCTTCAGGGTCGCATGGTCCGGCTTGCCGTGCTTCAGCGTGCCGAACAGCGAGGCTCCGAACAGCTCGTTGGTCCACATGTCGAAGCCGAACAGCGGCGCGCCGAGATAGGTGCCGAATTTCGACCAGAGCGGCTTGACGTTGCGGACCGGCTTCAGATCGCGACCGATGTCCGAGCCGCGCCAGGCCGCCTCATAGCTCGCCAGCTCGTCATGGGCGCGGCCCGCAGCCAGCGCCTTCGCCGCATGCTCGGCGGCGAGCATTCCCGACAGCACGGCGTTGTGCGATCCTTTGATGCGCGGGACGTTCATGAAGCCGGCCGCGCAGCCGATGAGCGCGCCGCCGGGGAAAGAGAGCTTGGGCACGCTCTGCCAGCCGCCTTCGGTCAGCGCGCGCGCTCCATAAGAGATGCGCTGGCCGCCCTCGAGCGTCGGGGCGATCAGCGGATGCGTCTTGAAGCGCTGGAACTCGTCGAAGGGCGACAGCGTCGGATTCGAATAGTTCAAATGCACGACGAAGCCGATCGACACATACTCTTCTTCGAAATGATAGAGGAAGGAGCCGCCGCCGGTGTCGGAAGAGAGCGGCCAGCCGAACGAATGCTGCACGAGCCCGGGCTTGTGTCTGGCCTTGTCGATGCGCCACAGCTCTTTGAGCCCGATGCCGAATTTTTGCGGCTCGCGCCCGTCCGAAAGCCCGAATCTGGCGATGAGCTGCTTGGCGAGCGAACCGCGCGCGCCCTCGGCGATCAGCGTATATTTGCCCCTCAGCTCCATGCCGCGGGTAAAGCTGTCCTTCGGCTTGCCGTCGCGGCCGATTCCCATGTCGCCCGTCGCGACGCCCAGCACCGCGCCATTGTCGTCATAGAGCAGCTCGGCGCCGGCGAAGCCCGGATAGATCTCGACGCCGAGACCTTCCGCGCGGGCGGCGAGCCAGCGCACCACATTGCCCAGCGAGCCGACGAAGTTCCCGTGGTTGCTCATGAGCTTGGGCATCAACACATTGGGAATGCGGACGCCGCCCTTCGCCCCGAGCAGATGGAATTGGTCGTCATGGACCTCGGTCTTCAACGGCCGCTCCGGGTCCTCGCGCCAGTCCGGCAGCAGGCGGTCGAGGCCGATCGGGTCGATCACGGCGCCGGAGAGTATATGCGCGCCGGGCTCCGAGCCCTTCTCGATGACCACGACGGAGAGGTCCGGCGCGATCTGCTTCAGCCGGATCGCCGCGGCGAGGCCCGCCGGGCCGGCGCCGACGATCACGACGTCGTAATCCATGGCTTCGCGCGGGGGGAGTTCTTCTGTTTCGGCCATCGTTTGTCCCTGGAGCGAAATTGCGAGCGAGAGCGATTTCACGTTTTAGCGAAAGAGAAAACCCCTCGGGTGATGATTCGCCGCTCGTTTTTTGCTCCTGGCCGCGTGGACCGGCCACGTGGACCGGGCCTTGATTGAGCCGCGGCAGAGATTTGGCGGCTGGCCGGAAGCGCAAGACTTTCGACGTTCGGCTGTTCTCCTGCGTCGCAGGAGAAGGCGGCCCTCGCTGACGCGAGGGCCGGATGATGGTTGCTGAGATACGAGATCGGTCGGAAGCGGTCGAAGGCAGGCCATCGTGACGGCTGGAATTCTCATCTGCCCCCGCTTCGCGGGACCGCATTCCGCTACGAGCGGGAGAAGGGAGCGCCCCTCCGACTTCGCCGATCTTTATGCCGACACGATCGCGCTCGGCCTCTTCACGCTGGTGTCGATGGGCCTCGCCTTTCCGCGATTCCGACAGACGCCGGACTGAGCGAGCGTCAGCTGTCGCCGCCCTTGCGGCCGGCTCTCGCTGCGGTCGCGCCTTCCTTTTCGGCGGGCTTGGCGTGCGGACCTCCCGATTTCTTGCCGCCCTCGCGTCCCGCTTCGGCGGCGAGATTGCGGTCCTTCGAGAAGCTGCGCTCCTGCGCCGGAACGCTCTGCCCGCCCTTGCGTCCGGCCTGAGCGGCGAGTTCGTGATCTTTCGAGAAGCTGCGTTTCTCCGCGGGAACGCTTTCGCCGCCTTTGCGGGCGATCTCGCGCTGCTTGGCCTCGTCCATGGCGGCGAAGCCGCGCTTGGCGGCCTCGCGCCCGGACGGCTCCCGAGCCTGGCCTTTCTGCATGTTCGTTCTCCCGAGCGCCCCGACCCGCCAACCCGCGCCGCGACCGAAAGTTCCGCGCCCGGCGTCGATCCCAAAGAAAAACGCCAACAAATTTGGGATGTTGCCCGAGCCGGCGCAGGCTGCGCCCGCAGCGCGTCCTCGCGCGCTGCACAGATTCGCTCCGGCCATTGACAAGGCGCATCCGGCAACCGTATGAGAGCGGCGGGCCCAGGTGGCGGAATTGGTAGACGCGCTGGTTTCAGGTACCAGTGGTGAAAGCCGTGGAGGTTCGAGTCCTCTCCTGGGCACCAATGGCTCGTAAGCCGTTGAACGTCATAATCCCGGGCGAGACGAGGCGTCGACCGGCGCGCATCTCGACGGACTGTGGTCGACCGGCGCTTCGCGCCCTCTCCTCTGACGATCCTCTTCGATCGGACAGCGCTCTAGCGGAGAAGTCCGCGCGGCAGCATGCGTTTGAGCGTATCGTCCCGATACACGCAATGATGGACGATCGCCGCGATCGAATGAACTCCGACCAGCGCGATGAGACCATGCGCGAGAAGCTCGTGAATTTCTTCGAGAGAATGCTTGAAGGCTCGATCCTCGACCCAAGGGGAGGGGATGTCGGCGACGCCAAAAATCGATAGCGGCTCGCCGCCGGCGAAGAGCGTTGCGACACCGAGGGCCGGCGCCGCCAACAGCAGCGCATAGAGCGCCAGATGACCGACCTTCGCCAAGACATCGGCTGTGCGTCCCATGGCGCTCGGCTCCGCTGGCGGAGGAGGATCGATGAAGCGCCAGGCGACTCGCAACACGAGCAGTGCGACGACGGCCTCGCCGACGATAATATGCGCAAATTCGGCGGTCTCACGGGGCGCGCCCTTCGGAAATTCTTCGCCGAGCAGGCCAAGTCCCCAGGCGGCAACAACCGCCGGCGCCGAAAGCCAATGCAGGGCCTGCGCCGTCATGCCGTAGCGCCGTCGATGCTCGTCCGAATGCGTCATCATTTCTTCCCGTCTCGCTCGTCTCGGGAGTTCCCGAGACACGTCGAGGAACCCGGACCTTGGATATTCGGTGCGGCAGGCGTTCTGTAGCGGCTCCTTCGGCGAAAGAAGGGCGAGCGGGCTGGCGTAAGGTGAACGAAACGAGCGTATCTGATGGCTTCGCGGATTGCACGCCGGAAATGATGCGCGTCCGCAAGCCGCCTTCGCGACAGGCGATCGACCAGAATTGCTCCATTCGCCGCAGCCTGCGGCGCTGGCCGGAAGCCGCGCCGTCCGGACAAGGAAGATTCGCGCCCCCGCAAGGCCTGTCGGTAAGGCCTACCGCCGCTTCATGCGCCCCTGATCCACTTCATTTCGTCGATCGCGCGATCAGCTCGTGAATCGTCTTCGTCAATTGCTCGAGCTCGGTGGGCTTGCTCAGCCGCACGCTGTTCTGAAGCGCGGTTCGACTCGCCGGGAGGAGCGATCCGCCGCCGGTCAGAATGATGGCCGGCACGTCGCGATTGAGCATTTCGCGCAGCCGCATCACGATCTGTGAGCCCGTCGCGCCCTTGCGTAGATAGTAATCGCTCACGATGATGTCCGGCAGCACGCGCTCGTCCACGACACGCGCCGCCGCCTCCTCGCCATCGGCCGCGGTCGCCACGGTGAAGCCTTCCAGGACCAGGGCGAGCTCGAGCGATTCGCGCACGCCCGCATCATCGTCGACGAGCAGGATCACGCGTCTCGTCTCTGCGAGCGTCGCGCAGGGATTGCCCGCCGCGCTCCTCGCGCCGTCCCGTCGAGGCCCGAGAACCGTCTGAGCGGAGAACGAATCTGCGAACGGCGCTTCGGCCGCGCCGTGGCGGGGGAGCGATATGCGAAAGCAGGTCCCCGATTCGTCGCTCGATTCGACGTCGATGACGCCGCCGTGCGCGTCGGCGATCTGCTTGCATATGAACAGTCCGAGGCCGAGGCCGCGCGTGCGGTCGCCGCTGCGAAACGGTTCGAACAGAACCTCGCGCAGGCTCCTCGGCAGGCCGCAGCCGCCGTTGCGCACTTCGACCTTCACCCAGGACGGCGCGCGTCCATCGACGCGAATATGCACATAGCCGCCCGCCGGCCCATGCTCGACGGCGTTGCCGACGAGATTGGAGACGAGCTGCAAGAGCCTGTCGGCGTCCCAGCTGCCGCGCGTGTCGCCGACATATTCGACGCGAAACAGGCTTTCATGCGCGGAAAATTCGTCGACGATCTGCTCCACGACGCGGCGCAGCTCGGCGGGCGCGCGGCGAATGGCCAATCCGGCGTCGGCCCTTATGCGGGTGACGTCCAGAATTTGCGCGATCATGCGCGCCATGCGATCGCCGCTCCGGCGGATGGTCTCGAGCGTTCGTCGCGCCTCCTCGTCCTTGGCGAGGCGCAAGCCGCGCTCGGTCGCCGTCACGATTCCCTGCAGCGGATTGCGCAGGTCGTGACCGAGAATGGCGACGAAGATCTCGCGCATGCGCTCGGCCTGCAGCAGCAGCTGCCGCTGCCGCTCGAGACGCACGAAGACATCCACCTTGCTGCGCAGGATCTGCTCGTCGATCGGCTTCCAGAGGTAATCGACCGCTCCGATCTCATATCCTTTGAACATGCGCGACGTCTCGCGCGTTCCGGCGGTGACGAAGACGATCGGCACGTCGCGCGTCTTCTCGACGCCGCGCATCAGCTTCGCGAGCTCGAAGCCGTCCATCTCCGGCATCTGCACATCGATGATGGCGACGGCGACATTGTGGGCAAGAAGAATGTCGAGCGCGGCTCGGCCCGAGAGCGCGGTCGCGATCACGAAATCGTCGCATCGCAGCATCGCCTCCAGCGCGAGGAGATTATCCGCGCAGTCGTCGACGAGGAGAACCATCGGTCGGTCGCCCGACGCGGTCTCGTCGCCGTCGGCGACATGCGGCGGCAGGCGGCTCGATCTCCCAGACGGCGAGTTTGCGACGGCCTTCATCATTTCACCCGATAGATTTGTTCATCGCCCGAAACCAGCTCCAGACAGCTCGCATGGCGGGAGAACGCCAGCGTCTCGCCATGGCCGAGCCCCAGGAAGCCGCGCGGACACAGCGAATCGCGAAACAGCGCGATGCTGCGCTCTTGAAGCTGCCGGTCGAAATAGATCAATACGTTCCGGCACGAAATCAACTGCGCCTCCATGAAGGAGGCGTCGGTCGAGAGACTGTGGTCGTAAAAAAAGACGCGCCTCCGCAGCAGCGGATCGACCACGGCGCGCGATCCCGAAACGACGAAATAGTCCGAGAGCCGCGCGCGGCCGCCGGAGGATCGGTAGTTCTCCTCGAATTGTCCCATGCGCGAGGCCTCATAGGCGCCGGCGCGCGCGATCGCCATGCTTTCCATGTCGATATCGGTCGCATAGATGAGCGTGCGCTCGAGCAGTCTTTCCTCGTGCAGGATAATCGCGATCGAATAGGCTTCTTCGCCCGTGCCGCATCCGGCGATCCAGATCCGCAGAGACGGATAGGTGGCGAGATGAGGCGCGACCGTCTCGCGGAGGAGGCGAAAATAGCTCGGGTCGCGGAACAGGTCGCTGACCTGGATGGTCAGATGGCGAAGCGATTCGGCGAAAGCGTTCGTATCGTGAACGATGCGATCGAGCAGCTCGGTGGTCGTCGCGCAGCCGAGCGCGGCGCTCGCGCGTGCGACGTTGCGCCGAATCGACGAACGCGCATAGCCGCGGAAATCATATTGATGGACGCGATAAATGGCTTCGAGCAGCAGGTCGAGCTCGATCTCCGCCGTTTGCTGCGATCGAGAAGCCATTACTTGGGCATCCATACGCGGATCAGGGAGAGCAGCTTTTCGACGTCGATCGGCTTGGCGACATAGTCATTGGCGCCGGCGTCGAGGCATTGCTGGCGGTCGTCGGCCATGGCCTTCGCGGTCAAAGCGATGATCGGCAGGAAGGCGAGCTCTTTCCTCTTGCGAATTTCGCGGATCGCCTCCAGCCCGTCCATTTCCGGCATCATGATATCCATCAGCACGAAATCGATCGACGGCTCGCGACCGAGCCATTCGAGCGCCTCGACGCCGTTGCGCGCGATGTGAGCCTTGGCGCCTTCGCGCTCCAGCATCGCCGTCAGCGAGAAGATGTTGCGCACATCGTCCTCGACGAGCAGGACGCGGCGGCCGTCGAGCGCGGATTCGCGGCTGCGCGCCACCTCCAGCATATGCTGCTGCTCGGGCGACAGCTTCGATTCCGCCTGATGCAGAAACAGCGTCACCTCCTCGATGAGGCGCTCGGGCGAGCGCGCGCCTTTGATGATGATCGACTTCGACAGGCGCCGAAGCTCCTGCTCCTCGTCGATCGTCAGCGAACGCGCCGTATAGACGATGACCGGCGGCAGGCTGCGGCCGCCGCCCTTGCTCATCTCGCGCAGCAGATCAAATCCGCTGACGCCGGGCAGCATCAGATCCAGAACGATACAATCGAATCTCTGGTCGCGGATCGCCGCCAGCGCGGCCTCCGCCGCGTCGACCGCGACAATGTCGATTCCATCGGCCGCGAGCAGCTCGATCAGCGCGTCGCGTTGCACGCCTTCATCCTCGACGACGAGAATGGATTTGGCCTCGCGCGACAGCCTTTCCTCCAATATCTGGAAGGCGGACACGAGCTGCTCGCGTTTGGCCGGTTTCAAGATATAGCCGACCGCCCCCATTTCCAGCGCGACCTGCTGATAATCATGGACGGAGACGACGTGAATCGGCGCATGGCGGATCGCGGGGTCGCGCTTGACCAGCTCCAGCACGGCGAGGCCCGATTGATCGGGAAGCCCGATGTCGAGCACGACGGCCTCCGGCCGAAAGGCGCGAGCGAGCTGAATCGCGTCGTCCGCCGTTCCGGCGACGATGCATTTGAAGCCGAGCTCGCGGGCGAGGTCGCGAAGGATCTCGGCGAAATGAGGGTCGTCCTCGACGATGAGGACGATCTTGCGGGAGTCGTCGATCGAAGCGCGATCGTCCGCGATCGCGGGAGGCGCCACGCCGACGGGCGGCGGCGGCTCCGTCGCGGCGGCCGGCGCTCTGACGGTCGAGGCGAACAATGTGCGCAGCGGGAGACGCAGCGTGAAGGCGCTTCCTTCGCCGAGCGCGCTGCGCACGCTGAGCTCGCCTCCGAGCAGCGCAGCGAATTCCTGCGAGATCGAAAGACCGAGGCCCGTGCCGCCGAATTGGCGATTGCTTCCGCCATTGGCCTGCTGAAAGGCATGGAAGATGATCTCGTGCTGATCCGCCGCTATGCCGATGCCGGTGTCCTTCACCGTGAAGGCGAGACGCTTGTCGCCGTCGCGCGCCACGGTGAGGCGCACTTCTCCCGCTTCGGTGAATTTCAGGGCGTTGGACAGAAGATTCGACAGGATCTGATGGACGCGCTGGCCGTCGGTTTCGATCGACTCGGGACAGCCCGGCTCGACGGCGACGCGGAAATCGAGCTTGCGCTCCGCGGCGAGCGGCTCGAAGCGCCGCTCGAGCGCGCTCACGAGAGGAATGATCGGCGTCGCTTCGATGTCGAGATCGATCTTGCCGGCTTCGATCTTGGAGAGATCGAGAATATCGTTGATGAGCGCGAGCAGATCATTGCCGGCCGACGTGATGCTCTGCGCATATTTGACCTGCTCGGGCGTCAGATTTCCGCTTCTGTTGTCGGCGAGCAGCTTGGCGAGAATGAGCGTGCTGTTCAGCGGCGTGCGCAGCTCGTGCGACATATTGGCGAGAAATTCGGATTTGTAGCGGCTCGCCCGCTCGAGCTCGGTCGCCTTCAGCCGCAGCGCGACCTCGGTCGCCAGCAGGCTCTCCCGCTGCAGCTCCAGCGCATGCGTGCGCTCTTCCAGCGTGTCGTTCACTTGCCGCAGCTCTTCCTGCTGCGCGGTCAGCTCCTCGCCCTGCGCGCGGGACTCTTCCAAGAGCGCCTGAATTTTTGCGCGCGACTCGGCGGCGTCGATCGCCTGGGCGAGGCTCGCCGCGATGATGTCGAGCAGCTCGAGCTGGCGCGGCGAGAACGCCGAGAAGGAGCCGAGCTCGACAGCGCCGCGCGTCACGCCGTCGTGGACGAGCGGGAAAATGACGAGATTGCGGGGAACCGCAGCGCCGGCGCCCCATTGGATGCGGATGCTGTCCTCGGGCACGTCGGTCACGATGATGCGCCGCGCCTCGAGGGCCGCTTGGCCGACGAGTCCCTGGCCGAGCTCGATCGTCGCGGGAACGCCGGAGCTGGTCGCATAGGAGCCGGTCAGGCGGAGGACGTGGCTGCCCTCCTCGAGCACATATTGCACGGCCACCTGCGCATCGAGCGAACGGCAGAGGAGCGAGAGCACGCGCTGCGAGAGTTCTCTGAGGCTCGGGTTTCCGCTCATCGCCCGGCCGAGCGCCGTTTGCGTCTCGGCGATCCAGACCTGACGCTCGTTGCGCGCCGCCGCCTCGCGCAGCGCGCGGGTCATCGACTGCAGCGATAGTCCGAGCCGATCCTTCTCGCTTCTCGGCGCCGGATCTGCCGAATAGTCGCCCTCGGCGATGAGCTCCATCTCATGGGCAATGTTGCGCAGGCTGCGCACCATGTCGTTCAGCGTCGTGCCGAGCAGATCGTCGGAGCCCGTCGGGGCGATGCGATGGTCGAGGTCGCCTCCGGTCACCGCCTGCATCACGCCGGCGATGTGCTGCAGGCGCGCGCGATGCGCCTCGAGGCTCTGCGCGGTGCGCGCGCCATAAGTGTCGACGACGATCGCCGAATCGAAGGCGATCAGCCGTCGAACGGACAGAGCGGCGGAGGCGCGCGCGGCGAGGCGCTCGTCGGCTGCTATGGCGCGCAGCATCCAGGCGGAGACGAACTCCATCGCCAGCAGATAGATGAGCAGCCCGAGCTCGATGCGCGCATGAACCTGACCGATCACGCGTCGACGCTCGACATAGGCGTCGTCGATATCGGCGCAGAGAAAGTCTTTCCAATAGTCGTGCTGCTGCCCCTTCAGCCGCTGCAGGAGCTTCGGGTCGGAGAGAAAACGCTCGAATTCCGGAAACGCCTTCAGCCACACATAGAAATCGTCGATCAGCTCGGGAATGCGCGCGACCAGGACCACGCCGACGAAGCGGACGTCGTCGAATGTCGACTCGTCGAGACCATGCGACGCTTCGAGCGAGGCGTGATGAACGAGGAAATTCGCCGTCGTCTCGCTGGTCGACATGGTGTCCCAACCTATTCGAACGATATCGCGAGCTTGCTCGAATCGGCGTCGAGAGAGCGGCGCTCGCCGACGTCCGCGTGGCGCCTCCCAGTATCAATGACGTCCAATGGTCAAGGTTGTATTTACGCGCTCCGGTCGCGTCAATGGCGCCGGATCGGACATGGCTCCGGATCGGAGGTCGGGGCGGCCGGGCGAGCGAGAAACGGCGCCGGAGCCGCCCGGGGAGCAATCCGCCTTGGTCCTGGCGACGCAATCCCGCCCCGGATCGCTGCGCGCTCCGGCCCCTCCCGCGCATGAGCGGGGAAAGCGCCGTTTTCGGCGTTCGCCCGATCGCCTTTGACCTCACGCCCCTCGATGCGCTAAATCACCGTGGTAACGAGCCCCGGCGTTACGCGCCGGGGCTCTCGCGCGTTCTAAAGGGATTCGAGGCGGAGCCCATGGCGAATGTGGTCGTGGTCGGCGCCCAATGGGGCGACGAGGGCAAAGGCAAGATCGTCGACTGGCTCTCGCTAGAGGCCGATGTCGTGGTGCGCTTCCAGGGCGGCCACAACGCCGGGCATACGCTCGTCATCAACGGCGAGACCTATAAGCTGGCCCTGCTGCCGTCCGGCATCGTCCGGCCGGGAAAGCTCTCCGTCATCGGCAATGGCGTCGTCGTCGATCCGCACTTTCTCGTCGGCGAGATCGAGCGGCTGCGCGCGCAGGGCGTCGCGATAAGTCCTCAGAATTTAAAGATCGCCGAGAATGCGCCGCTCATTCTCTCGCTGCACCGCGAGCTCGACGCGCATCGCGAGGAAGCGGCCGGCAATGGCGTCAAGATCGGCACCACCAAGCGCGGCATCGGCCCCGCTTACGAGGACAAGGTCGGCCGCCGCTCCATTCGCGTGATGGATCTCGCCGAGCCCGACACGCTCGACGACAAGATCACGCGCCTGCTCGCCCATCACAATCCGCTGCGCCGCGGCCTCGGCCTGCCGGACATCGAGCTGGAGGCCATTCGCGAGGAGCTGCTCAGCGTCGCGCCAAAAATTCTGCCCTTCATGGACGCGGTGTGGGAGCTGCTCGCCGAAGAGCGCCGCGCCGGCCGGCGCATCCTGTTCGAGGGCGCGCAGGGCGTGTTGCTGGACGTCGACCACGGCACCTATCCTTACGTGACCTCCTCCAACACGGTCTCGGCCGCGGCGGCGAGCGGCTCGGGCCTCGGGCCGGGCGCGATCGGCTATGTGCTCGGCATCGCCAAGGCCTATACGACGCGCGTCGGCGGCGGGCCGTTCCCGACCGAGCTCACCGACGCCATCGGCGAGCTGATCGGCGACCGTGGCCGCGAGTTCGGCACCAATACCGGGCGCCGTCGCCGCTGCGGCTGGTTCGACGCCGTGCTGACGCGGCAAGTGGTCAAGACCGCGGGCATAGACGGGATCGCTCTGACCAAGCTCGATATTCTCGACGGCCTCGACGAAATCAACGTCTGCACACATTATCTTCTCGATGGCGCGCGCATCGATCGCCTGCCCGCCTCGCAAGCGGCGCAGGCGCGCGTGGTTCCGGTCTATGAGACGATCGAGGGGTGGAAGGGGACGACCGGGGGCGCGCGCTCCTGGGCGGACCTTCCGGCTCAGGCGATCAAATATGTGCGGCGGATCGAGGAGCTGATCGGCGCGCCGGTCGCGCTCTTGTCGACGAGCCCTGAACGAGACGACACGATTCTCGTGCAGAATCCGTTCGAGGATTGACGCGAATCGCGCGAAATGCTCTTGAAGTCGCATGGCTGACTACTACTCGCTGCTCTCTCGCGCAGTCGCCGCTCTGCCGCAATCTGCGCCCGAGTCGCGGCAGGCTGTCTATGAGCGCGCCCGCAAGGCGTTGTTCAAGCAGCTGCGCGGCATTCAGCCGCCGGTCGCCGAGGAAGACATCGACTCCGAGGGCCGCGCGCTCGACGAAGCCATTGCAAGGGTGGAGCTGGAGGCGGTTCGCGCCGCTGCGGCCGGCGCCGAGCGCAAGGAGCCGGCTGTCGCGCCCGCGCCGACGCCGACCTCCGAGCCGACGCCGGCTGTCGAGCAGCCGCTGCGAGAAGCCGAGCCCGCGCGCGAGGAGGGGAGCGCCCCGGCGACGCCGCAGCGTCCGGCCGCGCCGCTTCCCTCTCTGCCGGAGCCGACGAGCAATACCCGGCGCGTTCTGGTGATCGCCGGCGTGCTGGCCGCCGTGGTCGCGCTGGTGGCGTTGCTGGCGCTGCAATTTCGGGAGCGCCCCGAGGATCTCGCCAGGCTGACGCTGGGGCCGCAGACCGGCGAGGAGCCGGCGGAAGGCGGCAAGCTGGCCGACCGCGTCGGCGGCGGCGAGCCGGCGGCGCCGGTCGAGTCCAGCAAGCCGACCGACCAGACCCAGAAGGCGCAGCCTGTCGCCGTGGCGCAAAAGGCCGAGCTATGGGTGGCCGCGCCGGAGGAGGCGAGCAAGGTCAAGACCTTTTCGGGCACGGTGATCTGGCGTTTGGAGAGCGTGCCGACCGGCGCCGGACAAGCGCTGACCCCCGCGATCCGCGGCGACATCGATATTCCCGGCGCGCAGCTGAAAGCCGCCCTCGTCATTCAGAAGAATCTCGATCCCGCCCTCTCCGCCTCGCACACGATCAATGTGTCGTTCCAATTCGCGCCGGGCGGCGAGTTCAAAGGGGTGAAGACGATCGCGGCGCTGCAGATGCGCCGCCCCGAGGCGCAGTCGGGCGAGCAGGTGGCGGGCGTTCTGGTGCCGATCACCGCGAACAACTTCCTCATCGGCCTTTTGCCCGGCAATCCCGAGGCGCGCAATCTGACGCTGCTGCGCGCGCCGTTGATCATCGACCTGCCGATGCAGCTCGAGAACGGCCGCGCCGCGACGATCGCGCTGGAGAAGGGCCCCGCCGGCGAGCGCGTCTTTCTCGACGCGCTGGACGCCTGGGCGCAGAAGTAGGGGGCGGGCAGGGATACCTCCCATCACCCTCGTCCTTCGAGACGCCGCCTCCCGCGGCTCCTCAGGACGAGGCTCGGGGATTTTATCCTTCACCCGATTGCCATTGCGAATAGAATTCTATTCGCTATTCGCTGGGAACGGCGCTTCTTTCTCGCGCGAGCGGGAGGCGAGGAGATCACCACAAATCGAGATCCATCGCCTGCTCCACATGAACCGGCAGGCGGCGCGGCGCGATGAACACCGCGTCGGCGCGCAGCACGTGATCCGCGGCCCAAGGGTTGGCGGCGAGCCAGCGCGCCGCCGCGCGGGAGATGCGACGGCGCTTCTCCTCGGTGATCGACGTCATCGCCTCTTGCAGAGTCGCGCGCGCCTTCACCTCGACGAAGGCGATCGTGCAGCCGCGCTGCGCGATGATGTCGATCTCGGCGCCGCGCAGGCGGTAGCGCCGCGCGAGGATCGTATAGAATTTGCAGCGCAGCCAGAGAGTCGCGATCGTCTCGGCGCGCAGCCCGCCGAGATGGCGCGCGCGCCGCGCGTCGCTGTCCGCGCTCACGAGGGACGCCCCGCCGCGAGCTTGATCGCCCGCGCATAGACTTCGCGGCGCGGCCGGCCGGTCGAGGCCGAGACCACGCTCGCGGCGTCTTTCACCGAATGATCGGCGAGCGCCGCCTCGAGCTTCGCGTCGAGATCGGCTTCGCTCGTTTCCTCCGCCCCTGCCTCCGGCGGCGCGATCAGCAGCACGATCTCGCCCTTCGGCGGCTCCTCGTCGCGCAGCGCGGCGGCGAGCGTATCCAGCCGGCCGCGGCGCACCGATTCGTAGAGCTTGGTCAGCTCCCGCGCGATCGCCGCCTCGCGGGGGCCGAGCACGGCGGCGCAATCTTCCAGCGTCTCGGCGACGCGCCGCGGCGATTCGAAGAACACGAGAGTGCCGGGAATGCGCGCGAGTTCGGCGAGGCGCGCGCGCCGCGCGCCGCTCTTATGCGGCAGGAACCCCTCGAAAAAGAAGCGGTCGGTCGGCAGGCCGGCGATGACGAGAGCCGCCAGAACCGCCGAAGGTCCCGGCACCGAGGTGACCTTGATTCGGCGCTCCAGCGCCTCCGCCACCAGCTTGTAGCCGGGATCGGAAATGAGCGGCGTGCCGGCGTCGGAGACGAGCGCCAGCGCCGCGCCGGCCTCGAGCCGCGCGATCAGATGCGGCCGCATCACCTGCGCATTGTGCTCGTGATAGGCGACGAGCGGCGTCGCAATCCCATAATGGGCCAGCAGCGTCTTGGTGACGCGGGTGTCCTCGGCGACCACGGCGTCGGCCGCGGCGAGAGTGGAGAGCGCGCGGAAGGAAATATCCTTCAGATTGCCGATCGGCGTTGCGACGAGATGCAGTCCCGGCTCGATCTTCTCCGCCTCGGCGCGCAGGCCGAAAGCGGCGTATCCCGGCGCCCGAGGCGCATCCTCTCTGCTCGCGGACATCGAAATTCTCCTGCGCCTGCGCGGCTTCTGTTCTGATAATCGGCCGCTCGTTCGTTTTATAGAACGGCGGCGCGGCCTTCAAGGCCGCAATTTCCCCGCAAAAATCACATCTGGTAAATTTTAGGGGTTGCCGTTTGCTTTCCGCGATCGCGTATAGAACGGTGATCGCGTCGCGCCGTTCGAGCGGGAGGCTTGGTTCGAATCATGGGTCATGTCGGCGAATTTACACGTCGCAGCTTTGCGGGGCTGGCGCGCGCGCTGCTCGTTACCGGCGCGTCGCTGTCGCTTTTCGCCTGCAACCCGCTCTCGGGTCCCGGTGTGCCGGGCGCGCGCGATCTGAAGCTCGCCGCCCCCGTCGGCCAGGTCGAGGTCGGGCCGCTCGCCGACAGCGGCGAGCTGATCGGCAATGGCGCGACGCGCATCGCGCTGATCGTGCCGCTGAGCCAGGCCTCCGGGCCGAGTCAGGTCGGCGCCTCGCTGCGCAACGCCGCCAAGCTCGCCTATGCCGAGAGCGGCACCAACGACGTGACGATCCTGGTGAAGGACGATCATTCGACGCCCGCCGGCGCGGCGCAGGCGACGCAGGCGGCGCTGAGCGAGGGCGCCGAGATCGTCATCGGCCCGGTGTTCGCCGGCTCGGTGCGCGAGGCCGCGCGCGTCGCGCGCAGCGCGAGCAAGCCGGTCATCGCCTTCTCGACCGATTCCTCGGTCGCCGGCCATGGCGTCTATCTCTTGTCCTTTCAGGTCGAATCCTATGTCGACCGCATCGTCGCCTATGCGGCCGAGCGCGGCAAGAAATCCGTCGCCGTGCTGGCGCCCGAGGGCGATTATGGCAATGTCGCGCTGGCCCAGTTTCAGCAGAGCGCCGCCGAGCATGGCCTGCGCGTCCTCACTATCGAGCGGTACAAGCCCGGCGCCTTGCAGCCCTCGGTGCAGCGCATCGCCGCGGCGAGCGAGCAGATCGACGCTCTGTTCGTCCCCGAGCAGGCCGAGGCCATGGCCGCCGTCTCGCGCGAATTGCTGGCGGCGGGGCTCGATCTGAAGCGCATCCAAATTCTCGGCACGGGCCTCTGGAACGACGCGCGCGTGTTGAAGCTGCCGGCGCTGCAAGGCGCCTGGTTCGTCGCGCCGGAGAACACGGGCTTCAATGCGCTCGCCCAGCGCTATCGCGCCAAGTTCAATTCCGATCCGGCCCGCATCGCGACGCTCGCCTATGACGCGGTGTCGCTCGCCATCGCGCTGTCGCGCAGCCAGGGCTCGCAGCGCTATTCGGAGAGCGTGCTCACCAATCCGTCCGGCTTCAATGGCGCCGACGGCGTGTTCCGCTTCAAGGCGGACGGCTCCAATGACCGCGGCCTGTCGGTGCTGGAGATTTCCGGCGGCGCGGCGAGAGTGCTGGCGCCGGCGCCGCGGAGTTTTACGGGGAATGGGGCGTGAGGGCGGCGCAACGCTGCGGATCGTCTGAAAATCATTTTTGGCAGCTTGTCGACGGCGGGCTTTGGCTGACCGTTTGCCGCTTTCAAGAACGCGGTCTCTTGCGGAAAGGCCGTTTGAAGCCGGCAATCGAGCGCTATGTCTCGCGGCCTGAGATTACGGAGTAATCTTCGGCGAGCTCCCACCGACATCGCACGATCGGGCCGCCGAATTCGAGCGAGTGCGCCAGCGCGATCTCAAAAAGAGTGCGCTGGGGCTGCGGAATGGCATAGCCATGTTCCTTGGCGATTTTCAGCCAATTCCTGTGCAATGCGTCGACGTGGCGAAAGTCGAGCGCATCTTCGACGGAAGAAACATCCGTTGCTCCGGCGATTGTCTGGAGCGCTCGTTCGAACTCGGCGCGGCTTGTCCGCCAATCGACGCCCACTTCCGGTATCCGCAAGCTCTTGCACCAAAGCTGCAATAGATTGGTCACCACGTCACCCAGCCGGCGGCGGCCGATGATGCGGTAGAATGGATACAGACGCATCAGCCGGTGGAGTTCACGCAACTCGGCGATGCGCCTATTGATGTCGAGCTGATGATCGCTGTCGTCTTGCGCTCGCCGTTCGGCGAGAACGTCGTCGGCTTCACGTGGCGATAGTATTTTGATCGCCGACCCTTCGATAAAGCTCCAACTATGTGGTCCAAGATCGTCGCTTTCCGGCCTGCTTCGATCCGTTTCCAGAAAGATGCTGACCGGCAGTGGCAGCCCATCGGCCGTCAGGTGAGTGTACAAAGCTTTATGAACCTTGATGATCAGCATCAGACCGGCGAGCAGGCGGTCGACGCGCGCCCGAAAATGATCGGGGTTGCCCGTCCGCGGCGCACGCTGAAGCGCCATCAGCGGTTCCAGCCCGATTACACAAACCGGCCGCCCGGCGCCGATGCGCGGAAAATCGCCCACTCCCCTTGCAAAGCCGTTTTCGCGCTGTTCGAAACCACCGTAAAAACTTCGATCCAGACAGAGGCCTGGAGAGGAAGTGCGGTTGTCGAGAACCAAATCCGCAAACACCGCTCCGGCGCAGGCCTCCTCCCGCAAGGCGGCGTCGGCCTTCACGAGATCGGAGCACAGGTGGCGCCATCCATCGATCCGCACGGATCCAGCCGGAATGCCGCTCGCAGCCTTCAACGAAGCGGACGCCGCCCGATCGATCGCGTCCTCGACGCGCCGTTCCGCGAGCGAGAACTCCAAGTTTCGGATTCGAGAGACGATCTCGTTTTCGAAAAGCCGCAATTCCTCGTGGTTGGATAGGGCAAGTTCCATGTTTTGATCCATCAATCCACATGCCGCTCAGCGCGAATAAAAACAACACGATGAATCTAACAATCGGTTTTCGTGGCGAGTCCGCCCTCGGCGCAGAACAGGAGTCACATGACGCCGCGGCAGTCTCGACGGCAACATCCCGAACGCAGCGCCACGCCGACGGCAGCCTTGCCGAAGGACGCAGCTTCCGCCATCTTCCACGGTGCCTCCACTCGAGATTCCCTTCCCATGCCCGTCTGGTCCCCCGAACAGGAGCGCGCCCTCTCCGCCGTCGCCGCTTGGCTCGAGGAACCGCGCGCGCAACTCTTCCGTCTCTTCGGCTACGCCGGGACCGGCAAGTCGACGCTCGCGCGCCATATCGCCGAGAGCGTCGACGGCGAGGTCGTGTTCGGCGCCTTCACCGGCAAGGCGGCGCTGGTCATGCGCTCCAAGGGCTGCAAGGATGCGCGCACCATTCACAGCCTCATCTATCGCGCGACCGAGTCGGAGACCGAGGAGCCGAGCTTCGAGCTCAACGAGGACAGCGAGGCGGCCAAGGCGACGCTGATCATCATCGACGAATGCTCCATGGTCGACGAGGAGCTGGGCCGCGATCTGCTCTCCTTCGGTAAAAAAGTGCTGGTGCTCGGCGATCCGGCGCAATTGCCGCCGGTCAAGGGCGGCGGCTTCTTCACCGAGGCCGAGCCCGATGTGATGCTGACCGAGGTGCATCGGCAGGCCGCCGATAATCCGATCGTGCGCCTGTCGATGATCATTCGCGAGGGCGGGCGGCTCGACTATGGCGTCTATGGCGAGACGCAGGTGGTGCGGCGCGACGGGCTCGATCCGGCGCTCGTCACCGGCGCCGATCAGGTGCTGGTCGGCCTCAATCGCACGCGGCGCGCCTATAACGCCCGGCTGCGGCAGCTGCGCGGCTTTTCCGGCGCGCTGCCGCAGACCGGCGAAAAGCTCGTCTGCCTGCGCAACAACCGCAAGAAGGGCCTGCTCAACGGCGCTTTGTTCGCGGTGAAGAGCGCGGGCGCGGTGCGGCGCGGCAAGGTGCGCCTGCTCGTCGAATCGGAGGAGGCGGCGGGCAAGCTGCAGCGGGTCGGCGTGCTGCCGCAATTCTTCGACGGCGGCGACGCCGAAATTCCTTACGCGCAGCGCAAGGATTCGGACGAGTTCGACTATGGCTATGCGCTGACCGTGCACAAGGCGCAGGGCTCGCAATGGGATACTGTCGCCTTGTTCGACGAATCCCACGCCTTCCGCGAGCACCGCGCCCGCTGGCTCTACACCGGCGTCACGCGAGCGGCGCAGCGGCTGACGGTCGTGATGTAGCAACGCTCCTTCTCCATGCGGGAGAAGGAGCGCCTTATCAATCGAACAGGCTCGACACGCTCTCCTCGCGCGCCGTGCGCGCGATCGCCTCGCCGATCAGCGGGCCGATCGGGATGACGCGGATGTTGTGCGCTTCCTGCACCGCAGTGGTCGGCGCGATCGTGTCGGTCAGCACCAGCTCCTTCAGCTTGGAGCCGGCGATGCGCGCGGTCGCCGAGCCCGACAGCACGCCATGGGTAATATAGGCCGAGACCGAATTCGCGCCCTTGGCCAGCAGCGCTTCGGCGGCGTTGCACAAAGTGCCGCCGGAATCGACGATGTCGTCGATCAGGATGCAATTGCGGCCGGTCACGTCGCCGATGATGTTCATGACCTCCGATTCGCCCGCGCGCTCGCGCCGCTTGTCGACGATGGCGAGCGGCGCGTCGATGCGCTTGGCGAGCGCGCGCGCGCGCACCACGCCGCCGACGTCCGGCGAGACCACCATCACGTCGCGCAAGTTCTGGCGCTGCTTGATGTCGGCGACCATCACCGGCGCGGCGAACAGATTATCGGTCGGAATGTCGAAGAAGCCCTGGATCTGCCCGGCGTGCAGATCGACGGTCAGCACACGGTCGGCGCCGGCGCGAGTGATGAGATTGGCGACGAGCTTGGCGGAGATCGGCGTGCGCGGCCCCTGCTTGCGGTCCTGCCGGGCATAGCCGAAATAGGGCAGCACCGCGGTGATGCGCCGCGCCGAGGCCCGCCTCAGCGCGTCGATCATGATGAGCAGCTCCATCAGGTGATCATTCGCCGGCGCAGACGTCGACTGCACGATGAATGTATCCTGCCCGCGCACATTCTCCTGAATTTCGACGAACACCTCCATGTCGGCGAAGCGCCGCACCTGCGCGCGGCACAGCGGAACGCCGAGATAAGCGGCGATATTTTCGGCGAGAGCGCGATTGGAGTTGCCAGCGAGAATTTTCATCGCCGCCATAGACTGGGATCCTTACTCGAAGACCAAGCCGGCCTCTTAGCAGCGATGGACGGCGCGGACAATACGGCGGTAATGTGACAGGGGGCTCCGAAGTCGGGTCGATGATTCCCGGGGGTTCCGCCGTCAGGGCCGGGCTCGTCCGCGACAAGCGCGGGCATGACGCGGCTCTCGACCGTTTGAGCGAGCCTCTAAGGCTCGCGGTCCTAGCGCTGCCCTGGATCGCGAGCCTTAGAGGCTCGCTCTCGAGCCTTCGAATTCGTCGACGCAAGCCGTTAGACTACGCCGGACGCCGGCACACGATCTTCATATATTCCTCTCCGTCGCGCGGCGCGATCGCCACGCCGGCGATCGTCGACTGGCCCATCAGCCCGCATTGCTGGATGTTCGAAACCTTCGGGCCCTGCACCACGTCGATGGCCGTTTCGGGCCGGCAGTCGCTCGGCGCCACAGAAAGGGAGCAGATCAGGATCATGATCGAATAGGGCGTCATCGACAGATCTCCTCATGAAGACTCCGCGGGTCCGCATCCTCCCGGCGCCGGCGTCGAGGCCGGTCGACAAGCTACGGCATGTTCCATGCCAAATCGATGCGTTATGACGCCTCGGAACGCTTTCGCTCGAACACTGGGACAATAATGTCACAATTAGCGCCGCCCGCTCCCCCGACACCCCCCACCGCCGGCTTCCGCTCGCCGGCCCGCGTCCGCCTCGAGGGGGCGCGCGCGACGCTCGTCCCGCTCGCCGCCGCTCACGCCGACGATCTCTATGCGGCGACGCATGGGGCCGAGCGCGAGGATTTGTGGCGCTATATGTTCAACGGGCCTTTCGCCGACGCTGCGGCCTTCCGCGCCGACGTCGAGGAGAAGGCGCGAAGCGAGGAGCCGCTGTTCTTCGCCGTGATCGACAAGCGAAACGGCCGCGCCGTCGGATTTCAGGCCTATCTCGACGTCCAGCCGGCGCATCGCGCGATCGAGGTCGGCTGGGTCGTCTATGCCCCGGCGCTCCAGCGCAGCACGGCGGCGACGGAGGCGCAATATCTCTTCGCCGCTCATGCCTTCGAGACGCTCGGCTGCCGCCGCTATGTCTGGAAATGCGACGACGCCAATCAAAAATCCAAAGCCGCCGCGCTCCGCCTCGGCTTCGTTCCGGAGGGACTGTTCCGGCAGCACATGATCGTCAAGGGACGCAGCCGCGACACGGCCTGGTTCTCCATGCTCGACCGCGAGTGGCCGGCGCGCAAAGCCGCCTTCGAGGCCTTTCTCGCGCCGTCGAACTTCGACGCCGAAGGACGCCAGAAAACATCGCTTTCGGCCTTGAACGACCGTCCGGGAACGGCAGATAGGGATTGAGGCGTCGGCGGCCGCGGGCCGGGCGATTGCCACTCGACCGGGATGATGCTTTCTTGATTTGGAGCGAACTCTGATCGATCGAACAAAAATTCCGTTCGATCGGAAAGCGCTCTGAGAAAACCGAGCGGCAGCCGTCCGGGCGGAATTTTCCTGCCGCGGGCGGTCGTCGCTGAAACGCGCTTTGGACGGTTCTTCGACATGACGACGGAAGGCGCACCCATCCCCGACAGCCGGGCTTCGGCCTCGAACAGGGCCTCCAACAGCTTGGGCCTGCCCAAGCCCGCGCATGACACCCGCGTCGTCGTGGCCATGTCCGGCGGGGTCGACTCGAGCGTCGTCGCCGCTCTGCTCGCCGAGGAGGGCTATGACGTCGTCGGCGTCACGCTGCAGCTCTACGATCACGGCGCCGCCGCGCATCGCAAGGGCTCCTGCTGCGCCGGGCAGGACATTCACGACGCCCGCCGCGTCGCGGCCCGGCTCGGCATCCCGCATTACGTGCTCGATTTCGAGACCCGCTTCCGCGAGACCGTGATCGATACCTTCGCCCAGAGCTACGCCAGCGGCGAGACGCCCGTGCCCTGCGTCGCCTGCAATCAGTTCGTGAAATTCGTCGATCTGTTCGAGACGGCGAAGGACCTCGGCGCCGACGCCCTGGCGACGGGCCATTACATCTCCTCGCGGGCGACGCGCGGCGGCCGCGGCCTCTTCCGCGCGATGGACGCCGCTCGCGACCAGAGCTATTTCCTGTTCGCCACGACCCGCGCGCAACTCGACATGCTGCGCTTTCCGCTCGGCGAATACGCCAAGCCGCAGGTGCGCGAGCTCGCGCGCCGCTTCGACCTCGACGTCGCCGAGAAGCCGGACAGCCAGGACATCTGCTTCGTCCCGAGCGGCCATTACACCGATATCGTCGAGCGCCTGTCGCCGGGCGCCGCGGCCCCGGGCGAGATCGTCCATATCGACGGCCGCGTGCTCGGCCGTCACGCCGGCGTCATCCATTACACGATCGGCCAGCGGCGCGGCCTCGGCCTCGGGGCCGCGGTCGCCGGCCGCGCGAGCGAGCCGCTGTATGTGGTGAGGCTCGACGCCGCCCGGGCGCGCGTCATCGTCGGCCCGCGCGAGGCGCTGGAGACGCGCAGCGTCAGATTGCGCGACGTCAATTGGATCGGCGAGGGCGAGTTGTCCGATCTGCCCGCGGGTGGTCTCCCGATCGAGGCGCGCGTGCGCTCGACGCGCCCGCCGGTTCCGGCGCGGCTGCTGCCGCTCGCCGGCGGCGGCGCGCAGGTGCTGTTCGAGACGGGCGAGTTCGGCGTCTCGCCGGGCCAGGCCTGCGTGTTCTACGACCGCGACGGCGCCCGCGCGCGGGTGCTCGGCGGCGGGTTCATCGCCGCGGCGGAGGCCGCGGATCGGCCGGAGCCGATTCTCGCGGCGGGAGGGGAGGCGACATGACCGACGCGCGCCCGGGCTTTCGCATCTTCGCTCACGCGCTCGACCGCACGGCGATAGAAGCGGCCTATGCGCGCTGGGCGCCGGTCTATGATCTGATCTTCTCCAATCTTCTCGGACCGGGGCGCATCGCGGTGGCGGCGATCGCCTCGCGCGCCGACGGGCGCATCCTCGACGTCGGGGTCGGCACCGGGCTGGAGCTGCCGATGTTCCGGCCCGGGGCGCGGGTCGTCGCCGTCGACCTCTCCGAGCCGATGCTGAAGCGCGCCGCCGTCCGCATCGGCCGGCAGCGCCTCGCGCAGGTCCTCGGCCTCGCCCGGATGGACGCGAGCCGCCTCGCTTTTCCCGACGCCAGCTTCGCTTGTGTCGTCGCGCCCTATCTGCTCACCGTCGCGCCGAGTCCCGAGGACACGCTCGACGAATTCGCCCGCGTCGTCCGCCCGGGCGGAGAGATCGTGCTCGTCAACCATGTGAGCTCGCCGGACTGGCCCTTGTCGACGCTCGAATCCTTCATCGGCGAGCGCGTCGCCTCGCTGCTCGGCTGGCGCGTGCATTTTCCCTGGTCGATTATCGGCGATTGGATCGACGCGCGGCCGGACATGCGGCTCATCGATCGGCGCGTGCTGCCGCCGATGGGTCTGTTCACCCTGACGCGAGTCGAGCGCCTGGCGAGTTCCGGCGACGGCGCCCGCCGTCCCGTCGACGGCGATGTTCGGCCGATCGCACACGCTTGAGGGCCGAGCGCGGCAGCTGGCCGCGTCTTCGGGGCGGTCGCGACCTTCCCCGGACAGGGGCCGTCTTTATGCGACTGAATGCCACAGGTTTGGTCGTTTCTCCTGTTGCTGAAGCGCGAGCGAGTTACGACCATCGTCCGGCGACTCGATGAATTTCCACAAGACCAAAAATGGGATAGTTACGTAAGCAAATGCGAGGCCAGCCGATCGCAGCCAATAGTTGTGTATTACTTTTTTACAGCTCGTAGATGTTGCCGTATTTTATACCTAGTGCTATTAGTTTTACGTCGATGGACGGCTTCGGAACCTACGGCGACAGAAGTATTTTCTGGCATAACAGCTGTTGCGTGGAATATTTCTGGATTCGTTTTCTGGCTATCCGAAACCACTTTGCCTGACCTGGCCGAAACGTTGGAAGGCAGGATGCATATTTATTTTTTGGAGAAATGAGATGAGCGACGATAGTGACAATGCTAAGAGCAGCGTTGGTCCTAATAATGACGGATTGAGCTTCGGCGAGACTAGTCCACGCACAGAGAAACCAACACGCAGAGCTATTCTTACATCTTCTGTCGCGGCAATGGCGGCGTTTCCGCTGGTGACGAATTCCGAGAAAGCGCTGGCGGGCGGGTCGGCGCCGTCCCCGGATCAGAGTCATCCGATGATCGTCTCTATTTCTTCGAAGCAACATGAAGAACTCTTGCTGCATTTTCGTGACCTCGGCAGGCGAATGAGCACGAACGACTCCTTACGGATCGCGTTCCTCTCGAATCCCGTCGGGGTTCTGATGACGGCGGTCGCGCCGGGGGCGACGACGCCGTTTCGATCGCTGGCCATCTCGGAATCGAATCGTCTCACCTTCACACTGCTGAGCAATCCGAAGTTCGTGAACTGGATCAGAGCATATTCGAAAAAAATCGATGAGCAGATCAAGTCTGGAGCGCTATCTTTAAACCGCATCGATCGCGCGGCGATCACCAGTGATCTCGCGCGCGGCATGATGTCAAACCTTACTAAAGAAGAAGCCGCCGCACTCTTCTATGCCGAAAACGTCCGAGGTGCGCTTCCTGATGGGGCGGCGAGGGTCCAGCCTGCCGGCATAGTTCTTCCTGTCTTCGCGATCGCAGCTGTGTTGGCTTACTCCATCATCGCTATATTTTCGATATCCTGGCTCTACGCTCACTCTTACATCGGCGGCTACAGCGCTGGCGCGCCCGGCGTCAGCGGGGCGAATTTCCGGGGCATCGCCGACCAGATCATTCATCACGCGCGCGAATACGCGGCGTCGGGTAAACTGTTTGATCCCCACGCCACTTTTTCCGATCAGTAAGCCATCGCTCGACATCGAGGCAGTCGCGCGCCGGCTCCCGCGATGCTGCGAAAAGTGCCGGCGCGGAGCGCCGTGATCGAGGTCGAGACTCGATCCGCGCTCCGTACCGTCGAGTAGATGCCGCGCGATCAGACGTTCATATCCGAAATTCGAATTGAAAGAAGACCACCATGTGCTCAGATAACTTTGTCGAAGACCTGGATAACTTTGTCGAAGACCTGCCTCCTGCGGCCGAGGGTGCGGGTCAGTCGCGCGGTTCCGTCCAGCACGCGCATCCCCGCTCTCTCACCATCATGCCGACAAGCGCCTGCACGGCCCGCTGCAATGACTGCGGAACATTCGTCGGCCGATGCAAGATTTCCAATCTTCCGCTTTCCGTCATGCTGAACGCGATCGACCAAGCGAAGGTGCTGAATTTCCAGATCGTCGTATTCACGGGTGGCGAGGCCACCCTGCTCTGGGACAATCTTTTGCGCGCCATTTCCCATGCGGCGTCGCTAGGCATGCCAACGCGCCTTGTCACCAATGGGCATTGGGCAGTGGAAGCAACGACGGGCCGAATGCTCGACCAGCTTGTCGGGGCGGGATTGACGGAAATCAATTTTAGCACTGGCGACGAACACGCCAAATATGTTCCAATCGAGCGAGTCGTCGCGGGTATTATTGCTTCGAGGGCTCGGAATCTGACGGTCCACATCATGGTCGAGACCCGAGCCGAGAAGCTCATCAGCAAAGAGACACTGCTTCAGCACCCTGAAATTATACGCGCCGATTGCATTCGTGCCGACAATATCACAGAAAATCCCTGGATGTCTCTCGACCCCTACGAATCCGAAGGGATGGACCCCGCTCGCGCGCTGAATGCGAGCAACGTTGGAGCCTCGATGGGTTGCGAGAGCGTCCTCAGTCATTACACATTATATCCCGATGGAATTATCGCTGGATGCTGCGGCCTTGGTCAACGGGCGATTGCAGAACTCAACGTCGGCATGGCTCGAGGAGACGACTTCCTGCGGGAGGCGACCGCCGTCGCCGAAGACGACTATGTCAAGATCTGGATGAAATTTATGGGGCCTGTGAAGCTACTGCAATGGGCGGCTACGAAGGACGAGACCATCGCGTGGGAAAACGCGTATGCACATAAGTGTCAAGCTTGTCTGCGCGCCTATCTCGATCCAAAGGTTCGCAAGGTCGTAGCGGAGCATTTTCAAGAGCTGGTGCCGGACCTTTTGCTTGCGCGATTCCTTGACGACGAGCTGCTGCCCAGCATATCCTCGCCGCTGCTCGAGAGCTTAGAGCCTATCGAGAACGATGATATGATCGACGCCGCACCGGCGCTGGTCGGCGATAATTCAATGGAAAACTTTAGTCGCCGGCGGCGCGAAAATCGATCGTAATGAAAGCATGTGGCGGCCGGAGCGTCGCGGCGTCTATAGAGAGGAAAGATGGGAGATATCCTGCGTTTCCCGGCGTCTCTGGACAATCTCGCGCGAATCATCAGCACCGTTACGGCGCTCGGCATCCTTTTCGCGCTGAATACCTTGTATGCCAACAGAGACCGCCTCGGCGTATGGTCATGGACCGTGGCCTGCCTCGTCTTCGGATTGTTCGTGGTCGGCTGGCTGTTCAGGACGACCGGCTACGCCATCACCGAGGACGAGCTCGTTATCGATCGAGCCATCGGCCCGCGGCGCCTCGCGCTGCACGACATCGAATTTGCGAAACGCGTGTCCTCGAGCGACATGGGCTCGCAGATGCGGGTGTTCGGCTCGGGCGGGTTCGGCGGCTATTACGGCGTCTACAGCTCCTCGGCCTTCAAGAATTCTATAGACTATTACGCCACGAATCTGTCGAACCTCGTCTTGATCAAGCCGCGGACCAGCCGGGAGCTGCTCATTAGCCCCGACGATCCGGCGAGCTTCGAGACGGCGCTTCGCGCACGGCTTTCCGCCGCCTCCGAAGAGTGAATGAACAACTTCGAAAGCGCCTCGGCCGCCGTGGCCGTTCGAGCGATCGTGGCGCGTTCAGCTCGCGCGAAACCGTCAGAAAGCTGCGATGATGCTTTTTTCTCTTCTTCTCTCGATTCTCGGACTTCTCGGCGTCCTATCCTTGATGCTGACGCCTGTGGAGACATTGGCTCCCACCGATGTGAACCTGCCGCCCATGGCGATCCGCGGATTGTCTTTGATCCAGCCGGGCGTTCTCGTCATCGTGGCGGTGTTCATCGGCTCCGCGCTCGCGCAGCGCGTCTCGCTCGACGCGCCGGCGCTCCGCGCGGCGGCCCAAGGCGACGCCTCGGCGGCGCTGGGGATTCTGCAGCGGCAATCGGGGCCGGCGATCGTCGTGGCGGCGATCGTCGGATTGCTGCTCGCCGGGTATGCAGCGGTCACCGAGCCCTATTTCCTCTCATTGGACGGCCCGGAGGTGGAGCGCATGCTCGCCGTGACGCCCCCGATGATCACGAAAATTCTCTACGGCGGGCTGAGCGAGGAGATCATCTGCCGATGGGGCCTGATGACATTCGTCGCCTGGCTGCTCTGGCGGCTGAGCGGCGCGCCCGCCGCGCCGGCCCCGTGGGTCCTCTGGTCCGCGATCGTCGTCGCGGCAATTCTCTTCGGCTTAGGGCATTTGCCAGTCCTCTACGGCGTGGTGGGCCAGCCCCCCGCATGGCTGGTCGGCGCGGTCGTGATCGCCAATTTGGCGCCGGGCCTCGCATTCGGTTGGCTCTACTGGCGCTTCGGCTTGGAATCGGCCGTCCTCGCGCATGGCTCCGCGCATCTCGTCGGCGGCCTCGCGTCGATGGTCGTGTCGAATTCTTCGTAGCCGCCGAGGGGGCGGCCCATGTCCGCGATCGAATGCCTCCGCGATCGAATGCCTCTGGCGCTCGCTTCCTCGTCGGACTACATTGTATTAGCGGCGCTGCGGGGTGCGTGTCGGACTTTAATTCCCCGGGGCCTTATCGATCTCCAAGGGAGCTGTCCCTGGCCTTGCCCGTGGGCTCGGTCACTACGGCGCCCACCTACGTTGTAGGTTCCCGGGATCGATGTCCCACGGCTCACGCGGCCCGCGCTTCTCTCGACGAATGGGTTTCATGTCCGCCGACGTCAAGACCGACCTGCGCCGGCGCTCGCTCGCTCGCCGCGATCTCGTTTCCCAGCACGAAGCTCATGAGGCGTCTCTGCGCGTCGCCGAGCGCGCGCTGGCGTTGACGCGCGAGCTGGCCCTGCGCGCCGAGGATGTCGTCTCCGTCTATTGGCCGATTCGCAGCGAGCTCAATACGCGCCCCTTCATCGAGGCGCTCGCCGCGGCCGGGATCGCGACGGTTCTGCCGGTGATGACGTCGGTGCGCCGTCCGCTGATTTTCCGCGCCTTCACGCCGGGCGACGAACTGGTCAAAGGTCCTTTTGGCCTTTCCGAGCCATCGGAGGACAAGCCGGCGCTCGAGCCCGACATCCTGTTCGCGCCGCTTTCCGCCTTCGACCGCAAGGGGAGTCGTCTCGGCTATGGCGGCGGCATTTATGATGCGACCCTGACCGAGCTGCGCGCGAAGAAGCGTGTCATCGCAATCGGCGTCGCCTACGCCTGTCAGGAGGCGGACGCCGTGCCGACGGAGCCGCACGACCAACGGCTCGATTTCCTGCTGACCGAGCGGGAGCTGATCGCCGTGTGAGCCGCCACGTCCTCGCGAGCGAACAGCCCTGGCGCTCGCGGCGGCTCGGTCTCAGCCCCGGCGGAAGTAGCGGCGCCGAATGAAGGCCGTCAGGCTCTCTCCATCGAGCAATTGCAGCCGCTCGTGCAGACGATTGGCATGGGCCAGCACATTCTCGGCCCAGGCCCGGATCTCGGCGGATTCGGCGCCGGCGCGATCCCGAAGTTCGCTCAGTCCGGCGATGTGCTCGCGAGCGGCGGCGAGCTCGAGGGCGACGGCTTCGGCCGCGGCCGACACGCGCGCGAAATCGGCCGAGAGCCGGTTCCGCTCCTCGGTGAGCAGCCGAATCTGCTCTTGCGCCCGAGCCGCGTCGCCGGTTGCCGCGGGGTCCGTCAGCTTGCGCAGGTCGTCGCGCGCCGATTCGAGCTGAGTCTGCGCTTGCGCCTTCTCTGCGGTGAGCGAGGCGATCTGCGCGCGCGCGGCGTTCAGTTCCTTCTTCGCCGCTTCGGCGGCGGCTCGCGCATCCGCGGCGATCTTGTCCTTTTCTGCCGTGAGCGCCGCGATCCGAGCCGCGAGGTCGGTCTCGGCGGCAGGCTTGGCCGAAGCAGGGGCGGCAGCAGCAGAGGCCGCCGCCGGGGCAGGGGCAGGGGCAGGGGCAGGCCTAGGGGCCGCCGCGGGCTTGGGAGCGGCAGCGGCAGGCGCCGGCGCGGCGGCGTTCTGAGCTTCGGCGGCAGGGTTCGGCTTCGCCGCTGGCGGCGCAGCCGGCTTCGGCGCGCCTGCGCCCGGTGGACGGGCCGGCCTCTCGCCGGGCTTCGGCGCGGGTTTTGCGGCGGGTCTGGGAGCGGCTGCGGCGGCGGGCGCGGCGGGCGGCTTTGCCGACGGCGGCTCCGCGGGCTTTGCAGCGGGCGTCGGCCTGGCGGCGGCGGGCGCCGCGGGCTTCGGCGTGGCCGCAGCGGCGGGAGCGCTCGCGCCGACAGGCGTCGACGCCGCAGCAGGCGTGTCGAGAGAGTCCGCGGCGGCGGGCGTCGAAAGAGACGGGCTCGAGCTTTGGTTTTCGGCGTGCGGCATGGAGGCGAACTTAGCCTCGGCGAGAACGGCCGTCAACGCAAGGGCGCCGCCGCAGGGGCGACGCCGCTCGTTCTGCACCTTGTCGTTGCGCCGCCGGATGCTGCGGCCCGCGCCTGCGCGGGCCACACCACGAAGCTGCCGCAACTGCGTGTAGACTGGCTGGCTGAACCGAGGCCGGGACGGGTTGTGGCGCCTCGGGCCGCGGGCTGATAAAATGTGAACATTGGGTTACGTCGCCCGAGGGAGGACCGATCTTGCCGCTCACGCGCTCGCATGCCATTCGAACCGCGCTCGGCTTCGCGCTTCTCGCCGGGGCTAGCGCCGGCCACGCGGGTGATTCGCCGATGGCCGCGGTTCCGGGCGGCTGGATCGTGACCTTGCGCGGCATCGGCGCGCTGGCGCCGAGCTTCCCGGGCTCGGCGAGGCTGCGGCCCTATCCTTTCCCCGCCATCGACATTCGCCGCATCGGCGAGCCGGAGCTGTTCTCGACGCCGGACGACGGCTTCGGCTTCGCGCTCGTCGACACGCATGGATTGCGCTTCGGGCCGGTCGCCAATTTCGTGTTCAAGCGCGGCCAGCGCGACGGCTTGACCGGCGTGCACTCCGTCTCGCTCACCCATGAGATCGGCGGCTTCATCGAATATCGCGCCGGCGACCATTTTCGCACCCGCGCCGAGCTGAGGCAGGGAATCGACGGCCATGAGGGGTTTGTCGCCGCTCTCGGCGCCGATATTTTCGGCGGAGACGGCCGCGCCACCGTGTCGATCGGGCCGCGCATCAGCCTCGGCGACAATCGCTATGCGAACGCCTATTTTTCGGTGACACCCGCCGAGTCGGCTCTCAACGGCCGGCTCGCGCCCTATGAGGCGACCGGCGGCTTCACCTCGGCGGGCGGGCTCGCCACCTTCCGCTACGATTTCACCAAGGACCTGAACGCGACCATTTATGGCGGCCTGCAGCGGCTGACCGGCAGCGTCGGCGCGAGCCCGATCCCCTCCGATCTCGGCTCGCGCAATCAGTTCACCGCCGGCCTCTCGATCGCGAAGTCCTTCGAGATCCGCGGCTTCGCCTGGTGAGCCTTGCGGCCGCGCACTATTGCGCGGCCGGCGTCGCCAGCTTTCCCGCGAGCGCCTCGGCGATGAGACCGCGCGTCTCCTCGATACCGAAGAGGGCGACGAAGGAGCCAAATCGCGGGCCGCGGCTCTCGCCGAGCAGAACCTCATAGAGCATGTTGAAGAAATCATTCGACACGCCCGGCCGCTCCACCGTCGCGCCCTTGGCCTTGAAGTCCTGATAGCGCGGGACGGCGCGCGCCACATCATAGAGCGCCGTCTGAATCTCTTCGGCGCTCGCGTCCCTCGGCAGAGCCGCGAGCGTCTCGGACAGAGCCGTCAGCACGCCGCGCTCGACCTCGTCGGCGGCGCGATAGCGCTTGGCCGGCCGGACGAAGTCGCGGAAATAAGCCACCGCATAGCCGACGAGCTTGTCGAGCCGCGGATGATCTTGCGGCGACGCCTGCGGCGCATAGCGGCGCAGGAAGCCCCAGAGAACCGAAGGGTCCTCGGCATTGGCGACGGTCGCGAGGTTGAGCAGCATGGAGAAGGAGATCGTCGTCCCCTTGGCCTCGCCGGCATGGGCGAGCGTCTCCGGCTCCGGCGGCGCGCCGAAATGCACGTGCCACACGGGGTTGCCGAGCCGCTCCTTCCACGCCTGCCGCTGATAGGCCTCGAGGAAGGAGAGATAGTCGTCGACATTGCGCGGGATCACGTCGAAGTAGAGCTTCTTGGCCGCGGTCGGCTTCTGATACATGAATTGGGCGAGGCTCTCGGGGCTGGCGTAGGTCAGCCAGTCCTCGATCGTCAGCCCATTGCCCTTGGATTTTGAAATCTTCTGGCCCTTCTCGTCGAGGAAGAGCTCGTAATTGAAGCCTTCGGGCGGGCGTCCGCCGAGCGCGCGCACGATGGCCGAGGACAGCTTCACCGAATCGATGAGGTCCTTGCCCGCCATTTCGTAGTCGACCGAGAGCGCATACCAGCGCATGGCCCAGTCGGGCTTCCATTGCAGCTTGCACTTGCCACCGGTGACCGGGGTGACGAAGGCGTCGCCCGTCTGCGGATCGCGCCAGGAGATCGTCCCGGCGGCGGCGTCGATCGCGTCGAGCGGAACCTGCATCACGATCCCGGTCTCAGGATGGATCGGCAGAAACGGCGAATAGGTCGCCGCGCGCTCCTGGCGGAAGGTCGGCAGCATGATCTTCATCACTTCGTCGTAGCGCGCCAGCATGTGCAGCAGCGCGACGTCGAAGCGGCCGGAGGCGTAATATTCCGTCGAGGAGGCGAATTCGTAGGTGAAGCCGAAGGCGTCGAGAAAGGCGCGCAGCCGCGCATTATTATGCGCGCCGAAGCTGGCGTGCGTGCCGAACGGGTCCGGCACCTTCGTGAGCGGCTTGCCGAGATGGGCGGCGACCAGCTGCTTGTTGGGAATATTGTCCGGAACCTTGCGCAGCCCGTCCATATCGTCGGAGAAGGCGAGGAGGCGCGTCGCGATCTCGCCCTCGGTCAGAATCTCGAAAGCGTGGCGCACCATGCTGGTGCGCGCCACCTCGCCGAACGTGCCGATATGCGGCAGGCCCGAGGGGCCGTAGCCGGTTTCGAACAGCACGCTGGTCTGCCCGGTCTCCTGCACGCGTTTGACGAGCTTGCGCGCCTCTTCGAACGGCCAGGCCGGCGAGACGCGGGCGGCTTCGAGAAGATCGGCGGGCAGAGAGTCGGGCGTGGGCATGGCGTCGCTTTGCTGCGGTTGCGAAGAAGGCGCGCACACTATGGGTGCGCGCCACGCGCGTCAACGCGGCGCGGCGAAGCGAAAAAAATCGGCGTACTGGCGTCATCCTCGGGAACGGCGCGTCGTCTTCCGAGGAGGGCGGCGCGACTTTGGGCGCGCCGAGCCGCCCGGTTTGGAGGATGCGAAAGGTGACCAGCTCGAACGGCTATGCGGTCGAGGAGCGCGACGAGCTCTCGCCGGAGGAGTTCATGCGCAGCCATGTGGCGCGGCGACGCCCGGTCGTCCTGCGCCGCGCCTTGTCTCGATGCGATGCGCTCGCGCATTGGACTCTCTCCGGCCTGCGCGAAAAAGCCGGCGGCAGGCCGGTCGTTCTGAAAGAGTGGAGCGCGACGGGCATTCGGGTGACGCGATCGCGGCTCGACGCCTATATCGATGGCCTCGAAGCTCATGAGCGTCTCGTCGCCGCGGGCGGCGAGGCCGCGACGCCCGCCTATCTTCACGATATTCCCCTGACCAGCATGCTGCCGGGCGCCGCGCTCGATCTCGCCCCTTTTCCGAGCGCCTTCTTCCCGCGCTGGTACGGCGCGCATTGGACCAGCTTCGCCCAGATGTTTCTCGGCCCGACCGCCAGCCTCACGCCTCTGCACTTCGACTGCCTGCTCACGCACAATCTGTTCTTCCAGGTGTGGGGCCGCAAGCGCTTCATTCTGGTTCCGCACGAGGATCTGGCCAAATGCTATCCGCGCGACTGGCGCTGGTGCGGCGTCGATGCGGAACGCCCGGACTTCGATCGCTTCCCGCTCTTCCGCGACGCGCGGCGCGCCGAGGTCGTCGTCGAGGCGGGCGACCTTCTCTATATGCCGCCGGGCGTGCTGCACCATGTGAGAAGCCTCGACTGCTCGCTCTCCTTCAATGTCGACTGGCACACGCGGAGCAGCGTCGCCAGGGGCGTCGCCGCCGTCCTGCGCGGCATGCCAGCCAAGAATGTCTATTATAATCTGCTCATTGCGCTCGGGCTGTGGGGGGGCGCGCCGATGCGGCATGTGCTGCCCTATTACAAGCCCTATCTCAGCTATATTTCCTGATCCGAGGCGAGGCCGGCGCCCTGGAAGGGGGCTCCCCGAGTCTTTGCCGTGAAACCCCACCCCGAATCGCTGCGCGGTTCGACCCTCCCCCCTCTAGGGCTAAGGGAGTCACACATTTCCAGGAGGCCGTCATGGCCGGGCTTGTCCCACGGCTGTCCGGCACAAAAATTGGTTGTACAAGCGCATGACATTGATTCTAATC
>NZ_JAINDZ010000032.1 GCF_019802345.1 Methylosinus sp. Sm6 | reverse complement strand
GCAATGGGGAGAACCCTTTGATTTCGCCCTGCGGCCGCCCTTCGAGACGCCGCCTGCGGCGGCCCCTCAGGACGAGGGTTGGGGATTTTATCGTTCACCCGATCGCCCTGCGAGGCCAGGGGATTGATGGCGCGCGGAATGGAGAGCCAGGACGTTCGACAGGCCGAAGAGCGGACGGAGGCTCTGCGCGCGAGCGGCTTTGCCGTGTCCGCGCGCTATGATCGCCGCACGGGCCGCGTCGTCATCGATCTGAACACGGGCGTGCAGGTCGCCTTCCCGACGCGGCTGGCGGAAGGTCTCGCCGACGCATCGGCGGCCGACCTTTCCACAAACGAGATCAGCCCGGCCGGCCTCGGGCTGCATTAGCCGAAGCTCGACGCCGATGTGTATCTGCCGGCGCTCCTGCAGGGCGTATTCGGCTCCCGGCGCTGGATGGCCGCGCAGCTCGGCGCCACGGGCGGCCAGGCGCGCTCACGCGCGAAGGCCGCCGCGGCGCGCGAGAACGGATCAAAGGAGGTCGGCCGCGTAAAATTTCGACCGCGAGCTGATCGGCGAAATCACGTGTCGCTCACGGCGCCGGCCGAATTTTCACCGTCGCTTCGGCGCCCGGCGGCGGCGGCGGCTCGGGCTTTTCCGCCGCGACCACGATCCGCCGCCCCCCGTCCGGGAGCGCCTCGGCCTCGACTACGGTTCCGGCCAGCTCCTGTCCGCCGATCGAGACCAGCGCCGGATCGCCCAGCTGCGCCCGGGGCGCGCTCGCCGCGTCCAGCGTCGCGGCGACGCGCAGGGGCCGCTGCGGCTCTATGAGAAACAATGGCTTGGCGTCCGAGGGCGCGACCGTTCGGCCGCGCGCGGCGTTGCGCTCCGCCACTGTTCCGGCGATGGGCGCGACGATCTCCGCGCCGGCGAGATCGGCCTGCGCCTTTGCGAGCTCGGTCTTTCGACGCTCGAGCTGCGCCGCGTCGCGCGCCTGCCGGTTCTGCGCGCGGGACAGCGCCGCGCGCGCCCGCGCGGTCCGGCGCGCGGCCTTGCCGGCCTCGGCGCGCTCCAGCGCCGCCTTCGCCGCCTTCTCCGCCACGTCGCTGCTCTCGGCGCGGCGGGCCGCCGCGTCCCGCGCCTCTCGCGCCTGGGCGAGGGCCGTGTCGAGGGCGCGGGAATCGATGCGGGCGCAGATCTGCCCGGCTGCGACGCTCGCGCCGACGGGACAATCGACCGAGCCCAGCACGCCGGCGATTTTGGCCCTCACCGCCTCCGCCGGCGTCAGCGAGACCACGCCGTGCGCCTCGACGGCGCGCTCGGCTGGCGCGCCGGGCGGTTCCCGCCCCAGGATCGGCTCGCGCCGCGTCGCGAGATAGAGCGAGCCGGCGATCGCGGCGACGGCGAGGCTGCCGACGAGGCCCGCCCATCGCCAATCCTTGGCCTCGGCGCGCTGCGAAACGCCCCACGCCGGCGCGCGGATGGGCGCGGCGGCGCGCGGGCCCCGGCGGCGCCCCAGCCATTTGGCGATTTCGATCACGACGAGCAGAGACGACCCCGCGAGCATCAGATAGCCCCATTCCCGAAAGGTCACCGGAGCGATCCGCAGCAGCTCCGCGAGCGGCGGCCACCGCATGGCCGCGAGATGAATGGCCTGCGCGCCGACGACGCTGGCCAGCAGGAAGGGGCTGGCGAGCAGGCTGCGATAGAACACCGAGTGCCGCTCCGACAGCGCGTTGAGCGCCTGGAAATTCTCGAAGATCACGAACAGCAGCAGCAGAAGATTGCGCGCATGGGCCTCGTCATAGCCATGGTCGAGCAGCCAGTCGAACACGCCGAAGCCGACGCAGGCCATCACGATCGCCGAATAGACATTGCGCTCGACCATCACGCGATCGAAGATCGGCTCCTCCGGCCGGCGCGGCGGATAGCGCAGCTCGTCGCCTTCGGGCTTCTCGGCGGCGAGCGCCACATGCTGCACGCCATTGGTGACGAGGTTGAGCCAGAGCAATTGCACCGGCAGCAGCGGCATCGGCATGCCGAGCGGAATCGCCAGCAGGAACAGCAGAAGCTCCGCCGCGCCGGTCGACACCAGCAGAAAGATCACCTTGCGAATATTGGAATAGGCGACGCGGCCCTCCCGCACGCCGCGCACGATGGAGGCGAAATTATCGTCGGCGACGATGATGTCGGCGCTCTCCTTGGCGACATCCGTGCCATGCTTGCCCATGGCGACGCCGACATGCGCATGCTTGAGCGCCGGCGCGTCATTGACGCCGTCGCCGGTCACCGCCACGAAATGGCCATTGCGCGCGAGCGACAGGACGATGGCGAGCTTCTGGATCGGCTCCACCCGCGCATAGACGCGCGCGCGGCGCGTGAGCTCGTCGAGCGTCGCCTCGCCCAGTTCCTCCGCGCGCCGCACATCGGCGCCGGTCACGACCTGCTCGGGCGTGAACTCCATGCCCGCCTGCTCGGCGACGGCGGCCGCCGTTCCGGCCGAATCGCCCGTCACCATCGCGACCTCGACGCCGGCCCCGTAGCACGCGCGAATGGCGCGCCTAGCCTCCGGGCGCAGCGGGTCCTGCATGCCGGCGAGGCCGAGGAAGACGAGATTGTCGAGATGGCCGGGGCCGTACTCGCCGTCGGGCTCGGCCGCGACCTCGCCCTCGACGAAGGCGAGCACGCGCAGCCCCTGCGCCGACATCGCGTCCTTCTGCGCGATGATCGCGTCGCGGTCGATCGGGACCGCCTCGCCGCCGACATCCATCCGGCTCGCCATCGGGATCAGCGCCTCCGGCGCGCCCTTGGCGAACACGCGCACGGTTCCGACCTGCTCGTGCCGATGGAAGGAGGCCGCGTAGCGAATGTCCGGCTCATAGGGAATGCGCTTGATGAGCGGATAGCGCTCGCGCAGCGCGTCGTGCGGAACGCCGCCGCGATGTGCGGCGACGAGCAGCGCGACATCGACAGTGTCGCCCACGGTCCGCATGCCTTCCCGCTCCTGCCAGATCTCCGCCTCATTGGGCAGCGCCGCGGCGCGCAGCAGCGCCGCCACCAGGAGATCGGCGCGCTCGCCGGCGGCATCGGCCGCGCCGGATTCGCGGGCGAGCGTTTCTCCGTCCGGCTCGCAGGTCAGCACCGTGCCGTCGGGCAGAGCGATCGTCGTGACCGTCAGCTGGTTGAGCGTGAGCGTGCCGGTCTTGTCGGAGGCGATCATCGTGCAGGAGCCGAGCGCCTCGACCGCCGGCATTCTGCGCACGATGACATTGGCCTTGGCCATGCGGCGCATGCCGATCGCGAGCGCGACCGAAATGGCGACGGGCAGGCCCTCCGGAATGGCGGCGACCGCGAGTCCCACCGCCATCATGAAGATCTGGACGAGCGGCATCTGCCGCGCGAAGCCGATCGCCGCCAGCACGGCGATGGCCGCGCCGATGATGATGGCGACCATGCGCGAGAAGCGCTCCATGCGGATCATCAGCGGCGGCTGCGAGATCGAGGGCTCGGCCAACGACTCGGCGATTCGGCCCACTTGCGTCGCGCGGCCGGTCGCCTCCACCACGCCGGCCCCGCGTCCGCGCGTGACCATGGAGCCGGCGAAAGCCATGCCGGAGCGCTCCGCCTCGCGCCCGAACGGCGCCGTTTGCGGCGCCTTGCGCACCGGCAGAGACTCGCCGGTGAGCAGCGATTCGTCGCAGCGCAGATCGTCGGCCTCGACGAGTCGAATGTCGGCCGGCGCGCGCCGCCCGGCCTCGAGCAGCGCGCAATCGCCGGGAACGAGCTCGCGCGCATCGATGTCCATGCGCACGCCGTCGCGAATGACGAGCGCATGCGGCTGATCCTGCTCCCGCAGCGCCGCCGCCGCGCGGCTCGCCGAATATTCCTGCACGGCGCCGATCACGCCATTGATGAGCAGGACAATGGCGATGAACAGCGCGTCCTTGGCGTCGCCGATGAGGAGCGCGACGAGCGCCGCCGCGACCAGAATATAGATGAGCGGACTGAGAAACTGCCGCAGGAACACGGAAAGAATCGACGGCGGCCGCGGCTCGGGCAGCGTGTTCGGCCCAAATCTCAGCAGACGCGCGCGCGCCTCGGCGCTGGTCAAGCCCTGCATCTCGCCGCCTCGGACGTTTGATCCACGGCGACGAGCGTGAGCTCCCCGCGCCGTATCGAGCCCTTTATCAAATAGCGCGCTGCGGCGGTCTTTGGCGACCGTCCTGGCCGAGGACGATCGGCGCGACGCCCTTGCCGCGCCCCGCCCCCGGCGGATAGAGAGGCGCGGCGGCAAGAAAACGTCTCGCCTGGAGCAGAAGCAATGGCCCGCCCCTCATTCCTGTTCGTCGCCGCCGCGACGCTCGTCGTCCTCGGCGCCGCGACCTGGTATTTCGTCCTGCGCCGCACGCCGGCCTGCGCCTCCGGCGGAACGCTGATGGCGACGACGCAGCAGTGCCGCGCCCTCGGCTTCGAGGCCTCCGTCTGCGCTTCCGCCGTCGAGAAGGCGCGCGCCCTCGCGCTGCGCGCCGCGCCCAAGCAGGATACGTCCTTCGACTGCGAGGTGCTCTATTCGGACTGTTTCGCGGGGCCGGACGGCCGCTTCACGCCCTCGCCCTCTTTCTGCCTCGCGCCGGGCGCGACCCAGCCGACCGAAATCCGCTATCTCACCTACGGATCTGACCGGCTGAACCGCAAGAAACTGCAGGAAGTGCGGCTCGACTGAGCGCGGGGCGCAATCTCGTAAAAAGCCGAGCATAAATCCCGCACCCTCGTCCTGAGGAGCCGCCGCAGGCGGCGTCTCGAAGGACGGCCGCGGGCCGGAATGGCAGGAGTTTCGCGTGTAGCCGTCCTTCGAGACGCCCGCTTCGCGGGCTCCTCAGGACGAGGGTGATTGCATTTGCTTCCCCCGATCGCCCTCGGCGCGCTCTTTCCCTCCCGCTCGCGGGAGGAAGGACGCCGCCCCCTCCGCGCTACTGCTCCGATGCCTGCCGCCGTCCGCCGAGGCGGAACTCGGCGGGCTCGACCACCAGCATTCCCGCCGATGTGCGCAGGGCGAGCCGATAGGGCACGACCATATGGGCGTTCGGCAACGGCGCCAGCCACACCGTGATGTCGTTGTTCTCGGCCATGAAGCGCGTCGACACGCTGTCCGGCCGATGGCCGGAGATCGGCGTGTAGCGGGCCATGCACACCGAGACCGGCCCTTCATAGCCGCGCGTCTGCACCATGCGCGTCTCGACATATTGCAGCGTGACGTCGAAGCGCGTCACGCCGTCGAACACGGGGATGGTGCGATTGCAGGCCGAAGGGCCGGTGAGCGGCTCATTGTCCGGCACGGTCATCAGCATCGCGCTCACCGGATCGATGATATGCGTCTTGTTGCTGTCGGTGACGGGAATGCGGACCGGCAGATCCCAGGGCGTCGGCTCCACCTGAACGGCGCGCACCGCATTGCCGGCGAGCGCCATGCGCACGGTGCGCGTCTCATAGGAATTGGAGGTGGTGTTGGCGTAGCGCGAGGGCTGCGGCCCGCCGCGCGACAAGGCGCCGGCGGCGGTGGCGGCGCCGCGCGTGTCGTTGACGAGCGCGGCGAGCCCCGAGGTGCGCATCGATATGTCGATGCGATAGGCGCGTCCGTCGAACACGCCCTCGGCCGAGGCGTGGCCGATGGAAAAGCCGATGAGGCTCAGCGAATATTGCGCTTTCAGCGTCTCCGCGCCCGCCGCCGGCCCTGCCGCGGCCATTGCGAGAAACGACGCGGCGAGGCCGCAGGCCCCCCTTACGAGAACGAATGACACTTGCGCCATGCCGGGGTCCGCGATCGATTCGACTATGCGCCACAAAAACCGCCGCACGCGCTCGCGCGGGCGCTTCACCCGTCCGGCGGATGGGCCGTTCAGACCCATTCCCGCCAGCTGCCGTCGGCGAAGACGCGCCAGGCGCGCAGTCCCGCTTTGGCGACCACGATGCGGCCGGCTTTCGCCTCGCTCACGAGGTGCTTGAATACGAGCTGATTGCGCCAGGAAAACGGCTTTTCCGGGTCGCAGACCGCATGATATTCGTCGCTGTCGGGATCGTCCATCAGCAATGTCCCCACCCGGTCCGGCCTCAGCTGCGGCCCGAGCTCGCGCTCTTCCTTCCAGCGGCAATAATAGTCGCGGCACACTTGCGGGCGCGTCGCATAGACGCCGCAGCCGGCGGCGCCCTGGCAATGGGCGCACCAGACGCCGGCCCTCTTGTCGAATTCGTCGATCTCCAGCACCTTGCAGCAGAAGGCGCAAGGACCGCAGGCCTTGCCGGGAATGTCGAGCATGAGAGGTTTCGCGTCGGCGCCGATTGGGAGTATCGAATCGTTCTGCTACACTGGTTACAACGATCGCGCCGACCGCGCCATCGCCTTCGCCGCCGGCCGAGACGAACGAGCCGAGCTGAACGAGCCCGAGGAGCACGAGCATGACGAGACCCGCCCCGCAGAGCCTGTTCGTCTCGACGCAATGGCTGGCCGACCATCTGCAGGCGCCGGACCTCGTCGTCTTCGACGCCTCCTGGCACATGCCGGCAGCCGGCCGAAACGCGCATGCCGAATATCTCGCGGGGCATATTCCCGGGGCCGTGTTCTTCGACATCGACGCGATCGCCGATCATTCGACCGACCTGCCGCACATGCTGCCGGACGCGGTCGCATTCTCCTCGGCGGTGCGCAAGCTCGGCTTCGGCGACGGCATGCGCGCCGTCGTCTATGACAGCGTCGGCCTGTTCTCGGCGCCGCGCCTGTGGTGGACGCTGCAGGTGTTCGGCGCGAGCGAGGTCTCGATCCTCGACGGCGGCCTGCCCGCCTGGATCGCCGAGGGGCGCCCGCTCGAGGAGGGGCCGCATGCGCGCCAGCCGCGCCATTTCACGCCGCGCGTCGACCACGCCCTCGTCGCCGACGCCGCGGATGTGCAGGCGGCGCTCGCCGACGGCTCGGCGCAGGTCGTCGACGCGCGCTCGTCCGAGCGCTTCCGCGGCCTCGTCGCCGAGCCGCGTCCGGGACTGCGGTCCGGCCATATGCCCGGCGCGATCAACCTGCCCTTCGGCGCGCTGCTCGCGCAGGGCCGGCTGAAGGACAGGTCCGGCCTCGAGAGCGCCTTCGCCGCGGCCGGCGTCGATCCGGACCGGCCGGTCATCGCGAGCTGCGGCTCGGGGCTCACAGCCTCTATTTTGAGCCTCGCGCTCGCCGCCGCCGGCCGGCCGCCGGCGACGGTCTATGACGGCTCCTGGTCGGAATGGGGCGCGCGGCCCGATCTGCCCGTCGTCATCGAGGTTTGATCGTTTGCTGGGCGCCGCCGCCCGCCTATTGGGCAGCTTCGCTCATTTTCGACATGGCGTGAGATTGTGACAAATGCTATGAGCGCGGCGGTTCCTCGCCTCCTCGCAATGCTCGGGCGAGACGGGAAGCCACGGGTCGGGATGCGGGGAAAGGTGAATGAAGAAAATCGAGGCGATCATCAAACCCTTCAAGCTCGATGAAGTAAAAGAGGCGCTGCAAGTCGCCGGCCTGCAAGGCATTACTGTCACCGAGGCAAAGGGTTTCGGTCGCCAGAAAGGGCACACCGAGCTCTATCGCGGCGCGGAATATGTGGTGGATTTCCTTCCCAAAGTGAAAATCGAGATCGTGCTCGCGGACGACGCCGTGGATCGCGCGGTCGAAGCCATCCGCAAAGCCGCGCAGACCGGCCGCATCGGCGACGGAAAGATCTTCGTCTCGAATGTCGAAGGCGCGATCCGCATCCGCACCGGCGAGACCGGCGCGGACGCGATCTAGAGCCGGCGCCGATCTCGCTAACGCTCGGGCTCGCCCCCCCCGCTTCATCTTTCGCCCGCGCATCGCGCACCGGTCGCTCCACAACGAACTGAAGGCTCCACGACATGACGACGGCCAAGGACGTTCTCAAGCAGATCGCCGACAATGACGTGAAATATGTGGATTTCCGCTTTACGGATCCGCGCGGCAAGTGGCAGCACGTCACCTTCGACGTGTCGATCGTCGACGAGGACGCGCTGAACGAAGGCATCATGTTCGACGGCTCCTCCATCGCCGGCTGGAAGGCGATCAACGAGTCCGACATGACGCTGCTGCCGGACCTCTCCACGATCGCGACCGATCCCTTCTTCGCCGCCTCCACGATCTCGATCGTCTGCGACGTCGTCGAGCCCACCACCGGCCAGCCCTATAACCGCGACCCGCGCGGCATCGCCAAGAAGGCGCAGGCCTATCTGCAGTCGACCGGCATCGGCGACACCTCCTTCTTCGGTCCGGAAGCCGAATTCTTCGTCTTCGACGACGTGCGCTTCTCCGCCGACCCCTACAACACCGGCTTCACCGTCGACTCGACCGAGCTGCCGTCGAACTCCGACACGGCTTACGAGGGCGGCAATCTCGGCCACCGCGTGCGCACCAAGGGCGGCTATTTCCCGGTTCCGCCGATCGACTCGGCGCAGGACATGCGCGGCGAGATGCTGGCGGCCATGGCGTCGATGGGCGTGAAGGTCGAGAAGCACCATCACGAGGTCGCCTCCGCCCAGCACGAGCTCGGCCTGAAGTTCGCGACGCTGGTCGAGGTCGCCGACCATCTGCAGATCTATAAGTATGCGATCCATCAGGTGGCGCATTCCTACGGCAAGACGGCGACCTTCATGCCGAAGCCGGTCTATGGCGACAATGGCTCGGGCATGCACGTCCACCAGTCGATCTGGAAGGAAGGCAAGCCGGTGTTCGCGGGCGACAAATACGCCGGCCTCTCCCAGGAGTGCCTGTGGTATATCGGCGGCATCATCAAGCACGCCAAGGCGCTGAACGCCTTCACCAACCCGTCGACGAACTCGTATAAGCGCCTGGTTCCGGGCTTCGAGGCGCCGGTGCTGCTCGCCTATTCGTCGCGCAACCGCTCGGCCTCCTGCCGCATTCCCTTCGGGACGAGCCCGAAGGCCAAGCGCATCGAGGTCCGCTTCCCCGACCCGACGGCCAATCCCTATCTCGCCTTCTCGGCCATGCTGATGGCCGGCCTCGACGGCATCGTGAACAAGATCGATCCGGGCCAGCCGGCCGACAAGGACCTCTACGACCTGCCGCCCGAGGAGCTGAAGGCGATCCCGACCGTGTGCGGCTCGCTGCGCGAGGCGCTGGACAGCCTGAAGGCCGACCACGCCTTCCTGACCGCCGGCGGCGTCTTCAACGAGGACTTCATCGCCTCCTATATCGACCTCAAATATCAGGACGTCTATCGCTTCGAGATGACGCCCCATCCGGTCGAATACGACATGTATTACAGCTACTGAGGAACGAAGGGCCCGGTCGAAAGACCGGGCCTTTTTCGTCGGGACCCTCATCCGACCCCGCTTCGCGGGGCCACCTTCTCCCGCAGGCGGGAGAAGGAGACGCCCTTTTCTGAGAAACACCGAATAGGCTCGCGCATCCTTCTCCCATTTATGGGAGAAGGTGGCCCGGCCATAGGGCGTCCGCAAGGACGCCCGTCGCAGGCGACGGGCTATGGGCCGGGTCGGATGAGGGCCCGCGCCGCCCTACCCCCTAAATCTGACTGAAATCCTCCGGCGCGATGCAGACATGCATTCCGTCGAGGCTCGAGTCGAATTTCATCTGGCAGGCGAGGCGCGAATTGAGGCGGCGGTTGGGGGCCTTGGCCAGCATGATGGCCTCGGCGGGCTCCATGGGAGGCATGGCGACGCCGTCCGGCAGATCGACATAGATTTGGCAGGTGGCGCAGGTGCAGCTGCCGCCGCATTCTGCGACCAGCTCCTCCACCCCGGATTTGCGGATCAGCTTCATCATCGTCGCGCGATCCTTGCCAGCGATCTCCGATCGCGTCCCGTCGCGTGTCTCGAGCGTGAATTTCGTCATTCGTCACCGTCCGATGGTCAAGGAGGCGAGATCGGGGCTGACGTCATGGCCGCTGTCGACCGGCCCGTCGCGCGCGACGCGGATGGTCGCGAGGCCGGCGGTCTTGGCGGCGTCGAGCTTTTCCTCGTTCTCCGACAACAGGAGGATCGACGCCGCGGGCAGGTCGAGGCGCTCGCAGATATCGCGATAGGAGCCGGGCTCGATCTTCTGCCCGAGCGAGGTGTCGAAGAAATCCTCGAACAAGCCCATCAGCTGCTCGGAAGACGAGCGGGTCAGCAGCCGCTTCTGCGCGAAGATCGAATTGGAGGAATAGACGAAGAGGCGCAGGCCGGCGGCGGCCCAGGCGGCGAGACGCTCGGCCACATCCGGATAGAGCGCGCCTTGCAGCTTGCCCGCCTCAAAGGCCTCCTCCCAGACGAGACCCTGGAGGAGTTTCAGCGGCGTCGCCTTGCGCCCCTGCTTCATCCAGCGCAGCAGCAGGGATTCCGCCTGCGCGGGCTCGAGGTCATAACCGCCCATGAGCCGCCCGGTCTCCTCGAGCGCCTCCTCCACCACCTCGTCCTCGGCATGCTCGACGATATAGCTCCCCAGCCGCTGCGCCGCGAGCGGCGTGAGCGTCTCGGTCATGAAGGCCATGGGCATCATGACGCCTTCGAGATCGATCAGAATGGCGCGCAGCGGCTCGCTCATCGCATGGTCTTCCGAGCCTGCCGCTCGCCCGCCGAATGTCCGAATCCCGCCATCGCTCTTGCTCGCCTTTCTCGGTCGCTCCATCCGGCAGCATGATTTATGCCGCATCGGCGGCAGGGCGCGCGCCCATGCGGAAGCGCTGGATGTGGCTCTGCGCGACGGCGTCGCGTCGAAGGCCGACATCGATCGTTGCAGGACGAACATCGGCGCCGCCATCGAGCGCCTGGAAGCGAAAATCGTAACGACAGCGGCCCATTTGAAAGTCGATATTTTGTGCGGAATGCTTGCGACGCAACTCGCAGTCGGCGCGCTTCTGCTCGCGGCCTTGCGGATGACGAGTTGAAGAGCAGCCCTGCGCAGGCCTATCTTTGACGCCGACAACGGCGCGCAATAGCGGCAGACGGCTCCGATCTTATCGAGGACGCACGCCTCTGCAGGCGGTGCGCAGGGCTCCGAATCCAGGTCGACAATTCCGATACGTCGCGTCATGCCCGCGCTTGTCGCGAGCGTCCACGCCCAGACAGTGCGACATGCGGGAAAACGAGGCGGCGTTGTTCCGCTCATGTTCCGACATTCCAAATCGTCGAGGCGTAGATGGCCGCGACAAGCGCGGCCGTGACGCTGGATCCCCCCGCGCCGGAGACGGCGGCGGGGACGCGGGCGCGCGAGGCTGTGGATTACTGCGTCGCAGCATGGCAAGAGGAAGCGGAGGGCGTAAGATCGACGCGACCCTGGGAAAATCGGCGTATTCCACCCTCCCCTTCAGGAGCAGGGTCGGACGGCGAAGCCGTCCGGGGTGGGGTGCGCCGCGAGACTCCGGGAGTCACCCCACCGCGCGCCTTCGGCGCGACCCTCCCCCCGAAGGGAGGGTGCGACCCGCCCGCCGCTCAAGTTCTGGTCGTGCACATGCGAAGCTCGAAGAAATCCGCCGCCGACGCCACGCTCGATGATCTCTTCGACGGCAAGGTCATCGCCATTCGCGGCGCGCGCGAGCATAATCTCAAAAACGTCGATCTCGTCATTCCGCGCGACAAATTCGTCGTCTTCACCGGCCTCTCGGGCTCGGGCAAATCCTCGCTGGCCTTCGACACCATTTATGCCGAAGGCCAGCGCCGCTATGTCGAATCGCTCTCCGCCTATGCGCGGCAATTCCTCGAGATGATGCAGAAGCCCGATGTCGATCAGATCGACGGGCTCTCGCCGGCCATCTCCATCGAGCAGAAGACGACGTCCAAGAATCCGCGCTCCACCGTCGGCACGGTGACCGAGATTCACGATTACATGCGTCTCCTCTGGGCGCGCGTCGGCATCCCCTATTCGCCGACGACCGGCCTGCCGATCGAGAGTCAGACCGTCTCGCAAATGGTCGATCGCGTGCTGGCGCTGCCGCAGGGGACGAGGCTCTATCTGCTCGCGCCGGTGGTGCGCGGCCGCAAGGGCGAATATAAAAAAGAGATCGCCGAATATACGAAGCGCGGCTTTCAGCGATTGAAGATCGACGGCGCCTATCACGAAATCGCCGACACGCCGCCGCTCGACAAGAAATTGAAGCACGACATCGACATCGTCGTCGACCGCATCGTCGTGCGCAGCGACATCGGCGCGCGTCTCGCCGATAGTTTCGAGACCGCGCTGGAGCTGGCGAATGGGCTGGCTGTCGTCGAATTCGCCGACAAAGCGAGCAGCGAGGCAGTGAGTAGTCATGGAGCCCCCAAAGCCCTGCTCACCTCTCATTACGCGCCCGACCACATCGTCTTCTCCTCCAAATTCGCCTGCCCTGTTTCCGGCTTCACCATTTCGGAGATCGAGCCGCGGCTGTTCTCGTTCAACAATCCCTTCGGCGCCTGTCCCGTCTGCAGCGGCCTCGGACAAGAGCAGGTCATCGATCCCGATCTCGTCGTTCCCGATCCCAAGCTCAGCTTGCGCAAAGGCGCCATCGCGCCCTGGGCGAAATCATCCTCGCCCTATTACATGCAGGCGCTCGAGTCGCTCGGGCGGCATTACAAATTCCGTCTCGACACGCCGTTCGAGAAGCTCGACAAGGCGGTGCGCGACGTGCTGCTGCACGGCTCCGGCAAGGAAGAAATTCGTTTCTCTTATGACGATGGCGCGCGCGCCTATGATGTGAAGAAGCCGTTCGAAGGCGTCGTCAGCAATCTGCAACGGCGCTTCCTCGAAACCGACAGCGAATGGGCGCGCGAGGAGATCGGCCGCTACATGTCGGCCGAGCCCTGCAAGGCGTGCCTCGGCTATCGACTGAAGCCCGAGGCGCTGGCGGTGAAGATCGATTCTCGCCATATCGGGGAAGTGTCCGATCTCTCCGTGCGCGCGGCGCTCGACTGGTTTCGCGCATTGCCGGAAAAGCTCGACGCCAAGCGCAATGAGATCGCCCATCGCATATTGAAGGAGATTCGCGACAGGCTCACCTTCCTCGTCGATGTCGGGCTCGATTATCTCACTTTGTCGCGCGCCTCCGGCACATTGTCCGGCGGCGAGAGTCAGCGCATTCGGCTCGCTTCACAGATCGGCTCCGGCCTCACCGGCGTGCTCTATGTGCTCGACGAGCCGTCGATCGGCCTGCATCAGCGCGACAATGATCGCCTGCTCGACACGCTGCGGCGGCTGCGCGATCTCGGCAACAGCGTCATCGTCGTCGAGCATGACGAGGATGCGATCCTCGCCGCCGATTATGTCGTCGACGTCGGCCCCGGCGCCGGCGTGCACGGCGGCAAAATCGTCTCCAAGGGCGCGCCGCAGGAGATCATGGACGATGAGAATTCGCTCACCGGCCAGTATCTGACCGGCGCACGGCAGGTCACCTTGCGCCATGCGCTGCGCAAGCCCGATCCCGGCCGCTGGCTGAAGATTTCCGGCGCGCGCGGCAATAATCTGAAAAATGTCGAGGCGAAGATTCCGTTGGGTCTCTTCACCGCGGTCACCGGCGTCTCCGGCGGCGGCAAATCGACTCTCGTCATCGAGACTCTGTACAAGGCCGTGGCGCGTCGCCTCAACAATGCGCATGAGCATCCCGCGCCGTTCGACAAGATCGAAGGCTTGGAGCATATCGACAAGATCATCGACATCGATCAATCGCCGATCGGCCGCACGCCGCGCTCCAATCCGGCAACTTATACGGGCGCCTTCACGCCGATCCGCGAATGGTTCGCCGGCCTGCCCGAGGCGAAGGCGCGCGGCTATGCGCCGGGACGCTTTTCATTCAACGTCAAAGGCGGTCGCTGCGAAGCCTGTCAGGGCGACGGCGTCATCAAGATCGAGATGCATTTCTTGCCGGACGTCTATGTCACTTGCGACGTCTGCAAGGGCAAGCGCTACGACCGCGAGACGCTGGAGGTGAAATATCGCGAGAAATCGATCGCCGATGTGCTCGACATGACGGTCGAGGAGGCGAGCGATCTGTTCAAGGCGGCGCCGGCGATCCGCGACAAGATGGAGACCTTGAAGCGCGTCGGCCTCGATTACATTCGCGTCGGCCAGCAGGCGACGACGCTGTCGGGCGGCGAGGCGCAGCGTATAAAGCTCGCCAAGGAATTGGCGCGCCGCTCGACCGGGCGCACGCTCTACATCCTCGACGAGCCGACGACCGGCCTGCATTTCCACGATGTCGCGAAGCTGCTCGAGGTGCTGCACGAGCTCGTCGATCAGGGCAATAGCGTCGTCGTGATCGAGCATAATCTCGAGGTGATCAAGACCGCTGATTGGATCATCGATCTTGGACCCGAGGGCGGCGACGGCGGCGGCGAGATCGTCGCCGAGGGCCCGCCGTCGGAGATCGTCGCGGCGCTGCGCAGCCATACCGGCCGCTATCTCGACGAGGTGCTGAAGCGGCGTCCGCCACGTGCGGAGAAGGTGAAAAAGGAGGCGCCGGCGCCGCGTCGCAAGCGCGCCGCGCAGGAGCAGTGAGGCCGCGCGCCCGATCCGCGTGACGAGGAGCGAGACCGAAGGCTCGCTCATCTCGCGCGGCGGAGCAGGCTCGCATAGAGCGCGCGCGTGCGACGCGCCGTCTCGGAAAAATCGAAGCGGCGCGAATGCTCGCGGCATCGCTCCGCAAGGCGCGCGCGCGCCTCGGCGCCGAGCGCCGCGAGCGTCAGCACGCCGGCGGCGATGTCCGACGCATCGAAACCCGTCACGACGCCGGTCTCGCCCTCGCTCGCCGCCTCGCGCGCGACGCCGACCGGCGGCGACACGATCGGAACGCCGGCGGCGAGCGCCTCCGGAAAAATGAGGCCGTAGGATTCATAGTCGCTGGTGCAGACCAGACAATCGAAGCCCGGCATCAGCGCGCGCGCATCGCATCCGCCGACGAGCCGCGTGCGATCGGCGACGCCGCGACTCGCAATTTCGCGCCGCAGCTTGTCATGCAGCGGCCCATCGCCGACGACGACGAAGCGCGCGCGCGGCTCGGCCGCCGCGACATGCGCGAAGACTTCGGCGAGCCGCTCGGGATTCTTCTGTGACACGAGACGTCCGACAAAGCCGACGATGAAGGCGCCCTCCTCCGCCAGAAGCGCGCGTCGCGCCGGATCGCGCTCGGCATGAGCCGAGAGGTCGACGCCCATCGGCACGAGACGCAGACGCGAGGCAAGGATGCGCAAACAGCGGCGCGCGTGATCCCATTCCTGCTGCGAGCCGACGATGATGGCGTCGCAGAACCAGCTGGCCGCCCATTCGACGAGACCATAGATCGCCGGCGATTCGGGCGCCATGGTGATGAAGGCGTGCGGCGTGTAGACCTGCGCCACGCCCGGCAGAAAGATCCCGGCCATTCGCGCCAGGGCGCCCGCCTTGGAACTGTGCGACGCGACGATGTCGAAGGGTCCAAGCGCGCGGATCAGACGCATCAATCGTCCCGCGGCGATAATGTCCCTCCAACCGACGCGTCGCTGCATCTCGAGCGCGTGCACGCGGACCAGCCCACGCAGCGCGTCGATCGCCTGAAGGAAGCGCGCCTCGGCGCGAACCGGAGAGTAGATCAGCGTCTGCTCGTCACCCGCCGCAATGCCCGCGCGCAGAAGATCGACGACGACCTGGGCGCTTCCACCGCTCGCGGATTCGATGACGTGACAGATTCGCATCGCAGCAGAGATCGGACCGGTTCGGCGCAAAGTGACGCGACGCCCCGCGCGCCTCGCGCAAAAAGCGACCGTCTCACTCTAGTCGCGGGATGGTTAACAGAAGGTGTGAAAAAAGGCGGCCCCGCGAAGGGCCGCCTCTCGACGTCTGCGATGACGAGGCGCTCAGTTCTTGAGCGGCGTCTCGGGCACGCTGCGCGGACGCGCGCTCTCGCTCTTGTCCGGATCGGCCTCCTTGGCCTTGCGCGTGCGCCGCGGCTCGCCGTCGGCGCTCGCGCGCTTCTTGCCGGCCTCGATGATGTCGCGCTCGGGACGCGGCAGCACCGGCCCTTCGGGGAAGACGAAGCCGAGCGTCTTGGCGCCGCTCTCGTCGGTCACCACCACCACGCGCACCGCGCCGCCATTCTTCAGCCGGCCGAACAGAACCTCGTCGGCGAGCGGCGTCTTGATGCTCTGATGAATCACGCGCGCCATCGGCCGAGCGCCCATCGCCTGGTCGTAGCCATGCTCGACCAGCCAGGCGCGCGCTTCGTCGGTCAGCTCGATGGTGACATTGCGGTCGGCGAGCTGCGCCTCGAGCTGCATCACGAATTTGTCGACGACGCGGGCGATCACGTCTTCCGGCAGATGGCCGAAGGTCACGATCGCGTCGAGACGATTGCGGAACTCCGGCGCGAACAGGCGGTTGATCGCCTCATTGTCGTCGGACGTGTTGACCTTGGCGCGCGTGAAGCCGATCGGCGTGCGCGCGAGATCGGCGGCGCCCGCATTGGTCGTCATGATCAGAATGACATTGCGGAAGTCGATCTGCTTGCCATTGTGATCGGTCAGCTTGCCGTGGTCCATCACCTGCAGCAGGATGTTGTAGAGATCGGAATGCGCCTTCTCGATCTCGTCGAGCAGCAGCACGCAATGCGGATGCTGGTCGATGCTGTCGGTGAGCAGGCCGCCCTGGTCGAAGCCGACATAGCCGGGAGGGGCGCCGATCAAACGGCTGACCGTGTGGCGCTCCATATATTCGGACATGTCGAAGCGCACGAGCTCGATGCCGAGCGAGGTCGCGAGCTGACGCGCCGCCTCGGTCTTGCCGACGCCGGTCGGGCCGGAGAAGAGATAGCAGCCGATCGGCTTCTCGGGATCGCGCAGGCCGGCGCGGGCCAGCTTGATCGCCGAGGTCAGAGCGGTGACCGCCTTGTCCTGTCCATAGACGACGCGCTTCAGCGTCTCGTCGAGATGAGCGAGCACCTCGGCGTCGTCCTTGGAGACGGTCTTGGCCGGGATGCGCGCCATGGTCGAGATCGTGGTCTCGATCTCCTTCAAGCCGATCGTCTTCTTGCGCTTCGATTCGGGCAGCAGCATCTGCGCGGCGCCGGTCTCGTCGATCACATCGATCGCCTTGTCCGGCAGCTTGCGGTCATGAATGTAGCGCGCCGACAATTCCACCGCCGCCTTCACCGCCTCGGTGGTGTAGCGGATCTTGTGGAACTCCTCGAAGTAAGGCTTCAGCCCCTTCATGATCTCGATCGCGTCCGGGATCGACGGCTCATTGACGTCGATCTTCTGGAAGCGGCGCACCAAAGCGCGATCCTTCTCGAAATATTGGCGATATTCGCGATAGGTGGTCGAGCCGATGCAGCGCAGCGTGCCTTGCGCCAGCGCCGGCTTCAGCAGATTGGAGGCGTCCATCGCGCCGCCGGAGGTGGCGCCGGCGCCGATCACCGTATGGATCTCGTCGATGAAGAGAATCGCGTTCTTGTGGTTCTCGATCTCCTTGATGACCTGCTTCAGCCGCTCCTCGAAATCGCCGCGATAGCGCGTGCCGGCCAGCAGCGTGCCCATGTCCAGAGCGAAGACGGTTGCGCTCGACAACACGTCCGGAACCTCGTTCTGGATGATCTTGCGGGCGAGGCCTTCGGCGATCGCCGTCTTGCCGACGCCGGGATCGCCGACCAGAAGCGGATTGTTCTTCTGCCGGCGGCACAGCACCTGGATGGTGCGCAGCACCTCGGATTCGCGTCCGATCAGCGGATCGATGCGGCCGTCGCGCGCCTTGCGGTTGAGATTGACGCAATAGGCCTCGAGCGCGCCTTCCTTCTTGCGTGGCTCGCCCTCGCGCGCCTCCCGCGCGTCGCCGCGATCCGCCTCGTCCTCGACGCCGCGCGGCGCGCGCGACGAATCGGCGAGGCCCGGCCGCTTGGCGATGCCATGGCTGATGTAATTGACCGCGTCATAGCGCGTCATGTCCTGCTCCTGCAGGAAATAGACGGCGTGGCTCTCGCGCTCGGCGAACAGGGCGACCAGCACATTGGCGCCGTTCACATCCTCGCGGCCTGAGGACTGCACGCTGATGATGGCGCGCTGCACGACGCGCTGGAAGCCGGCGGTCGGCTTGCAGTCGCCTGCCGATTCATTGACCAGATTGTCCAGCTCGCGGTCGATGTAGTCGCGCAGATTCTTGCCCAGCAGATCGAGATCGACCGAGCAGGCGCGCAGCACAGCGGCCGCGTCGGTGTCTTCGATGAGGCTGAGCAAAAGATGCTCGAGCGTCGCATATTCATGATGGCGCTCCCTCGCCGAAGCGAGAGCGCGATCGAGAGACTGCTTGAGGTTGCGCGAGAATGTCGGCATCGTTTTGGTCCGCCCTCACTTCTTTTCCATGATGCACTGAAGCGGGTGCTGATGCTTGCGCGCATAATCCATCACTTGCGTCACTTTGGTCTCGGCGACCTCGTAGGTGTAGACCCCACATTCGCCGACGCCGTGATTATGCACATGCAGCATGATGCGTGTCGCCTCTTCCAGAGACTTGTTGAAATATTTGCGCAGCACGATCACCACGAACTCCTGCGTCGTGTAATCGTCGTTGAGCAGAAGGACGCGGTACATGTTGGGGCGCCGCGTCTGGGTTCGGGTGCGGGTGATCAGCGCCGTTCCGGAGCCCGAGCCGCCATCGCCGCCCCCGTTCCTGCGGGGCTCCTTGCCGGCGCGCAGCGGCGCAACGCGACGCGATGCATGCGGCCGAACCACGCTATCGAGCGAGAATTCATCGTTCACTGTCACCTCGGCCTTCCTCTTTCCCCTTTCCGATGAATGGCCCTCGAAAGGCCCGCCGAACGGGTTCGTAGCATTCTCCGTACCGGACGGGTTCGGCCGTCGATCGCGCGGAGGGCGAAGCGGGGACCCGATGAGTTTTCTTTCTCGCAGGGGCATTGGCAAGACCCAAAAGCCGTTCGACGGAAAAAATCGAAAGAGGCGCCTTCCGGAACGGAGGGGACAGTCGACAAATCACCGAGGGAGATAATGTGTCTTCGCCGCCGAACAAGTGAGGGCGGCCGCCTCCCGGCCTGCGAGGCTTTCCAATCCCTTTCGCTTCGGCTGGAGCGCAGCCGCGCGCCGTCAACGCGTCCTTAACCGCATGTCGTCAATCTCGGACGCAGCCGGAACGCGAGGCCCCCATGTCGACCACCCCTGGATTTCTGCGTGACGAGTCTGGCTCCCTCGTGGAGAGAGTTGCGCTCGTTTCCGCCCTGCTTGCGCTCGTCAGCGTGCTCGGCGCAGATCTGCTGTCGTCAAAGTTACAAAAGGGCGAGCTTCCCGCCATCGCCTTCGTGCGGCCGGACAACCGGCCGGCCGGCGCGCAGGATTTGCGAGACGTCCGCGTCGACATGTCGACGACCGCCTCGATTCCGGCCGCGCGGCGCGGCGCCGCCGCCGTTTCGCCCTGCGACAAGGGCCATAATTGAGGCATTTGCTCGAACCCGGCCCCGACGAAACGGGCCGGCCGCGTCAAATTCATTGACTTTGAGCCCGTTCGGCTTCAAGCATGGCGCACGTCTTGCTCTCGGATCGCCCGAGCAGAGCGTCAGCGGAACATTCGATCGTCGAGTTGCGACGAAGCCGCCTGAGCGACACGCGCGCCCGTCGCGGCCCGCACGCGCGTTGATCCGAATTCACCCGCATCGCCGCGACCAGGACCATTGATGACATTCGACGAACTCGGCCTCTCGCAGAAGGTCCTCGCGGCCGTCGAGGCGTCCGGCTACACGCAGCCGACGCCCATTCAGGAGCAGGCCATTCCCCCTGCCCTGCAGGGACGCGACATTCTGGGCATCGCCCAGACCGGAACAGGCAAGACGGCGGCCTTCGTGCTGCCGATGCTGTGCCGCCTCGAGCAGGGCCGCGCCCGCGCGCGCATGCCGCGCACCCTCATCCTCGAGCCGACGCGCGAGCTCGCCGCGCAGGTCGAGGCGAGCTTCGCCAAATATGGGGCGAATCACAAGCTCAATGTCGCGCTGCTGATCGGCGGCGTCGCCTTCGGCGACCAGGAAGCCAAGATCATGCGCGGAGCCGATGTGCTGATCGCGACGCCGGGCCGCCTGCTCGACTTCTACGAACGCGGCAAGCTGCTGCTCACCAATATCGAGATCCTCGTCATCGACGAGGCCGACCGCATGCTCGACATGGGATTTATTCCCGACATCGAGCGCATCTGCAAGCTCGTGCCGTTCACGCGCCAGACCTTGTTCTTCTCGGCCACCATGCCGCCGGAGATCACGAGGCTGACCGAGGCCTTCCTCCATAATCCGGTTCGCATCGAGGTGGCGCGCGCCTCGAGCACGGCCGCGACCATCCGCCAGGCGCTGGTCGCCACCCACGGCCACGGCGAGAAACGCGAGACGCTGCGCCGCCTGCTGCGCGGCGCCGAGAACTTCAAGAACGCGATCATCTTCTGCAATCGCAAGCGCGACGTGGCCATCCTGCACCGCTCGCTCGACAAGCACGGCTTCTCGGCCGGCGCCTTGCACGGCGACATGGATCAGCTCGCCCGCATGGCTTCGCTCGACGCGTTCAAGAACGGGGACGTGACCCTGCTCGTCTGCTCCGATGTGGCGGCGCGCGGACTTGACATTCCCGACGTGAGCCATGTGTTCAATTTCGACGTGCCGACGCACAGCGAGGACTATGTCCATCGTATCGGCCGCACCGGCCGCGCCGGACGCTCCGGCACAGCCGTCACGCTGGTGACGGGCGAGGATCGCAAATATCTCGACCAGATCGAGACGCTGATCGGCAATAAGATCGACTGGGAAGGTCCAGGCCTCGACGAATTGCCGCCCGCGGAGGAGACGCCGCGTCCGGCGCGCGGCCGCGAGCGCATCCGCTCCGGCGAAAGATCGCGGCGCCCGGCCGCTGCGGAGCGCGCCGAGCCGGCGCGCGCCCGTCCGCGCCGCCCCTCCGAGTCCGACACGCGGCCGCCGACCTATGGCGATCGCCGCGACCGACGGACGCCGCGTCCGCGAGAAGACGATGGGCCGCCCGTGATCGGCCTCGGCGACCATATCCCCTCATTCCTGCTGCGGCCAGTGGTGCTGAAGCCCGCCAAGGTCGGAGAAGAATAGCCCGGGGCTCACATCGCCAGCTCGCGCGCGACGGCCGCCAAAAGCTCGTCGATGCGGGGATTGGAGAAGACGTCTCCCGAGGGCTCGACTCGCGCCACCGGCTCGCGCGTGCAGTGGCGGAGACAGTCGCGCGTCGCGAGGGCGATCCGGCCGCGGGCCAAGTCCTCGGCGAAAGCCTCGGCCAAGGCCGCCCGGAGCTCCGCCAGCAGCGATTCGCCGCCGCCCTGCGCATCGCAGCGCGGCCCGAGGCAGACGAGCAGCCGCACGAGCGGCGGCGCAACGCTCGCATTCATGCTCGCCCCTCCGTTTCCGATCGCCTCGCTCCCGTCGCTTGTAGTGCGCAAGCGAAGACGCGTCCAATTCTGGAGCGCCTCGAATACGAATTTTCATGCTTTGGCGCGGAGCGAGTGCAATTTATGGTGAGGCGTGGCAAATCGTGGCGACGAGCGCTCGCAGCGGGAATTTCGGTTGCGAGCGCCTCCGGGTCATGAGAGTGCCTGAGTAATCGCCGAGCCGTCGTGGCTTTGTCCGAGGTCCCCATCCGGGAACGGAGGCGGCGAGGCGACGGGAGCGGCGGCGTGACGAACCCGACAAGATAAGGAGTCCTCGGGTGGAATTGTCGGCTACAGCGCTGGCTTTCGCGGGCGTCGGCGCGCTCATCGGCGCCTATGTGGGCAGCGCATTGGGCTTCAGCGTGGCGATCGCGGGAAGCGTGGTCGGCGCGATCGGCGGCTGGAGCGTCGGATCGGCGATCATCAGATCGCGCCGCGCCCAGGAGAAAGAATGAGCGGAATGATGCGGATTCGCGCGCGGGACCTGCGTCCTTCGCGCCGCCGCGGCCTGGCGCTTGCGCCGTTCCGATCGATCGTATAGCACCGTCGAGGCAGACGATGAGCGCGGAGTCCCCCGTCGCATGAGCAGCAAGAAGCCCCTCAACCTCCTGCATCTGTCCACGCTGGTCGCTGTGGCGATCCTCGTCGGAACAGAGCTGGTCGGCGCCTCCTGGGCGGCCGGCTGGGCGCTCGGCGGCCTGTTTCAGCTCGACCCGGCGATCAGCCGCGGCATCGAGATCGTGTTCGCGCTCGCCGGTTTTGTCGGCCTGTATTTCTTCATGCGCACCGCGGTCCGCCACGAGCCGATTCGCTGATCGCCCACATCCCCCAACGACCATCGGCCGGACGGCGGCTCGAACGACGCTCGCCCGAACGCTTCGGCCCGCGTGAGGATCGACCCCAATGACCGAGAAGATGGATCGCCGCTCCTTCCTCGAGGCCGCGGCGGCGACGACCGCTGTTAGCGCCCTCGGCGCGGCCGAGGCTAGTGGCGCGCCCCTGCCCGGCAAGCTGCAGCTCGGGCCGGCCGAGCCTTTCACTTTCGAGCGGCTGAAGGACACCGCGCGCCGGCGCGTCGCCGAGCCCTACCATCCCCCGCTCCAGCCCGACCCCGAGATCACCGGCAAAATCGACTATGAGGCCTGGGGCAAGATCCGTTACGACACCGATTATGCGCTGAGGATCGGCCCCGGGCGCTATCCGGTGGAGTTTTTCCATCTCGGCATGTTCTTCCGCAAATCCGTGCGGATGTACAAGGTCGAGAACGGCGACGCGCGCGAGATCCTCTACAGCCCGACCTATTTCGAAATGCCCGCCGATTCGATCGCCCATCAGCTGCCGAAGGGCGCGGGCTTCGCGGGCTTCCGCATCCAGGAGCCGGTGGACGGCCCGCTCGACTGGCGCAAGAATGATTGGGCGGCCTTTCTCGGCGCCTCTTATTTCCGCGCGATCGGCGCGCTTCGCCAATATGGACTCTCGGCGCGCGGCGTCGCGCTCGACACCTGGGTCGCCGGCCGGTCGGAAGAATTTCCCGATTTCACCAATGTCTACATCGGCCCCGAGACAGCCGACGGGCTGCACATCCATCTGCTGCTCGAAGGACCGTCGATCGTGGGCGCGTTCCGCATCATCGCCAAGCGCGACGGCGCGGTGACGATGGATGTGGACTGCGCCCTGCATCTGCGCGGCGATTTCATCCGTTTCGGCATCGCGCCGCTGACCTCCATGTTCTGGTTCTCCGAGGCGGTGAAGCCGACCGCCGCCGACTGGCGGCCGGAGGTGCACGATTCCGACGGCCTCTCCATGTGGACCGGCTCCGGCGAGCGTCTGTGGCGCCCGCTGAACAATCCCGGACGGGTGATCGCCTCCGCCTTCAGCGACGAGAATCCGAAAGGATTCGGGCTGATGCAGCGCGACCGCAATTTCGACCATTATCTCGACGGCGTGTTCTACGACCGCCGCCCGAGCGTATGGGTCGAGCCCAAGGGCGATTGGGGCAAGGGCGCCGTGCAGCTCGTCGAGATCCCGACCGACGACGAGATTCACGACAATATCGTCGCCATGTGGGTTCCGCAGGCGCCGGCGGTGCCGGGCTCCTCGTTCGAATTTTCCTACCGGCTGCACTGGCTCGCCGACGAGCCCTACCCCGCGCCTCTCGCCCGCTGCGTCGCGACGCGGCTCGGCAATGGCGGCCAGCCCGGCAAGCCGCGGCCCAAGGGCGTGCGCAAGTTCATGGTGGAGTTTTTGGGCGGGCCGCTGGAGAAGCTGCCCTTCGGCGTCAAGCCGGAGGCGGCGCTCTGGGCCTCGCGCGGAACATTTTCTTATATCTTCACCGAGGCCGTTCCGGACGGCGTGCCGGGCCATTGGCGCGCGCAATTCGATCTGACGGTCGACGGCCCCGAGCCTGTGGAGATGCGCCTCTTCCTGCGCAATGGCGCCGAGGTTCTCTCCGAGAACTGGCTGTATCAATACCACCCGTTCTGACGCGCAAACTCGCCGCCGCGCCCCTTCTCCCGCAGGGCGGCAGAAGGGAATGTCACGACGCCGCCGTAGCTCAGAACGGGATATCGTCGTCGAGCTGGTCGGAAAGCCGGCCGCCGCCGGCCGGGGCGGGCGCGCGGTCGCCGGATGAGCGCTCCATCGGCGAGGAGCGTCCGAAGCTGGAGCCGCCGCTGCTCGACCCATAGCCCCCGCCGCCCTCGATATCGCCGCCGCTGCCGCCGCCGCGGCTGTCGAGCAAGGTCAGTTCGCCGCGAAAGCGCTGCAGCACGACATCGGTGGCGCGGCGCTGAATGCCGTCCTTGTCCTGATATTCGCGCGTCTGCAGCTGGCCCTCGAGATAGACCTTGGAGCCCTTGCGGCAGTACTGCTCGGCGATCTTGCCGAGATTCTCGTTGAAGATCGACACATTGTGCCATTCGGTGCGGTCGCGCCGCTCGCCCGTGTTGCGATCGCGCCAGGATTCGGACGTGGCCACGGAAAACGAAACGACGCGGTCGCCCGAGGGAAGCGTGCGCACCTCCGGATCGCGTCCCAGATTGCCGATCAGGATCACCTTGTTGACGCTGCCCGCCATTTGCCTCTCTCCTCAGAACCCGGACACTCTAATCCGAACCAATCGGCGCCGGCGGACATCGGTTCCGTTGTCCACAGCAAAGGCGCTTCCGCTGAGTTCTATTTTTGTTCTAGCATCGCGCCGATCGTCGAGCAAGCGAGCGCTCACCCTCAACGGCGCCTCTGGCGAGCCTTCGCGCCATTTTCTCGCTGAGAGGCTCGCGATGCGCTAAACTCTCGCGGCAACGCAGCAAGAGGCATCGCTCATGCCGCTCTATTTCGCCTATGGCGCCAATATGGACGCGACCGCCATGGCGGCGCGCTGTCCGCGCTCGCGCCTGCTCGGCCGGGCGCGGCTCGCCCGCCATCGCTTCGTGGTGCAGGAGACGGGCTTCGCCAGCATCCTGCGCGACAATCGCGCCGATGTGCATGGCCTGCTGTGGGACCTCGCTCTTTCCGACACACCCGCGCTCGACCGCTATGAAGACGTCGCGGCCTCTATCGCAAGCTCGTGCTTCCCGTGCTGCGCGAGCAGACGGCCGGCTCGGTCAACGCCCTCGTCTATATCGGCTCGGCGGCGCGTGAAGGCGCGCCCGCGCCCGGCTATATGGAGAGCGTCGCCGCGGCCGCCCGCGCCGCCGCGCTGCCCGCCGCCTATCTCGCCTTTCTCGACAGCCTGATCCCCCGCGCGCCCGGACCCGGACGCGGCGCGCCTTTGCGAGCCCTCCCATGAACCGCCTCGCCCCACCTGTTCCCCTCGTCGGCTCGGTCGCAGAACTGAAACGCCGCATCGCGCAATGGCGTGCGCGCGGCGAGCGCATCGGCTTCGTCCCCACCATGGGCGCGCTGCACGACGGACATCTCTCCCTTATGGAGGAAGCGCGGCGCCGGGCGGAGCGCGTCGTCGTCTCGGTTTTCGTCAATCCGACGCAATTTGCGGCCAATGAGGATTTCGGGCGCTATCCGCGCACGCTCGAGGCCGATCTCGACCGCCTCGCGCGGGTGAACGCCGACCTCTGCTATGCGCCGGCCGTCGAGGAGATGTATCCGCAGGGCTTCGCCACCAGCGTGACGGTCGGCGGGCCGGCCGAGGCCGATCTCGAGGACCGTTTTCGGCCGACCCATTTCGCCGGCGTCGCGGTCGTGGTGGCCAAGCTGCTCAATCAGGCGGAGCCGGACGTCGCCGTGTTCGGCGAGAAGGATTATCAACAATTGCTGGTGATCGCGCGCATGGCGCGCGACCTCGACCTGCGCGCCGAGATCGTCGGCGCGCCGACTTTGCGCGAAGCCGACGGGCTCGCCATGTCCTCGCGCAATATCTATCTCTCGCAGGAGGAGCGGCGCGTCGCGCCCGCGCTGCATCGCGCGCTCGTCACGGCGGCGCGTCGGATCGCCGAGGGCGAGCCGATCGGCCATGTGATGGGCGAAGCGCGCGAAGAGGTGGCGACGGCCGGCTTTGCGATCGACTATCTCGAGGCGCGCCATGCACAGACGCTGGCGCGCGTCGCGCGGCGCCATGACGGACCGACGCGCCTGCTCGCCGCCGCTCGCCTCGGGGCGACGCGGCTCATCGACAATATCGCCGTCGAGGAGGCGTGATGGATTTCGAGAACCGCCGCATCCTGCGCATCACTGTGACGGGCCGCGTGCAGGGCGTCGGCTTCCGCGCTTTCGTCGCGCGCGAGGCCGGCCGGCTCGGGCTCGAAGGCTGGGCGCGCAATTGCCGCGACGGCTCCGTCGAGATCGTCGCCGCCGGCCCGGCCGCCGTGGTCGACTCGCTGGTTGTCGCGGCGCGGCGCGGCCCGCCGGCCTCGCGCGTCGACGCGCTGCGCCTCGACGACTGCGACGAGGCGGCCCTGCGCAATGGCGCGGGCGATGTCGGCTTTGCGCCGACATGAGCCTCGATGACGCGACCCGCGACCGCCTCGCGCTCGCCTTCGCCGATCTCGCGGCGCGCGCCGGCGTCATCGCCATGGAGATTCTCGCGGCGCCGGACATCGTCGCCCGGGTCAAGACGGATGCGAGCCCGGTCTGCGAGGCGGACGAGAAGATCGAGGCCATGCTGCTGGCCGAGCTCGCCGCGATCGCGCCGGGCGTTCCGATCATCGCCGAAGAGTCCACTGCGCGGGGCGCGACTCCCCTGCCCGCCAATGTGTTTCTGCTCGTCGATCCGCTCGACGGCACGCGCGAGTTTCTGGCGCGGCGCGACGAGTTCACCATCAATATCGCGCTCGTCGCCGACGGCGCGCCTCGCATCGGCGCCGTCTTCGCGCCGGCGCTCGGCGAATTATGGTTCGCGGGAGCGACCGCTTTCGGATGCCGGGCCGCGCCCGGCGCCCACGCGCCGCCGCCCGGCGATTGGCGCCGGCTCGGCGTGCGGACAGCGCCGCCGCAGGGGCCGACCGCCCTCGTCAGCCGCTCCCATCTCGACGAAGAGACGCAGGCCTTCTTGCGCGCGCGGGGCGTGACCGAAATTCGCGAGACCGGCTCCTCGGTCAAATTCTGCCGCCTCGCCGAAGGCGTGGCCGATCTCTATCCGCGCTTTGGACCCACGATGGAATGGGACACGGCGGCGGGCGACGCCGTGCTGCGGGCGGCGGGCGGCGCGGTGCTCGACCCGTCCGGCCGTCCGCTGCGCTACGGCAAGGCCGAGACCGGCTATCGCAACGGCCCCTTCATCGCTCTCGGCGACCCCGCGGCGGCAAGGATTTGTTAAGCTTCGCGCGAGATTCTTCGAGCGAGCGCGGCGCCGGCCTGGTCGCCGAGACCGCGCGGGGAGTCTTCCGCATGAGCGCCGCGTCACGATCCTCCCGCAGGGATATTCTCGCTCTCGCCGGCGCCTGCGCGCTGGCGCCGGCCCTTCCCGCCCTCGCCGCTTATGAGGAGCGCCCCGAGGAAATGTCGGGCGACGAGATCGTGCGCGACGGCCATCGCTTCTTCGGTTCGATCGCACGCAATCTGGCGCTCGCCGTCGAGGAGGCCGCGCGGCGCTGGGGCCGGCCCAACGCCTATGTGCTCGGCCAGGAGGCCTCGGGCGCTCTGATCGGCGGGCTGCGCTATGGCGAGGGCTTGATGTACACCCGCAACGCCGGCAAAAAGCGGGTCTATTGGCAAGGGCCGACGCTCGGCTTCGACGCGGGCGCCGACGGCGACCGCACCATGATGCTGGTCTATAATCTGCCTTCCGCGGAGGCGATCTATACGCGGTTCGGCGGCGTCGACGGCTCCGCCTATCTGGTCGGCGGGCTCGGCCTCACCGAGCTGACGGCCGGCGACATCGTCCTCGCGCCGATCCGTTCCGGCGTCGGCGCGCGGCTCGGCGTCAGCTTCGGCTATTTGAAGTTCACACGCGAAGCGACCTGGAACCCCTTCTGAGGGGCGGCCGCGACAGATCGTCGCGCCGTTCGCGCTCGTCTCGGCGGCCACACGCGCGTAAGCTGTCCGCAAATCAAGGCGGGAATTCCGATGAGGACGGGCGGCCGTCGCGGCGGCCGCTTTTCCCGCGCTCAATCGCGAGACGCCGTCGAGAGGAAGACTATGCGGAACGCCGATGACAGCAGAGAAGTGGTGCGGCTCGCCGCTATCATCGCGATCGTGGCGATCGTTTCCATGGCCGTCGCGGTGGGTCTGCGCATGTGGCGATGAACGCGCGCGGAACGTCGCGCCGTCCATCCCGAACGCAAATCCGGGAGCCGCCCTCGTCGGACGACTCCCGGATTTTATCGAATGATTCTTCGTCGCGCCGGCTCAGAAGCCGCCATGCGAAATGATCGGCGCATAATGGATGATCGCGAAGATCACGCCGACCGCGCCGAGAAACCACGCGATCGATTTGACCAGCTCGGCGCCGGACCTCTTGAAAGGATCGTTGGACATCGGTTTTGCCTCCACTGACGCTTCTGCTCCAAACAGTAGGAATGCTGAGCGCAGAAAACGTCGAGACGCCGCAGCATGTTTGGTCGGCCTACGATCAATCGCTGCGCGAAGCAAGCTCATTTTTTGATCCAAACGCCGATATTTCAGTTAGTTCAGGCAGAGTCCCGATCCGACGCACGACCGCGGCTCGAACGCCGTCGCGCGCCGTTGGCGCGTCAGCGCTCGCGCGAACGCTGCAGCAGCGATCATTCGGATTTCGGCGCCGACTCGCCCTCGCCGCCGATCGGCTCCTGATCCTTCTGCATTTGGTCATGATCCGTGTGATCGCTCGGCGTCTCTGGTTCGGACGACGATTCGCGATGGGACTTGCGCCAGCGCTCCATCGCGTCGGCGTCATGCGCATGCATTGCGTCCGGCGCGTCGATCGAGGCGTCGATGGCGACTTCTCCGGCTTTGTCGAAGACGAGCGTCATCTCGAATCCCCAGCCGATGGGATTCATCTTCGATATATCGACCAGCAGCACATGAGATCCGCCGGGCTCCAGCGTCACTTTGGACATGGGCGGCAGATAGATCGCATTCTCGCGCACGGCGAAATGCGGCGCGACGTGAAATTCGGCCGAGCCGAAACCGGCGGATTTGACGCCGATCAGCCGATCGGGCCGATCCCCCTTATTGGAGACGAACATATAGAGCTGCGCGCGCGTCTCGCCTTCGTGCGGAGCGCGCAACCAGGGATGCTCGATTTTAATCGCGCCCACCTCATATTCGTGCGCGCGGATCGAGGTCGAAGGCCAAATGATGAAGCAAGCCGCGAACGCCGCGCCGGCCGAGAGCGCGCGCGAAAGGATGCGACGTCGATCGATGGTCATTTCCGCTCCTCCGTCCGTCGCCGAACGCCACGGAAGTGAGAGCGGGCGCGAGAGCCGCGGTCTCGCGCCCTTCGCGCCGCTCACGCTATGGCGGACGGCTTCTTGTTGAAGGAGTTCTTGTACCAGAGACCGAATCCGACCAGCCCCAGCGCCGCGAAAAACACCATCACGGTGATGTCGCGGGTCGCGGTCTCGCCGACCGAAAAGGGGAAGCGCGAGACATACACCTTCGCCCCGTCGTCGGTCGACGCTTTGACGAGGCCGATGAACTTGCCCTTCTGCGCGAAATCATACTCGAAGTTGAGCGTGCCGGTCCGGTACTTCTTGGGCGGAACATAGGTCTCGGTGTTCTGCTCGAGGTTTTCCTCGTCGGTCTTCTGGCCCACATCGCGGAGAATGCGGATTTCGAGATTCATATCGCGCAGCTCGTCCTGCACAGCGTCGAGGACGATGATTGTCGGGCCCACGTCCGGAATGTCGTCGCAGAACTGCTCCCGCGACTTCAGCGGCTGGTAGCCGGTGAAGTTCATCTGATCGGGGCCGATCTTCATCTTGCATTGGCCTTCGTCGATGCTGACGCCGCCATGCGCGTGGGCTTGTGACGTCAGCCATGCGGTGACCAGCAAAGTGGCGACGAGAAATCTGATCATTTACGCTCTCTCCGGCTCTTGGCGCTCTGCGCGCTCGTTCCTCCGTGCGCCGCGCGCCGTTCGCGGTCCCCGGCCGCAAAACTATAAATCGTGATACGATGTATCGGCAAGAGCGGCTGTCGAGCCCGATTGTCGCAGGCTTTGACGCCGCATGCCCCCGGGCGCCTTGACCGCTCGAAACGGGAACGTCATCATTCTCGTTTCCGGCGACGACTATCGCGAGAGCGAGGAGGCAGCGTGGACCCGACGGCAGACTGCGGCGCTGCGGAGAAGGCGGCCGACAAGCCCGCCCCGACCGAGGAGGAGCTGCTCGCTCTCGCCAATTTTCGCTACGCGCTGCGCCGCTTTCTCGCCTTCAGCGAGCAGGCCGCCGCCGATGTCGGGCTCACCATGCAGCGCTATCAGGCGCTGCTCGTCATCAAGACGTTTCGCGGCGGCGGACATATCAGCGTCGGAGAGCTGGCCGAGCAATTGATCATTCGCGATCACAGCGCGGCAGAGTTGGTCTCGCGGCTGGTGCAGGCGAAGCTGGTCCGGCGCAAGATCGATCCCGGCGACCGTCGCCGGTCGCTCGTGATCATCACGGCTTCGGGCGACCGCCGGCTCGCACAACTGGCGGACGCCCATTTGAGAAGGCTGCGCGCCGACAAAAGCGCCTTTCTCGATCTCTTCGATGGGAGCGGCGGCGAGGCGCCGCATCGCGTCGACGATATCGGCGCCGACGAGACATGAGCCCTTCACCCGAGCGCCGTCGCGACGCGACGACCCCGGGAGAATGGGAGAGCCCGCTCAGGCCTGCGACGACCACGGCCGCATGAAGCTAAGAACCGTCGTGCTGAGCGTGCTGCCCGTGAGAACGAGCGTCGCGCCGAGGGCGAGAAGCGCGACGAGGTTGAGAACCACGTCATTAGTGGCGCCGGCGACCGCGAGCACGCCGAGCACGATCGCGCCAAGTCCCGCGAGCGACTGAATGCCGGCCGAACCCGACGCCATCTCGCTCGCCAAAAACTCGCCGCCGAAGCTCTGCGACTGGGCGGCCTCGCTCTTGGCCGCAGCATGACGGAGCACATAGAGCTGCCACACCGCATTGCTGCTGAGCACGAGCGCCGTTCCGAAAGCGATCGCCGCGATTTGGGTCAGCGCGCCGGGGCTGATGCCGAGCAGCGCCAGCACGCCGAGCACGATGCCGGCGGCTCCGACGAGGAACACTGCAGACAGGCTGCCGCCGCCGAAATGCTCGACGGAGGAGGACTGGGAGCCCGTCGGAAAGATGATCTGAGCATATTCGGACAGCATGGTTCCGCCCTGAATGAGCAGAGCGACGCCGAACACGATGGTGGCGATCGACGCGAACAGCTGGGGATTGACGCCGGCGAGACCGACGACCGCGAGGACGATCGTCGCGATGCCTCCCACGGCGTCGACGAGGCCGCCGTAGACTGCGGCATTCTCCTGAGCAGTTGCCTCTCGGAAGGACATGGACATCGAAGGACACTCCATTGGCCCGCAGCCCCGCGCACCAAATAGTCGAAGCGCACGCCGCGACAAGCGTGTAACCGACAACGCGGGAGCATCTGCGCTCCGCACGGCCGAGCCCGAGCGGACGCATGAAAAAGCCCCGGAACCAATCCGGGGGAAGCGTGTTCAAAGGAATTGGGGCCGGAAGTTTCGGGCGGAGCGGCCCATTGGCGACGGAGGGCGTGATGAAGCACAGAACTCTGGAAGAAGTGACGAAAATTGCGGCGATCGAGCCCGTCGCGAACAAGGAAGAGTCGCCGCGGCGCGCGCGGCTGGAGCGGCTCGCGCAGATCCTCTCGGCGCATTCCGGACGCATCCGCCTATTCTCCATGATGGAATATGTTCCGGTGCGCGAGCGCGTGAAGCTGCGTCAGGACGAGTCGCCTCTCTCGATCGCCTATCGCGATCCGCAGTTCCGCGAGCAGGGCCTCGCCGGCGACCGCCTCGGCGACGCGATCGAGTTCTTCGGCCTGTCGATGCGCGAAGCGCATCATCTCTTCTGCGATTGCAACTATTCCGGCGCGATCACGCCCGGCGCCGTGGCGTCGCGCGCCCGCGCGCTGTCGCAGAAGCGCACCCTCGCGCAGATGTGGCGGGATCTGCGTCAGCGCTTCGGCTGGGGGCGCTGACCGTCAAGCGGCGACCCGGCGGCCGGCGTTCATCAAGGCGAAGGGCGCGCCCGACAGCAGAATGTCGAGCGCCTCCACGCTCTGATAATTGCCGTTGACGGAGAGCCGCGGCAGGGCGAGCAAGCGCTCGCGATGGGCCGGGAAGATCATGCCCGGCCGCGTCGTCACCGCGCTCTCGAAGCCGATCGCGGCAGCGAGCTCGAACTCGCGCGCGCCGGCCGCTGCGCGGCCTCCATAGGGATAGCAAAAATGCCTCGCGGCGACGCCGAGCTCGTCGGCCAGGCGCTTGCGGCTCGTTGCCATCTCCATGACGGCCGGCGCGCGCGCGAGCCGCGCGAGCCGCGGATGCGTCAGCGTGTGCGCGCCGATGGTCGCCAGCGGGTGACGCGCGAGCGCGCGCAGCTCGCTCCATCCGAGACAGAGCTCGCGCGTCAGCGCACCCGCCTCGAGCGTCGCCTGCGCCGCGAGCGCGGCGATGACGTCGAGACGCTCCTCGTCCGCGCCGGCTTCGAGCCGAGCGTAAATATCGCAGAACGCCGCCTGCTTCTCCGCCGCCGTCGCCGTTCCGCGCGCAACGCGCAGACCGCCGGCGACGATGTCGATGCGATCGAGCCGCCGAATCGCCTCCTCGAGCTCGACCCACCAAAGTCGCGCGGCGCCATCGGCGAAACCGGCCGTCACATAGGCGATGAAGGGCGCCTCGTGACGCTCGAGAACAGGCAGCGCATGCGCGACGAGATTGCGATAGCCATCGTCGAAGCTGAGCACGGCAAAAGGCGTGCGATCGGCTTCAGGCTCCCGCAGACGCGCGAGCGCATCGTCGAGCGAGATGATCTCGATCCCTCGCCGCCGCAAATGCGTCAGCACGCCGTCGAAGAATTGCGGCGTGATCTCGATCGACCCGTTCGGCTCGAAAGCGTCGTCGCGCCGAGGCCGCACGTTGTGAAACGTCAATATGACCCCGACGCCGCGCGTAAAAGGCTCGGCGAGGCGATGGGCGCCGCTCGCCCGAAAGAAAGCCATGCCTGCATCGATGGCCAGCCGGCGCCAGTTGGCCATGGCGGTCTCTCCTCTCGCGCTCTACAGCTCTCGTTGACCTTTGCCTGATAGCTTGAACCAAAGCAGCGGATCGGCAACGGGACCGTCGAGTCATGGTAAATGCAATCGATTGCGGCGTGGGAGATCTCGCGGGCGAGGTCGAGGAGGCGCCCGTCGCTCTGGATGTGCTGACACGGCTCGAGGATGCGCGCGCCGATTGGGACGATCTCTTCGCCCGCGCTCCGGCGAGCGCCTACCAATCCTATGATTTCTGCAATGTCTGGATGGAGACGCTCGGCCGCGCGCAGGGCCTCGCGCCGATGATCGTCGTCGCCCGGGCGAGCGGCGGACGAGCCGTCGCCCTGCTGCCGCTCGCGTTCGGGCGCGTCGGTCCGCTCGGCGTCGCGCGCTTCATCGGCGGCAGAGAGAGCAATCTCAATTGCGGGCTGATCGCCCGCGACGCCGCGCTCGGCGACATGCGCTTGCTGCTGCGCCGCGCCGCACGGGCGGCGCCGCAGAGCGTCGATCTCTTCCTCTTGCGCAATCAGCCGCGATCCTGCGCCGGCGCCGCAAATCCGCTCGCTCTTCCCGGCTCCTCTCCCAGTCCGAGCTCGGCGCATGCGACCGCCCTGCCCGCTCGCGCCGCCGATCTCGATGCGCGGCTCACGGGTGATGCGCGCAAGAAGCTGCGCAAGAAGAAGACGCGGCTCGAGACGCTCGGCGCCGTCGTCTTCGAGCATGTCGCGACGGGACATCGTGCGCGAGACATCGTGAAGACGCTGCTCGCGCAGAAGGCCGAGCGGCTGCGCGGCGTCGACGCCTCCTTCGAGCGGACGGACATGCGCGATTTCGTTCTTCGTCTCGTCGAGACGGGCGCGCTCGAAGCTCATGCGCTGACCCTCGACGGCCGGATCATCGCCGCCTATGCGGGGCTGCCGCATGAGCGCGGCTTCTCGGCGATGCTCAACTCTTTCGATTCGGAGGAAGAGATCGCGCGCTCGTCGCCCGGCGATCTGCTGCTGCATGCGCTGATGCGCGATCTCGTCGCGCGTGGCTTCACGCGCTTCGATCTCGGCGTCGGAGAAGGGCGCTACAAGAATGCGGTCTGTGACGAGACCATCGCGCTGGTCGACACGATCGTCCCGGCGAGCCCGCTCGGCGTTGTCGCCGCGCCGCTCTTCGTCGCGGCGACGCGCGCCAAGCGCCAGATCAAGCAGACCCCCTGGATGTTCCGTCGGGCCGTGCGTCTGCGCGGCGCATTCGGCCGAGTCAGGCCGCCGTCGCGCTCGTGAGCGCATCATCCTCGAGCAGCACGACGTCGTCGACGCCCGCCTGCTCGAGCTCATCGCGAACGAGCTCGGCGACCTTGTCGCCACCGCTGACCAACAGGAGATCGAAGGAGGGCGCGAGCTCCACGGCGCGCTCGTAGCGGCGCGTCGCGACGACGACGAAATCATAGGCGCGCGACAGCGCCTCCAGCACCCAGGACGCATCTTCGTCGAAACGCGCGTCGGCGCAGCCGCCCGGCATCACATGCAGGCGCGAGGCGGCGTCCTTGTGAATCGCGCTGGCGAATGTCGTCTCGCGCGCGACGAGATCGGCGAAGCCGAGCGGCGGCTCCGGATCTTCGCCGGCGACGAGACCGTCATATTCGTCGTCGTCGTCGACGCAGACCAGAATGGCCGCGCCGCGCCGAGCCAGCGAGCGAGCCAGCGCCGCCGCGGTTCTGCAGCTGCCGCGCGCATCGGCGCAGCCGACGAGCAGCACGGCGACCGAGGCCTGGTCGTCGCCGGCCGTGATGCGGCCGACGACCTCTCTCATATCCTCGATCCGCGCCTCGGCGCGTTCGCTCTGCTCATCCTGCTCCGACATCGGGTCCGCGTCGCCAGATGCGACACGAAGGGCGGCGCGGCGAAAGAGAGTCGGCCGATCCACGGCGTCGTCGTCGATCACGTCGTCGTCTTCGTCGTCCTCTGAATCTTCTTCCTCGCTCCGCTGCTCATCCCTCGCGTCGCGATCCGCTTCCGTCATCGAGGTCGGCTCGACGCGCGCTGCCCGGACAGCGGGCGGCGTGCGGCTCGTGGAAAGACGCGGACGCCCGGTCAGCAGCTCGGCGGCGACGACGCCTCCGGCCGAGAGCACGAAAGCAGCGATGGCGGCGAAAGCCGTGATCGGCAGCTTCTTCGGAAATGACGGATTGGGCGGCGCCACGGCGGCCTGAATGACGCGCGCGTCGGCGGGCGAGGATTTCGCGCCCTCACGCGCCAGCGCTTCCTGATATTTGGCCGAATCCGCCTCGAACTGCTCTTTCAGCACATGGGCGGCGCGCTCGAGCTCGCGCAGCTGCACCTCCTCGGCGCCCGCCTGTCCCGCGATCTTCTTCTGCCGCTCCATCACCCGCGTGAGATTTTCGACGCGCGCGGCGGCGATATGCGACTCGTTCTCCAGCGTCCGCGCCGTGCGCTCGGCGGCGCGGCGCAGATCGCCCTCGAGATCGGCGAGCTGCGCGTTCAGCTCCTTTATGCGCGGATGCGCCGGCAGCAGCGTGCGCGATTCGAGCGCGAGCTGCGCGCGCAGCGCCACGCGCTGCTCGCCGATGCGCCGAATCATCTCATTATTGGCGACGTCGGGAATCTCGCCGACGCGGTTCTGGCGCAGCATCTCGCGCACCAGCCTCGCCTTGGCCTCGGCGTCCGCCTCGGACGTGCGCGACAGCGAGAGCTGATTGGTGAGGTCGCCGAGCTGCTGCGTGGCGATCGACACATTGTTGCTGCCGGCGAGCAGGCCGGATTTGATGCGGAACTCCTCGACCTTTCCTTCCGCCTCGGCGACGCGCACGCGCAGGTCGGCGACCAGCGGGCTCAGGGCCCGAGCCGCCGCGCGCGCGTTTTCGCGCTTGGCCTCGCGCTGCATGTCGATGTAGGTCGCGGCGATGGCGTTGGCGGCGCGCGCCGCGAGATCGGGATCGCGCGAGGAGAATTCGATCTGCAGCACGCGCGTCTTGGTCGGCGAGAGAATGGTCAGCCGCTCGAAATAGGCGTCGAGCATCCGCTCCTCGGGCGAGAGCCGCGAGGGATCGCGCAACACGCCGAGCGCCACGCCGATGCGCGTCAGGAGGCCCGGGCCGCCGGCGAGCGGATCGAATTCCACATTGCCCTCGAGCTCGAGCGACTTCAGCGCGCGGCGCGCGAGATCGCGCGAGGTGAGCAGCTGGATTTGACTCTGCACCGCCTCGGCGTCGGGCGCCATGGCGGAATCGGAGCGCTCGCCCTTGTCCGAGCGCGTGAGATAGCTCTCCTGATTCTCGAGCAGGACGCGCGCCTCGGCCGTGTAGCGCGGCTTGACGAGATTGACGAACAAAAGCGCGCCGACCAGGGCCGCGAGCGTCACGCCGATCACGATGCGCCGATGGCGCGACAGCGCCGAAGCGATCTGCCCCAGATCGATCTCGCCCTGAGCCATCGGCTCCACGTCCCGCGAATCGCCGGCGCTCATCCTCGTCTCCCCGTCCGTGAGACGATTGATAGCGAGCGCATGGTTTCCGCCCGGTTAATCGCGCGATCAATCTTTGTTAACCATAACCGCCTAAAAATGCGCCCGCCGACGACGGTGATAAGCCGTTACTCGAGATCAAGGTTCGAAATGCCGAGATATGGCTTCCTCCTTCTTTCGCTGATCATGAGCGCGACAATGACCGGCTGCGCCCTGCCCGGCGCCTATGTCCCGGAACTGCTGGCGACCGCGCCGGACGAGCCTTATCTGCTCGGCGCCGGCGATCGGCTGCGGGTGATCGTCTTCGGGCAGGACGCTCTGTCGAACAGCTACACGGTCGACGGCTCGGGCCATATCTCCATGCCGCTCGTCGGCTTGGTTCCCGCCGCCGGGCGAAACACGCAGGAGCTCCAGCACGACATCGCCGCGCGGCTGCGCAACGGCTTCGTCCGCGACCCGCATGTCTCGGTGGAGGTCGAAGCCTTTCGGCCCTTCTATGTGCTCGGAGAGGTGATCAGCGCCGGCCAATATCCCTATGTCGACGGGCTGACCGCGCAGAAGGCGATCGCCATCGCCGGCGGCTTCAGCCCGCGCGGCTATCAGGACGCGGTGGATTTGACCCGCGACATGGGCGGCGTGTCGGTGACGGGCCGCGTGCCGCTGCTGCAGACCGTGCGCCCCGGCGATACGATCACCGTGCGCGAGCGGATATTCTGACGCGATGGCGGCGCAGCGCGACACGGCCGAGGACGCCCTGCGCATCGTGCATGTGATGCGCGCGCCGATCGGCGGCCTGTTCCGCCATGTCGTCGATCTCGCCGGCGAGCAGGCCGCGCGCGGCCATGCGGTCGGGCTGATCGTCGATTCGACCACGGGCGGCGAGCGCGCGGAGAGCGTGCTGCGCCGTCTCGAGCCGGCTCTCGCGCTCGGCGTCACGCGCATCGGCATGCGGCGGGAGCCGCATTGGAGCGACGTTCATATCGCTTGCCGCGTCGCATCGGTCCTGCGCCGGCTGGCGCCCAACGTCGCGCATGGCCATGGAGCCAAGGGCGGCCTCTATGCGCGTCTGCCGGCTCTGCTCCCCTTTTTTCCGGCGCCGCGGCGTCCGTTGATCCGCGTCTACACGCCGCATGGCGGCAGTCTGCACTATGATCCGGACACTCTCGCGCATCGGCTCTATCTCGCCGTCGAGACAGCGCTCGAGCGCGTGACCGACTTCATCCCGTTCGAGAGCGCCTTCGCGCAGGCGCGCTTCGGCGAGACGGTCGGCTTCTCGCGCGCGCTCTCGCGCGTCGTGCTCAACGGATTGCGGCCGGACGAATTCGCGCCGGTCGCGCCCGCCGCCGACGCCGCCGATTTTCTCTATGTCGGCGAGTGGCGCCGCTGCAAGGGCGTCGACACTCTGATCGAGGCGCTCGCGCTGGTCGGCGCGAGATGCGGCGCAACGCCGCGCCTCGCGCTCGTCGGCTCGGGGCCGGATGAAGCCGCTCTGCGCGCGCTCGGCGAGCGGCGCGGCGTGTTGGCGCAATTGTCCTTCCTTCCGCCGACGCCGGCGCGCGAGGCGCTGCGCCTCGGACGCATATTGATCGTGCCGAGCCGCGCCGAATCTCTTCCCTACATCGTGCTCGAGGCGATCGCCGCCGGCGCGCCGCTGATCGCGACGCGCGTCGGCGGCATTCCGGAAATATTCGGCCCTCACGCTGAAAGGCTCGTCCGACGCGACGATCCGTCGGCGCTGGCGGACGCCATGATCCGCACGCGCAGCGCAGAGCCGCAGGCGCTGAGGAAAGATTGCGACGCGCTCGCGGCGCGCGTCGCCGAAATGTTCAGTCTCGAGACGATGACGGAATCGGTGCTGCGCGGCTATCGCGACGCGCTCGCGGCGGCGAGCCGCCGATGCCGCGCCATGCCGGCCGCAACGCCGCAGAAAGCTTGAATGGAGGAGAAAATGTGCGCTTTCGCGTTGCGCGACATGAAATCGGTCGATAACGCCGGCGGCGCCCCGGCGGCCCGGCCCTCGCAACGCAGCGCCGCGCTCCTCGCCGAGATCGCCGCCGATACGACGCCGACGCGCGCCTATTCGCCGATTGTTCTGTCCGGCCTCGTGCGCCTCCTCGAATTTCTGCTCATCGTCGCGGCCGGCTTCGGCGTGCATTATCTGCATGTCGCGCCGACCTGGGGATATCGCGTCGAATATTTCATCGTGATTCCCGGCATGGCGCTGCTCGCCGTCATCGCGCTGCAGGCGCTCGGGCTCTACACGACGCAGGCGTTCCGCGCGCCGATCAGCCATGGCGCCCGACTCGTCTGCGGCTGGACCTGCGTCTTTCTCGCGGCGCTCGCGGCCATCTTCTTTTTGAAGCTCGACAATGCGCTGTCGCGCGTGTGGCTCGCCGGCTGGTATGCGACGGGGCTCGGCCTGCTCGCCGCCGAGCGCTTCGCCGTCTCCGCGCTGGTGCGCGCGCTGACGCAGCAGGGCCGGCTCGACCGGCGCACCGTCATCGTTGGCGGCGGGCCCGCCGCCGAGCCCGTTCTGCGCGACCTCGCCGCCGCGCAGCAGGACAGCGATCTGCGCATCCTCGGCATATTCGACGACCGCGGCGACAGCCGCTCGCCGGACGTCCTCGCCGGCTATCCCAAGCTCGGCGGAATCGACGATCTCGTCGAATTCGCGCGCCACACACGTCTCGATCTGGTGATCTTCACGCTGCCGATCTCGGCCGAGGAGCGGCTGCTGCAGATGCTGCGCAAGCTGTGGGTGCTGCCGGTCGATATTCGCCTCGCCGCCCACACCAACAAGCTGCGCTTCCGGCCGCGCTCATATTCCTACATCGGCAATGTGCCGGTGCTCGACGTGTTCGACAAGCCGATCGCCGATTGGGACGTGCTGATCAAGACGGCCTTCGACAAGATCGTCGGGACCATCTGCCTCGTGCTGCTCGCGCCGGTGATGGCGGCGGTGGCGCTCGCCGTGAAGCTCGACTCGCGCGGGCCGATCCTGTTCCGGCAGGATCGCCACGGCTTCAACAACGAGAAGATCGAGGTCTACAAGTTCCGCTCGATGTATGTCGATCAGCTCGATCCGGCCGCGGCCAGGCAGGTGACGCGCGGCGATCCGCGGGTGACGCGCGTCGGGCGCTTCATCCGCAAGACCTCGCTCGACGAATTGCCGCAGCTGTTCAATGTGGTGTTCAAGGGCAATCTCTCGCTGGTCGGGCCGCGCCCGCACGCCGTGCAGGCGCGCGCCGCCGAGCACCTCTATGACGAGGTCGTCGACGGCTATTTCGCGCGCCACCGCGTGAAGCCCGGCCTCACCGGCTGGGCGCAGATCAACGGCTGGCGCGGCGAGACCGACACGCCGGAGAAAATTCAGAAGCGCGTCGAATGCGATCTCTACTACATCGAGAACTGGTCGATCCTGCTCGACATCTATATACTCGCGCTGACGCCGCTCGCGCTCGTGAAGGCGGAGAACGCCTATTGAACGAATCGTCGGCAGTCGCCTTGAAGCTCTTCCTGCATTGATACGGTTTCCGGTCGATCAGCGCATCGCGGCAAACCAGCGCCCTCGTCCTTCGAGACGGCCCCTTCGGTGCCTCTCAAGATGAGGGGGCTGTTCTTTTTGACCTGATCGATCGCGAACCGATCATCCGGAAACCGTATGAGATCGACAAGCGGCCGCGCCGCTCAGCGAGAGGCTTCGCCCCATGCTCCGCTCGACATATATCGTCATTCTGCTCGCGGCGCTGGAAGGCGCCGCCGGCGTCGTTCTGTCGGCCGCCGCCGCGCACGTGGAGGCGAGCCCGCTGCTCGACACTGCGAGCCGCTTCCTGCTGATTCATGCCGCCGCCGGCCTCGCGCTCGCCGCCGTCACGGCGACGGCCGGAGCTTTTTCGCGCTGGCTGCTCGGGGCAAGCTTCGCGATGCTCGCCGGAGCGGCGTTGTTCTCCGGCGACCTCGCCGTCCGGGCCTTTGCGGGGACGCGGCTCTTTCCCTACGCGGCGCCGATCGGCGGATCGCTGCTCATCGCCAGCTGGGCCGCGCTCGCAGTGTTCGCGCTCGTCGCCGCTATTCGCGCCGACCGATAGCGTCGGCCCGGCGCGCGAGCCCGCTCGACGCTCCCTCCCCAGCCCTCCCCCGCTTCGCGGGAGAGGGAGCAGATTCGGCGTTTCATCGAAGGTTCGCGAAACTGGATTAGAGCGCTTTCCGATCGAACGGAATCGTTCGATCGATCAGAATTCGCTCAAACTAAAGAATGCTCTAGGGCCGCCGGCCGGAGGATTTCGCGCCGCTGTTTTGCGGGCGGCTCGCGCCGGACGGCTTTGCGGGACGCGCGCCGGCGGCCGGCTTGCCATGCGGCTGCGCGCGGCCGGCGGGCTTGCGGCTCCCTTCCGGGCGCTCATGCGGGCGGCGATGCTCTTGCGGCGCGCGCCGCGGCGCCCGCTCCTCCTGCGCCGGCTGCGCGCTGCGCCGGTCGATGACCGGCAGCGACTGCCTGGTCGATTTCTCGATCGCCCGCAGCAGCGGCCGCTCGCTATTGTCGCAGAGCGAGATGGCGGCGCCGCCGGCGCCGGCGCGCGCCGTGCGGCCGATGCGATGCACATAGGCCTCGGGCGTCTCCGGCAGCTCGAAGTTCACGACGTGAGTCACGCCGTCGATGTCGATGCCGCGCGCGGCGATGTCGGTGGCGACGAGAGCGCGCGTGCGGCCGCGACGAAAATCATCGAGCGCGCGCAGGCGCTGATTCTGGCTCTTGTTGCCGTGGATCGCGGCGGAGCCCACGCCATGCGCCTCGAGATGCTGCGAGACGCGATCCGCGCCGCGCTTGGTGCGCGTGAAGACGATCGCGCAGGCGAGCGCCGGATCGGCGAAGAGCTCGACCAGCACGTCGCGCTTGGCCGCGCCATCCACCAGCAGCACGCGCTGGTCGACGCGCTCGGCCGTCGTCGCCGCCGGCGTGACCTGCACGCAGACCGGATCATTCAGCATATCGTCGGCGAGAGACGCGATCTCCTTGGGCATGGTCGCCGAGAAGAACAGGTTCTGCCGGCTCTTCGGCAGGCGCGAGACGATCTTGCGGATCGGCGCGAGAAAGCCGAGATCGAGCATGTGATCGGCCTCGTCGAGCACGATCGTCCGCGTCGTGTCGAGCCGCAGCGCGCCGCTCCCGATGTGATCGAGCAGGCGCCCCGGCGTCGCGACCAGCACGTCGAGACCGCCCGCGAGCATTTTGATCTGCGGCCCATGCGAGACGCCGCCGACGATGACGCCGACATTGAAGCGCGCGAAGCGGCCATAGGCGCGAAAGCTGTCGGCGATCTGCGCGGCGAGCTCGCGCGTCGGCGCGAGGACCAGGGCGCTCGTCGTCTGCGGCGCGGGACGACGCCGTTCGGCGATCAGGCGGTGCAGGATCGGCAGGGCGAAAGCCGCCGTCTTGCCGGTTCCGGTCTGGGCGATGCCGAGCAGATCGCGGCCCTGCATGAGCGGGGGGATCGCTTGCGCCTGAATAGGCGTGGGAGCAACATAACCTTCTTGCGCGAGCGCGCGCAGAATGACCTCGGCGAGGCCGAGATCGGAGAATTTTGTCACGTGTCGTCTTTCGATTGGATCGAATCCGACGCGGTTCGCCCACGGAGATTCGACGTTGAGAGGGAGACTCGCCCCGCGTATCAGGCTGTCCGCTTGAAAAGGATGTGCTCGACAGAACCTCGACCCACGGGATCGATCTACGCGACCGGAGCATCTCATGCCGCAATGCAGCGATGCTGCTGATAGAGCGAGCGCCGAGCTTTGTCAAATCGGCCGAGCGGCCGCGACCGATCGGCGGCGCAGGTCGCGCGAGCGCGGCTTCTACGCGGAGGCGCTTGCGTTTCTGCACGCACCCGCCCGCACCTGGACAGGCGCCGCATTCGGCCCCACGATGACGGCGATGGCCGGGACGAGGGAACGACGCAACGCGATCGCGATGGACGATCGGCGCGGGCAGGCGGCCGACGCCCTCGCGGGCCGCCGCGTCCTCGTCGTCGAGGACGATCCGTTCATCTCGTCCGCGCTCGAGGATATGCTGCGGGAGCATGGCTGCGTCATCGTCGGCGCGGCGCGCACCGTGGCCTCGGCGCTGCATCTCGCCGCCAGCGAGCAGATCGACGTGGCTCTGCTCGACGTGAGCGTCGGCCCGGAGCGCGTCGACCCGGTCGCCGAGCTGCTGGCCGGCCGCGACTGTCCGTTCATCTTCACCACCGGCTATGGCCGCGCCGGCCTGCCGGAGGCGCACGCCTCCCGGGCGATGATCGAGAAGCCCTTCTACGCCGACGAGGTGATCGACGCGCTGCGCTGCGCGCTGCGACGATCGGCAAAGGCGTAACCAAAGGGCCTCGCCCGGGTTGCCGAATGCGCGACTGCGCCATGTATGAGGGTGTTCCCTCGCCCAGGCGCATCCGCCCGGGCGCGTCAGCGTAGGTGCGTCATGCTTTCGCGTGTGTTGCGAGCGCCGGCCGGCCCCCTCCGGCGCGGGGTGGTCCTCGTCGCCGTCATCGTCCTCGCCGCGACCTGCGCGGCCGGCGACCTCTCGGGCGCTCTCGCCCAAGATTTTTTCCAGGAGCTGTTCGGCTCGTTCGCACAGCAGAATCAGCCACGCTTGCGCGAGGCCCGCGCGCGCCATGCGCCGCGTCACGCTCTGCGTCAATGGCGGCGCGCCGCTCGGATCGCGCCGGCGGCCGCTTCTCCCGTCGAGCCGCAGCGCCCGCGCCACGCCCTGCCTCAGACGCAAGAGCGCAACGCCGTCGCCGCGCCGCCGGGCGGGCTGCAATCCTACTGCGTGCGCGATTGCGACGGCTATTTCTTTCCGGTCGGCGTCTACACGGGCTCGGCCGACACGGCGAGCCACCAGCGCGCCTGCAGCAGCCTCTGCCCCGGCGCCAGCACGAGCTTGTTCGTCCTGCCGACAGGCTCCGACAAGATCGAGGACGCCGTCGCCGCGCACGGCCGCGGCTCTTATGCGCGCCTGGCCGCCTCGCTGCGCCGGCGCGCGGATACGGAGAAGGACCCGAGCTGCGCCTGCCAGTCCGAGGCTGCGCAAGCTCCGACCAACGCGCTGTATCGAGACCCGACGCTGCGCCGCGGCGACGCGGTGATGACCGATCGCGGCGTCCGGATTTTCCGCGGCGCCGGGCGCTTTCCTTACACGGATGCGGACTTCCGCCCGCTGTCGCAAACGCCCGACGTGCCGGCGGGCATGCGCCGCAAGCTCGCCGCGCTCGATCGCGCGGCAATGCGCGGACGCGCCCCCGAGCGCCGCGCCGCCGGCGCGCCGAGCGAACACCGCAGCCAGAGCGGAAGCGGCCGCCGCCGCCGCCGGTGAGTTCGACGCATCGCTAGAGCGAATTCTGATCGATCGAACGATTCCGTTCGATCGGAAAGCGTTCTAATCAATGCGCGCATCCTCCTCTTCGGAGCCGGCCGCGCCCGCATGCGGCCGCCGCTGCGGCGCCCGCGACCAAGGCCGGTCCTCGTTCGGCCCGCGCGCCATGCGCCAGACGACGCCGCCCGCCTCGAAGCGGAGCGTCACGGCGCCGGTCTCGGCGAGCTTGCGACGGTCGAGGACGATCGCCGCGCCGCAGCCGGCGGGCGCATCGAACGGCGCGACCACGATCGCCACGCGCGCGCAATCCTCGATCAGCGCGCGACGGTCGAGCAGCAGCGCGACCCTGCGCCCGTCCACGGTCGTCGTCACGCAGCCCAATTCGTCGCAGGCGACGCCCTTGGCGTCGGCCGGCGCGCGCGGATCGGCGTCGGCGCGCAGCCATTGCTCGCCGATGAACGACAGCTTGCCGCGCCCGACCAGCGCCAGCTCGCCGCTCGGCCGCCGCACCGCCGCGGCTTCGCCCGACGGCGCGACGGCCATGTCGAAGCCGTCGCCATTGGCCGCGCCATAGAGGCCGATCGCGGCGAAGGGAATGGCGGTGGCGCGCAGCAGCCAGCTGCGCCAGATCACCAGCGACAGCACGGCGAGCGCGAGAAACGCGAGGGCGAAGGGCGCGAAGCTCCGCACCGGCAGGCTGGCGCCGGGCGCGGCGGCGATGACCCCTGCCATGCGCGTGACGAGATCGATGCCGAAGCCGAGATAGGCCCAGACCGGCGCGTCGAGCCCGAGCGGATAGAGCATGGCGCCGAACAGCGCCGCCGGCACGGCGAAAAATTCGATGATCGCGAGCGTCAGCGGATTGCCGATCAGCACATAGGGGCTGAGCTCGTGAAAATTGCCCGCCATGAACGAAGCCGTCGCCGATGTCGCGCAGAAGGTCGCGAACAATGGCGCGCCCGGCCCGCGCAGCAGCAGCTCCGCGAGAGTCTCGCGCCGAGGGTCGGCGCGCGGGCGCGACGTCGAGACCGACGGCTCGCGGCGCCGCTGGACCATCGCGCCGCGCGCCTCATAAACGGCGACGAGCGCCGCGACCGCCGCGAAGGACAGTTGAAAGCTCGCGCCGAGCAGCGCCTCCGGCTCGACGGCGATGACGAAAAACACCGCGAAGGCGAGATTGCGCATCGACAGCGACGGCCGATCGAACAGGATGGCGATCAGCATCACCGAGGTCATGACGAGCGCGCGCTCGGTGCCGACGCGCGAGCCGGTGGCGATGTCGTAGAAGATCGCGCCGAGAATGGCGAGCGCGGCCGACCATTTCTTGATCGGATAGTTCAGCGCCAATGTGCGCGACAGCGCCAGCAGCCGGCGCAGGCCGACGAAAAAAATTCCGGCGACCAGCGTCATCTGCACGCCGGAGATGGTGATGATGTGGAAGATGCCGGCGCGGCGGATCAACTCCTTGGCCTCCTCGCCGAGAAAATCGCGCTTGCCGGTCACCATCGCCGCGGCGATGGCGCCGGTGTCGCCGCCGAGTCCGTCGTAGACTCGCCGCGCGAGATCATTGCGCAGACGATCGACGCCGGCGAAAAATCGCAGCGACAGCGGCGGCGGATCGGGCGGCGGCATGATCTCGATGCGGCCGAGCGCGTTGCCCACTCCGCCGAGACCGGCGAAATAAGCGTCGCGCGCGAAATCATAGCCGCCGGGGAGCGCCGCATGGGCGGGCGGCAGCACGCGCGCTTTCAGCGCGACGAAATCGCCGGCGGCGAATTTCGCATCGCCACGCGTCGTCAGCCGCACGCGCCGCGGCCGCGCGTCGCCGGGCAGGCCCTCGGCGCTTGCGACGCGCAATATGAAGCGCGCGCCGGCGGGGCGCGGATCGAGCTCCTCGACGAAGCCGGTGAGGAAGCCGACGCCCGCGCGCGGAACGATGGGCGCGTCGACGCGCGCGGCGCGCCACGCCGCCGAGACGAATCCGCCCGAGAGGCACGCGAGCGCGAGACACAGCGCGCGCGCGGCGCGATGGCCGCGCAGCAGCGCGGCGAGCGCGGCGACGACGGCGAAGGCGCCCGCCGCAACGGCGAGGGAGGGCTCGCGGTCGGCGGCGAAATAGAGCAGCGCGCCGGCGCCCGCCGCGACCGGCAGCCACAGGAACGGCCGCCGCAGCGCGATCTCGCGCTCGACAGCCGCGCGGAAGGCGCAGATGAACGCCGCGCGCGCGCCGGAGAGGGCAGGCAGCGCCGCTTCCCTCGCCCGCTCGGCCGCGCCCGCCGCCCTCGCGCCCCGACCCGCCACCGCAACTCCAGATAACGCGATACAAGCGCGCTCATGCTAGACCGATCGCGGCGACCGGGGATAGGGGATAGAGGCGTGGATCGCGCTCCCTCGCCCGGCTGCGTTCCCGATGGATCAGAACGCCGTCGTCAGCCGCGTCAGCCACTCGGGCGAAGCGGCGACGAGGGCGGCCTCGAGCGGCTTGTCGAGATGCGTCGCGACGGCGAGGCCGATCGAGGCGAGCGCGACGCCGAGCGCGGTCTTGGCCCATTTGCCGCCGGCCATCAGCCGCTCGCGCCAGCTCATCGAGGCGCGTCGCGACAGCGCGCCGAGCGCGATCAGCGGCGCCCCGGCGCCGAGGCCGAACAGCGCCATGGTGACGCCGACCTCGCCGAGGTCGCGCCCCTGCGCGGCGAGCGCCGAGGCGGCGCCGAGCGTCGGCCCGACGCAGGGGCTCCACACCGCGCCGAGCAGCAGCCCCAACGCGAACTGCCCCTCGAGCCCGTGCGTGGAGAAGCCGCCGAAGCGGCGCTCGACGAAATCGCTGATTGGGCCGCCGGCGGCCGCGAGCCGCGCCTGTAGAGCCGGCACGGCGAGCACGACGCCGATGACGATCATCAGCAGCGCCGCGCCGAAGCGGAAGCTGTCGCCGTCTATGCCGGCGCCGAAGCCGAGCATCGCGACGACGAGGCCAATGGCGACGAAGGACGAAGCGACGCCGCCGGCGAGCGCCGCGGGCCCCAGCCTGTGCTCGCTCGCCGCCGCGCCGAGAATGATCGGCAGCAGCGGCAGCACGCAGGGCGAGAGCACCGACAGCAGCCCCGCCACGAAGGCGAGGCCGGGCCCGGCGAGATCGGCCGCGCTCATTGCGTCCTGTCCAGAAGGGCGGCGATCGCCGCCTCGCCCGTCTCGCCGGTGGAGCGGCCCTTCTCGTCCTTGCCGTGATAAGCGATCAGCGTGCTCTGCATGCGTGCGCGAAAGCGGGCCAGCGCGTCCTTCTGGCTGTCGAAATCGACAGTGAAGACCTGCAGTCCGGCGAATTTCTCCTGCGCCTCCAGCTTTTCCAGCACGGCCGACTGCGCCTTGCAGGTCGGGCACCAGGGCGCGTGAACCTCGACGAGGATCGGCCCGCCCGCCGCCTGCGCGGCGTCGAACGCCTTCGCCGAATAGGCGTGACGCTCGGCGGCGGAGAGCGGCGCGGAGATCAGCGCGGCGATGGCGGCGAAGGCGAGAGTGTGGCGAGAGCGCATGGCGAAGTCCTCAATTGGCGTCTGCGTCCGGCGGCGGACCGCCGGCGAAGCGGCGGCGGGCCGCTCCCTCCTCATCTTCGCGCGCCGGAGCCGAAGCGTTACGCGCGGCCGCGTCGAAATGCGCAGGGGGCGCGCGACTTGAAACCAAGCCTCGCTCCCGCCATCTGATGGCCGACCCCGCCCCTGTCCCTCCTGCCGAAAGAAGGCTCCACCATGCATGTCGACATCGCCGCGGCGGACGCCGCCATCGCCGCCGCGCGCCAGCGCGCCGCCGAGCTCGGCACCAAAATGTGCATCGCCGTCGTCGATTCCGGCGCCGATCTGAAGGCCTTCCATCGCATGGACGACGCCTGGGTCGGCAGCATCGACATCGCCATCAAGAAGGCGAAGACCGCCGTCTTCTTCGGCATGCCGACCGGCGAGATCGGCAAGCTGTCGCAACCGGGCGGCCCGCTCTATGGCATCGAGCATTCGAACCAGGGGCTCATCACCTTTCCCGGCGGCCTGCCCATCGTCGACGAGAACGGCGTGCTCATCGGCGCGATCGGCGTGAGCGGCAGCTCGGTCGAGAACGACCATGCGGTCGCGGAGGCCGGCGTCGCAGTGGTCGGCGTCAGCGATCTGCCGGCGCATCCCTGGCGCACCTGAGAAGACACGCGCGGGCGCCCCGCCGCGCCGTCGCGAGCGGGTGGACAAGGTCGTCCAGGACCGCCGCGGCCTCCGTTGGCCACGGCCTTTGTGAAAAAGCGCATTCGGAAGACGCGAGGTCCCGGACGCGGTCCGCCTGTTATTTTACACCGCCTCCGGAGCCAGGGTTGTTTTCCGCCTCTCGGGTAATCTATCCCCGCGCGACTCTCGGACATTCAGGCCGGCTTTCGCCTTTGTCTCCAAAGGCCCTCCGCACGAAGGAGAAGCCGGACCGGCGGAGGAGCGATCGAGCGCGCCGACGGGGGCAGCCGTCCCGCGTCTCTCGAAAACCGCCCCCTCGCCGGCCCCGCGGCCCGGGCGAAGCCCTTGCCGTTCGGCGAGGGTGACGGAGTATAGGAATATTTTCTTGTGAGTGTCAAGGGAGCGCGGCGCTCAGGAACACCGGCGGCACGCCGCCATTGACTGGACACCGCCGCAGGCGGTGCGCTTCGCGCATCTCAACTTCGAACGCCTCTCGCGCAATGCTGTGCAATTCACTGGGGAATCTGTGGCCAGGGTTGGGCGTCCTCGACTCAGCCTTGCGCAACCGTGGACTCGACGCCATGCTCGCGTGAGAGTGGAGGACTTTCGTGACTGGATTGGATGTGAGCGGCGAGCCACCGATTAACAGCGGGACAAGCCTGCAAAGATGGATCGACGCTCTGCCGGTCCAACGGCAGCGGCAGGCCGCCATAGTCATCGCAGCACGAGCGACGCTTCGCATGCTGCCATCGGTGGGTCAGTTCGGCGACGCAGGCCCACATTCGATTTCGCCTCAGTATGAACGATTGGCGCTAGCATTGTTTTGGGCCACGGCTTTGGCTCGGGCGGCAGGCAGATATCCGACCCACGCTGATGGCCTCCCGGTGGCCAAAGCCTCTAAATCAGCCAAAGTCGCCGGTAATTTTGGCTCCGAACAAAACTGGTTCGCCGGAGACGCCGCCGGCTACGCCGCTCGCCTCGTCGGAGTTGTCCACGTCCCGTCCGAGGGCGCCAGCGAAGCCGCCGATCATGCCGCTGGCGTGACCAGCCGCTTCGACGCCGATCGCTCGTTTTGGCGTTCATTGTCTGCCGACGTCGACGCGCTCGAAGAGGGCCGGTCGGCGTCAGAAATCTCGGGCGATCCTCTCTGGCCGCAGGGCGCGCCCGACTGGGCGAAAAAACATTGGACGCGCTGGCGCTCGCTCGTCGCGGAGGAACATTGGCGGCCGTGGCTCGACTGGTACCAACGGCGCCTCGTGGGAGAGGAATTGTCCGAGGAGATCGAGCTTCTTTTCGCGACGCTTCCGGTCGACCCGCGAGAGAAAGACCCCGCCGAGCAGAATGCGCTGCTTGCGCAGGCAATCGCGCGGCTGACAAAAAGCGCGACAAAGAATATGCTGGAAATTGCTGAGATAGCAGACTCGGTCGACGCAGAGATCGTGCGTCCTCCTGGCTTGCGCCAGACACCCAATCTTCCCCGACCTAGGCCAGCCGCGATCGAGCCGATCGCCGCGGACGGGAAAATCCGCCTCCGCAACGGCCCGATCGGCGCCGATCTCGATGCGCGCGCGCTCAATGCCGCCCTGCGCGCGCTGAAGCAGCAATTCGCTGATCTCGTCGACAGCCTCGAAGCGGAATCGAACATCGACAGGCGGGCGACCGCATCTCTGCGTCGTCTGGTTGACCGCATCCCGACGAAACGGCCGACTCAGGAGCAATTGTTCCGGCTCGCGCATGAGCAGGAAAAGCTCGAAGCTTACGCCGCGAGCGTCGTCGCCGAATGGCCGAGCACGCTCGCCGCCGATTATCTCGCGGTGACTCGCGCTTTCGATAGCACCGTGCGACAGTTTCCGAAATGGCGCGAATTCAAAGCCAACGCCGAAAAGGACCGGCTGACCGCCGAGCAGCGCGAGGCGACGCCGCGCATCGCCGCCGAATTCGCCGATGCTCTGCGCGAAACGGAGGCCGCGGAATTCGTCGAGCAGGAAATCGCGTCGATCGTGAGCGAGATGGCGAGCCGCCTCGCCGCGCAGCGCGATGCGGAAACCACGTGCGTCGATCCGATCGCGGCCGGCGCCGATCTCTTGGCGGAAGACCTCGTCACGAGCATGGAGAATGTGGTCAAGGCGATTGCTGAAGCGGCAATTTCTCCGATGGTCGGTGTCGCAGGCACGGCGAAGCGCGCAGGAAAGAAGTTCGCGAGCCATGCCGATAAGAGCGTCGTGAGAGAAGCGGGCAAATGGGGCGACGCTGTCGGCCCGGCGCTGACGAGATGGGCCAAGCGCGCGCTCCCTGGCGCGAAAGTAGGCGGTGGATGCGGCGCCGTTGCATTGGTTATCGATAGGCTCACGCACACGTTCCCGCAAATCGGCGATTGGCTGCAGCACGTCGCCGCTTGTCTGTTATGAACGAGCCGCTCGTCCGCTCGCCGGGCCAATGGAGATTGCCGCAATACTCTCGCAAGCACGGGCGCGTCCCTCTCCCAGAGGGAGAGGGTGGCCGCGGAGCGGCCGGGTGAGGGGCAGCGGCGCCGGGCGCGCTCGCGTAAAGCGGGGTTCCCCTCATCCGACCCGGCTTCGCCGGGCCACCTTCTCCCGCGCGCGGGAGAAGGGAAGCGCTCGGCCGGGATTGATTTTTTGCGGCGCCGGTCAGCAGTAGGTGGGGTTGGCGGTGCAGGTGTCGCTCATCAGCCGGCCGATGTTGCCGGATCCGTAAGAGCCATAGGTTTCGTTGTATTGGGAATTCCGCCCGAAATAAGAGGCGCCCTGGCGATTGAAGTCGATGCTGGACGAGCCATAGCTCGTCACGCCGACGATAAATTGCCTCGAAGAGGCTCCGGGCGACGACGAGGCCGGGTCGAAGACCGGCGGCGTGCCGAAATTGATCAGCCAGGGCCCGCCGCTGGAGCCGCCGGCCTGCGCCGAGCCGATCTGCGTGTTCTTGAGGTTTCCCGAGGCGTAATACCAGCCGACGGCGTCCGTGCGCTCCATCTGATAGCCGCCGTCCAGCGCGGACGAATAGCCGAGCTGCGTGATCTGCAGGACCGTCACATTCCCGAGCAGAGGCGACGGCTTGTAGGAGGGATCGTTCCAGCCATGGCGGTACCAGCCGAGGACCTTGCCGGCGAGAACCCCGTTCTTGGGCGCGACGAGCAGCGTCGCGATGTCGTCGTTGCAGACGACGCCGCGCTGCGCGCAGACATCGGTTCCGTCGATGTAGGTGGCGAACGTCCGGGCCGACCCGGCGCTATAGCAGCCATAGGCGCCCCCGTCGGCGGACGTGTTGGCGGGACACCAGACCCAGCCGCTGTACCAGCCCTTCGAGCCCTTGCCGAAATCGAACACGCAATGCGCCGCCGTGATCAGCACGCCGGGCTTCACCAGCGACGCCGTGCACACGGCGACCTCCGCGCCGACCTTGAAATACAGCTTTCCTGTCGCGCGGTACGGAAAGCTGGCGACGGGCGTGTTCGCCGCCGTCGTCGAATTGCCCAGAGTCTGCACCGCGACGCGGGCCGTGGTGTAGGGCGCGGTGGATGCGCCATAGGCGGAGGGAGCGGCGCCGGGCGACGACTCGCTTTCCTCTTTGAGCGCCGGCTCTGCGCTCGGAACGGAATTCGGCGCGGCCTTTTCGGCGTCCTCGAAAATCTTCGGAGCGGCGAGCGGCAGGACCGACCGATACGGGCCGCGAGGCGGAGTCGGATTGCCCGTCGCGGCCGGGGCCGAGGATTTCGGGCTTTCGGCCGTCCCGGGCCCTTTGCCGGCGGACGCCTGCGCGAGCGCATCGCCGCAGATGATCGGCACCGCTATCACGACGATGCGCGAAACGGCGAAACGGCGTCCAGGGAAAGCAGTCATTGTCGGCGTCTCCGAAAAAAATGAGATGAAATCTCCGCCTCGACCTATTCGTCCCGAGGCGGCCCGCTCGAAGAACTTCGATGCGGAAAACTCTCTAGTGGCATGCTTCAGCCGATTTGACAGGGTGAAAGGGCGAGCCTCTCAGGCTCGCTCTCGAAGCCCATCAAATTCGATGACGGATCGTGTCCCAGAGCGTGGTGTAGCTGGATCGAGGCGGACACTGGGATTTCCGGCTTTGGCCGGCAGGATCAGGC
>NZ_JAINDZ010000031.1 GCF_019802345.1 Methylosinus sp. Sm6 | reverse complement strand
TGCGTGTCTTGCGGTCGACGACGGCGATGAAATTCGCATTGCGCGCGTCGAAGATCAGATTGTCCGGGGCAAAGCGCTGGTCGCCGTCGTCGAACCAATGATTGGGGCCGACCGGCTTCAGACTGTTGACATGCAGATAGTCGGGATTTTTGGAGCTCTTGATCAGCTTCAATTCGTCCGGCGCGAAGCCGATCTCGTCGATGTGATCGGACGCGGCCCAGGTCCAGGCGATCTCTCCCTCCGGATCGACCTCATAGGCGACGTCGTCCAGCACTTGCGGCGCGGAGAATCCGGGCAGAGGATAAGAGAGATTGGAAAGAACCAGCGTGTTGCCGTTGGGCAGCCGGGCGATGTCGTGATGTTGATGCGCGCGGCCGTCGGGCGCGGATTTGCCGAAGCTCCACAGCGGCGCTCCGCTCCAATCGACCTCGCCGACCGTCTTGCGAATGCGGGTCTGCGCACGCCCCGGCGCGAGATCCGTTCCCTTGCCCTCTTCGCTCTCCAGCGTGACGAAGACATGTCCGCGCGCGCCGCCGACGAGCGCCGGATCGATGAAGGCGACCGGCTGGCCCGAAAACTTCCACTCGTGGACGACCGCGCCGGTGAGATCGATGAGACGCGAGACATCGTCGCCGCCCGTGAAGAGGACATAGGAGCTATGAGCGCGCGCCGGATCGTAGATCGTCGTTCCGGTGGGAAAGACGCTCGGTTCGGCGCAGGCTTTCGTCGCCGCCGAAGCGACGACGCAGGCGAAAATCGTAGAGATCAGGGGTTTGGTCGACCTGAGACGCGTCTCGGCCATGTGAGCCTCCCGCACTGCCGCGATAATAGGCGCTTTTATCATATCCAAATGATATGATAAATGGTGCGTCCGAAGATTTTTCCACCGAGATTATCGTGTCGAAACGCCCTCCCTCGAGAGAAATATCGACTTATCAGCTAAGGATTATGCATGACTTTTTGCTGCGAACCATGCGAGCGCCGAGCCTTTCGGCGCAGGGACGAAGAGGCTGATGGCAAACGATTCCCGCCGAGGCAGTCCCCCGGGCGCGCAGCGAGCGCCCACATGGACGATCGGCGCCGCCGCGGAGTCGGCGCAATGAGCGGCTTTTCTGCAGACTGGCTCGATTTGCGCGAAGGCGCCGACCATCGCGCCCGCAGCGTCGAACTGCGCGACGCCGTCGGCGCGATGTTCGAAGCGCGGAGCCATGTCGAGATCGTCGACCTCGCCTGCGGCGCGGGCTCCAATCTGCGCGGCCTCGCATCGGTCCTTCCGGCAAGTCAGAGATGGCGCCTCGTCGATCACGATCTCGCGCTGCTCGAGGCCGCGCGCAGCCGGCTCGCCGCCTGGGGCGACCGCGTCGAAAGCCGAGTTCCGTTCGTCATCCTGCACAATGGACGGCGCATCCTCGTCGAGTTCCGCCTCGCCGATCTCGCCTCGGGGGCGGAGGCCGCGCTGGATGGGCGGATCGATCTCGTGACCGCGGCCGCGTTCTTCGATCTGGTTTCGCCGGACTGGATCGCGCGTTTCGCCCGAGCGCTCGCCACGCGCGGCGTGCCGCTCTACGCCGCTCTCACCTATGACGGAGACGAACGCTGGACCCCGGCGCATGCACAGGACGCGGCCATGCTGGCGGCGTTCCACGCTCATCAGGGCAGGGACAAGGGCTTCGGCCCGGCCGCCGGCCCGCGCGCCGCGACGATCCTGCGAGAGGCGTTGGAGGCGCAAGGCTATCTTGTCTCCCGCGCCGCCAGTCCGTGGCGGCTCGGCGCAGACGACGCGCCGCTGATCGACGCGCTCGCGGACGGCGCGGCGCAGGCCGTCCTTCAAACCGGTTTGTCGCCGGCTGAAACGATCGGCGATTGGCGCGCGCAGAGGCGCAGCGCGTGCCGGATCGGCCATGTCGACCTCCTCGCCCGGCCGCCGAGCGGCGCCCGATAAATCCACTTGTTAGATCGGATAAACGAATTATACCTCGGGCATGTTGTTCGCTCGATTGGGAGGCTGCGTGTCGGTTCCATCTGTTTCACGAGGCGCGCCCGGGGCGGCGCGCATCGACGTCGAGCGCGCGATCGCCGAGATTCGCGCGGGTCGGCCGGTCATCCTCCGCGATGCCGCGGCGTGCGCGCTCGTCGTCGCCGTCGATGCGCTGGACGCCGCGCTCGCCACGCTGCTGCCGCCTGCGACGACGCGGCTCGCGCTGACGGCGCCGCGGCTGCGGCGCCTCGGCGTAGCGACGCGGGAAGCCGGCGCCCTCGCATTCGCCGAACTCGATCTCGATCGGCTGGCGACGCTCGCCGTCGATCCAGACGCCCGCCTCGCCGAACCCCTGCACGCCGCGACCTCCTCCGAGCGAGGCGCGCTGGAACTGATGCGGCTCGCGCAAGCGCTGCCCGCGGCGATCGTCGCCGAGACGCCGGCGGCGGAGGGCGCCTTCGCCGGACTGCTCGGCGTCGAACTGGCGGATGTGACCGCCTATCGCAGGGACTGCGCGGCGGCGCTGCGCATCGTCTCGCGGGCGAGCGTGCCGCTCGACGGCGCGGCCGACGCCGAATTCGTCGTGTTCCGCGGCGGCGAAGGTCTGCGCGACCAGACGGCGATCATCATCGGCAAGCCGGATTTCGCCGAGCCGGTTTCCGTCCGGCTGCATTCGGCTTGCCTCACCGGCGATCTGTTCGGCAGCCTCAAATGCGATTGCGGCGACCAATTGCGCCATGCGGCGCGCCATTTCGCCGAGAACGGCGGCGGCGTGCTGCTCTATCTCGATCAGGAAGGCCGCGGCAATGGACTCGGCAACAAGATCCTAGCCTATGACCTCCAGGCCCATGGCTTCGACACCTATGACGCCGACGAGGCGCTCGGCTTCGAGCAGGACGGCCGCCGCTTCGAATTCGCCGCCGCCATGCTGAAGGCCCTGGGCGCGCAACGTGTGCGGCTGCTGACGAATAATCCCGAGAAGATCGCCGCGCTCGGCGCCGCCGGTCTCGAAGTCGTCGCCGATCAGCGCGTCATGGGACGGCGCAATGCGCATAACGAGCGCTATCTCGCCGCCAAGCGCGACAAAGCCGGCCATCTCATCGATCTCGACCGCGCTCCGCGCGCGAACGGCCGCGCCCGCTCCCTCGCCGACCCTTCGCCCTTGTGACGGGGCGCCGGCGAAGGCCGACGCCGCAAACGAGTATTGATTAATCCTATCGATATTATATAATATAATCGGAAGCAGCGCGCAGCTGCCGAGCCCGCGGGCGCGGCCGGTCGAAACGCGCCGCGACCAAACCCAGACATTTCATCTGCGGCGCACCCAGCGCTCGGCGCCTCGTCGGCGCGCGTCTCGAAGGAAACATCGGACCCATGAAGAGTCTCATCTTTCTGCACCGCTGGATCGGCGTCGTGCTGGCGCTGTTCATGCTCGTCTGGTTCTCCACCGGACTCGTCATCGCCTTCCTGGCCGCGCCGCCGATCACCCGCGCGCAGCAGCTCGCCCATGCCGAGAGCCTCGCGCCGGAGGCGAGCTGGCTCTCGCTCGGCGATGCGCTCGCGGCGCGCGCGCTCGGCGGGCGACACGAGCAGGAGGACGGCGTTATCGTCGAAGGTCGGCTTGTTCGCGTCGCCGGCGCGCCGGCTTGGCTGATCGAGAACCAATTCGGACGGCGCTCCGCCATTTCGGCGCTGGATGGCGCGCCTATCGTCTTCTCCCCCGAGCAAGCGCGTCGCATCGCCGATCTCTGGGCCGAGGGCGCCGATCTCGTCTACAGCGGCGCCGAAGAGGCGCCGGTCGGCGTTCGCAACGCTGAAGCACTGCGGCCCTTCCATCGTTTCGCAGCCCCGGACAGCCGAGAGATCGTCGTCTCCGCGCGCACCGGCGAGGTCGTGCAATCCGCGACGCGCGGCGAGCGCGCTCTGATCTACGCCGGCAATTGGCTTCATCTCTTCCGCTGGCTCGACCTCGTCGGCGCCGGCGACTATCGCCGCGCGGCGCTGTCTTGGGCCGGCTTCTTCGCGGCCGCCGCCGCGCTCACCGGCGTCATTCTCGGCTTCGTGAAATGGAGGCCCGGCTTCTTCGGCCGCCCGACCTATTCGCGCGGCCGCACGCAGCCCTATCGCGAGTTCTTTTTCGCCTATCATTTCTGGGCCGGACTAATCGGCGGCGTCTTCGCCCTCTCATGGGCGGCGAGCGGCTTCTTCTCCACCAATCCCGGGCAAATCTTCTCGCAGCCGACGCCGAGTCCCGACGAGATCGCGCGCTATCGCGCCGTCGGGGGGCCCGACGCGATGGCGAGCGCAACATCCGCCGGCGTCGCGGCGCTGGCGCCGGAAACGGTCGCTCTGTCCTGGAGCCGCATCGGCGACGACGCCGTTCTTCTCGCCGTCTCGCGTGACGGAGAGCGGCGCGCCCTCGAGACGGGACGAACCAAAGCGGCTTTCGGCGAAGACGCCCTCGCCGCCGCCGCGGCGCGCCTCGCCGGAACGGCGCCGATCTCCGGCCGCGAGCTGCTGATCGACTACGACAGCTATTACTACCCCAATCATCACCAGTCGCGGATCGACAAGCCGCTTCCGGTCCTGCGCGTGGACCTCGCGGACGCCGGCCGCAGCTCGCTCTACATCGATCCGGTCGACGGCCGCCTGCTGGCCAAGATCGATGCGAGCCGGCGCGTCTATCGCTGGCTCTATTCCGCCGTCCACCATTGGGATTTCGGCCCGTTCCGAGATCATTGGCTGTGGAACGGCTGGATGGCGCTGTGGGTGTTCTTCGGCCTCGCTCTGTCGACCACCGCGGTCGTGCTCGCCTGGCGGCGCCTGCGCCGCAGCATCCCGCAAAGGGAGCGGCGCGCGCTCGCAGCGCAGAAGGCTTGATCGACCGGCCTGCGACGTCAGCCCCCTATTCGCGCGGAGTTGCAAAATGAGTTCCGATGTCGGCGACGTCGCCCAGGCGCCACACGCTTTCGAGCTCGCCCTGCGGCGCATGGTGAAACGAAAAATCGCATCGCGCGTCGCGCTCGTCGCGCTGCTCGCCGGCGCAATCTTCACGGCATGGCGCTATTATTCGACCGACGCCGTCCGAACGCCGCCGGCCGGCGCGCGCGGACCAGCGACGACCGTCGCGGCGGCGGAGGTGATGCGCGGCGATTTTCCCGTCGTCGTCTCGGCGCTCGGCACGGTGACGGCCACCGCGACGGCCGTCGTCAAGCCGCAAGTCTCCGGGCCCTTGCTGAAGGTGCGGTACACGGAAGGGCAGGAGGTCGCAGCGGGAGACATATTGGCCGAGATCGATCCGCGCCCTTTCGAGCTCGCATTGGCGCAGGCGGAGGGCCAGCTGCAAAAAGACGAGGCGCTGCTCAGAAACGCCGAGCGCGATCTCGCCCGTTACGAATCTTTACGCAACAAGATCAAGGATGGCGTTTCCGGACAGCAGCTCGACACGCAGAAGGCGCTGATCGGGCAATATCGCGCGGCGGTCGACATCGACCGCGCGCTGGTCGGTCGGGCACGGCTCGATCTCGACTATACGCATATCGCCGCGCCGATCGGCGGCCGTATCGGTCTGCGCCAGGTCGATCCCGGCAACATCGTGCAGACGAGCGATCCCAATGGCGTCGCCGTGGTGACCCGCATCTCGCCGATCACAGTGATCTTCAGCCTGCCGGAGGCGAAGCTGCAGAGCGTGCTGAAGCGCTTCCGCTTCGGCGAGAAGCTCGCCGTCGTCGCTTATGACCACGATCGCGCCGAGCAGATCGCGCGCGGCGCGCTCTATGCGATCGACAATCAGATCGACGCCTCCTCCGGAACCGTGCGTCTGCGTGCGGAATTCGCCAATGACGACGAGTCTCTCTACCCCAATCAATTCGTCAACGCCGAATTGACCGTCGAGACATTGAAAGGCGTCGTCCTCGCTCCCGCCGCCGCGCTGCAGCGCGGCGCAAAGGGACCTTTCGTCTATGCGCTCGACGACGACGAAAAGGTCGCCGTGCGTTCGGTCCGCCTCGGCCCCAGCGACGGCGAGCGGGCGGTGATCGAAAGCGGCTTGGAGCCCGGCCAGCGAGTCGTGGTGGAAGGCGTCGATCGCCTGCGCGACGGCGCCAAGGTCGTCGTGACCCGACCGCCGAAGGGCGGGCCTTCCAATGTCGGCGAGCCGGCCGCGGGCAAGCGCAAGGAGGCGCCGGCGGAGCGCCGCGCCGAAAAGACCGAGGCGCGATGAGCGCCTTCGATATCTCGCGTCCCTTCATCGAGCGGCCGGTCGCGACCACTTTGACGATGGCGGCGATCTTTCTCGCCGGGCTCATCGGCTTTCGCCTTCTTCCCGTTGCGGCGCTGCCGCAGATCGATTATCCGACGATCGAGGTCCGCACCTTCTATCCCGGCGCCAGTCCCGACGTCGTCGCCGCGACGATCACGGCGCCGCTCGAGCGCCAGCTCGGACAGACGCCCGGCCTCACCGAAATCGCCTCGACGAGCTCGGGCGGCGCTTCGATCATCACCTTGCAATTCAGCCTGAAACTGTCGCTCGACGCCGCCGAGCAGCAGGTGCAGGCGGCGATCAACGCGGCCGCGAGCTTTCTGCCGACCGATCTGCCGGCGCCGCCGGTCTACGCCAAGATCAATCCGGCCGACGCGCCGGTTCTGACGCTGGCGCTGCGCTCGAAGACCATGCCTTTGACGCAAGTGCAGGATCTCGCCGACAGCCGCGTCGCGCAAAAAATCTCACAGCTCTCGGGCGTCGGACTGGTGAGCGTCTCGGGCGGCCATCGCCCGGCCGTCGTGGTGCGCGCCGATACGGCGAAGCTCGCCGCGCATAATCTCTCGCTCGAAGATCTGCGCGCGACGATCTCCAACGCCAATGTCAATCTGCCGAAGGGAACCATCGACGGGCGTAGCCGCCAATTCGCCATCGACGCCAATGATCAGCTGCAGAGCGCGCATGACTATGAAGGGCTCGTCGTCGCCTATCGCGCCGGCGGCCCGGTGCGTCTGCAGGATGTGGCGGAGGTGACCGACGGCTCGGAGAATCGCGAGCTCGGCGCCTTTACCGATCTCGAGCCCGCGATCATCGTCGATGTGAAGCGGCAGCCCGGCGCCAATGTCGTCGCCGTCGTCGATCAGATAAAGGCGCTGCTGCCCGCGCTCGCCGCCTCGCTTCCAGCCACGGTGGATCTCGTCGTCCTCACCGATCGAACGACGGCTATTCGCGCCTCTATTCACGACGTCGAAATGGAGCTTCTCTTCTCCATCGCGCTCGTCGTCGCCGTGATCTTCCTGTTTCTGCGCAGCCCGCGCGCCACGATCATTCCGAGCGTCGCCGTTCCCTTGTCGCTGATCGGCGCCTTCGCCGTGATGTATCTGCTCGGCTACAGCCTCAATAATCTCACGCTGATGGCGCTGACGATCGCCACCGGCTTCGTCGTCGACGACGCCATCGTCATGATCGAGAACATCTCCCGCTATATCGAACGCGGCGAGACGCCGCTCGCCGCCGCCCTCATCGGCGCGCGCGAGATCGGCTTCACCATTGTCTCGCTCACCATCTCGCTCATCGCCGTCCTGATCCCGCTCTTGTTCATGAGCGATGTCGTCGGGCGTCTGTTTCGCGAATTCGCAGTGACCCTCTCGGTCACCATCGTGATCTCGGCGATCGTGTCGTTGACGCTGGCGCCCATGCTGTGCGCCAAGCTGCTGACGGCGCGCGACGCCCATGCGCATGATGCGAAGGACATGCACGACTGGTTCGATCGCCTGAGCGACGCCTATGCCGTCGCCCTGCGCTTCGTGCTCGCCCACTCCCGCACGACGCTCTCCGTGTTCGCCGCGACGCTGGCGCTGACCGGCGTCCTCTACGTGACGATCCCGAAGGGGTTTTTCCCGACGCAGGACACCGGCCTCGTGCAAGGCTTCTTCGAGGGCGGACAGTCGCTCAATTACGAGGCGATGACGCGCAAGCAGCTCGATCTCGTCGCGCTGCTGCTCGAGGATCCGGCCGTCGGAAATGTCTCGTCCTTCCTCGGCGTGGACGGCGTCAATCGCACGCTCGACAGCGCGCGCTTGCTGATCAAGCTGAAGCCGAAAGCCGAGCGCTCCGGCGCGATCGCGGCCATCACACGGAGATTGCAGGATGCGGCGCGATTGCGCGCCGTCGGCGCGCTCTATCTGCAGCCCGCGCAAGATCTCGCGATCGATTCCGGCGTGAGCCGCGGCGAATTCCATTTCGCTCTGCAGGACGCCAATCCCGCCGAGCTCGCCGATTATGCGCGCCGCCTGGTCGACGATTTGTCCCATGCTCCGGCGCTGCGTGACGTCGCCAGCAGCGCGCGCGACGGCGGCAATGCGCTGTTCGTCGAGATCGACCGTGAAAAGGCGGCGCGATACGGGGTCGGCGTCGCGACGATCGACAACATCCTCTACGACGCCTTCGGTCAACGCATCGTCTCGACGCTGTTCACGCAGACCAGTCAATATCGTGTGATTCTCGAGGCGGCGACGCGCGCGCGGTCGGGGCGCGAGACGCTCGCGGAATTGCGCGTGCCGACCAATGGCGGCCGGCAGACGCCGCTCGATACCTTCGTCTCCGTCAGCGAGATCGCGGCGCCCCTCTCCATCGATCATCTCGCGCAATTTCCGGCGACGACGATCTCCTTCAATCTCGCTCCCGGCTATTCGCTCGGCGCCGCCATGGAGGCGTTGCGAACCGCCCAGGCGTCCATCGGAACGCCGGCCAGCGTCATCACCGTGTTCCAGGGCGCGACGCACGCCTTCAACGCTTCGTCGGTCAGCACGCTGCTGCTCATTCTCGCGGCGATCGTCACCGTCTATATCGTGCTCGGCGTGCTCTATGAGAGCTACATCCATCCCCTGACGATTCTCTCGACACTGCCCTCGGCCGGCATCGGCGCCTTGCTCGCGTTGATGCTGGCCGGCGACGATCTCGGCGTGATCGGAATCATCGGCGTCATCCTCCTCATCGGCATCGTCAAGAAAAATGCGATCATGATGATCGACTTTGCGTTGCAGGCGGAGCGGGACGAAGGCCTCGCGCCACGCGAGGCGATCTACAGAGCCTGCATTCTCCGCTTCCGGCCGATATTGATGACGACGCTCGCAGCGCTGCTCGGCGCGCTGCCCCTGCTGCTCGGCTCCGGCGAAGGCGCGGAGCTGCGCCAGCCGCTCGGCGCATCGATCGTCGGCGGGCTGATCTTCAGCCAGATCCTCACGCTGTTCACGACGCCGGTGATCTATCTCGCATTCGACGGATGGACGAAATCCGCTTCTCTCCGCGTCGGGCATGCGAAGGAGCGCGAAGCGGCATGAGCATCACCGCGGCGGCCATCGCCCGTCCCGTGGCCACGAGCCTCTTGACGCTGGGCGTCGTGCTCGCCGGCCTCTCCGCCTCGCTCCTTCTGCCGAGAGCGCCGATTCCCAATATCGACTTTCCGGTGATCGGAATAACCGCGTCGATGCCGGGCGCGAGCCCGGAGACCATGGCGGCCTCGGTGGCGACGCCTCTGGAGCGCCGTCTCGGACAGATCGCCGGCGTAACGGAAATGACGTCGTCGAGTTCGCTCGGCTCGACGCGCATCTCGCTCCAATTCGATCTCGACCGCAATATCGACGGCGCACAACGCGACATTCAAGCGGCGATCGCGGCGGCGCGCGCCGATCTTCCGCAGGCGCTGCGCAATAACCCGACCTTTCGTACCTCGAATCCGGCCGAAGTCCCGATCGTGATCTTGGCCCTGTTCTCGGATCGGCTGACCTCGGGGCAGTTGTTCGAGGTCGCCTCCAATGTTCTGCAGCAGAAATATGCGCAGATCGAGGGTGTGGGCGAGGTCTCGGTCGGCGGCGCGGCTCTGCCGGCGGTGCGGGTCGAGCTCGATGCGCCGGCGCTGTATGCGCATGGCGTCTCGCTCGAGGATGTACGCGCCGCGCTGCATGCCGCCAATTTCAACGGACCGAAGGGCTTCATCGACGAGCGCGACCGGCGTCTGACGCTCTACGCCAATGATCAGTCACGCAGGGCGGCCGACTATGAGGGTCTCGTCGTCGCCTATCGCAGCGGCGCCGCCGTGAAGTTGAAGGACATCGCCGATGTCGTCGATTCGGTCGAGGACGTCCGCAACCATGGACTCAGCAATGGCCGGACCGCCGTGCAGATTCGCATCTATCGGCAGCCGGGCGCCAATTTCATCGAGGTCGTCGACCGCATCAGGGCTTTGACAGCGCCGCTGGCGGCCGCTCTGCCGGCGGATGTGGAGCTGCGCATCGTGCAGGACCGGACCCTGACCATTCGCGCATCTCTCCACGAGATCGAGTCGACGCTATTCTTCACGGTTCTGCTCGTCGTGTTCATCGTTTTCCTATCGCTGCGGGACGCCCGCGCGACCGCTCCGGCGAGCCTCTGCGTTCCCGTCTCGCTGATCGGCGCCTTGGGCGCGATGTATCTCCTCGACTACAGCCTCGATAATCTGTCGCTCATGGCGCTGACCATCGCCACGGGCTTCATCGTCGACGACGCCATCGTCGTCGTCGAGAATATTGCGCGTCGGATCGAAGCGGGCGAACCGCCCCGCGCCGCAGCGCTGACGGGCGCCCGCGAGGTCGCGCCGACGGTGTTGTCGATGAGCCTCTCGCTGGTCGCGGTGTTTCTGCCGATCTTGTTCATGGGCGGCATCATCGGCCGAATGATGCGTGAATTCGCCATGACCTTGTCGGTTGCGATCCTCGTTTCGCTGATTTTGTCGGTCAGCGTGACGCCGATGCTGTGCTCACGCATCCTGCGCGGCCACGCCGGGCCTCCGCAATTCTTCTTGCTGCGGTGGAGCGAGCGCGCCTTTTCGGCGCTGCATCACGCTTATGTGCGCACGCTCGACGTCGCGCTGGCGCGGCCGGGCGTCACATTCGCGACGCTCCTCGCGACGATCCTTCTCAATTTCCATTTGCTCCAAATCGTTCCCAAAGGCTTTTTCCCCATTCAGGATTCGGGACGAATGCGCGGCGCGATCGTCGCCGATCAGAGCATATCTTTCGCGGCGATGAAGGAGAAGCTCGTGCAATTCGTCGCGATCCTCGAAGCCGATCCGGGAGTCGAGTCGGCGTCCGCCGTGATCGGCGGCAGCTTCGGGCCCGGCGGCCCGGTCAATATCGCCGACATGCTCGTGACCTTGAAGCCCCTCGACGAGCGCAAGGCGTCCGCCGACGAGATCATGGCGCGTCTGCGTCCGAAGTTCGCGCGTGTCGGCGGCGCGAGCCTGTTTCTGCAATCGGTGCAGGACATCCGCATGGGCGGGCGAACCGGCAATGCGATGTTTCAATATACGCTGCTCTCCGACGATCTCGAGCAATTGCGCACATTCGTTCCGCTCATCGTAGAGGCGCTGCGACGCGACAAGACGCTTCTCGACGTGAGCTCGGATCAGCAGGACAAGGGCCTTCGCCACAGCATCGTCATGGATCGCTCCAAAGCGGCGCGTTTCGGCCTTCCTGCGAGCGCGATCGACAACACGCTCTTCGACGCCTACGGGCAGCGACAGGTTTCGACGATCTATGAGCCGCTCAACCAATATCATGTGGTGATGGAGGTCGCTCCAAAATTTCAAGGGACCGGGGAATCGCTCGACAATCTCTACATCGGCGCAGACGCCGCTGCGGCGCGGCGTGTGTTCTCCCCGCGCGCTTCGACGAGCGCGAGCGGCGCCGTCAACAGCGCGCCGGCGCCGATGATTCCGCTGTCGTCGCTCGCGCGTTTCGATGACGGCGTGACGCCGCTGCAAGTCAATCATCAGGGCCATTTCGCCGCGATCACCATCTCTTTCAATCTGGCCGACGGCAAGTCGCTGGGCGACGCCGCGAGCGTGATCGCCGAAGCGATCGCCAAATCCGGCGCGCCCGGCTCGATCCAAGGCGTCTTCTCCGGCAACGCCGCCGGCTATCAGAACGCGCTCGCCAATCAACCCTTGATGATCGCGGCCGCTCTGACCGTGGTCTACATCGTGCTCGGCATCCTCTATGAGAGCTTCCTGCATCCGCTGACGATTCTGTCGACGCTTCCGTCGGCCGGCGTCGGGGCTTTTCTCGCGCTGCTCGGCTGCGGAACGGAGCTCAGCATCATCGCCATGATCGGCGTGCTCCTGCTCATCGGCGTCGTGAAGAAGAACGCCATCATCCTGGTCGATTTCGCGCTCGACGCGGAACGGCGGCGCGGGTTGTCGCCCGAGGCGGCGATACGTGAAGCCTGCCGCACGCGCTTTCGTCCGATTCTCATCACAACTCTGGTCGCATTGTTCGGCGCCCTGCCGCTCGCGATCGGCTCGGGGGAGGGCGCCGAAATGCGCCGTCCTCTCGGGATCGCCATCGTCGGAGGACTGCTCGTCAGCCAGATATTGACGCTCTACACCACGCCTGTGGTGTTCTTGTATGTCGACCGGCTGAGAAAGATGTTCGGACGCCGACCCGCGCGGCTCTAATACGCCGGACAGGTCAGCGTAAGGCTATCGTCTCGCTGCTGGCTCTGTTGCGCAGCGAGGCGATGCTCGTGCGATCGAGAACGAGGGCAATCGATTCACGAACGTCGAGCAAGATGGCGGGAATTGCGCAGGCGCCTCGTCGGGACAGTTCGCGCATCGTTGATTGGCGGTCTCGCTGGCGCGGGCGATGGAAGGTGCGAGCTTTTTTGCGAAGCCCGACGCGAAAGCTGTGGCCGGGCGCGACGCGAGTTATAGGCTTAATAAAACCGTGCGGGATCCTCAGGGGCCGAAGGCTCAAAGGCGGGCGTGGCCATGCTCTCATGGAATAGGGAGCGCCGCGAGCGACCGGCGAGGGCGTGGAAAAGCGCCTTCTGCTGACTAATATATAGCTACTATATATGGTTATGCGTTGACTTGGGCGCGGGATCGCATATCCTCGCTCCTGCGCATGAAGGGCGTCGCCACGGCAATCGCGACATTCCTTTGCGATGTGCGGACTCCAAAGTGGGAAAAACGCGATGGCGTCGAAGCATTTGTCGCTAGCGATTCTCGGCGTGGCCGCATTGATCTGGACGCCGCCCGCTGCGGACGCACACACATCCCAATCTCGCGCCGAGATGAATGAGCGGTCTTCGACGACGGCGATGACCGCCCGATAGCATGTCAGCCCGCACGAGGAACGCCATGCCCCAGGATCCGACGCAATTTTCCGCGAGCGAGCTGATCGCCGCCTATCGCTCCAAGGCGCTCTCGCCGGTCGAGGTCGTGGCCGCGACATTGAAACGGATCGGGGAGCTGCAGCCGCATTTCAACGCCTTTCGCGCCGTCGACGCCGAGGGGGCGCTGGCGCAGGCGCGAGCCTCCGAGGCGCGCTGGTCGAAAGGCGCGCCGCTCGGCATGCTCGACGGCGTGCCGGTGGGCTTCAAGGATTTGCTGAACGTCCGCGGCTTTCCGACACGCAAGGGAAGCCTTGCGACGCCGGACGTCGTGCAGCAGGAGGATTCGCCCCCGGCCGCGCGTCTGCGCGAATCCGGCGCGGCGATATTGGGCAAGACGCAGACCGCCGAATTCGGTCTCAAGGGACTGACCGAGACCCGGCTCGCCGGCGTCACGCCCAACGCCTGGGATCGCAGCTACGTCAGCGGCGGCAGCAGCGGCGGCGCCGCTGTCGCGGCGGCGCTCGGCCTCGGCGCGCTGCAGGTCGGAACCGATGGCGGCGGCTCCATTCGCAATCCGGCCGCCGTCAATGGCGTCTTCGGGTTCAAGCCGACCTTCGGCCGCGTCGCCGGCTATCCGCATAATGGCTCGCTGTTCCATATCGGCCCGATCACGCGGACGGTGACCGACGCCGCTCTGCTGCTGAACGTCATCGGCAAGCCGGACGCTCGCGACTGGACCAGCCTGCCGAGCGACGGGCGCGATTGGACCAATGGTCTCGACAGCGGCGTGAAAGGATTGCGCATCGCCTATAGCCGCACGCTCGGCTATATTCAGGTCGATCCGGGCGTCGCCGCCGTCGTGGACCGCGCGGTGGCGCGGCTCGCCGAATTGGGCGCGATCGTCGAGGAGGCGGACCCCGGCTTCTCCGACCCGTCCGCGATCATCGACGCGATCAACGCCGAGCGCGCGATCCGCCTGCGGCGCGACATCGGCGACGCCGGCCTCGAGCTGATCGATCCTGCTATACGAAAGCGCGTCGAGCGGCTGGAGCGCTACACGCTCGCCGAGGTCGTCGAGGCCAATGAGCGCCGCGCGGAGCTCGGCATAAGGCTGCGCCGATTCCACGAGAAATATGATCTGCTCGTCACGCCCGTGCAGTCCAAGCCCGTTCCGCGCCTCGGCGTCGCTCCCGAGACGCCCTTCGCCGTCCCCTTCAACATCACGCAGCAGCCGGCCGCCTCCGCGCCCGCCGGCTTCGACAATAATGGCCTGCCGGTGGGGCTCCAAATCGTCGGGCCGCAGTTCGGCGACGCGACGGTGCTGCGTCTCGCGAGGGCGTTCGAAAAGCTCCAGCCTTTCCCGACGCCGCATCTCGATTGGCTGAGCCGCCTCTGAGGCGGGACGCCTCAGCGCGCGGAAGAATCGATGAGATGGATCGACCAACGCGCGATCTTGCGCACATCGGGGTCCGAGTCCTCGGCCAGCAGCGAGAGGTGGCATAGCGCCTCGTGGCGGCGAATTTCGCCGAGCGCCGCGGCGACCTCCTTGCGCAGATTGCTCACCGGATGCGTCGCCAGCGCCCCGAGCGCTACGACTGCGCCCCCGGCGCGCAGGCGCCCCAGAGAGCGAGCCGCTTCGAGAGCGACCTGCCAGACGTCGTCGGCCAGCGCTGCGATCAGGGACGCCTCGGCGCCGGCCGCGCCGGCTCTTCCGGCGAGAGACGCGGCGGTTTCGCGAACGCGCCAATGCCGGTCGGCGAGACCGTCGAGGATCGCCTCGAGGATCATGGAAGCCGGCGCGAAGGCGAGCGCCGCAAGCGCCGCGCGCCGCACCTCGAGATGATCGTCGCGTCCTGCGCGGATCAGCGCCGCCGTCGTCGTCTCGTCCTTCAGATAGGCCAGCGCGCCGATCGCCTCGCGCCGCACCTGCGCGTCCACATCGTCGAGCGCGCGCAGCGCCGGGACGAGCGTCGCCGCGACACGAAGGCCGCGCAGGCCGCGCCAAGCCGCCGCGCGGACATCGGCGCGTTCATGGCCGACGAGCGAGAGCAGCGGCGGAGCGGCCTCGGGCGCGCGAAATTGGCGCAGGCTGGCGTCGGCCGCGGCTGCGACCTCCGCATCCTCGTCGAGCAGGGCCTCCGCCAGAGCGCTCGCCGCCGCGGCGCCGTCGAATTGCTCGAGCGCGCTCGCCGCTGCGCGCCTCACGCCGGAGTGCGGATCGCGCAGGGCCGCGACGAGCAGAGCCTCGCCTGCGGGCTCGCCGCTCTCGGCGAGTTCCACGACGGCTATGCGCCTCGCGTCGGCGTCTTCACTCTGCAGCCGCTCCGCGACATCGTCGAGATCGACGCCCTGCTCCTCGAAAAAGCTCCGCTCGGCCATTCTCTTCACCGCAAGAGATAGGGGATCGACACGGCGATCGCCTGCGTCGGGCAATCGAGCTCGCAAGGCAGGCAATACCAGCATTCGTCGTATTTCATATGCGCTTTTCCCGTTTCAGGATGTATGCGCAGAACATCGAGCGGGCACACGTCCACGCAGATCGTGCATCCCTTGTCGGCGATGCATTTTTCGGGGTCGACCGTGACCGGAAATTCGGATGGATTTTCCGCGAAGGACATCGAAGCCTCAGTTGCGGGCGAGAATGCGAAGCCGATCATAAGCGTCGCGCTCCGCGGTCTCGACAGGAATGATATAGGGATCGACGGCGCGCTTGCGGCAGGCGATGGCGCCGCTCGCATCCTTGTAGAGCTGCACATGACAGAACCATTCGTCGTCGTCGCGCTCCGGATAGTCGAGACGATGATGATAGAGGCCCCAGCGGCTCTCCTTGCGATAGAGCGACGCCGCGGCCGCCATCTCCGCGCAATCGAGGATCGAATGCACCTCGAGCGCGCGCATGAGCTCATGCGCGTCGCGGGCGACGAGACGCTTCAGATCATCGCGGATCTCGGCGAAACGCTTCTGCGCGATCTCATATTTGCGCGGCGATTTGGGCGGCTGCAGATAGTCATTGACGAAGCGCCTGATCTTATATTCCACCTGATTGGCGGGAAGCCCCGTCGCATTGCGCAGCGGCGCCCTTGTGCGCTGCCGCTCGGCCTCGATCTGGCCGGGGTCGAGCTCGGCGAGATCGGAGTCGCGTGAAAATTCGGCCGCATGCTCTCCGGCGATCGCGCCATTGACGAAGGCGCCGAGCATATAATTGTGCGGCACGCTCGCCATATCGCCCGCCGCATAGAGGCCCGCGACCGTCGTGCACGCGAATTCGTCGACCCATACGCCCGAGGCGCTGTGTCCGGAGCAGAAGCCGATCTCCGAAATATGCATCTCGACCATGTCGCGGCGGTAGTCGGTTCCACGCCCGGCATGGAACTGCCCGCGCGACGGACGCTCGACCTTGTGCAAGATGCCTTCGACCTCCGCGATGGTTTCGGGCGCGAGATGATCGAATTTGAGAAACACCGGCCCGCGGCCGCTCTGCAGCTCGCGGTAGAATTCGAGCATCATCTGCCCCGACCAATAGTCGCATTCGATGAAGCGCTCGCCGCGGCTATTGGCCGTATAGGCTCCGAAAGGCCCGCCGACATAGGCGCAGGCCGGACCATTATAGTCCTTGATGAGCGGGTTGATCTGGAAGCATTCGAGATTGGTCAATTCGGCCCCCGCGTGGAAGGCCAACGCATAGCCGTCGCCGGAATTGGCGGGGTTCTCATAGGTTCCCCAGAGATAGCCGGAGGCCGGCAGGCCGAGCCGTCCCGCCGCGCCCGCGGCGAGGATCACCGCCTTGGCGCGAATGACGAGGAGCTCCGCGCTGCGGCTATTGACGGCGATCGCGCCAGCGATGCGTCCGTCCTTCGCGGTCAGCAGGCGCGTCGCCATGAAGCGATTGGAGATCAGCACCTGCGCCTTGCGCAATTGACGATAGAGAATTTTCTTGACGGAGCCGCCTTCCGGCATCGGCAGCACATAGGTCCCGAGATGATGGACCTTCTTCACGTCGAAATCGCCGTTCTCGTCCTTGAGGAACTTTACGCCCCATTGGTCGAGCTCGCGGATCATGTCGAAGGAGCGCTCGGCATAGGCGAGGAGCGCCTTCTGATAGACGATGCCGTCATTGGCGATGGTGATCTCGCGGACATATTGCTCCGGCGTGGCGAATCCCGGAACGACCGCGTTGTTGAGCCCGTCCATCCCGATGGCGATCGCGCCGGAGCGCTTCACATTCGCCTTCTCGAGAAGGACGACGCGAAGCGCCGGATTCGCGGCCTTCGCCTTATAGGCGGCGAGCGGGCCGGCCGTTCCTCCGCCGATCACGAGCACATCGGCGTCGAAGACGGAGTCGGTGTCAAGGTTCTGGCTCACATCGCCTCTTTCGGATCGCTTCGCCCGCGTCGAGCCCGTTGCGTTTCATTCACCTATTAGTCTATATATTGTCTATGCTTTCGACCAGCCTTAATTCACGCCCGAAGGCCGACCCTCGACCCGCTGCCACCGGCGCGGGCGTGGGGCGCGTCGAATTGCGCGAGGTCACCGTCGCTTATGGCCGCGGCGCCGGGCTCACCGAGACGAGCCTCGTGATCCGGCCCGGCGAATTCTTGTGCCTCCTCGGGCCGTCGGGTTGCGGAAAGTCGACGGCGCTCAATGTGATCGGCGGCTTCGTCGCGCCGACGTCCGGTATGGCGCTCGTCGATGGCGAACGGGTCTGCGGACCCGGCCCGGATCGGGGCGTCGTGTTCCAGCACTATTCGCTCTTTCCCTGGAAGACCGCGCAGGACAATGTGGCCTTCGGCCTGCGCATGCGCGGCGCGTCGACCGCCGAGGCGCGCCGCCTAGCGCTTGATTATCTGTCGTCTGTCGGGCTCGCGCGTTTCGCGCGAGCCTATCCATCGACGCTATCGGGTGGAATGCAGCAGCGCGTCGCCATCGCCCGCGCGCTCGTCACTCGACCGGCCGTGCTGCTGATGGACGAGCCTTTCGGCGCGCTCGACGCGCAGACCCGAGCGCTGATGCAGGAGCATCTCCTCGAGCAATGGCGCGATATCCGCAACACTGTCGTCTTCGTCACCCACGATCTGGACGAGGCCCTGTTTCTGGGAGATCGCGTCGTGGTTCTCAGCGCGGCGCCGGGACGTGTCCTCCTCGACTTGCGGATCGATCTTCCGCGGCCACGTCCGAGGGAGGTCCATGCAAGCGAGGCCTTCAACGAGGCCAAGGTTCGGTGCCGGGACCTCATCCGTTGCGAGAGCCGGCGCGCTTTCGAGCGAGCGGAAGCGCTCGCATGACGGGCGCGCCGAGACTTCGCGCGCGCCCGAGCGCTGGCTCGGCCGAAGCGGCCTCCTCGAGCTCACGCGTATCCTGGCGAAGATGGACATTGCGCGCTTTGTCGGTGCTGACCCTGTTCCTGCTCTGGAACGGGGTGTCGGCGGTCAGGCTCCGGTTGCCTTTCGTCTCCTTCGCAAACCTTCCCGCGCCGGCCGAGGTCGCGGAGGCCTTCCTCGCGCTCGCGAACACGGGAAAGCTCCAATCGCACATCGCAGCGAGCCTCACGCGCGTGCTCGCTGGCTATTTTCTGGCCGCGACGGTCGGCGTCGTGGTCGGCGTGCTCGTCGCGCGCGGGCGATCTATCGAGGATATCGTGATGCCGACCTTGGAGCTCGCGCGTCCCATTCCCGCGGTCGCTTGGATACCGCTCGCCATTCTGATGTTTCCATCGTCGGAAGCGTCGATGATCTTCATCACCTTCACCGGCGCGCTGTTTCCGATCCTGCTCAACTCCATCGACGCGGTCCGCGAGGTCGACCGCCGGCTGATCGCTTCTGCCCGTTCGCTCGGAGCGAACGAGACGACGATCATCCGCGAGATCGTGATCCCGGGCGCGATGCCCGGCGTCGTCACCGGTCTGTCGATCGGCATGGGCACATGCTGGTTCTGCCTGGTGACGGCCGAAATGATCTCGGGACAGCTCGGCATCGGCTATTACACATGGGAGTCCTACACTTTGCAGAATTACCCGGATATCGTCGTCGGCATGCTCGTCATCGGCGTCCTCGGCTCGGCGAGCAGCGCCGCCGTGCGTGGCCTCGGCGCAGTCGTCATGCCATGGCGACGCAAAAATTCATAAATCGCTCGAAACCTCGAGGAGTCGATGTCGATGATGCCGATCGCGCGTCTCTTGCTGCTGGCGATGTTTCTCGCGGCGCCGACGAGCCAGTCCACCGCCGAGACGATCCGCGTCGCGATCGGCGTGCAGGACACGACGATCAATTGCGCGGCGGGCGGATTGCTCATCCGCGAGCTCGGTCTTCTCGACCGCTATCTGCCGCACGACGGCAAATACGCCGGCGCGACCTATGACATTCAGTGGAAGAATTTCACCAGCGGCGCGCCGATCACCAATGAAATGATCGCCGGCAAGCTCGACTTCGGCGTGATGGCGGACTTTCCCGGGGCGCTGAACGGCGTCGCCTTCAAGAAGGCGGGCAAGCGCAGCAAATTCATCGTGGCGCTGTCCGGTAGCACGAAGGGCAGCGGCAATGGCGTCGTCGTCCCGATCGGCTCCCCCGTCCAGTCACTCGCGGAGCTCAGAGGAAAGACGATATCGGTCCCATTCGCCTCGACGGCGCATGGCATGCTGTTGCGCGCGATCGCCGATCTCGGCTGGAACCCCGACCGGGACGTCAAGATCGTCGCGCAAGCGCCCGAAGTCGCCGGCTCGGCACTGCAGAGCGGCCAGATCGATGCGCATGCCGGATTCGTCCCGTTCGCGGAACTCTTTCCCTATCGAGGCGTGGCGCGAAAAATTTTCGATGGCTCGCAGGCGGGAGTTCCGACATTTCACGGAACGCTCGTCGACGGGGTCTATGCCGAAGCGTATCCGGAAGTCGTCGTCGCCTATCTGCGCGCCGTGATCGAGGCGACGAGGCTTCTCGATGAGGAGCCCGAGAAATACAGCGAGCTCATCGCGAGGGCGACCGGAATCGAGGCCCCGGTCGTCTATCTTTTCCATGGCCCGCTCGGATTGCAGAGGCGCGATCTCGTGTGGAGCAAGGAGTTCCGACAGGATCTCGCGACGTCGATCGACACGCTGCGATTGCTCAAGCGAGCCGACGAGGGGCTCGACCTCGAAACCTTTATCGACGATGCATTGATCCGCAGGGCGATGAAGGAAGCGGGACTCGACTATGAGTCGCGTTTTTCGGCCGGCTTTGCCGCGCCTGCGCTGACGGAAACATCCACTGGCAACCCGATCGCAGGCGTCTTACGCGCGACAGAGATTTGGCTGACGGACGAACCCCGAGTGTGGCGATTTTCATCGCTCGAAGCCGCATTGGCGGCGCTCACGGAGGGGGAGCGGCAGGGAAGAACCGCACGCGCAATTTACGCCTGGGACCGCGTGAGCGGAGTCAAGCTCTTTGCGGATCGTGCCTGGTTCGTCTCGGAACCGGATGGTCGATCGAGCGCCTTTCTCTCGAGCGCCGCCGCCTCTGAATTCGCCCGTGGCGTGAACGGCGCTGTCAGAACTTTCACAGAGGCCAAAGCCAGAGCGCTCGGCCGGATTTCCGAGCCCATCGACCCGTGACCGAGCCGAGTCGCCCGAGCCCGCGGCGGCGCGCACTTCGCTGTCGCGCCTATTTCAGCTCGGGAAAGCCCAGCTCGGCGGCTTCGCGCTCGAATTCCGTCAGACGTTCGTAGGCGTCGACGTCGGGCGCGGAAAAGCCGGCGAGCTCCAACGCATCGCGCATGCCGGCCATCTGTGGATCGTCCATAATCTCATGCAGTGTCTCGGCAATAGCTGCCGCATCGGATTCGCTCGTGTTCGCCGCAGTCACATATGGCAATGACGGGCTAGATACGGTCTCGTCGAGAATCCGATATCGTTCGGCGTTGACGGGGCGGAACTTCTTGAAAAATCCCCAGGTCACATTGTCGACCGAGCAGATATCGATGCGTCCCTCGTCGAGACGTTCGAGACTCGCGACATGCCCGCCGGTCATGACGACGGAGGAAAAGAAGGCCTGTCCTCCAGCAATCCGCGCGAGAGACAGTCGCGGCAAGTTCATGCCGGAGTTCGACAGCAAGCTGTTGCACCCGAATATCCGCCCGCGCATGTCTTTAAGACATTCGGCGGGATCATCGCTTCTGACGATGAAGAAGGCGCGATGAGTGGATCCCACGCATCCGGGAGTCGAGTAATGCGGCGTTCCAAGCACGCGTCCTTTGTCGCGGTGATGCTTGAACAGCGGATAGCCGCACGTCTGGGTGAAGAATACCCCCGGCCCGAGGCCCTCCGAAACCGCGCATCCTTCGGTGTGGAACTCGATGTCGGCGGTTTCGACGCCCTTGGCGCAAAGCCCGAGCTGCAAGGCCGTCCAGAGGGCGGCATTCGCGGCTGCCATCTCGGGAAGACAGTACATCGGCAGGCTGGCCGTCCGCCGCGATGGACGCGCTGCATCACGTCGCATGCGTACGCAACGTGATGCGCGGCTGCGTCGCAGGGCCGGGCTCGAGCACAGCCGCGTCAGACAATGAATTCTCGCTGGCGCGGCCGGGCGGGTGGATCGGGATGAAATTCGGCGTGGTGAGCCATCGCCGAGCGATCTCGCAATAACCTCGAAACACGAAGCCGCCGTTGTGCGCTTCGATGCGCGCACGATGCCGGCGCCAGACATGGGGCAATTTCCACCATGACACCGTCGGGAAGAGATGGTGAACGGCATGGAGGTTGTTCCACAAGAACAGAAGCCCGAACACCCAGTTCGATTCGACCACGGCAGCGCGTTCGCTCGCCCGCTCGCTCCAGCGGTGCTCGGTGAAGCTGCGCATCATGCCAAAGACAAAGCTGCTATAGGTGAACTCAACGAGATACGACCAAACGGACATTTCGAATACCCGCGTCACGAGCAGCAGCACCAAGGCCGAGCCGATGCAATGGCGAAGCCAAATGCCGGCGTTTGCCGTGTCGCCGGCGATCATCTTGCCAGCTTCGTCGATCAGGAGCCGCGGCATTTGCAAGAACGGACCGATGAACAGCCTTCCCAAGAAGGTCTGGTTGACTGTGAGCAGCCCCCTCCACAGATCGCCATGCTCTTTCCAGTCCTCTTCCTTGTTATAGTACGATTCTGGATCCTGCCCTGGATAGGTGACATAGCGGTTGCGATGGTGCTGCGAATGCAGCCTCCTATAGATTTCGAAAGGGCACCACACACCGATCGGCGCCCAGACGAGCGCGCGACGCAGCCCCTTCGGGATCCCGCGCATGCCGTGAATCGCCTCGTGCTGCAAAGAGGAATGCCACTGCACGACGTAGCCCGCCAGCGGAGCCGTGATCCACCAAGGGACATGTTCATGAGAAGCGAGCAGCAATAGCCAGCTGGCATAGATCGCCGCCGCAACCAGGAGCGTCGGCCCTTCATGCTGCTCGAACCACGAGTTCGCAGCCGCATCTCGCGAAAGGGCGAGCTTCAGGCCTTGCGACGCTCCCTCCGAGCCGACTAGGGATTTGTCGCCGCCAATTTCGGCTTCATGATCTGGAATGAAGTGCGAATCTGTCAAGCACAGGTCTCCCTTGTCATGGCGATGCACTCACCATCAGCGCAGGCCATCCACCGTAGCGACGACCCGGCGCTGAGATTATGCGGAAGCCTGCTTCCCGGGCGCCTGCGCGGCGCTGTCGTCCGGTGTGGAAGGCACCGCTTCCGATACGACACTGAATATATAGTAATTCGGTAGACAATGTCATTTTTTTGGCCTCCGCCCGGGTCATGGGCGGCAGATCGGCGATCGCGGTCGGATTTCGGCCGGCGTCAGCTCGGGCGTCGCGGAGCCCCCGCCCGCCTTATCGCGCCGACTTGTCTTCGCCAGCAGGTCAGTCGCCAGGAGCAAAAGGCGCGAAGCCGTTTCGATTGGGCATCACGATTTTGGGCAGAGTCGCGGCGTCTACCGTCGCGTCCTCGCCGATCACGCCATTGAGATGAAGAAGATAGGCCGTGACCGCATAGAGGTCTTCGTCGCGCAACGACTTCGGCGCGTCGAAGGGCATCGCCCTGCGCACATAATCGAAAACGGTCGTCGCATAAGGCCAATAGCTGCCGACGGTCTTTGTCGCCGGCTTTTGCCCCGCGAGCGCGCCGACGCCGCCGACCAGCCGATCATTCGGCTTGCCCTCGCCCTTCTCGCCATGGCAAGCGACGCATCTCGCCTCATAGACCACACGGCCCTCGCGCGCCGTTCCCGAGCCCGGCGGCAGGCCTGCGCCGTCCGGGCCGACGCTGATGTCGAAGCGCGCGATTTCGCTCGGCGTAGCTGGTCGACCGAGCTCCGGTCCTTCGGCTCGCGCGCCCGCGCACGCCAAAGCGAGCAGCAGCGCCAGAGCGGCGGCCTCACGCATAGACATGCGTCACCCTTCCGCTCGCAGCCACACCCCAGCTCGCGACCCCGTTGAAGTGGTAGAGCGCTCGCGCGCCGCGACGCGCGAGCAGCGCTTCGCGCGTCGGCTGCACATTGCCCTCCTCGTCGGTCGCGCGGCTCTGCAGCACGGCGGGTCCGCCATCCCAGCGCCAGCCGAGCCGAAAGCGCGTCAGCGCCTTCGAAAGGATCGGTTGCTGCAAATGCGCCTCGGCCCAGCTGCGGCCGCCGTCGGCGGACACTTCCACCTTGACGATGCGGCCGGCGCCCGACCAGGCGAGGCCGGAGATCTCGTGGAGCCCCGGCTCCTTCAACGACAATTCGGGAGAGGGCTGGGTGATGACCGATTTCACCTCCGTGCCGAAGACGAACTGCAGCGCCGAGCCGTCGGGCCGCAGCAGCGTATATTTCGCCGTCTCGTCCCGCGTCATCACCGGCGTCTCGACGAGCTTCAGACGGCGCAGCCACTTGACCTGCATATTGCCTTCGTAGCCCGGCAGCAGCAGACGCATCGGATAGCCGTTGGACGGGCGGATGCGCTCGCCATTTTGATAGAGCGCGATCAGCGCATCGTCCATCGCCTTGGCGATCGGCACGCTGCGGCTCATGCCGGCCGCGTCGCCGCCCTCGGCGAGGACCCAGAGAGCGGTAGGATCGACGCCCGCTTCGTCGAGCAGCGTGGACAGCCTCACACCCGTCCATTCGGCGCAGGAGACGAGGCCGTGCAGCCGCTGCGCATCGGCGTCCAGCGCTTCGGTCTGATAGAGCTGCGCGCTATTGCCGCCGCATTCGATAAAGGCGATGCGGGACTCCATAGGATAGCGCGACAGGGTCTCGAGCGAGAAGACCAAGGGGCGCGTGACGAGCCCATGAATGAGCAGACGGTGCTTGTCGGGATCGATGTCCGGAACGCCGCTGTGGCTGCGCTCGAAATGCAAGCCATTGGGCGTGATCATTCCCTGCAGCCGATGCAGCGGCGTGCGTGCGGCGCCAGAGCCCGGCGCGTTCGGCGGATTGGCGAACACGCGGGCGACGCCGGCCTCGAAGCGCGAGGGCTGGCCATAGCCGGTGAAGGGCGAGCCCGGAGCGGTCATCCACGGCTCGACCGCGAGCCCCTCGGCGCGCGCCGGCTCCGCCGCGACTGCCCCGGCGATCGCGGCGCCGGCGATGAAGGCCCGGCGATGCATGAGGCCTGCGCCCGCGGCCTGCTCGAGGTCGGGCGTCGGCGTCCTTCGTCTTCGTTTCATTTTCATCGTCTCGAAAATTCGCCGGACGGCGCGCGGCACCGGCGGGTGATATTGTAAGGGAGTCGACGCCGACAAGCGTGAAACGAAATCGACGCCCTCATCCTGCTTGCGACGCCGACTTGCGCTGCGGCTCACTTCTTCGAGGATTTCTCGCTCCTCGTCTTGTCGAAGAAGCGCGAGTCGAAGAGGCCGTCGACGCTCGGCGCCTTATCGACCACGCCGAGCGTCGCCTGATAGGCGAGCAGAGCCTTGGTCGGCTCGGTGATCGCTTTCGGATCCACGACAAAACGGACGGCGGGGGACGACAGCGATTTGCGGATGGTCGCGCCATCGACAATGCCTTTGGACAATGCCGCTTCGACATGAGGCGCAGCGCGATCGGGATCTTTCTGCAGCTCCTCCACAGCGCGGACGAGACCGCCGACCAGCGCTTGAACCAGCTTCGGATGTTTCTCGAGGAAATCCGCCGAGACCGCGGCCACCGTGCCCGGCTGACCTGGAAACAGCTCCGAGCCGCCCGCGATCAGCGCTATTTCAGGGTTCGCCTTCTGCACGATCGTCAGAGTCGGCTCGCGCACGGTCGCGGCCTCCACGGCGCTCGCGAGCAGAGCCTGCTGCGTCGCGTCTATGCCGATAGAGACGACCTCGACGTCGGAAGGGTCGGTATGCGTCGCCTCGCGCAGCCAATATTGGAGATTGGCGGCCGGCACCGAGCCGGGCGGCTGGGTGGCGATGCGGGCCGGCCGACCATTGGCGGCCCGGAAGGCCTTGAAGGCCGCCGCCGGCGCGACGCCCTTCTTGAAGAAGGCCTCGAGCTTGGGGCCGCCGACGAGCACATTCTCGTCCACCGCGAGGGCCGCCACAACGCGCAGGTCGACGCCTTTCGCCCGTCCGGCCGCGGCCGGAGCGATTCCCCCGATGTAGATGTCGATGCCGCCGCTCGCCGCCGCCTGAACGATATTGGGGCCACTCTCGAAGATCTTGGTCTGCAGCTCGAGTCCGCTCTCGCGGAGCCAGCCTTCCTTCTCCGCCACAAACAGAGGGGCCGCGCCGATGACCGGGATGACTCCAACGCGCGCGGTCACCGTCTCGGCAGCCGAGCCGGTCGCATGGAAGGCGATGGCCATGGCCATCGCGACGAGCTTCTTCGACATTAATCGTCCTCCTCTCGGCTCGCAACGGGCGCGAGTTTGCGTCAAGATAACGATATAGTCTATAGTAGAAATAGACTGAAGGAGGGCTCGATTGTCGAATGAGGAGGATAGGGCGCGCCCCCCGTTATCGGGCTCGCGACCCTTGGCGCCGGTCGCGCCGGAAGGTCTCTATGACAAGATGAAGGAAGCTCCCTTCGCCGGCCGGCTCGCTTGCAGCCTCGAGGAAGCGGAGGCCGGATCCTGGCGGGAGATCTTGCTCGACTATGAGGTGGGCGCGAGCGGCGTCGCCGATGGCGCGACCTTAAAGGTCACGTTCAAATTCTATTCCGACTGGGCGCTGTTCCAGACCGCCGATCCGAAAGGCGCCGATTATCTCAGCGTCGACTATCAGGCCGGCCCGCTGGCCCCCGGCCAATCGCCGGCGAGCGTGCAGCATCTCGCGGTCCGCTTCGACCAAAAAGGACATGAGCGGCCTTATCAGAAGGCCGTGATCGTCGATGTGATCGACGGCTATCTCAATATGGGCGACCACATCGTCATCCGATTGGGCGATCGCCGCGCCGGCGGACCGGGCACGCGCCTCCAGACCTTCGTCGACGATGATTTTCGCTTTCGCACCTATGTCGATCCGCTGGGCACGTCGCGTTATGTCGCCGTGCCTGGCGATGTCTCGCTGCGCATCGTCGCCGGTCCGCCGGCGCGGCTGTCGCTCGTCGGCCCGCGTTTCGCGCGGCCCGGGGCACACGCGCCATTCCGCCTCTCTGCGCTCGATCGCTGGGGGAATATCGTCCGCGATTGTCCCGGCTCCCTCCGACTATCGATCCTCGCGGGCGCCGAGACGATCGCGTCACGCGACCTCGCCTTTCCGGTAGAAGGCTGGGCGAGCGTCGCGATAGAGGATGTCCCGACCGACCACGGAGACGTGACGCTGGTCGCCGAGCCCGACGCGCATGGGATTCCCACGGCTTCGGCCTTTCTCTCGGTCTTCGCCGATGCGCCGGCGCCGCGCGGCTTCTACGCCGATCTGCATGTTCATGCGCATGACACGGTCGGAACGAACAGCCCTTCCTACAACGCCGCCTTCGCGCGCGATGTCGGCGGCGTCGACGTGTTCGGCTATACGGCCAACGACTTTCAGATCACCGACGCCAATTGGCGCGACGGCGTCGCGGCGGTGAACGCGCTCGACGCGCCCGGGCGCTTCGTGACCTATCCGGTGCAGGAATGGTGCGGAAGCTCGACGGCGGGCGGCGACCACAAGGTGATCTTCCTCGGCGAGGAGGAGCCCGACTTTCCCTATGACGCGCAAGGGCGGCACAATCGCACCCTGTCCTGGAACGAGGACATGAAGTCGCCGAAGGTCGAGCTCGGCCGCTGGCCGGTGAATGAGCTGTGGGACGCTTATGGCCATTCGCCGGAAACCCATCTCGTCGTGCCGCATGTCGGCGGGCGACGCTATATCGCCGATTGGCACCACCCCGAGCTCGAGCGCCTCGTCGAGATCGCCTCGGCCTGGGGCCATTTCTCTTGGCTCTATCGCGATGTGATCGCCCGCGGCTATCGGCTCGGCGTCTGCGCGAACAGCGACGAGCATCGCGGACGGCCGGGCGGCGGCGCGCCCGGCGTGCAAGTGTTCGGCGTTCGCGGCGGGCTGACCGGCGTTTTCGCCGAAAGCCTGGACCGCGCCGCGATCGGCCGCGCATTGCGCGCGCGCCATAGTTTCGCGACGACCGGCGAGCGGCTCGCGCTCATCGTCCGATGCGGGGATCGCCTCCAAGGCGACGCCTTCGAGAATGAGGGGCCGGCCGAGATCGACTATCGCTTCCTCGGCGACGCCGGCTTCGACGAGATCGCCGCCTTCGACCATGAGGGGCTGCTCTGGCGCCGAAATCTCCACGCCGAGCTCGGCTTTTCGCGGACGCGCGCCCGGCTGCGCTGGGGCGGCGCGCGAATAAAGGATCGCTATCGCTGGGCGAGCTGGAACGGTCGTCTGCGCGTGCAGGGCGCCGTGGTGCGCGGCTTCGCCTGCGTCGGCTTCGAGCATGACGAGGAGAACGCCTGGCGCGCCGGCGCGACCGACATCGCCTTTCGCTCGGAAACCTATGGCGACGCCGATGCGCTGGAGCTGGAAATCGATGATCTTTCCGCCGCGCGCTTTCTCGTCGAGGGAACGATCGGCGGCTTCGTGAAGGTCGGCGATCCCCGCTTTCCCGCGCCTTTCGTCCATGCGCCGGAGTTTCGCTTCGAGGCGACCGGCCGCGAGCTGATCGAGAAAGGCGAGCTGCGGCTCGACCTCGGCGGCGTCGAGCTGTTCCTCGCGCTCGAGCGTCTCGCGGACGCGCCGCTGCCGCGCGACATCGCGGGACGCTTCACGGTCGAGCCGCGCAACGGGCCGTTCGGATTTCGTCCGGTCTATCTGTTCGGCCGTCAGCGCGACGACGCGAAAGTGTGGTCGTCCGCGCAATTCATTACCTTTGTCGGCGGGCCGAACGAGAGCGAAGCGAGATGAAGCAGCGTCTCGCCGCCCTGCTGGGCCTCGCGCTGTTCCTCGGCGCATGGGAGCTCGCTCCCCTGCTCACCCCGGGAGCGCATGCGCTTCTCCCCGTCCCCAGCCAATTGCCCGGAGCCTTCTGGCGCGAGTTCCAGAACGGCGTCTGGCTCGCCTGTGTTGGCGCGAGCCTGTCGCATTATCTCATCGGCCTCGGCGTCGGCGTGGCGCTCGGCGTCGCGGCGGGCGTCGCGACCGGCGTGCTTCCGCCGCTCGAATGGATGACGGCCTGGATCACGCGCATTCTTCGCCCCATTCCCGGCCTCGCCTGGATTCCCTTCGCCATTCTCTGGTTCGGCGTCGAGGAGAAGGCGGCGGTGTTCATCATCGCCATCGGCGTGTTCTGGATCGTCTATTTTTCCGCCCACGGCGCCATTCGCAATGTCGATCGCGATCTCATCGAGGTGGCGGCCGCCTTCGGCTTCAGAACCAGCTGGGAGAAGCTGGTGAAGGTGCAGTTTCCGGCGAGCCTCCCCGGCATTCTCGTCGGCGTGCGCACCTCGCTCGGCCAGGCCTGGATGGCCGTGGTCGCCGCCGAGCTGTTCGGCGTCGCCGGCCTCGGGCAGCGGATGAACCAAGCCTCCAGCCTGCTCGCCACCGATATCGTCGTCGTCTACATGCTGACCATGGCGGCGCTCTACGGCTTGATCGACATGGCATTCATCTTCGCGCAATCGAGGCTTCTCACATGGAAGGCGTGATGGCGCCGCTCATCGAGATCGAGGGGCTGGCGCTCGGCTATGAGCACGACGGCGCCCATGTCGCCGTGCTGGAGCGGCTCGATCTGACGATCACGCGCGGGGAATTCATCGCGATCCTCGGCGCCTCCGGCGTCGGCAAATCGACCTTGCTGCGCGTGCTGATCGGCCTCGCCGCGCCTTCGGCCGGCGCATTGCGATTCGACGCGCGATCCGATTGCGCCATGGCGCTGGTGTTTCAGGATGCGCGATTGCTTCCCTGGCGGCGCGTCGAGGCCAATGTGGCGCTCGGCCTCGAAAAGATGAAGCTTTCGAAAGCGGAGCGCCACATTCGCGCGCTGGACGCATTGCGCGGCGTCGGGCTCGAGAACTATGCGGAGCGCTTTCCGCATCAGCTCTCCGGCGGACAGAGGCAGCGCGTCGCCCTCGCCCGCGCGCTCGCGGTGCAGCCGGACCTGCTGCTGATGGACGAACCTTTCTCCGCACTGGACGCGCCGACGCGACAACGCCTGCAGGACGATCTGCTCGAGCTCTGGCGCGAGACCGGCAAGACGGTCCTGTTCGTCACGCATGACATCGATGAAGCGGTCTATCTCGCCGACCGCGTGATCGCCCTCGGCGGCCAGCCGGGCGAGGTCCGCGCCTCCATCACGATCGACGTCGCGCGTCCGCGACGACGCGCCGACCAACGCTTGCGCGACATCGCCTCCCTCGTTGAGACGAAGCTGCGCAGCGAATGATCGCGTTCACGCGCGGCGAGACTAGCGACTCGCGTCATCCGCCGAAGAGCGAGCCTGAACGCTTGCTCTTCGAATCGATTGACGCGGAGGCCTCCGGCTGCAGTTAGATGAATCTCCTTTACCGCGTCATCGGTGCGGCGGGCGCGCTCGTCTGCGCGAACGCCGCCTTCGCCGCCGATCTACCGTCGCGCGGTCGCCGAGAAGATCGCGGTTGTGCAGCGTCGCGCGGCGGCATTTGAACGCGCGCCCCGCTTCGGAGTGCGGCTTCACGCGATCGTGCGCGAGACGGAGGACGAAGCCTGGGCGGCGGCGGACTCTCTCATCAGCCGCTTAGACGACGGGGCGATTGCCGAGGCGCAGCAGACATTCGCGAGAATGGACTCGATCGGCCAGCAGAGAATGCTCGAATTGCGCAAAGGCCATGGGCGCACGCGCGCGGACCTCGAGATTAGCCCCAATCTCTGGGCCGGCGTCGGATTGACGCGGGGCGGCGCAGGAACGGCGATCGTCGGCAATCCGGCGCAGGTCGAGGCGCGCTTGCGTGAATATGCAGCGCTCGGCGTCGACAGTTTCATCCTAAATCCGGGCGTTTCCCCTTTGAAGGGATGAGGCGAGAGGCGCATTATCAAGCGCATGATGGACGATTCCTCTCTTCCTTCGGCTCACCCTGCGGGTGAGCAATCGCCGGTTGTGGTCGGCGAGGCGCCGGCGGGCGTCGATCTCGACAGCTTCTTCGGCGCGATCCGGGTCGAATGGGATCAGGAAGCGGCGATGACGCGGCTCGGGCAGCTGCCGTTCTTCATCGACTTCCTGAAAACGAGCGGACTGTTCGACGCCTTCGTCGCCGATTGTCCGCCGCGCTATGCCAGCCCCAATGCGCCCAAGAAGCGCGACGTTCTCGGCACGGCGATGCTCGCCATGCTCGCCGGGCACAAGCGCTACGCTCATATAGTGGCGCTGCGCTGCGACGCCGTGCTGCCGGAGCTGCTCGGCATGAAGAAGGTCGTCAGCGAAGATGCAGTGCGGCGCGCCTTCAAAGCGATCGACGAGAGCGAAGGCGCGGCATGGCTGCGCGGCCATTTGCAATATTGCGTGGCGCCCTTGCTGGCCGAGCCGTGGATCCTCGACGTCGACACGACCGTCAAGCCGCTCTACGGCCATCAGGAAGGGGCGGTCCTCGGCTATAATCCCAAAAAGCCGGGACGTCCGAGCCATTGCTATCACACTTATTCGATGGCGCAGGCGCGTCTCGTGCTCGACGTCGACGTGTGTCCTGGCGACGAGCATGCGTCGAAGCACGCCGCGCCGAGCCTGTGGGCGTTGATCGATCGTCTGCCGCGCGACTGCTGGCCGACGCTGCTGCGCGGCGACAGCGGCTTTGAAAACGAAGGCGTCATGCGCGAGGCCGAGGCGCGCGGACTGCCTTATCTGTTCAAGCTGCGCCTGACCAGGAATGTCGTGCGCATGATCGAGAAGCTGAGCCGCGCGCAGGAATGGATCTATGTGGGCCACGGCTTTCAAGCGAAGGAAGGCGCGGTTCGCCTTTTGGGATGGAGCCGCGAGCGTCGCGTGATCGTGCTGCGCCGGCGATTGAAGGGTGCCGTAGGGCTGTCCTATGATGACGAGAACGGCGCGCCGCAGCTGTCCTTCCCCGAGTTCGACCATGGCGGCGAGCCTTGCGAATATTCGGTTCTGGTCACCTCGCTCGTGGAAGAGACAGAAGCGTTCGGTCAGCTCTACCGCGACAGGGGTGACGCGGAGAATATTTTTGACGAGATGAAGAACCAATGGGGCTGGGGCGGCTTCACGACGCATGATCTGGCGCGCTGTCGCTTGTCGGCGCGGCTCATGGCGCTGTTCTACGATTGGTGGAACATATTCGTGCTCCTCGCCGAGCCGCGCTTGCATCGCGAGGCGATCACCAGCCGTCCGCTGTTTCTCTCGGCCATAGCGACGCGCACGCGGCACGCCCGGCAGACGACGCTGCGCGTGACGAGCGCGCATGCCGGCGCGCGGACGGCCGCCGAGGCGCTGGCTGCGGTCGCCGCCTTCCTACGGGGGCTCGTCGAAAATGCGGAGCAGTCGACGTTGCGGCAAAAATGGCGCGCGATCCTCTCGCGGGCGTTCCAGGCGCTCCTCGGCGGCCGCCTGCTACGTCCGCCGCAGCGCCTCGCGCCATGCTGATGCAACCTGAAGCCGAAAACCCGTATCTCCATCAGTCGACCGTTCGCTCAACTGCGGTTTTTAGGATGAACGAGCTGGTCGAGCTGGCGGCGGCGCGTGGCGTCGAACAGATCGTCGGCGAATATCGGCGCACCGATCGCAACGGCCTCATTGCGGATTTTTTCGACAAAATGGGGTTCCATCTCCTGCCTGACAGCGGCGAGCGAGAGGGGACGAGGCTCTACCGACTGACGGTCGCCGATTTCGAGCCCTTTGCGTCCGCCATCGATGTGACACAAGGCGCGGGTGCCGGGTAATCGTGGAATCTGTTCCAAATTGTTCGCTAAGCCGCATCGAAGAAGTCGCTGCGGGGGATTCGTAAGGGCGGAAGGTGTCTTGGAGGGGCTGGCCTCGACCTTGCCGAGCAGCGGCGCGCCCGCGTTCGAGGTCAACGTCCCGCCATCGAAGCGCGCCTCGATCCGACACCCTTCCGCCTCTCCAAAATCGAACTTCGCCGTGTTACCGTCCGTCCAGGGCCGATGCGTGGTTCCATGGAGCTTGGCGTAGCGGATGTTTGCCATGGCGCCAGCCGTGAACAGACTGCGCAGATCTCGGTCGCCCTGCTTTGTGATCCCGCCGAGCCTCTCCTTGCCGCCGCTGGAGTTTTGCTTTGGCGCGACCCCGACCCAAGCCGAGAAACCCCTTCCTGATCGAAAGGCCTTCGGGTCAGCGATACTCGAGCGCCTCGATCGGCACGCCGTTCTCGATCAACCGCTCTTGCGCCGGCGCCTGCGCGACCTCACCCTCGCAGCTCCGGCAGGCGTTTATTTGGGACGGCGTGTGACGACGATCTCGAAGTGCGCCGGCGTCACGTCGATCGAAGCCCCAACCGACCCGCGATAACCGTCGATCGTCGCGGAATAGCCGTTATCAATAAACATTTAACCATTGCGATCTGTTCTGACTCCGACCATCGCTCGGTTATTGCCGACGAAAGTCGTTTGGACCTATCCGTGTTCGACGTTTCGTTCGGCAGCCCCACCGTAACGGCGTATTCGCAACATCTGGAGTCGCCTTGATCGCTTTGGCGCCGACACTGTTTCTATTCAGCGCATTCATGCTCTTGCTTCTGTGCGCCTTTATTTATGTGATCTGGCGCAGCGACGAGGAGGCGAGAGAACTGTGCTGGTGGGCCGCGGCTTTCCTGATGGCGGGAAGCTCGGCTTTCTGCTTTGCGTTCCGCAATCAGATCGAATCGCTCTCGATCGTCCTCGGCAACGCCCTCATGCTGTGGTCGTGCGGCTTTCTCTGGACGGGAGCCGCGGTTTTCGCCGACAGACCTCTTCGATCTCGTTCGGCGCTGCTCGGGGGGCTCGTCTGGCTGTCTGGACTGTGGACGCAGGACATTCACCTTCGGACCGCGGCAATCGCCGCGATCGCCGCGATTTACGAAATCATGACGGCTTACGAGCTGTTTTCGTACAATCGCGACCAGAACGGGCGTCTGGTCCTGGCGCGCGTCGCGGCCTGGGCCACGGCGCTCCAGGCCGGGCTCGATGTGATCCTTTCGGTTTCGGTTCCATTTCTCGAAATCGATGCCGCCCACTTCACGAGCAGCTCGTTTACGAAATACCGCTGGCTGGAGCTCTCGTGCTACACTGCAGTCCTCGGCTTCACTTTGATCGCCCTCTCGAAGGAGCGCTTGGCGAGCCGCCGTGAGATCGCTGCGATGAGCGATCCGCTGACGGGCGTCGCCAATCGGCGCGCTTTCGACCGGGCCATCGAACGCGCGACGAAATCGGCCTCCGCGGATCAGACGAGCGCGGTGCTCGTCTTCGACCTCGATAATTTCAAGGACATCAACGATCGGTTCGGCCATGCGGTCGGCGACCACGTCCTGACCGTGTTCGGCGAAACGGCGACGCGCAACATCCGCGCCAGCGACACGCTGGCGCGGATCGGCGGCGAGGAATTCGCCGCTCTCCTTTATCCGGCAGACCAGAAGATCGCATTGGCGGTCGCGGAACGGATTCGTCTCGCCTTCATCGAGGAGGCCTCGTTTCTCGCCGAGGGTCAGGCGACGGTGAGCGTAGGCGTCGCGCTGGTCGAAGGGCGCGCCCCGGACTATCGGGAGACGACGCGGGCAGCCGACGCGGCGCTCTACCGGGCGAAGGCGACCGGGCGGAACAGGGTCGTTTTCGCGGGATCCTAATTCTACCGAGTCACAAAACTCCAGAGGATGCAAAGCGCTCTGTCAGACATTATCGGCGTTCGATTTTGGAAGCCGGTCGACGATCCCATACAGAAATTCTTAAGCGCCGCCGCTTATGCTGAAGGTAGAGAAGACGCTTTACCGCCATCTGCTTTCGCGCGCAGACACCAGCCGTTCGCGAGGACCCCCACAAATGAAGCCCATTCTTCTGGTCGACGATTCCACCACGATGCTTGCGAGCCTGACCGGCATCCTTTCGAAAGCCGGCTACGCCTTCACGACGGCCACTGACGGCCATACCGCGATCGCCAAGGTCCAGGGCGGCTTGTCGCCGAGCCTCATCATCACCGATTACCACATGCCGGGCATGAATGGCGTCGAGCTCATCGCACAACTTCGTCGTCTCGCCCCGACCCGCTTCACTCCGATACTGGTGCTGACCACTGACTCGCAGCAGGAAAAGCGCGGAGCCGCGAAAGCGGCCGGCGCCACTGGCTGGCTCGTGAAACCAGTCGATGCGCTCGCCCTCGTCCAAGTCGTCAAACAGGTGGTGGTGAACGCCGCCTGAAGGTGCGAGAATGCGAAATGGCGGAGCGGCGTCGCGATCGCCGCCGCGTCAATCGGCGCGGCGCACGCGGAGTCCTTCGACCGCCTCCGCCATGGCCGAAGCGGCGGCGCCATTCGGTCGCCAGAGCGACGACAGCCGTTCGCTGAGCGCTTCGTAGTCCTGCGCCCCACGGCTCGAAGGCGCGTGATCGAATATCGGCCGTCCGATCTCGAATGCTTCGGCGAGACGAATATCCGAACGGATGAGGCCGGCGAGACGGTGCTCGCCGAACTCCTGCGTCACAGCGTCGATCATGCGCCTGTGAATCAGAAATTGCGCATTTGCCATCACCGGCAGCAGCGCGAGATGGCGGAGTCGCCGATTGCTGCTCAGGCGCACCTTGAAGAAGATCGAGGTGAACTGCCGCACGCCCTCGACGGCGAGCGGATGCGGCACGAACGGGATCAGCACCGCATGGGCGGCCGCGAGAGCGGTGACCATCAGAGCGTCGAGGGACGGCGGCGTGTCGACGACGACCACATCATAGCGTCGACGGATCGCATCGCTCGACAAGGCCTGCGCGAGAAGGTCGGGCGGCGCGTCCGATGGATGCGGGCGCCGTGTGTCGGCCACGACGAGATCGGGCCAGGGCGACGGCCCCGACAGCCGCCTGATGGCCGAAGTGAGCGCCCCGGGGCCCTCGGTGAATATCCGATGGACATTGGCCTCGCCAGCCGCCGCAACCGCGCCGAACGCCAGCCCCGCATGGCCCTGACTGTCCAGGTCGACGAGCAGAGTCGCCAGATTCCGGCGCGCGAGGCCCGCGGCGAGATTGACCGCCGTCGTCGTCTTGCCGGTCCCTCCCTTCCGGTTGGCGACCGCGATCACGAAGGCTCCGCCGCCGGCATCGTCGCTCGTCATGAACGCCCCGCTCCGAAAGTGCACCGCGGACTCACAGTCCCGCGTCTATCCGGCGATCACATCATGTCCTGCCGAGCCGCGCCAGCGCCTTCGCGCAGAAAGGATCTTCCGGCGCGCTCGCGATGCGGTTGCTCGACGCCGCGATCGCCTGCAGCGCCGCGGCGTGAAGATGCGTCACGCCGCTCAAATGCAGCTCCGCCTTCGGATGGTCGATCATCCATTGCAGCAGCGACGCGGCCGCCTCCACCGTCACATGTCCGCTGAGCACCGCCTTGGCTTTCATCAGACGTTGCGTCATCAGATCAGCTCCTTCAGATCGATCACCAGCAGCACGCTTCCGTCGCCCAGCAGCGCGCTGCCCGAGAAACCCGTCAAATGCGCCAGCGGTCCTTCGAGCGGCTTCAGGATCACATCGATCGTCTGGGCGAAGCCGTCGACGATGACGCCGACAGTGTGGCCCGCAACGCGCGCGACCAGCACCGCGAACTCGTCGTCGGCATTCGGCGCAGGATCGCCGACGGAGCCGAGCAGATCATAAGCGCTGTAGAGCGGAACGACGCGCCCTCTGAGGACGGCGGTACGATGCTGCTTGATGACATGCGTGTCCTTGCGCGCCACCCGCACGGTCTCGACCACCACATCGATCGGCACGCCGTAGTGCTGGCCGCCGATGTCCACCATCATGACGTTCGAGACGCTGATCGACAGCGGCAGCGACAGGAGAATGCGCGCGCCCTTGCCCTTCTCGCTGGTCAGCTGGACCTGTCCGCCGACCTTCTCGAGGCTCGACTTGACGACATCCATCCCGACGCCGCGCCCCGAGAGGCTGGAGATCTGCTCGGCGGTCGAGAAGCCTGCAGCGAAGACGAGCTGAATCGCGTCAGTGTCGGCGAGCGTCTCCAACCGCTGCTCGTCGATCAGCCCCTTCTCCAGCGCCTTGCGCTTGATCACCTCGGGATCGATCCCCTTGCCGTCGTCCTCCACCTCGATCAGAACGCGGTCGCCCTCTTGAAAGGCGCGCACCGTGAGCCGGCCTTCCTCGGGCTTTCCTGCAGCCCGGCGAACGTCGGGAGGCTCGAGTCCGTGATCGAGACTGTTGCGAAGGATATGGATCATCGGATCGGCGAGCGATTCGACGATGTTCTTGTCGGCTTCGGTCTCCTCGCCTTCGATGGTCAGCCGGACCGATTTGCCGAGCTGCCGCGCCACGTCGCGCACGAGGCGTGGAAAGCGCTGAAAGATCGCGCCGACCGGCAGCATGCGCACCTGCATGATGCCGTCCTGCATCTCCTCGGCGATGCGGTTGATGATCGCATATTGCGCCTTGATCTCGCGGCTCAGCTCGCGTGAGCCGTAATGGACCTCCGCGCGTGCGGCGAGATAGGGAAGCGCATTTTTGGCGACCACCATCTCGCCGATCAGATCCATCAGTCGGTCGACCTTCTCCTGACCGACCTTCAGCACGCGCACGCCGCGGTCCGTTGGAGAGGGTTCGGCGGCGAACCGCTTAGCCGAAAGCGGCGCCGCCTCGCGCGCGTCGAGCGGCTCCGATGAATTTCCGCCGCCCGCGACAGCGAGCGCCGGCTTAACGGACGCGGCCGCTTCCTCGTTCAACACGACCGAACGAATGAAGGCGACGAGCCCGCTCGCATCTGCATGTTCGTCGCATGCTGCCGCCGTCCTGTCGAGCTCGTCGAGCGCGTCCGTCCTGCCGGCGGAGGTCAGCAGTCCGCAAAGCGCATTGCGGACCGAGGCGATGCGCCCCGGCTGCTCCGCGACCGTCGTCGAAAGTGACAGCATTTCGATTTGCGCGAGCGCCAGTGCGCGATAGCTCACGGCCGTCTCGTCGGAACTGTTCGAGCGGTCGGATATCGCGCGCTCCGCCAGCGGCGCGCCGGCGCCTCGGAGCGCTCCCGCGACGGAGACGGCGCGCCAGTCGGGCCGCGCCGGCCCGCCGACGGTTGCGGCGATCAAGGGCTCGACGATGTCGGCGCGATCCGTCGAGCCCGCGATCTTCATGATCCAGCGTAGCGCGGATACGCAGGCTCGCGTGGGATTGATGACGTCGAGGGCGGCTTCCGCCGCCGCGCTCAGCCCTCTCCAATCGGCGGCGGCCGTGAGCCTGCGCGCTTCGTCCAGGAACGCCGAGGCGATCATATCGGTCGAGTCGATCGCCAATGACGCCTCGGGAAGCGCCAGCGCGTAGCGGGGAATCTCATAGATCGCCGTCTGATCCCGCACATAGCGGAAATGGCGCTCGATCTCCTCGAGGCTTGCGCTGGTCAAGGCGTCGACGACGAGATTGGCGCGATAGACGTCGAGGCTGTCGGGCTCCGGCCATGGCTCGGCGGGCCCGATGTCGAACAAGAGAAGCCCCGGCGTCGTCCGCAGCAGCTGCAACGGATCTTCGCCTTTGAAGAAGCAGTCGGGCTCCGGCCGATAGCGCACCGCGACGGCGTTCTCGTCTGGCGCGAGCCGTTCGAAAGCCTCGAGACGTTCGAGGTCGGGAATGGCGCTCAACCAGAACCAGTCCGCGGGCGGCTCGAGCGGCGCGCACGCCTGTCTGCTCGGGTCGTCTCCGGTCTCGCTTCGCTCGGGCAGCCTGTCACGCAAGGCGCCCGCGAGCTCCGACGCGTCGTCCGCGTAGCGGGCGGGAACGGCGCCGGTCGCCTCGACGTCGTCGAGCAGGCGATTGACGAAATCGAGGGCTGCGAGCAGCGCATCGGTCAGCTCCGGGTCGATCAGGAGCGTGTGATCGCGCACCCGATCGAGGACATCCTCGGCCGCATGCAGAACGATCGTCAGGCTCGGCATGTCGAAGAGGCCGGAATTGCCTTTGAGCGTATGAACCAATCGAAAAATCTCGCCGATGATCGCGTCGTCCTCGGGAGCCTCCTCGAGCAGCAGGAGCTTGTGATCGATCTGATCGAGATAGTCGCGGGCCTCGACGAGAAATTGCTGGAGAAGCGGATTCACTGGACCTCCCCCGTCAAAAGAGCGGCGGCGCGCAACAGCGCGCCCGTATGCCGCGGCTTGGTGAGATAGACATTGGCGCCGGCGACATAGGCGGCGTGGCGATCCTTGGCCTCCGATTCGGTCGACACCATGATCGCCGGCGCCTGGTGGACGTCGCGGCGCGAGCGCAGCTCCTTCAAGAAGCGGTATCCGTCCATCTTCGGCATGTTCACGTCCACGACGAAGAGATCGTAGCGCGTCTGCAGCGACTTCTCGATCGCCTCGACGCCATTGACGCATTCGTCGACCTCGAAGCCGAGGTCGACGAGAATTCGGCGGTGATACATGCGCATGGTCGTGGCGTCGTCGACGACGAGAGCCTTCTTCATCACAGCGCCTCCCCGAGCAGTGGCTTCTGGTAGACGATCGTCGAGCCGAAGCGACGCGCTTTGAACAGGCTCGAAATGCGGCTCATCGATTCGGAATGGCCGAGGCAGATGAAGGCGCCGGGGTTCATGGCCTCATAGAACGCCTCCGCCGCCGCCCGCCGCGACATGTCGTCGAAATAGATGAGCAGGTTGCGGCAGAAGATGACGTCCATCTTCGCGAAGCGCGACATGTCCGGCCGATCGATGACATTGGCCCGGATGAACTCGACCGAGTCGCGAAGATCCGAGCTGATTTGCCAGGCGCCATGTCCGTGGCGCGAGAAATAGCGCGCGAGCAGATCGGCGGAAATGCTCTGCACGGAGCGCGGCGAGTAGACGCCTTTGCGCGCTTGATCGAGGACATGCGTGTCGATGTCGGAAGCGAGGATCTCGACATCGTAGCTGTCGATGGCGCCCCAGCGCTCCATCAGATGAATGACGATGGAATAAGCCTCCTCGCCAGTGGAGCACGGCATCGACCAGATGCGGATCGGCTCCGCCGAGCGCTTGCTGCGTATGATCTCGCCGAGCAGATGATCGGTCAGGCAGGAAAACTGATAGGCCTCGCGGAAAAAGTAGGTCTCGTTGACCGTCATCAGATTGGTCAGCGCCTGCGCTTCCCGGCCCGATATGTCCAGTCGAAGCAGCCTGAGATAGGCGGGGACGTCGACGCTGTCGGTCGCCTTGATGCGATCGGCGAGCCGTCGATCGACGAAATAGCGCTTGCTGTCGTCGAACAGAATGCCGGTCTTTTGATAGAAGAACTCCGCAAAGCGGGCGAAATCCTCAGCGCTGATCGTGGTCGTGGCCATCATGCGCGGCTGCTGATGTGATGGAGAGCGCTTTCGGCGGAAAAGACGATGAAGGGCTCATGGGAGAAGCGGTCGGCCGCTCGCGACAGCGCGCCTCGAGCGGCCGCGCCGCCGATCTCGACGAGCGCCTCTATGGCCGCCGCGACCACATTGACGTTCTCGTCGCGGTCGACGACGCCGATCAGCCACGATTCGACCTTGGCGTGACGCAAAGAACCGAGAACATTGACCAAGAGGATGCGCACATCCGGGTCCGGATCGCCGAGGAGCGTCTCCATGAGCGGCGCCACGTCATGTGGCAGCTCCTTCAATATATCTACGGCGATGTTGCGAATGGCGGGGTCGTTGGAGCGGAGCATCGGCGCTAGCCCGCTCACGACGCTGCGTCCGCCGACACGCGCGAGAGAGACGGCGATGGCGTCGCGAAGCGCGTGGTCCGCCTCGTTCAACAGCGCGGCGCAAAGCGCTTCCGCCGCGACTTCGCCGAAGGCCACGAGACTATGCGCGGCGTCGAGCCGTTGCGCGATCGCTCCCTTCTGGATCAGCTGGATCAATTCGCCGAGCTCGCGAGACGGACGGACCGTCTCGTCGGGCTCGACGGGCGTTGCATGTGTCGCCTTGCGAATCGGCATGCGTTTGTTCCCTCGAGCAAATGTGCGCGCCGCTTTGTCGTCGCGACCGCCTTCAATGGGTGAGCCACAGCCTGATCTGATCGGCGATCCGGCCGCTCGGCAGAACGCAGGAGGCTCCGCCGCGTTTGATCAGCTCCGCTGGCATGCCGAAAACAACGGCCGTCTCCTCGCTTTCGGCGATGGTCCTGCCGCCGGCCGCTTTCAGCTCGGCCATCGCTTCGGCCCCGTCGTTTCCCATTCCGGTGAGCTGGACGGCGACGAGGCTCTTGGGCGGCACGTTGTCGAGCGCGGTCGACACCAGAATTTCTACCGACGGATGCCAATTATGATCTGGAGACTCCGGTTGATTGAGCATGACGAGGCGACCGCCTCGCCGCGCCACGGCGAGGTCGGATCCGCCTCGGCCGATATAGACATTGCCCGGGAGAATCTCTTTCATATTGGTCGCCTCCTCGACATGGAGCGCGCAGACGCCGTTCAAGCGATTGGCCAACGACGCGGTGAAGGCGGCCGGAAGATGCTGGGCGATCAGCACTGGCCAGGGCAGATTGGCTGGCAGTCGCGACAAAATTTCCTCGAGCGTGCGCGGACCGCCTGTGGATACGCCTACGAGCACCAGGCCGAACGCGGCCGGCTGGGTCGCATAGGCGCGTGCGCGCGCGCGCATGGGCGCCGCTTGCGCCGCGAGAGGGCGCGCCGTTGCGGGCGCATCCGTGAGCCTGCGTTCGATACGGCCTTTGACGCGGGCTCTCGCGGCGATGTTCACCTTCTCGACGAGCTTGCGCGCGATGTCGTCGATCGAGAGCGAGATCGTGCCGCCGGGCTTGGCGATATAATCGACCGCGCCGAGCGCCAGCGCTTCGAAGGTCGCAAGAGCGCCCCTCTTGGTCAGCGAGGACACCATGACGGTCGGCGTCGGCCGTTCCGTCATGATGTGGGAAAGGGTGGTGAGGCCGTCCATCTCCGGCATGTTGATGTCGAGCGTGATCACGTCGGGCTGAAAGACGACGAGCTCGGAAAGAGCCTCCCGCCCATTGCGGGCGGCGCGGATCTCGAACCCCTCCGAGGCGAGAAGCGAGGTCAGATGCTTGCGCATCAGCGCCGAGTCGTCGACGACGAGAACTTTCAGTCCCATGTGCGGATGCTCACGCAGCGAGTTCGCCGAGTTCCGTGTCCGAGAGCAGAGCGTCGGGATCCATCAGCATGATCACGCGCTTCTGACTCTCGAGATTGGCCACGCGTCCGAGAATCCGGTGCTGATCTGCGGACAGCTTCGGCGCGGGCTCGATGGTCGCGCGCGGGATCTTCAGCACCTCGGTCACCGAATCGACGATGAAGCCGGTCCGTCGTCCGCTGATCGCATAGACCATGATCCGCTGACGGTCGTTGCGCTCGATCGTGGTCAGATCGAGGCGCCGGCGCTGATCGATGACCGGCAGCACCGCTCCGCGCAGATTGATCACGCCTTCGACGAAAGACGGCGCTTTCGGCACATGGGTGAGCGCCTCGGGTACGCGCACGATTTCCTGAACGGTGGCGATCGGAACTCCGAACTCCTCGCCGCCGAGCCGGAAGACGACGACCTGCTCCTCGTCTTCGATCGTGTCCTGCTCTTCTGTGTCACCATCGGCCACGTCCGTCTCCATTTCATTGATCGCGGCAAGCGTCTGACGCATTTCCGCGTCGGTGAACATGCGGGCGGTGTCGAGCACGGACACCAGCCGCTTGCCGCCGTCGAGGCGGCAGACGGCGGAGATTTCCTCGAGTCCGCCCTTCTGCGAGAGAATCGACGGCAGGAGTTCCGTTTGCTCGCGCGGCACGCGCAGCACCTCGTCGACAGAATCGGCCACCACGCCGACGGCATGGCCTTCCCGCAGACCGAGAACCACGATGCGCTGCGAATCGTTGGCGCTCATCTCGGAGAGCCCGAGCAGAGCTCTCAGCGAGACCAGCGGCAACAGCCGTTCGCGCAGCGTCATCAGGCCGAGAACATGCGATGGAGCGTTGGGAACCGCCGCCATCCGCTCGGGCATCTGCACGATCTCCTGAACAGCGACGATGTCCGCGGCATATTCCTGCCCGTCGATGTGGAAGGAGACGAGCTGGATCTCGTCCGCATTGGCGTCGTCGTCATTGGGCTCGCGATCGACCGCGGCCTCGCTCGCCATGTCGAGGCCGATCGTCCGACGGGCCATCGCGCTCGAGAACTCCCGTTCGATCAAGGCGGAAAAGTCGAGGATCATGATCAGCTCGCCATTGGCGTTCTTGACGACTCCGGTAAGATATTTGGAGTCGCCGATGGCGCCGATCGAGGCGGCCGGCTCGATGCTGGCCTTGTCGACCGCGATCACGCTCGCCACGCGATCGACCACGAAGCCGAGCGGCGAGCCGAGGTTGATGACCAGGGCTCGCGTCGCTTCGTTCTCCTCGACATCGGGGAGGCCGAAGATTCGCCGCAGATTGACGATCGGCAGTATGCGGCCCCGCAGATTTGCGAGGCCGAGCAGCGAAAGCGGCGCGAGCGGCACCTGCGCCAGCCCCGGCACCCGTATGATCTCCTGCACCGGCGCCATCGGGGCCGCGAAAATTTCGCCGGCCACATGGAAGGTGACGAACTGATTGTCGTTCGTCTCGATCTCGGGCGCGTCTTCCTCGTCGAGGACCATGTCGTCTGAAGACATCTGAAGCGCTCCCGTCAGGCGGCCGTCTGCAATTCGTCGGCGAGAGAGGCGACCTGCTCGACCGCATTGGTGAGACTTTCCGCGCCCTGCGACTGCTGGCGGGCGGCGGCGGCGGCTTCGTCGGCGGCGCGCTCCGCCTGCTGGGCGGCGGCGGAGATTTGCTCCACACCCCGCTTCGCCTGGCCGATCGCGGCGGCGATCTCGTTGGCGGTCGCCGATATGTCGACGGCGCCGCGCTCCACGTCCGAGACGTCGTTCTCGATCGTCACGAGATAGGCTGTCGTCGCTTTGGCTTTTTCCACCTCGACGAGCGCGGCTTCGACGATCTCGTCGAGATCGCGGCTGACGGCCTGGATTTGATCCTGAACATTCTTGACGAGATCCTTGATGCGATCCGCGTTCTCGGCCGAATCGCGGGCGAGATTGCGAATGTCCGTCGCCACCACGGCGAAGCCCTTGCCATATTCGCCAGCGCGCGCGGCCTCGATCGAGCCGTTGACGGCCAGCATGTTGGTCTGGATCGACACATTGGCGATGGCTTCGACGATCTTGTCGATCCGTCGCGAGACGACGCCCAGATCCTTGACCTGATCGATCGAGGAGCGCGTGGCCGCGGCCGAATTCTGAATCCCGGAGATCAGCTGATCGACGGCGGCCTTGTTGGAGCCGAGCAGAGTTTTGATGACGCCGAGCTTGTCGACGCTCGCCTGGGATCGCGCCTGCGCGATCTCCAGCCCACGCTCGATCTGTCCCATGGCGGCGGCGCTCTCGGCGGTGGCGGAGGCCGCCGTCTGCGTGCCGCGGCGAATCTCGTCGAGCGCCGCCAGGATTTGCGTCGCGGAACGATTGATCTCCTGAATGGCGGTCGAAAGCTCTTCGGAGGAGGAGGCCACTTCTTCGGAGCTCTTCGCTATGTCGGTCGAATTGCGCAGATCCTCTGAGAGCTCGGTCAGCGCCTGCGCGGTCTGCTCGCATTCGGCGAGAGCCTGCGCCTGCTCCTGCACCGACTTGGCCGATTCCTCGGCGGCGGCCGATTGCTGCTCGGCGGCCGCCGCGATTTCCTCCGAGCCTTTCAGGGCCTGGAGCGCGGCGGCGTTCGACTGCGTCGCGCCGGTGGCGATCTCGCGCGCGCCATCGACGATCTCGAGGGCGCTGCCGCGGATTTGCTCGAGCTGCTCGCCGATGGTCTTTCCCTTCTCGACCTCGCCGTTGATCCTTTCGGCCGAGGTGTTGATTCCTTCGGTGATCGCCTTCACGTCGACCTGGATCTGCCCGACGAGATCGGCGATCTGCTTGGCGGACTTCTCGGAGGTCTCCGCCAGCGTGCGCACTTCGTCGGCGACCACCGCGAAGCCCTTGCCGTGCTTGCCGGCGCGGGCGGCCTCGATGGCGGCATTGAGGGCCAGCAGATTGGTTTGATCGGCGATGCGGCCGACGGCCTTGACGATATCGCCGATATTGGCGGCCTGCCGCTCGAGCTCGGCGATGAGCTTCACGGAACCGGCCTGCCGGTCCGCGGCGGTCGACACATTGGAGATGAGCGTGGCGATCTCGGCGCCGGCGCGCTGAACCAGCGCCGTCGTGGCCTCCGCCTTGGTCTGGCTCATCTCGGTGGCGCGGAGCTGGCGGGAAATCGCTTCGCCCATCGTGCGGCACGCCACCAGCGATTCCTGCGCGGCGCTGGCCGCTTCGGCGGCGCCCGAGGCGATCTGGTCCGTCGCCCGCTTCAGCTCCTCGGAAGAGGAGGCCGCGTCCTTGACGCCGCTGGAGATCTCGGCCGTCGCCGCGGCGATGCGCTCGGCGGCCTGCTGCTGCTTGGCGAGCGTGCGCGCCCGCTTGCGCTGCTGATCGGCGTCACGCGATCCCGCTCCAGACGCGCGCGCCTGAACGACCTCGGTCATCGCGTCGTTTATCTGCCTCTGGTATTTTTTGACGATCGTCATCCTCTCCGCTCCGTTATCGGACGCAAACCAAGACGGAGCGAATTACTATTCTACGTTGCTTGCGCGGGGATGGAATATTAGTAATATAGTTTCAAAATATATTTGAGTTTACATTATTTTACCATTGTACATTATTTCAAATGCTAGATTTTACCCAGGTTTACGTTTGCGCTATTGGAGGGAGCAGTCGCAGATCGCGCCAAGCAAATCGTGGCGTTGTTTCGATCGAGCGATCGGGTCGGCGATCGAAAATATCGTTGCAGATCGTGCGTTCTGCCGCACAATGACAAGAGTATATTTTCGTGATCCACGAGTGATCTCGCTGTTTCGATGGCGCGCGGAAAAGGCGGGGGTCGAGCGACCGAGCGCAGGCGTCGAAGCGGTTCGCCGATATTGCGGCAACGGCCGGAGTTTACCCAATTTTACAATCGGAAGAGCTTTATTTAAGAGCGTATCGCTCACTCTGCCCGAAGACCATTCGGGAGCGCGCTCTCGGAAAAGCCACGCGCCGCTTTCGGCAGCGGCCGAAAGCCGTCTCGGAAGCCCGACGGCGTTCGATGGCGATCTTTCGTGGCTGCAATCGGCCTCGACCTCTTCGTCGCGACGATGCTCGGCGCGCGCGATCGACTGGACGCTCGAGAGCGCGCCAGCCGGTCTCGAGAAGCGGCGAGGACGGCGTCTCGATCGAACGAGGAGGGAAGACGAGATGAACCAGATCGATCGAAAGCCGTCGCTCGGCGCGAGCCTGCCTCGGGGCGCCCTGACCGTGGCCGTGTTGTCGGCCGCCGCCGCGATCGGCGTCGACCTGTCGCTCTGGAGGCCGCCGACCGGCGCGACGTCGCTCGTCGCTTTCGGCGCTCTGCTCGCCGGCTATCGCCTGGCGAAGGACGTCGCCGTCGAGAACGGCCGGACGGCTCTCGTTCGGAACGAAAAAGGACCGCAGGCGGCTTTCGACCAGACGGCCCCCGCGAGCGAGGCCGAATCGACCGCGTCCATTGCCGCCGCGCCGCCTGTCGCCATGGCCGTCGTGGAACGAACCGACTTCGAGACTCTCGTCACGACCTTCGACGGCTTTCCGCTGTATGTCGATATATTGAATCGTCAGCTCCGGGCCATCAGCGACACCAGCAGCGAAGCCGCCGAGGCGCTGCTCTCCGATCTGTCCGCGGTCGACCGACGGCTCGACACTCTTCTCGATCTCATTCGACAGCGCCAGGGCCAGTCCGAGCATCGCATCAACGAGGCTCTGTGCGATATCGAGCAGAGCCTGTCCGCCTACAAAGCTCTCCTCGACGATTTCGGCGCGAGGGAACGGACACGGGAAGGGAACGAGGCGGCGAACGCGGAGAAGTTCCGCTGCAAGATCGCCGACGAAACGAAAGAACTGCTCACCGCCCTCCACGACGTGCGCCGAATCGCCAAGCAGACGACCATGCTGTCGTTCAATGTGTCGATCGAGGCCGCGCGCGCCGGCGAGCTGGGTCCGGGCTTTTCCATCATCGGCATGGAAATTCGCACGCTCGCCGATGAGGTGCAGCAGCTGGCGAACAATTTGCATGCGCGCGTCCACGCGCTGATGACGTCGATCAGCGACAGCCTGCTGACGCAATCCGAGACTCGCGAGAAGCATCATCGGGAAGCGATGGAAAGAATCGCATCCTTTCTCGACGGACTATCGGGAAATCTCGCCCGAGTTCTGCAACAGCAAGTCCGCGGTTATCATGCCGACCTCATCAAGCAGATGGCCAACGAGAACGAGCGTCTCGCTGAGCCCATCATGGCGATGATGGGCAGCATCCAGTTCCAGGATATCGTCCGTCAGCAAGTCGAGCAGCTCGTCGAAATGTCCTCAGCGGTGGGAGCGCATATCGCCACGCTCCGCGGCAGGCTGGACGAAGCCGGCCGCCCCCCGCTGGGCGAGCCGAGCCTCGCCGATCTCCTGGATGGTCTGTCGTCCGACTATGTGACCGAGGAGCAGCGCAACGTCCATCGGCTCGCGAGCCGCGGCAGGGCTGTTGTCGACGTCGCTCCGCGGATCGAGTTGTTCTGAAGGCGGCCGGCCCCGATGGTTCACGCTTTTCCCCTCCGACGAGCGGCGGTGGCGCGAGCGGCGAAATTCATTCATCGGTCGCGACGTCGCGCATCGAACAAAGGAGAGGCCAGGTCGAGGGCGACATGGACATATTGATCATCGACGACGATCCAGCGGTCTGCCAGACGATCCGCAATGCTTGGCCGACCCCCGGCGACGCCCTTCGTTTCGCGTCGAGCTACAGCCAATCGCTCAGCCTGATCCTCGGTCCAGAACTCGCCTTCTTCGATGCTATCGTCGTCGACATTCATCTTCCCGATGGCGACGGCCTCAGCATTCTGCGGTCGATTCGACGCACGTCCTCGGTGCCGATCGTGATGATCTCGGGCTGGGGAACCGCCGAGACGCGCGCCGGCACTTTCGACGTCGGCGCCGACGACTATCTGATGAAGCCCTTGTCGGTGCGAGAGCTGCAGGCGCGCATCGCCCGGCTGGTCACGATGCGCGCGAGCACGTCTCGCGCCGCCGCTCCCACGATCTTTCAGATCGGGAGGATCGTCTGCGATCTGCAGACCCGGCGGCTGCGCCGTCACGACCGGATGGTGGGGCTCACCGACACTGAAGGGCGCATTCTGGGCTATCTCCACGAGAATGCGGGACGCAGCTGCAGCAAGTCGGCGATCTACAAGCATGCGTTCTTTCGCGAGTATGTCTCCGGGGACAAAACCCTAGACGTGTATATCGGACGGTTGCGCGCGAAGCTCGCCAGCCTCGACTCGGACAGCGTCGCTCTCCTGCAGACGGTTCGCGGCTCCGGATACAAGCTCGAGAGCTCTGCTTCATAGGCACTTTCGCCCGAGCCGGCGCGCCGCGTCGACCGCAAAGCGGCGTGAATATGGCGTTGACTCGACTCCGCCTGCGCTATCAACCGGCGTGTCGTCGGCGCTCTCGGCGACGTGTCGATGTCGTTCGACATGCTCATATTACGCGGCGAGCCCGATGTGACGTCAGAAGACAGCCCCGAACATGATGCCCGTGACGAGCTGGCCCGGCTGTTCGATGGCCTGCACGCGACTCAGCAGCGCATCCTCGATCTGACCGAGGCGCATGCCGACGCGCTGGCGCAGGCCTCCGGCTCTCTGCTGCGGCTGCCCGTCGTCCAGGCGCATCTTCGGGATCAGGCGGCCGCCCGCCGCAGGGCCGAGGCGGAACGGGACGCCATTCTCGAGGCGATCCCCATGCATGCGGCGCTGCTCGGCGCCGAAGGCGACATTCGCGTCGTCAACGCCGCCTGGCGAGCCGGCGCCGCCGAAACGGGAGACGATCGGGGCTGTCGCGTCGGGGACGACTATCTCGATTTCTGGCGGCGGGAGAGCTCGTGCGGCTGCGCTGAAGCGGCCGAGGCGATCACGGCGATCGAGGCCGTGCTCGACCGCCGGCGCGGGAGCTTCAGCCAGGAGTGCCGCATCGCATCGCTCTCCTCGCACGTATGGCTTCGACTGATCGTCGCGCCTCTGACCGACGACGCTTCCGGAGGCGCGCTCGTCCTTCATATCGACATCACCGACGACAGGCTGACGCGAGAGCGTCGGCAGGAGATCGGGGAGGCTCTCGAGACCTTGATCGACAAATCCCCGCTCGCGATCCTCGTCTATCAGAATTTCGCGCCCATCGCCGCCAATAAGGCGCTGGCGGAACTGCTGGGCTATGCGGACGAGCGCGGGATTCTCGCCTGGACCGATCTGCGCGTCGCGCTGCTTCGACATCTGACGCCCGACACGCATCAGCGCTTGACCATCCATCTGACCGCTCTCGCGCTTGCGCGGCCCGCGCCGGCGCGATTCGATTTCACGGCGCGGCGGCTCGACGGCGCGCGGCTCGATCTCGAGCTGCGGGTCGCCGCGATAAAATGGCGCGATCAGCGGGCCTTTTGCGCGATGATCGCCGATGTGACGCAGCAGCGAGCCGCCGATGAACGGCTTCGGCACATGCAACGTCTCGACGCGCTCGGCCAGCTCACCGGCGGCGTCGCGCACGACTTCAACAATCTGCTGACGGTCATCATGGGCAATGCCGAGGCGCTCGAGGCAGGCCTGCTGGCGAACGACCCGCGTCGCAGCTGGGCCGAGCTGGTGCGCGTCACCGCCCAGAAGGCCGCGGCCGTCACGAGCCGCCTGCTGGCTTTCGCGCGGCGACGGCCGCTCGATCCGAGCGTGATCGACGTGGCGGAGGTCGTCGCAGGATTGACATCCTTCCTCGACCGCGTGATCGGAAGCCATATCGCCGTTTGCTCCATCAGTGTCGGCGCGCCGCTCTACGTTCTGGCCGACGTCTCGCAATTCGAGAACGCTATTCTCAACCTCTGCCTCAACGCCCGCGACGCCATGCCGAGCGGCGGCTCGATCACCATAGAGGCGGCGGACGTCGAGATAGACGCCCGGCAACCTTCCAAGCCTATCGATCTAAATCCCGGCCGCTATGTGTCGATCACGGTCTCCGACACCGGCAACGGCATGGATCGCGAGACACTGTCGCGGGCCTTCGAACCTTTCTTCACGACGAAGGAGACGGGAAGCGGAACCGGGCTCGGCCTCAGCATGGTCTTCGACTTCGTCGAGCAATCCGGAGGCGCCGTGTCGATCGCCTCCGAGCCCGGAAAGGGCACGAATGTGCGGCTCTGGTTTCCCCGGCAGGAGACCCCCGTCCGCGGCCAACGTTTCGACGAGGGCGACGATCGGCAATAGCGGGTCCAGCCGCCGCGTCAGCGAGCAGCCGTCGGGCGGTCATTTTTGTGGCTGCGGTGCAAATTTGGCTCTGTCGCAAATTTTTATTGCGGGTCGGTTGGGGCTACGATCGCCGGACGTGGAGCAGGCGGAATAGTGGGATATTTCCTGCTAACGGCCAAGAGGGACTGCAAAGCCGCGTTGCGCTTCGTGCGCAAGGCGATCGGGCAACATGGCGCGCTGGAGAAGATCACGATCGAAAAGAGCGGCGCCAACACGGCGGCGATCGAAAGCGATAATGCGGAGCATGAAGCGGACATCGAAATCCGCCGCATCAAATACCTCAATAATATTGTGGAATAGGACCATCGAGCGGTGAAGCGAGTGACGCGGCCGATCGGTTGTCGCGCTCGCTCAAGGATCTGCGGGTCATTCTCGAACGCATCGACGCCATGGGAGCAAAGTTCCGCTCGCTCACCGAGTCGATCGACACGTCCGGCCCCGCCGGCCGCATGACGATGCAGATGCTCGGCTCCTTCGCCGAGTTCGAGCGCGAGGTGATCCGCGAGCGCACCCGTGCCGGCCTACGCGAAGCCCACGAGAAAGGCCGCGTTCCCCGCCGAAAGCCTCGGATATCCACGGAGCAGAAGAAAGAAATCGTCGAAGCCGTCGCCTCCAGGCGCAAATCTGCCGCCGAAATGGCCCGGCTCTTCAATGTCCACCGCGGGACGATCTCACGGTTCGTCTCCCATGCCCGCGCCACTCCACCATCCAAGATAATTTCTTGGAGTGCGTTTTATGTGGAAGATCCCACGATGACCCGTCATATGGTCGGTTCTGCCAGAATGGATGGCTGCCTGCCGATTCCTATCTTGATATCTACCGTCGTTGCCATATATCATGGTAGCTATCAGCGTTGTGAGGCGACCATGGGAACGAAAACCGCCAAGCTCTTTACGACCGGACGCAGCCAAGCGGTGCGACTTCCCTTGGAATTCCGTTTCGAGGGGAGTGAGGTCTTCGTGCGCCGTGACCCGAAAACGGGCGACGTGATCCTCTCCAGCAAGCCGGATTCATGGGACGGCCTGTTCGAGCTTTACGGCAAAGGCGACGTGCCTGGCGACTTCATGGGTCCGGCTGACCGCGACCAGCCGCGCCAGGACCGCGATTCCGTCCGCGATCCCTTCGAGGGCTGGAAGGAATGAGCTTATATCTGCTCGACACTAATATCGCGAGCCATGTCATCAGGGGAGACCGGCCGGAAATTAGCCATCGGCTGGCTTCGCTCCCGATGGAGGAGATCGCCATATCCGCCGTGACGGAAGGCGAGTTGCTCTATGGCCTCGCGAAGCGCAACTACCCTGCTGTCCTGACCGAGCGCGTCAGGCAGTTTCTTTTGCGGGTCGATGTGTTGGCCTGGGATAGCGACGTGACGCGGACCTACGCCGATCTGCGAGCGTCGTGCGAAGCGAAGGGCGTGTCGCTCGCACCGCTCGACATGATGATCGCCGGCCACGCCGTCGCCGCAAGCGCCGTGCTGGTGACGAAGGATAAGGCGTTCTCTCGTGTTCCTGAACCGCTGAGAATGGAAAACTGGGACGTCGCCGGATAGTTCAAGGCGGGCCGCCAAGTCGCATGACGGCTCCAGAAACGTCGTGGATTTCGAGAGAAATTCGTCCGCCGGCTTGCGAGATGCGATCGGTCGCCAAACTGTCGAGCGCCACGCCGCGCCGAGCGCGTCTCGCCCCAGACTGAAATGCTCGTCCTGTAAGTATCCCCCGGCAAAGCCGGGGGCTTTAGGATGTGAGCCGCTCAAAGCGGCTATGGGGTCGCTGACGCGGCCCCAACTTCTGTTGGCCGCCTAAAGGCGGCCGCGCGGCGTCATCGCCACAGATTCAACTGATCCAATCGCGCATCCTCTCGTTCCTGGTTGCGGATATATTCTCGGATCAGCTCCTCGTCTCGACCTACGGTCGAGACGAAATACCCCCTCGCCCAAAAATGCTGACCGACGAAGCCGCGTTTACGCTCCGCGTAAACGCGCGCCAGATGGATCGCGCTTTTCCCCTTGATGTATCCGACCACCTGCGACACTGCATATTTCGGTGGGATCGCGATCATCATGTGCACGTGATCGGGCATCAAATGCCCCTCCTCGATCCGGCTCTCCTTCTGCGCGGCCAGTCTCTTGAACACTTCCCCGAGATGTCGCCGCAGTTCCCCATAAAGCGTCCTCCTGCGGCATTTCGGGATGAACACGACGTGGTATTTGGATCGTGTCCCAGAGCGTGGTGTAGCTGGATCGAGGCGGACACTGGGATTTCCGGCTTTGGCCGGCAGGATCAGGCG
>NZ_JAINDZ010000030.1 GCF_019802345.1 Methylosinus sp. Sm6 | reverse complement strand
GAAATCACCCGGGCGGGATCATTCCGTTACAGGGGGGCGCGATCATCTCGTAATCGGGGGGCGCCATCATTCCGTTAGGGGGGCGCCTTCATCTCGTTTTAGGGGGGCGCCTTCCGTCGGAATCATCAGTCACGTTCTCGGTGACCATCGTGATCTCCGCAATCGTGTCGTTGACGCTGGCGCCGATGCTACGTCGATTGCGCACGAAAATCGGTGCGGTGTATTTAATCAGCCGAACGCAAGCCGGTCAGCCGAGCCAATTCTCCAGCTTCAGGCTTCTGACACGGCTGAACTCCCCCATATTGTTCGTGACGAGCAGGAGGCCCAAGGCGATTGCATGTGCGGCGATGAACAAGTCATTTTGTCCAATGGGGCTGCCTGCCGCTTCCTCGAACGGAATCGTTCGATCGATCAGAATTGACTTCAAAGAAAGAATGCTAATCGGCAAGGGGTCACAGAGCCAAGCCGTTGATTGCTCCTGAATATTCTTGTCGAATCCACGCCGATAGGGGTGCGTCACGCCGAAATATGACTGCGGTTTGGATAAAGCTCGATCCGGTCCGCTCCGTCATCTCGCCGCCTCTACGGTCCTTTCGCACGCCGCGACGCGCCGGAACCTATCCTTCGCAAGATAGTTTTGCAGTCGCGTTGCTCGTCGATGACCAGCAAAGTTCACGTCACGCCTTTTTTCGTGTCGACTGAGAGAGACTGTCTCGATGCAGCCGAGTCATTTTGCGCGGCGCCGTTTCACGCCGAGTTCCAGAAGCGTCGCGACGCTTCTGCCAAACGCTTCGATGTTGCTGCTCGCGGGCTGCTCCGGTGGGGTGCTCGACCCCAAGGGACAGATCGGCGCCGAGGAAAGCAAGATTCTCGTCAACGCCTTCGGAACAATGCTGATCATCGTCGCGCCGACCATTTTGGGCGCGCTCGTCTGCGCCTGGTGGTTCCGCGCATCCAATCGAAAGGCCCGCTATCTTCCCGACTGGGTGTTCTCCGGGCGGCTCGAGCTCGTCAATTGGGGCTATCCGCTGCTCATCATCATCTTTCTCAGCGGGCTCATCTGGGTCGGCTCACATCGCCTCGATCCCTTCCGGCCGATCGCCTCCGCCAATGAGCCGCTCGAGGTGCAGGTGGTCTCGCTCGATTGGAAATGGCTCTTCATCTATCCGGAGCAGTCGGTCGCGACCGTCAACGCGCTCGTCCTGCCGGTCGAGGTCCCGGTTCATTTCTCGCTCACTTCCGCCACGGTGATGAACTCGTTCTTCGTGCCGCAGCTCGGCGGCATGATCGCCACCATGCCCGGAATGGTGACGCAGCTCCATTTGAAGGCGGATCACATCGGCGATCTCTGGGGTCTCTCGACTCAGTTCAGCGGCGACGGCTTCGCCGGCATGGGCTTTTCCGTGCGCGTCAAGTCGAAGGAGGATTTCGCATCCTGGGTCGATGAGGCGCGCAAGAGCGCTTGCGATCTCGATCGCGCGGGCTATGCCGCGCTCCAGCCCGAGAGCCGCAATGTGCGTGCTTTCGCCTTCCGCTCGGTCGCTCCGTCCTTGTTCTCCGAGATCGTGAGAGGAGAGCTTTCCCTGCAGAAAGCGAGCGAGAGCGCCGGCCCTGTCGTCCCGTGCCCGGAGGCGATGCGATGAACCTCTTCGGCAATCTGTCGTGGGACGCGCTCCCCTGGAACTCGCCGCTACCATTGATCGCGGGCGCCGTCGTCATCGCTCTTTGCGTCGCGGTCGCGGCATGGGTCGTGCTCGCCGGCCATCTCCCATACCTCTGGCGCGAGTGGATCACCAGCGTCGATCACAAGCGCATCGGCGTGATGTATATCGCGCTCGGCCTCGTCATGATGCTGCGCGGCTTCGCCGACGCCATATTGATGCGCTCGCAGCAAGCCGTCGCCTTCCGTGCGGAGGGGTACCTTCCCCCTGAGCATTTCGATCAGATTTTCAGCTCGCACGGAACCATCATGATCTTCTTCGGCGCCATGCCGCTGACGCTCGGCCTCATGAATTTCGTAATTCCCCTGCAGCTCGGCATGCGCGACGTGGCCTTTCCGACCTGGAACTCGACGGGCTTCTGGCTCACCGCCACGGGCGCGCTATTGGTCAATATCTCGCTCGTCGTCGGCGTGTTCTCGCGCGCCGGATGGCTGCCGTATCCGCCGCTCTCCGAGCTGCAATTCTCGCCCGACGTCGGCGTCGACTATTATCTCTGGGCGCTGCTCATCTCCGGCGTCGGCACGCTGGTGACGGGCATCAATTTCGTCACCACCATTCTCAAGATGCGCGCTCCCGGCATGGGCTATCTCAGAATGCCCATGTTCTGCTGGACCGCGCTCGCATCCAGCCTGCTCATCGTCGCCGCTTTCCCGATTCTGACGGCGACGCTCCTCATGCTCACGCTCGACCGCTATCTCGGCTTTCATTTCTTCACCACTGCCGGCGGCGGCAATATGATGATGTTCATCAATCTGATCTGGGCCTGGGGCCATCCCGAGGTCTACATCCTCGTGCTGCCCGCCTTCGGCGTTTTTTCGGAGGTCATCTCGACCTTTTCCGGAAAGCCTCTGTTCGGCTATCGGTCGATGGTGGCCGCGACGCTCGGCATCTGCATCATCTCCTTTCTGGTCTGGCTGCATCATTTCTTCACCATGGGCGCGGGCGGCACGGTCAATGCGGCCTTCGGCATCGCCACCTCGGTGATTGCGGTCGTCACCGGCGTCAAAGTCTTCAATTGGCTGTTCACCATGTATGGCGGACGCATCCGGTTCGAGACGCCGATGCTATGGTCGCTCGGCTTCATCGTGACCTTCGTCATCGGCGGCATGACGGGCGTGCTCCTCGCCGTTCCGCCGGCCGATTTCCTGCTGCACAACAGCCTCTTCCTCGTCGCCCATTTCCACAACACCATCATCGGCGGCGTGGTGTTCGGCGTCTTCGCCGGCATCGCCTATTGGTTCCCGAAAGCTTTTGGCTTTCGCCTGCAGGAGGGCTGGGGAGTCGCCGCCTTCTGGCTCACGCTCGCCGCCTTCTACGCCGTCTTCGTTCCGCTCTACATGCTCGGCCTGCTCGGCATGCCGCGGCGCATGCAGCATTACGACATGGAGATGTGGCGCCCCTGGGTGCTGGCGGCGATGATCGGCGTCGTCCTCTTCGGAGCCGCCATGATCTGCCAGGTGATCCAGCTTGTCGTCAGCATCCGCCGTCGCGACCTGCTGCGGGACGAGACCGGCGATCCCTGGAACGGCCGCTCGCTCGAATGGGCGACCTCGTCCCCGCCGCCGCAATTCAACTTCGCCGTGACGCCGAATGTGGCGGGCGAGGAGCCCTATTGGGAGATCGAGCGGCGCGTGATCGCGAGCCGGCAGAACGAGAGCGGCTATGAAGCGATCCCGATGCCGAGAAACACGGCGACTGGCTTCGTGACCGGCTTCTTCGCGACGATCACCGGCTTCGCCATGGTGTGGCACATCTGGTGGTTGGCGATCCTCGGCCTCGTCGCCGCCTATGCCGTGTTCGTGTGGTACGCATGGCGCGACGTTTCCGAGGAGGAGATACCGGCGGAAGAGGTGGCGCGCATCGACCAAATCCACCGCAAGAGGCGAGCCGATCGGCTCGCGCGGCATTCCGACGCGGGGGAATCGGCATGACGACGACGATCGAAGCGCCCGCGCTCGAGCGACATGCCGCCCCCTACAGGCTCGGCCGGGCCGACGGACTCGCGACCGGCCATGGCGAGGCGGGACCGGCGTCGAAACGCGTCGTCGTCGCCTTCGGCTTCTGGATCTTTCTGCTCAGCGACATTGTAATGTTCTCTGCCTTTTTCGCGGCGCATGCGGTGTTGCAGACGGCGACCGACGGAGGGCCGACCGGACGCGATTTGTTCAATCCGACGCGGGTCGCGATCGAGACTGCCTGCCTCCTCGCCTCGAGCTTCACCTGCGGCCTGTCGGCGTTGGCGACGGATGCGCGCAATCATGTCTGGACGCAGGCGGCGCTGCTCGTGACGGGCCTCCTCGGCCTCGCCTTCCTCTCGCTCGAGGCGCAGGAATTCGCCGCAATGATCGCGAGCGGCGCGGGGCCCGAGCGCAGCGCATTCCTCTCCTCCTTCTTCGCGCTCGTCGGCCTGCACGGCGCCCATGTCTCCGTCGGCCTGCTCTGGCTCGGCACGATGATGGCGCAGCTCTTCGTCAAGGGATTCGAGCCGGTGATCTATCGGCTGATCTGCTTCAATCTCTACTGGCACGTGCTCGACATCATCTGGGTCGCGATCTTCACCGTCGTCTATCTGATCGGAGAGGGCCGATGAGCGATTTCGAAGGGCGCGCTGCGGAAGACGTGGCGCCCGGCTTTATGGACGCCCCCGGCCGCAGCCTGCGTGACGGCCTCTTCAGCTACAGCGCCGGCTTCGTGCTCGCCGCCGCGCTCACCGCGGCGGCATTCTTCATCGTCCGGACGGATTTGATCTGGGGACCCGGGATCGTCATGGCGCTGGTCTCATTGGCGATCGCGCAGATCGGCGTGCATCTCGTCTTCTTCCTCCACCTCACCACGGCGCCGGACAACACCAATAATGCGCTCGCCCTCGCATTCGGCGTTCTGATCGTGACGCTCGTCGTCGGCGGGTCCTTGTGGATCATGTCCCATCTTGCGCACAATGTGATGCCCGATCGCATGATGGCGAAGATGGACCTCGACAGCATGGCGGCCGAAAGCGCTCTGCGCATAGAGGGCGTCGTCGCTCCGAGGGAGACGCGGGAGGTCGGCGCGCGCGTGGCGGGAGTCGTGTCGTCCGTTCGATGCGACGCCGGCATGCATGTCGAGGCGGGGCGGCTCTGCGCGGAGATCGATCCGCGACCTTTCCGGGCGGCGGTGGATCGCAAGACGCGAGAGCTGCAGGCGGCGCAGGCCCGGCTCGATGGCGACCAGGCGAGGCGAGGCGCGGCGCGCGACGCTCTGGAGCGCGCGCAGGGCGCGACGCGGAGCAGCGGCGTCGCGCGCCTGCGTCGATCGGTCGAGACGCGCGAAAGGCGCGTCGAACGCGCAAGCGCCGGGGTCGCGCGCGCCGAGGCGGAGCTCGCCGCGACGCGCATCGTCTCGCCGATCGAGGGAACGATCCGCTCGCGCAATGTCGAGCCGGGCCGCGAGGTCGCGGCGAAGGCGAAGACGCCACTGTTTGTCGTCGCGCCCGATTCGGTGCGCATCGCGGCGAGAATCGGCGCCGCCCAGAGCGGCCGGATCGTTATCGGCGACAAGGTCGTCATCACGGTCGACGCCCTTCCCGGCCAATCCTTCGACGGAACGGTGACGAAGATCGAGCCGCTGCGAGAGGGGGCGGAGGCGATCGTCGACATGACGGCGCGAGATCCGCGTCATGCGCTCGAGCCCGGGATGGCGGCGAATGCGCGCATCTCGAAGCAATAGAGCAATCGCCTCGATGATTTTGCTCTTTCACTCTGCATCAGCGGAGCACACGAAACCACGCCCGCGTGTTGGCTTGGAGAAATCGAGGGTCGCCAGAGCCGTCATCGCGAACGAAGCGAAGCGATCCAGCGCCGCGCGGCGACTCCTCGATTCCTTCGTCGCTGCGCTCCTCGCAATGACGGCCTATGGCGCTTGCGAAGCCGCGCGGATCAGGGAGGCGACATGAGCGCAAGCGGCGATGAGCTCTCGGCGCTCGTGCTCCAGGGCGGCGGCGCGCTCGGTTCTTATCAGGCGGGCGCCTATGAGGCGCTGCTCGCCGCCGGCCAAAAGATCGACTGGGTGGCCGCCATCTCGATCGGCGCGGTAAATGGCGCGATCATCTGCGGCAATCCACCCGAGCGCCGGGTGGAGCAGCTGACGAAATTCTGGCGCGAGACTTCCAGCCTGATCACCGCGGCGCCGGTCAATGACGAGGAGCTGGTCCTCCAGCTCTTCGACGAAACCAGCGCAGCGATCACCGCCGCTTGCGGCGCGCCGGGATTCTTTCGTCCACGCCTGCCGCCGGCGCTTCCCGGCTTCCGCCACGCGCCGGAGAGGTTGAGCGTCTACGACACGGCGCCCTTGCGCGAGACGCTGCTGTCGCTCGTCGATTTCGACCTCCTCAACTCCGGCGCGACCCGCTACAGCATCGGCGCGGTCAATGTGAAGACCGGCAATTTTCATTATTTCGACACGGCGCGCGAGCGGATCGGCCCCGAGCATGTGATGGCCAGCGGCGCGCTGCCGCCGGGCCTTCCAATGATCGAGATCGAGGGCGAGCGCTATTGGGACGGCGGCCTCGTCTCGAACACGCCGCTGCAATATGTGCTCGACTACGAGCGGCCGCGACGGGACATGCTGGTGTTCCAGCTCGATCTCTTCAGCGCGCGCGGCGAGCTGCCGCAGACATTGCTCGAGGTCGCCAGCCGCGAGAAGGACATTCGCTATTCCTCGCGCACCCGCATGAACACCGACTTGATGTGTCGCCTGCACGCGCTGAGCGCCGCCATCGCCCGGCTCGGCCCCAAAGCGCCGAAGGAGCTGCGCGAGGACCCGGACTGGCGCATTCTGAACGAGGCCGCGCATGAGAACACGACGACGATCGTGCATTTGATCCATCGCCCCGCGCCGGGCGAAGGCCCCGCGAAGGATTTCGAGTTTTCTCGCTGCACGATGGAGCGCAATTGGATCGACGGCAAGCGCGACGTGGAGAAGACGCTGAGCCGCCCGGAATGGCGCGAGCGCGCCCGCGCGCCGGGAGGGGCGGTGACGCTGGATCTGACCGAGGACGCGGAAGGAACCGAGCACAGCTGTGCGAGAGGAGACGGCTCATGAGAAAAGCGCTGGTTGTCACGCTCGGCGTCGCCGCGGCCGTCGGCGTCGCGGCCGCAGGGGCGATCTATGCGAATTGGAACGCCTTCGTTCCGATCGCGGCGATGGGAATCAATTATTGGCGCTATCTCGACGCGCCGAAGGGCGAGCTGACGGTCGAGACCGCAGACGGCTTCGACGCCGCGAATGCAGGGGACCCGGTCCGCTCGCCGCCGCCGGACGACGGCCTCTGGCCGAGCTACAACAAGACGCTGACCTCCGACCGCTTCTCCTCCCTGACGGAGATCGACCGCGACAATGCGGGCCGGCTGCGCGTTCTCTGCACCTATGACACGGGGCAATACACGGGCTTCAACTCGGGGCTCGTGATGGTGGACGGAGCGCTGCTGTTCACCACGCAATATGACACTTTCTCCATCGACCCGCTCACCTGCCGCGAGAACTGGCGAAAGCACGAGAGCTATGCGCCGGCGACGCCGCAGGACGTGAACCGCGGCGTCGCTTATCTCGACGGACGCGTGTTTCGCGGAACGCAGGACGGGCGCGTGCTCGCTTATGATTTCAAGACCGGCGAACGCTTGTGGGAAACCGCCATCGCCGATCCGAAGAAGAGCGAGAGCGCGCCCGCGGCGCCGATCGCCTGGAACGGCCTCGTCTTCATCGGCAACGCCGGCGGCGACTTCAAAGGCGTGAAAGGCCGCATGTATGCGCTCGATGCGGCGACCGGACGGATCGTCTGGGAGTTCTATCTCGTTCCCAGGCAGCCCCGCGATCCGACCCGCGGCCCGCAGGGCGAGACGCCGCTCGACGCCTCGAGCTGGAAAATGGCCGCCGACGCGCCGATCTCGGGCGGCGCGACCTGGACGTCCTATACGCTCGATCCGCAAAGCGGGCTGCTCTATGTGCCGGGTGGCAATCCGGCGCCCGATTTCGACGTGATGCTACGGGGCGGCGACAATCTCTACTCCAATTCAGTGATTGTGCTCGACGCGAGGACAGGCGCCTATCGCGAGCATTTCAAGATCGTCCCCAAGGACTGGCACGATTGGGATGTCTCCGCCGCGCCAGCGCTCGTCACCACCGCAGCTGGCCGCCGCATGATGCTGGTCGCGCCCAAGGACGGCCATCTCTACGGCTTCGATCTCGAGACGAAGGAGCGGCTCTATCGCGTGCCGATGACGAAGATCGAGAACGCCGACGTTCCCTTCTCGGCGGACAAGAGCGTGCATTTCTGCCCCGGCTCGGTCGGCGGCGCCGAATGGAACGGACCAGCCTATGACCCGCAGAACAATCTCGTGATGGTCGGCGAGGTGCAATGGTGCACGACCGTCCGCATCGAGCCCGAAAAGGAGATCGAGGGCGAGGCGAAATTCACGCCGTGGTCCGGGGAGGATTCAATAAATCCCTTCAACATGTGGGGCCGAGCCGATCCGGTGTTCCAATGGGCGGGCTGGCTCCAAGCGGTCGACGCGGACAGCGGTCGCTGGCGCTGGCGCGCCAAGACCAATTATCCCGTGCAGAGCGGCGTGGCGCCGACGGCGGGCGGCGTCGTCTTCTTCGGCGACATGGGCGGCAATTTCTACGCGCTCGACGCGGACACGGGCCGCAGGCTCTGGGGCCAGAAGATCGGCGGCGCGGTCGGCGGCGGCGTCATCACCTTCTCGACGCCGAAGGGGCAGCGCGTCGCCGCCGCGACCGGCCTCACGGAGGTCCTGTGGCCGACCGAGATCACGACGGCCAAGGTCTCCATCCTGGGCCTCGACGATCATTGATATCGGCCAGTCGCGAGAGCATGCAAATGGGCGATCGGGTTTTGCCGCCCTTGCGGCCCATCAGGCCCGCCATCCAGCTCGCCGAACCCGAGGCGGTCTCAGGATCGTCGGCATAGGCGAAAAACAATCCAATCTTTTCGGTTTGTCATTGAGGCCGAGGCGACTCGAGAGCCTGGACGCAGCCACTTTGCTCAGGCAGAGTTGCACATGAGCGCCCACGTCGCCCAATTTACGGCTGAGCCCCTCGCAGGCCAGCTTTTTGGCCGTCGGGGCAGCAATCCCGAAGCGTCCGATTTTTCGGTTTAGCGGCTCCGTAGCGCCCGTTGCCGCCGTCGAGCGCCGGCGCAATCGAAATCTTGGCGACGTGTCGGAAGGGGCGTGAAAAGCCATGACTGAGGCAAGTCTGGGAACAGATCGCAATTTCGGTCTCACGCTGGCGGCGCTCGGCGCGGTTTTGTTCTCGACCAAGGCGGTTCTCGTCAAACTCGCCTACGCCTATCCACTGACGCCGGAAGCTTTGCTCTCGTTGCGCATGCTCTTCGCAATGCCCGTGTATCTCGCTGTCGCGGCCTATCTGAGCCGCAGTGGCGCGCGCCTGTCGGCGCGGGATATCCTCGGCATAGCCGCCTTTGGTCTCGTTGGCTATTACGCCGCAAGTCTCCTCGATTTCGCTGCTCTTGTCCGGATCTCCGTGGATCTGGAGCGGCTGGTTCTCTACACTTATCCGCTGATCGTCGTCCTGCTATCCGCCCTGGCCTTCGGCCGGCCGATCACGCGAAACGACATGCTGGCGTTCGGCGTCGCCTATCTCGGCCTCACGCTCGTGGTGCTCGACGATCGCACCAGGGCCGGCGCGACGCCAGATTGGATCGACGGCGTGCTGTTGGTGCTGCTGAGCGCAACAGCCTATGCGGTCTACCTGATCGGCAGTCAGAAAATCATCGGACGTCTCGGCGCCAAGCGATATACGGCGCTCGCCATGCTGGCGGCGACGGGCGGCACACTGCTGCATTTCAGCCTGTCCGGGCCCGCCTCCCAGCTCCTCGAGCAGCCAGCGGCGGTCTATGGCTATGGTTTTGCGCTCGCGATCTTCTCGACGGTCCTGCCGAGCTTCTTGACCTCGGAAGGGATCGCGCGGATCGGCGCCGCCAACACGGCGATCATTGGCGCGCTGGGGCCGATCGCGACCATGCTCATGGCCTGGCTGCTGCTCGACGAGGCGATCACCGCCGTGCAACTCGCCGGCACGGCCCTCGTGCTCCTCGGCGTGCGCGAAGCTTCCAGGAGCCCTTCCCGGTGAACGGCGAGCGGGATATTGCTAGTGCCCCGCTTCAGCCAATTTGAAGGGGCCTCTCCTTCCCCCGAGTCGGAGTTTCTGATTCGCTTACGCATTGATTCGACCGAGGAGGCAAGGATGGCGCAGGACGAGATCGGCGAGAAGAAATATGTCGTGCGGCTGAGCGGCGAGGAGCGCGCGCAGCTCGAGAGCATGTCGAGCAAGGGCAAGCACTCGGCCAAGACTTTGGTGAAGGCGCGGATTCTTCTGAAGGCCGACGTGTCCGAGGCCGGCGAAGGCATGAGCGACGGCGAGATCATCGAGCAGCTGGAGACGAGCGTGTCGATGGTCTACCGTGTGCGCAAGCAGCTGGTGGAGGAAGGCTTCGACGCGGTCTTGACGCGCAAGCAGCACTCGCGCCCCGCCGTGCCGCGCATATTCGACGGGGAGAAGGAAGCCAAGCTGATCGCGCTCTCGTGCTCGGCGCCGCCGGAAGGCTATGCGCGCTGGTCCTTGCGGTTGCTGGAGCGAAAAGTGGTCGAGCTCGCCATCGTCGATGCGGCGAGCGACAGCACGATCGGTCGTGTTTTAAAAAAACATCTTGCAGCCGCATCACAAGGAGCAGTGGGTCATTCCTCCGCATGCGGACGCGGCCTTCGTCGCCGCGATGGAGGACGTGCTCGAAGTCTATCGGCGTCCGCATGATCCGTCGCTGCCGGTGGTCTGTCTCGATGAGGCGACCAAGCAGCTGATGAAGGAGACACGCCCGCCCATGCCGATGCAGCCCGGGCAGCCGCAACGCGTCGACTATGAATATGAGCGCAACGGAACCGCCAGCATCTTCATGATTTTCGCGCCGCTCGAAGGCAAGCGTGAAGCGATCGTGACCGAGCGCCATACTGCGATCGATTATGCGCATGCGCTCGAGCATGTCGCCGACGTGATGTTTCCGCAGGCGACGAAGATCGTGCTCGTGCAGGACAATCTGAACACGCACAAATCCGCCTCGCTCTATCAGGCTTTCGCGCCCGACAAGGCCCGACGGCTGACCGAGCGTTTCGAATGGCGTCACACGCCCAAGCACGGAAGCTGGCTCGATATGGCCGAGAGCAAGCTCAGCGTTCTGTCCTCGCAATGTCTCGCGCGCCGCATCCGCGACATCGAGAGCCTGCGCGCCGAAGTGGCCGCCTGGGTCGCCGACCGAAACACGCATCAGGCAAAGGCGGACTGGCAGTTCACCACCGCCGACGCCCGCATCAAGCTCAAAGCCTCTATCCGGTCTTCCCCGTTCAAAATGGCTGAATCACGCCACTAGTCGGATCGCCCGGAATCCCCTTCGACGCCTTGCCCCGTCCTCCGGCTCCCCACGGCGTTTTCGACCAACGAAAACGGCAATTCAGCGCCTTTCCGCCCCCGCATCACTGCGCCGAACCCAGCTTCATCCCCTGGTCCCGCGCGCCACGCGGCCGGCTCGGCGAACATCTCGATGGGCTAACCCATGGCCCAACCAGGACATCGAGGCGCTCATGCCTTGGAATTTCAAGCCTGCTGAGTGACCGGCGCCGGATGAGCGCTAACGGACGATCAACGTTCCGCGAAGCCGTCGAAGCGTCCCGGCGGCAGACAGCATTCGGCGACGAACGAGTCGCCGAACTCGCTCTATGATTTCGGCGCGGCCTGCGTCGCCAATTCGCATAGCGCGCAGGGCTGCTCCAATGCGGGCGGCGTAAAGACAGGCGCGGTCCAGCCGCCGCCGAGCGCCGCCATCAGCGACCACGCCGCCTGAAGGCGCCCCATGCGCAACGCGATCGCTTGACACTTCACTGATACTGAGGTATTACCATTCCACAGGAAGCAGGATTAGAGTAATATCTGAGCATAGCAATCTATGTGTGCCCGCTTACCGTAATTGCGTCTTATATATTCAGTTGTGGTTTGCATGGCGCACGCAAACATTATTTGGTGGAAATTCATGCGCTACGCACGTTTCATATTTGGTCTGCTTTATGTCCTGGCGGGACTGGCGAAAACCGTCCCCAGCATAGAGGATGTGCCGCAAACACTGCGCACCGCGGCGATCAACAATGCCGGAACGCTCCTGGAGCCGATCAGCCGGTGGCTTGCGGACCATGGCGGCGCTATGACCGCCGTCGTCGGAGTGGCGCTGTTCGCTTCTGGCGTCAGCTATCTTTTTGACCGCCTCGTGATGGCGGCGGCGATCGGTCAATTGGCGATGATCGCCTGTTTCATCGCCATACTCGCAAGAACGACTCCGGAGATTGTTGCTATCGATCTGCCTTTCGCGATCGTCGCAATTTTGCTGATACGCGACAAGTTGCAAAAGCGGCGCGCTCCTGCAACGCGACCGAAGGTGACGCGAGACGACGATATACGACAGCGCACGCCGGCGTCGACGCCGCAGAACCGATAGACCAAGCCTGCATTGAACGCCCACGATTTTGCGGCCGCGGCGCGGCCGAGCTAGGCCACGCGCCTCGAAGCTTGGGAGATTGCGATGCTTACGCGAGAATTTGACAGGCCGGCTTCACAAGAACTCGAACATTTTGAAAATAGCCGTCCGTTCAATGCGCCAAATTTCGCGGACGTGATCGTCGTCGGCGGCGGATTGGCGGGACTGACGGCCGCGTGGCGCATGGAAGGATTTGATGTGACTCTGCTCGAACAGGGTCGCAATGTCGGCGGCGCCGCCCGCTTCGAGCGCCATGGCGAATTGCGGTTTCCTACTGCAGGCGCCTGCCTGCAATCGCCGGCGCCCGACGGAAGAATCGCAGAACTCCTGAGAGACCTCGGGCTGTGGGGTTTGTGGCGCTCGGCGGCCGACGATTTGCTGGTTCTTTTCAAGACCGGCGAATTGATCGGCAATCTCGGCGTCGTGTCACGCGCTTTTCTTTCCCATCCCGCATCTCTTCTGAACCCCAAAGTTTACCGCCTGACCGGATCGCTCGTCGCGGCCGCGCTGTCGGGCCAAGCCTACGTCGCCGCAGAAAAGCGGCTTGGCGACCCGATCTTCGCGCATCTGAACGCTTATCTGGCGCGCATGGCGCCCGGACAGGGCCGCCACCCCTCCATTCCGTGGAATCCCGCCGACGGCTGGACCCGCGCCGAGATGGAGCAGTTCGACAGCGTCACTCTGGGGCAGTTGCTGTCCGACGCTCGCCTTCAAGACACGCTGCCGCCAGACCTGCGTCCCCCTAAAAGCCTCGACAATCTGATTCGTGACGCCATCGTCACGACGCTGCAGGTCGAAAGCCTGACGCTCGACGATGTATCGGGATACGTTGGGCTCCACTTCCTTATTGGCTACCTGTATGGCGAGCTTGTCGCATTTCCGGGCGGCAACGGCTTCGTGTCGGAGCGGTTGCGCGAGCGTCTTGAAATGCGCGACGGCTTTCGCTGCGTCAACGGGGCGAAAGTCACATCCGTGCTCAGCCGCGGCGCCGACCGCTATCGCGTGACCTTTGAACGCGAGGGACAGCAGCATGTGGTCGAGACGCGCGCGGTCGTGTGGGCGGCGTCGAAACACGCGGCGCTTGACGCGATCTGCGACCTTCCCTCCGCGCAGCAGGCCGCGATGGCCGAGATCGAGTACGGCGACTATGTCGTCGCGAACGTCGTTTTGAAGCAGCCGGTCTGGGCCGACCGCTTCGGCGCATATGTCATCGGCGGAAATGAAAACCGGGTCGCCCCTTGGGGCTGGTGCCGGATTGGCGGCTGCATCTCCGCGAACTGGCTCGATCCGACGCGAAGCCATCCAAGGGGCGTGCTCACCCTCCTTAAGCCTGTATCTCGCCGCGACAATCAGGGCCGGCTCGCCAAAGCGGCGTTCCGAGACCTTCAAGAAACGGCGCGAGCCGAGGTCTCGGACATATTGGCCTGCGCAGGCGTTTCGCCACAAGCGGTCGAGGACATTCGCCTGTGGCTTTGGCCCAAAGGGCTCGTATCGCCTCGTCCGGGACAAATGAAAAGCGACGTCTTCCGCAGAGCGTCGGCGCCCTGGGGTCGTATCGTTTTCGCCAATCAGGACACCTATGGAGTCGGCAATTTCGAATCCGCCGTCGGCGCGGGACTCGACGCCGCCGAACATTTGAAGGTCTCGCTGCACGCAACAAGCGCGCCGCGCGCGGAAGAATTCACGGCGATCTAGCGAGTCGCGAGCCATTTAATTCGTCAACTTCCAGCAAGAGAATAGCAATGGCCGATACGATGAAATACGTCCGAGCGCTCGACGGAACCGTCGAGGGGGATCGCCTGACGCTGGGAGGAAAAGCGGCGTCGCTGAACGCGCTCGTGCGCGCTGGCCTGCCGACGCCGAAGGCCTATTGCGTTACGACAGGAGCCTATCACGACTTCGTCGAACGCGTCGGCCTTACAGGGGAGGCGATCGCCAGCGATCCGGCGCGCCTGCGAGACGCCTTGGAGGCGGCTACGTTTCCCCAGGACCTGCAACACGAAATCGCCGCCGCCTATGCAACGCTCGGAGGCGGGCGGGTCGCCGTGCGCTCGTCGGCTGTAAGCGAAGATTCGGCGGAAAGCTCTTTTGCCGGCCAATACAAGACATTCCTGAATGTCGAAGGCGAGCGCGCCGTCATCGACTGCATAAAGCGCTGTTGGGCGTCATTATGGACCGACCATGCGGCGGTTTACGGCCGTCGGCGTGAGGCGGTCGCGCAGAGCGGCGACACGGAAAAATCCATCGCCGTCGTCATTCAGCAGATGGTGAACGCCGACGCCGCCGGCGTCCTCTTCACGACTGATCCTATCGGCGGCGACGCCAACCGCATTGTCATCGAGGCCGCATGGGGCGTCGGCGAGGGAGTTGTGTCGAGCCAGGTCGTCACCGATAGCTATCTCGTGGATCGCACGGACTTCACCGTCGCGAGTACGGTCCGCCACAAGCCGATGCGCACGATATGCCACCGAGACGGCGGCGTGGCGCTGGAAAAAACGCCGGCCATGATCGCCGATGCGGCCACGCTGACGGACGATCAGGCCGCGCAGCTCGCGCGACACGCGATGACCATTAGGCGGTCGTGCGGTCCGGCCTTCGCTGACAAGGAACTCGACGTCGAATGGGCGATCAAGGACGGAAAGATCGCCATTTTGCAAGCGCGGCCCATCACCGTGAGCGACCCGCACGCCGCCCATGCGGTTTTTGCCGACCCGGAGGAAGCGGAAAACTCGCTGCGAGACAATACGATGTTCTCGCGCATGGACACGGGAGAGATTGTCACCGGGCTGATGACGCCGTTCGGTCTGTCATTCTGCCGGTTCTATCAGCACAACATTCACGGCCCGGCGGTCAAGACTATGGGGCTGTTGAATATGTCGCCGTCACGGCACTTCATGGGCTACATCCGCGGATACGTCTATCTCAACATTTCGGCCTCGGCCTACATGCTGACGCAGTGTCCGCCGACCCGCGATCACATGAAATTCACCAAGAGATACGCCACCGACGAGGTCGATCTCTCCAACTACCGCAATCCCTACGGCGAGCCGGTGAAGGGGTTTGCGTATCTGCGCAGCGCCTTATACTGGCTACGCCAGCAAATCATCAACGTCGCGACCGCCGAAAAAACCGCGCAGCGCATGGAAGCGTTGGGCAAAGAGCGCATCGACAGGTTTCTCGCGCTCGATCTCACGACAATGAGCCTTGAGGAGCTCAACGCCGAACTCGAACTGATCGACCGCAACTTCTTGGCGAGCTGCTCGGCCTATATGCCGTTCTTTCTGCAATCCTTCGCGCTTTACGACGCTTTAGCGGAACTTTGCGAGACGTGGCTCGGCGGGCGAGGCGAAGGCCTGCACAACCGGATCAAGGCGTCGCTCAACAATCTGCGAACAATCGACGTCACCAAAGGCGTCGTCGCGCTCGCCAACACGGTGAAGGCTCACCAAGAGCTGCGCGATCTCTTCTTGGACGCCTCGGCGGACGAGCTGGTCGAGCGATTGCAGATCAACTCCTCCGGCAAGACGTTCTGGGATGGCCCGTTCGCGGAGTTTCTGCGTCAGTTCGGATCGCGCGGGCGTCAGGAATTCGATTTGAGCATTGCGCGCTGGAACGACGAGCCTCTCTATCTGCTAAAAGTCATCCGCCTGTATCTGCTAAACGAATTCGATCTTTACGACAAAATGCGCGAGAGCGACGCGAAGCGGCGCGAAGATACGGAGCGCTTGCTCTCGACCCTTCCGCTGAAGGCGCGGCTGAAGCTGCGCTTCGTGATCTCCAGCTATGCGAAAATGGCCGACCTGCGCGAGCGCGTCCGGCCCGTTTTCGTCGCCGAAACCTGGTTCTATCGCAAAATTACGCTGGAGATCGTGCGACGGTTGAGCGAAGAGGGCATGGTGCGTCTATCCGACCTTCCGTTTCTCGATTTCAACGAGCTGCGCGATTACGTCGCGGGCCAAAAGACCGCGGCGCAAGCCTTCTCGCGCGAGCTCATTGAGAAAAACCGGCGCGAGCATCTAATCAACCTGCGCGCCGACGAGCCGCCCATGAGCATCGTCGGGGGCTATAAGCCAAAACGGTCAACCGCAGCGGCGCGGCTGGCGGATGACGGGGACGCCCTTGTGGGACTCGCCGCAAGCCCCGGCGTCGTCGTCGCGCGCGCCCGCGTTATCACCGATTTGCAGCGTCAGGCCGAGGAATTTCAGCAGGGTGAGATCCTCGTGGCCAAATTCACGGACGCCTCTTGGACTCCGCTTTTTGTCCTGGCCGCCGGCGTTGTGGCCGACATCGGTTCGCCGTTGTCCCACAGCTCCATAGTGTCGAGGGAGTTCGGCATCCCCGCAGTCGTTAACACGCGGTCGGGGACGCTGAAGATTCGAACTGGCGACTTTCTTTATCTCGACGGAGACGCTGGCGTCGTTCGCATCGAAGAACGCGCCGAGCGGCAAGCCGCCGCCTGACCGAACGCCACAAAACTCTTGCCTCTCCGGGCGTCGCGCCCGGCGGGAATTTCAATTCGTAGTCGTTTTTGTCACAAACGCTGGAAACCGACCGTGGAAACTTCGATCTCCATCGCCGTCGTCGTCGTTACGAAAAGCCAGTCGTTTTTCCAGACTGGCGTGAACGTCATTAACGACATCAAGACAGACGTCTTCCATCGCGTCTTCGTTGACGCCGAATGGCCATGCGGTCAGGACGATCTCGTCGAAGATCCCGTCTACTCGGAGGCGCGCGAGAAAGCGATCCGCTTCTTATCGAGCCGCAAGGATCGACTGACCCTGCTCGTTGTGCAGTCGTCGACTTTGGATCGTGTGGCGGGCAAATTGATCGCTTTGCGGGAGCGGACGGAAGGCGGTTTTCAGGTCGGCATGGCCTTCGTCGATTTCAGCGATACCGACTTCGCCGCGATGTCGATCGACGACTTCGACCGCGCCCTGGCCGATTTTTACGCGAAACTAGGCGACGCCTCTATTCCGGCGTTTCAATCGTCTTTTTCGACTGTCGTATTCCAACGTCCCGGCCGCGCGCGCATACAATACCACCCCATGAACTACATCAGATGCGTCATGCCCCAGGATCGCGGCGTTCTGCAGACCAGACTCTTGTGTCTGTGGATGGACTTCTTCGAGATGAGCTATGCGAACCAGCGGGTCAAGCCCGGCGCCGCGCGGCGGCCAAAATCCGCGCTGGCGGAGAATTTGGCCGCCTTTCTTTCAGAGCGCGCCGGATCCGAATGGCTAATGTTCTATTACACGGGCTCGGTGGTCTCGACCCTCATTAACGCCCTCGAGAATTGCTGCAAAGAGGTCGGCGCCGCGGTCCTACGCGGCCCAAACGAGCATAGCCTGGCTTGCGGCGCCATGGCCAACTGGCAGCTCTATAGCAAGCCGTTTGTGATCGTCGTGACGAGCGGCATGATCGACGAATTCAAGGGCACGCTGGCGAATCTGCGCGAGGCGCGCGCAAAAGGATTCATCGTGTGCGCCGAACAGCGCTTAAATTCCTGGTTCGCGTTTCAGGCCACGATAACTCCCGACGAGGACAGCAGAGAAGTCGTCAAGGCGCGGCGCTTGCCTTGCGTGTACATGGACGATCCCGACCGCCTCGCCGAGGATCTGCAAACTGCGGCGACGCTTTACGACGCCGGCGAGGGTCCGGTGGTGGTGCTCGCGACGCGCGCGGTGATGGACGTCAGCGGCCCGATCGAGGCGCGCTTGCCGCCAGCCCACAACATGACAGGCCCGTTTGCGGCGGCGGAGGGCGATCCGCCCGAGTTCGGGGCGGTCATGGATATACTCAACAACGGTCCCGACAAAGTGTTGTGGCAATGCGGCCCAATGGACGACGACGAGTTGGAGCTCGTCCTCGACATCGCTGATCGCGCCGGCATCGCGCTGACCGACAGTCTCGCTTATCCGGGATCGATTCCGAAATTCCGCAATGGCGTGCGAAACCCGAACTTTCTGGGAACATTGGGAGTCTACGCCTTCAGCGAACGCGTCTATCGCTTTCTGCACACCGACGGGCGGATCAATCCGCCAAACGAACAATGCCTTTTCTTCGTAAAGAGCAAAATCTCCCAGATCGCAACGCCCTTCACGGAGGCAAAACTGGGCAGAAGTTTCGACATCGTGCAGGTGACGCACAACCAGGCTCATATTTCGCCCTTTACCGACCATTCGCTCATAATGGACAGCCGCGCGTTCCTGCAAGCGGTGGATCGTAGTCTCGATGTTGATCCTGCCCGGCGCGAGCGGAGAATCGCCGCGATGTCGACGCTCTGCGATACGCCGTCCGACGTCATCAGCAAATTGCCGGCGGCGCCGATGAGTCCAAACTACTTCTTTCACCAGTTCAGCCGACTGATCGAGCGCCTCATCGTTGCAGACGGCTACGATTACACCGGCGTCTACGATGTCGGCCGCTGCGGCATTTCGGCCGTGCGCAACGTTCCGCGCACGAGGCGCGGATTTTCGGGCTGGTACGGACGCGCGCTCATGGGCGACGCTTTGCTCGCGACACTGTCATTGGCGCACACTTGCCCAACCGATCTGATCGCATTCGTCGGCGACGGCGCGCATGCAATGGTTCCCGACGTTCTGCCCAGCATGGCCGAAAACATACTGGCGCAGGCGCCATTGGGCGACAAGACGATCACCATCTTCACCTTCTTCAACGGCGGCCTGTCGGCAATTAACACTTACCAGGAGCTCGTTCTCTTCAACCGGACGTCACGGCAAATGCGGCTCGTCAACATTGCCGCCGAAGAATGGGAAGAAAACATCTGCGGGCTGAAGGTGGTCTCTCGCACCCTCGACGCATTCGACGCAAAAATGCTGAAATACGCCTTACTTGAACGCGGCCGGCTGAATCTTTTCACGGTCAATCTGTCGCACAACAACGAAGGCGACGGGCTTTCGCTGGCGAGCGCAAAAGGTTGGCAGCGCGACGGCGCTTTGGCTAGGCAGCCGGCGCCGCGGTTCCGGCTGAACGCAGCGACCGGCGAAGTTCGCGGCCTCACGAAGGAATTCGGCAGATGAAGTTCGGTTTCATCGCGCATCCGACGTCGATCGAATTGAAGCGCTACGTCAAGATGATCGACATGATGGAGCGCACCTCGCGGGACCTGCATGACGGCTATTCGAGAGAGCTGTGGAGCCGCCGCAATCTTGTACCATTTATGGAGCTTGCGCCGATCCGTTCGGCCGGCGGCGGCGAATGCGCCGGCTGGGTCCAGTATTTGCCGTTGACGGCGGAGGAGATGCTTAACGAGCCGCAGATTATCCTTCGGCGTGTCGTCGAGGGCGTCGAGCGGATGGCTGACAAGGGCGCCGATCTGGTCGGCCTCGGCGGCTTCACGTCGATCATCGGGCGCCGCGGTTTGGAAACAGCGAAACGGGCCTCGATCCCGGTCACGAGCGGAAACTCGCTGACCTCTTACGCGGGTTTCAAAGGCTTGCGCAAAGTATTCGAGCTGATGCGGCTCGATCCCAAGGAGCATCGCGTCGCGGTGGTCGGCTTTCCGGGCTCCATTTGTCTTGCGATCGCTAGAATGCTGCTTGAAACCGGCGTTTCGCTCGATCTGGTTCATCGGCCTGGCGCCAATCCCGACGACGTGCTTTCGCACCTATCTCCCGAGTGGCGCTATCGGGTCGCTCTGACCGACGACATCGCCGACCGTTATCCGGTGAATCGATTCTTCGTCGCAGCGACCTCATCCGGCGGCGTGATCGACGCCGATCGTCTGCTCCCCGGTTCGGTCGTGATCGACGTTGGCCTGCCGCGCGACGTCAAGCGAGGCTCGAAGCGCCGCGACGATATTCTAGTGATCGACGGCGGCTGTCTGACGGGCTCCAGCGAGGTCCGCCTGGGAACGGAGTCCATGAATTTGTCGGTCAAGCAGCAACTCAACGGCTGTCTGGCTGAAACGATAGTTCTGGCGCTCGACGGTCGCGCCGAGCATTTCTCGATCGGGCGCGAACTCCCTCCAGAGAAAGTGATGGAAGTCGGACGCATCGCCGAGCGCCACGGCTTCGTCCCCTATCCCCTCGCCTCATACGGTGAGCGTCTTGCCGAAGACATAATCGCGAGTTTTCGCCGTTTTCATTTGAAGCCGAATGGCGTTCGCGCGCAGGCCGCGCTTGGCGACACAGAGCCGCCGGCTGCGGACGGACGAGATAGCCGGCTCGAAACGATCGATCGCTACCGCCGGCACATCAATCCGATGATGGCGAATTTCCTGCAGATGCTTCACTGCGACCATGTGTTCGCAAAGGGCGAGGGCTGTGTCCTGACCGATACGGAAGGGCGTCGCTTCTTGGACATGGTGGCTGGATACGGCTGTCTCAACCTGGGGCATAACCCGCCTGTCGTCGTCGACGCGTTGCGACGATTTTTGGCGGAAGGCCAGCCGAACTTCGTTCAGTATGTTTCGTTGCCCGAGCGCACCGCCCTGCTCGCCGAACGTCTGTGCGAGATGGCGGGCGGCGGGCTGCAACGGGCGTTCTTCAGCAATTCGGGCGCCGAAGCGATCGAGGCGGCGATCAAACTGGCGAAGGCCGCGAATCCTCGCACTCGACTGCTGTTCGCTGAGAACAGCTACCACGGGAAGACGCTCGGAGCCCTCTCCGTGACGGGCCGCGACAAGCATCAGCGCGCGTTTCGGCCATTGCTTCCCAATTGCTTCGGCGTTCCCTTCGGCGACCTGCAGGCGCTCGAACGCGAACTCGCCAAGGGCGACGTCGCCGCGTTCATCGTCGAGCCAATCCAGGGCGAAGGCGGCGTGATCGTGCCGCCAGTGGGCTATCTCGCCGGCGTGCAGGATCTCTGCCAGCGGTTCAACTCGCTGCTCATTGTCGACGAAATCCAGACGGGCATGGGCCGCACGGGCCGTATGCTCGCCGGCCAATGGGACGGGCTCGAACCGGATATTTTGGCCTTATCGAAGTCTCTTTCCGGCGGGCTTGTGCCGATTGGCGCGACGCTCTCGAAGCCAGAGGTGTGGGACGCCGCTTATGCCACAGCTGACCGCTTCCTGCTGCACACGTCCACGTTTGGCGGCTGCAACTTCGCAGCCGTCGCTGGACTCGCGGCTCTCGATGGAATAATCGAACAAAATCTGCCTGGGCGGGCCGAGGAGCTCGGAGCCTATTTCAAGAACGAACTGACGAGAGTCGCGGCCAACTATCCATTCGTCGCCGAGGTTCGCGGCCGCGGACTGATGCTCGCCATTCAATTCGCCAGCGATTTTCATGGCTGCGTGGCCGCGAGCGCGAAGGAATTCGCCACCCGCCTGCCCGGAGACTGGCGTCTGACATGGCGCTTTCTTCCTGACGCCGTTCAGGAGGGTTTGATCCAGGCGATGAACAAGATGGAGGAGACGCTCGGCGAGATGTTTTGCATGCGCTTCGTCACGAAGCTCGGCAACGACCACAACATCCTGACCTTCGTCACGGCGAACAGTTCGACCGTCATTCGCATTCAGCCGCCTCTCATTATCACCCGCGAGCAAATCGACGCATTCGTGCAAGCTTTTGCTGTTGTCTGCGACGAGATGTCAACGTTCTTGGATTGAGGAGATTGAGCCTTGGAATCAGAAATAAAGGAAATCGCCGGCATTTTGACAGGCTTCTTCCAATCGAAAGCTGTCTCCGCCGCATTGGAGTTGCGGATATTCGACGCGATCGACCCGCCGGCGCGCGCCGAGGTAGTTTGTCGTAGGGCGGGCGTGCCGCTTGCCTCCGGAAAGCGACTGTTGATCGCGCTCGAAGCCATGAAGCTCATTTTTCGCGAAAACGACGAATATCGCCTCTCCGATGCCGCCAAACGCTGCCTCGTCAGCACATCGCCGCAATGGATGGGCTGGATGGCGCGACACTGTGACGTTTTTCTTTACCCGCTCTGGGGCCATTGCGCGGAGGCGATTCGCCAAAACGAGGATCGGCGCACGGCGGTGTTTGGAGACAATCGCAGCTGGTTCGACATTCTTTACCAGAATCCAAGAGACGTGGCCGATTTTCAGGAATTTCTCGGCGTCCTCGCGCAGCCCTTCGTCGACGGCGTGATCGAATCCTTCGATTTTTCGGCCTACAAGCGACTCATCGATATCGGCTCCGGATGCGCCTCGTTGCCGATGTCACTCGCTCGAAGCCATCCCGAGCTTGAAGTCGCGGTTTGCGAACTTCCCCAGGCCGCGGCTTTCGTGCGCGAAAAGCTAAACGCGCGCGGCTTTGAAAACCGCATCGCCGTCTTCGAAGGCGACGTCATAGAAGGCGCGCTTCCCGGCGGTTTCGATCTCATTCACCTCGGCTGGATGCTGCACGACTACGCAATCGAGACTCAAAGGAAGATTCTCAAAAACATATTGGCGGTCATGCCGTCGAGCGGAACCTTCGTTGCAAGCGAAACGCCGCTCAATGACGACGAGAGCGGGCCGCTCTTCACATCGCTTCTTTCGATCAACATGCTCCTGTCCACCGACGGGGGCGTCGAGTCCACGACAGAGGAATATCTCGATCGTTTCCGTGACGCCGGGTTCGTCAACGTTCGAGCCCAGACGATCCCTGGTCCACGCAAACTGTTGATTGGGCAAAAAGCCTGACTGACGTCATTTGGAGGGATAAATGCTGGCAAACAAGATTCAGCGGCTTGTCGCCGAGACCTGCGCCGGCGGTGACGTGGACCAGATCGAACTGGACACCCCGCTGCTGGAACTCAACTTCCTCGACTCGAGCGCGCTGTTCGATCTGGTGGATCTGCTTAATCGTGAAGCGGATGTCGTCATCCCGCTTCGCGAGGTGACGCCGAACAACTTCGGCTCTGTGCAGGCAATAATCGATTTGGTCGAGCGATTGCAGTCGACGCTGCAGGCGTGAACGATTTTCATCATTCTAGCCATTAGGGGGCGGTAATGACTGCCATGATCGTGGAAAATGCGCGGCACGTCGAATCCTCGCTATGGGAGACGACCATCGACATCATTCAACGTCACACCGGATATGCGCGCGACGACATCGCGCCCGAAGCCGAATTCGAGGGCGACCTCGGGGTGGACAGCATCGTGCTGGTTTCCATCCTCGCCGATATCGGGAACGCCTACGATATGCGCCTGCAATCGACTGGCCGCGACCTGCGAACGGTCGACGATCTCGTCCAGCTCGTTCGCGCCCACCTAAATAATGAGGGTGCGCGCAGGCCGATGTCTCCTCCCGGCGAGGTGGGCGACGAAAACGACAAAGATCGCGCCCCCATCTCTGATGCGGTGATCGCGACGCTTGAGAGGCATACGGGCTATCCGCGGCGCCGATTGATCGAAGACGCCAGGCTGAGCGAAGACCTGGGCGTCGACTCCGCGAAGCTGAGCAACGTGCTCGCGGAGACGGCGGCTGCGCTGGACGTCCCGCGGGTGGGCGTTCCCTCCGAGCTCATAACGGTCGGCGATCTGATCGCCATCTTCACTGAGGCGGACGCCAGAAGCGCCAAGCGGGATGCGCCCCAGCCCCCACTGGCGCCCCAAGCGCACGCGGCTATTGCCGCGCCGCCGCAGTTCCGCGCGTCTCATTCCGCCGATGTGGCGAAAATGGTCGCCGCGTCGGGCGGGAGCGAGGTCCTTCCCGAAAAAAAAGGCTTCGAATCCGTCGAGCCCCCGAGCTTTTCGGCGATGGGGCTGCGAGAAGGCGCCGTCGAATCGCTGCGCGATAGCCTGCGCGATGAGCGTGGCGTGCAGGAGGTTGTCCATCTTGCCGACTGTGACACGATGGAAAAGCCTCACGCCTTCTTGCGCGCGTCCGACGCCAATAAGGTCGAGACTTTCGACGAAACGCGCGAGCGTGTCGTGAACACGCACAACCGTTTCGCTGCGCCGAACGGCGACCGGCGTACGATGAAGGACTTCATTGCCCTTCCCCACCGCGACCTATTCCACAAGGCGTATGAGTTCAACACGTTTTATCGGGGCAAACGGGAAGAGCAACTGTATTGGTATGGAATGCCGCTCGAAAGCAAGTGCCGCAACCGCGCCGTGATTCACGACGAAATCACCGGCAAACGGCGCGAGTTCCTGATGTTCGCGTCCAACAATTATTTGGGCCTCGCCAATCACCCAGAAGTGATCGACGCCATCGCGGACGCGGCCCGGCGTTATGGCGCGACAAACACCGGTTGTCGGCTGATCGGGGGCTCCAACGTCCTCCACAAGGAGCTCGAGCGCCGTCTCGCCAAGTTGAAACGCACGGACGACGCAATCGTGTACCCGTCCGGCTACTCGGCCAATCTCGGCTGCATATCGGCGTTGGCCGGACATGACGATCTCATATTCACCGACGCCATCAATCACATGAGCATCCAGGACGGCTGCAAGCTGTCGGGCGCATCCAAGAAAATATATCAGCACTCCATCGAGTCGCTCGAACGCACGCTGGAAAGATGGGCCGACCATCCGGGCGGCAAGCTGATCGTCACCGACGGCGTGTTCAGCATGCATGGCGACATCGTCGATTTGCCGAAGGTCGTTGCGCTAGCGCGCAAATACGGCGTGAAAGTGCTTGTGGACGACGCCCACGCCACTGGCGTCCTGGGAAAAACAGGCTCCGGTACGAGCGAACATTTCGGTATGAAAGGCGAAGTGGATCTCGAGCTTGGAACCTTCAGCAAGACGCTGTCGGGCGTCGGCGGCTTCGTTGCGGCCAAAGGCGAAGTCGTCGAATATCTGCGCTTCTATTCGAATTCGTATGTATTCGCGGCGACGATTCCGGCGTCCGTGGCCGCGGGCCTGATCGCTTCGATCGACGTTATGCAAAGAGAGCCGCAGCGGCTGGAAAAATTGTGGAGCAACATTCATCGCCTGCGCGGTTTGCTGTTGAGCGCCGGCTTCGATCTTGGCCAGTCGGCGAGCGCGATCATACCTGTCGTGATCGGCGACGAGACGAAGACTTTGGAGTTCGGCCGCCTCGTCCGTGCGCGCGGAATGTTCTGCCAGACCGTCGTCTATCCGGGCGTGGCGCTTGGCGACGCGAGACTCCGCATCAGCGTGACCTCTGAACACACGCTCGAGGATCTCGATCTCGCAGCCGAGATTCTTATCGACAGCGCGAAGGATGTTGGCGTCCGTTGCGAACCGCAGGACGCGCCCCCCCTTTCCGGCGCGACATTCTGAGGAATTTGGCATGAAGTCCGAACCGAAACCCACGACCGTCATCGACTCGCTGCGCGCTTCCGCTCTCGTTCACGGCGATCGCGCGGCCTTTGTCGGACGCGACGCCATCGCTTATGGCGCTTTTTATCGGCGGGTCCGCCACTGGGCGCAGCGCTTCGTCCGCGCGGGGCTCGCCCGGGGCGAACGCGTCGCGATCTGGGCGCCAAAAAGCGACCTCTTCGTCACGGCCATTTATGCGACGATGGAGGCCGGCGCCGCTTATGTTCCGCTCGACGGCGCGCAGCCCGCCGAGCGCGCGCGCAAGATCGTCGCTAGCGCCGAGCCAGCCATACTCGTGACCGACCGCGAACGATTCAGCGCGCTCGCCGACGAGCTGCCGGCGTCGCTGCGCCTTGCTCTGCTTCTTGACGGCGAGGACGGCGCCTGGCCGCTCGCGCCCGCGGGCGTGGAGACGGACGCCATCGTGACCGAGGCCCCGGACGCCGGCGCAGATCTGCCCGAACCGGCCATGGTCGGCCCCGACGACATAGCGGCAATTCTGTTTACCTCCGGCTCCACCGGAATGCCGAAAGGAGTGCAGATCAGCTACAAAAATCTAAATCGCTTCATCGGCTGGGCGGTCGAGGAGTTCGAGCTGACGGCGAACGACGTTCTAACCAATCACGCCGGTTTTCACTTCGACCTGAGCACGTTCGATCTATTCGCGGCGGCAACCGTCGGCGCGGCGGTCTGGATCGTTCGCGAGAACGAGCAACGCGACATTTGCACGCTGGCCGACGGTCTTTCCCAGCACGGCGTGACAACGCTGTATTGCGTGCCGTCGCTCTTGACGATGCTGGCCGGCAGCGGCGCGCTGACGCCTGAAGTCTCGGCAAGCCTCAAGCGTGTCCTGTTCGCTGGCGAGGCGTTCCCGATCAAGCATCTTAGAACGCTCGCGAAGCAGTTGCCGCCAAAATGCGCGCTGTATAATCTCTACGGTCCGACGGAAACGAACGTTTGCACTTTTCACAAAGTGCGCCCCGGCGACCTCGAGCAGGAAAGGCCGGTCCCCATCGGCATGCCCTTGCCAGAGCAAATCGCCATGGTGATCGATGGCGAAGGCCGGCCCGTCGAAACCGACGGCGAGATCGGCGAGTTGATCGTCGCCGGCGACTGCGTCACCGCAGGCTATTTCAATCGCATCGATCCGTCCAATCATGACAACCATAGGACAGGCCGTCACGCAACGGGCGATCTGGTCACGCGAAAGGACGGGCTGCTCTATTATTGCGGGCGCAAGGATCGGATGCTGAAAGTCAACGGCAACCGGGTCGAACTTGGCGAAATCGAGGCGGCCTTGTCGCGGCATCCCGCGATTCTCGAAGCCGCCGCAATCGGCATCGTCACCGAGACCGGCCAGACATTGGCGGCCTTTTATTCGGTCCGTCCTGGCGACGCGCAGCCCGGCGCAATCGAGATCAAACGCCACTGCTGCGCATGGCTGCCTCGATACATGATCCCACACCTTGCGCGCCCTTTGGACGCTTTGCCCAAGAACGCAAACGGGAAGATCGACTATTTCGCGCTGCGCCGCGTCGCCGAGCACGCCATCGCGGGGCCGGGCTTGCATCGACCGGCGCCTGCCATGGTGAACTGAATCATGCGACGAGCGCCTTTCACTGTCGAGCCCATGGCTATCGTTGGCGTCGGCTGCCTCCATCCCTGGGGCGCCGGGATCGACGCGTTTCGCCGCTTGCTTGCCGACGAACGTCCCGAATTCGGGCCTTATCCGGTCGATCGGTTTTGGCGTACGCCGCAGGCCGTTCGCGCGAGGCTGAGTCGGTGCCGCGGCGCTTTTTTCGGCGACCTCGGCTTCGACCTGCGTCAATTCCGCATTCCGAAGGTTTACGACCGCGCGGTGTCGACCATGACGCCCATGCTGATGCAGGCGGCGCGCGATTGCGTGCTCGATGCGGGCTATGGCGACGACGGAAGCGGCCTGCCCAGGGAAACCGTCGACGTGATCGTGGGGACCTGCTTCGGGCTCGACAGCGCCTTGACCAACGCGCTCAAAATACACGGCCTTGTATGGCTTGCCGACGGCGATCCGGCGACCGTCGAAGCCGGTCGCGAAGCCTTGCGCGCGCGCTTCGGCTCCTCGTCGCACGACCGGCTTGGCGAGATGTCGAGCAGCATCGCGAGCCGCATTGGCGCCATGTATGGCTGGCGCGGCCGCATCATGGCCATGGAGGACGGCGACTCGACCGGCTACGCCGCTTTGAGAACCGCCTTTCTGTCGCTCGCCGAGCGCCAGAGCGACGCCGCGCTCGTTGCGACCGGCCAGCGCTTCGAGAGCGTTCTGACGCCGCTCGCGCTGGCGGCGAAAGGATTTGACGGCGACCCTTTATCAACGACCGGCGCCGGCGCGCCGTTGTGCGAAGGCGCGGTTGCGCTGCTCCTGAAGAGATTGAAAGACGCTCGACGCGACGGCGATCGCATCCGCGCGGTGATCGCCGGAATCTCGGCCCGGCGAACGGACGCGCTCGAACTTCGCTACGCCGGAAGCGTCGACGCGGCGCGCGAGTGCGCTCGGGAGGCTTGCTTGCAGGCGGGGCTGGACATCGCCGACGTGGCGTCGGTCGAGTGCGTTCTTCCGGGCCTCGGCCACGTCGGTGCGGCGACTGCCGCGACGGTCTTTCCCGAAAGACCGCTGACCTGCGCGGCAAGCGTGCTGGGCCATGGGTTCGCGAACGCGGGACTGACCGCGGTCGTCGCGGCGACCCTTTCGCTCGACGACGAAGAAACGCCGAAAAAGCCTCTCGCCGTAGTCGGCGTCGGCCTCGGCGGCCTGACCTGGACGCTAATTCTTGATCGGCGCGACATGTCGCGCGCCGCTGCCGGCGGGCCATTTGCGGAACCAGCGAGCGAGCCAGAGCCCATCGCCGTCGTGGGCCTTGGCGGCTGCTTTGGCCCGAATCTTGGCCTCTCGGCCTACTGGGAGGCGCTCTGCGCCGGCGCCGACGGGATCGGCCGGATCAGCGACAGGATTTTGCCGCGCGGCGCGGCGTTCAGCGGCAGCGGCGCCCGCGCCCTGACCAGTTATGCCGAGAATGGCGGCGAGCTGAACGCCGAATGGGAGATCCGCCGTTTCGACGCGAAGCGTTTGCGGTTGTTCCCCAAGCGCGTCGCGGCGCTCGACGTCGCACACAAGCTCGCCTTGAGCGTCGTGGCCGAAGCGCTCGATGATTTCGGCCTCACCCCCGCGCGGCGAGGCGATCTGGGCAAGGCGATGGTCGTGTGCGCCTCCCCCCTCTGTCTCGCGAGAGAGCGCGAACTTTCGAATCGTCTGCATTCGCCGGAGCTTGGCTCTGTGCTCGGCCCCGACGAGTCGCGGCTGGCCGACGCCGAGCGCGCCGCCGAGGAGATCGATTCATTCACGCTGGACGGGCTTCTCGCCGGCAACATCGCCGCGCTGATTTCAAGCTGCTTCCGTCTTTCCGCCGAAACGATGGCGATCGAGGCCGCCTGTGCGTCGTCGCTCGCCGCCGTGCACGTCGGGATGCAGGCATTGCGGCTCGGCTACGCCGACTTTGTCGTCGCTGGCGGCGTCGAACTGCCTGTCAACATGCGGGATCTCGTTCTGTGCTCGACCCAGCTCATGCTGGCCAACGACAAGATTGCGCCATTCGCGGCGAACGCCGACGGCTTTTCGCCGGGCGACGGCGCCGGCATGTTCGTGCTGCGCCGGCTGAGCGACGCCCGTCGTGACAATGACGCGATTTATGGTTGCATCATCGGCGTCGGCGCGTCGAGCGACGCCGCGTCGATGACGGCGCCCGATCCCCAGGGTCAGGCCCTGGCCATTCGACGCGCGTTTGCCGATGGCCGCGCCTCGCCCGATAGCATTGCCTATGTCGAAGCCCATGGAACTGGAACGCGCATCGGGGACGGAGTCGAAATCTCGGCGCTGCGCGACGTTTATGGAAGTGGCGCACGCCGCGATCCGCTGCTGATCGGTTCGGTAAAATCCAACATCGGCCATGCTTTCGCCGCCGCGGGCGCCGCCGGCCTCATGAAGACACTACTCGCTTTAAAAAGCGATACGGTGCCGCCGACGCTGTTGCGGCGAGAGCTCAACCCCGATTTGGCGCTTGCGGCGATCCCCGGCGCCATCGTTTCAAAGCCTCGACCCTGGCCCGCCTCCGATGGGCCGCGGCGGGCGGCGATCAACTCCTTCGGCACTGGCGGCGTCAATTTCCACCTGCTGGTGGAAGCGCCATGATTTCGCAGTCGCGAGGAAACGGGACCTGGCCCATGGAAATCATCATACATAAAATTCGGCTGCTCGACGTCGGGCGCGCGCCCGCGTTCGAGGAGTGGGTGACGACGGAGGACTACGCCGCCTGCCCGGACCTACCCAGCGTGCGTCAATTTTCAGTTCAGCGCGTCAGCCTCGATCCCGCCGCGCCATTCCACTATTTCGAAGTGATCGCCGTCACGTCCATGGCCGACTTCGAACGCGACATGGCCCTCCCTGCATTCTGCCGACTCGTCGATCGCTTCTCCGCCATGGCCGAGCTCGCCGAGGAGGTGATCGGGACGCGTCTTGGCGCTGGCTACGGCGCGAATTCCAGGAATGTCGCGGATGCGATGGGTTCGTAACGTGCGGCTTGGCGGCTGGACCGTCACCCTCGTCGACGTTCACGTCACGGCGAAAGGCTTGGCCGACGAGACGCGCCGCCGCGCCGTGCTGTCGCCGCAGGAAGCGGAAACCTATAACGCGCTGCATTTCGAGAAGCGCCGCCGCGAGTGGCTGGCAGGCCGTCTCGCCGCAAAGCTGGCCCTGCGCCGCCGACTACGCGCGAGTGGCGAAACGGCGCCGCCGCTCGCCCATATCGCGGTCTCGAACCGCGACGGCGCCAGCGGTCCTCCGGTCTCCCCGATCGAGGGCGTCGTGAGCATCAGCCACTCGCATGGGCTCGCCGCGGCGGTCGCCGGAGCGACGCCGGTGGGCGTCGATATTGAACGGCTGCGGCCGTTCAGCGCATCTCTTCGGACGGTGTTTCTCAGCGACGCCGAGCGCGCCTGGCTAACTCGCGCGGAGGCCGAGCAGCCGGAGTTGCCCACGCTGGGATGGGCTTTCAAGGAGGCGTTCTGCAAGGCCCGGTTGATCGGAATCCACGATGGTCTACCGGGACCAGAATGGCGGGGGTGGGACGATAATGGCCGGCTGCTGTGGCGCTGGCCCCAAGGAGCCGCGCCACGAAAAAAAGACGCCATTTTCGCAAATTGGCAAGCGCATGGGCGGCTGATCGACGGCTACGCCGTCGCCGTCGTCGGCGCCTTGCGCTGAAACGCAAATTGGAAAAGCACATGAGCGCGCCGGATTTCGATCTGCTCTTACGACAGGCCATCGAGGCGGCTCGATGGGCGCCGTCGTCGCACAACTGCCAGCCTTGGCGAGTGGCCGTCGTTCCCGGCGCCTGCGAGAATGAGCGCTTGCTGCGTCTCACGCTCGACCAGGGCCGACGTCTAACCGCGCTCGAAAGCCTGGATTTAGAGATGGCTCTCAGCGTCGGCCTGTTCCTCGGCCTTCTCGTGACGGCGCTCCAGCGCCTCGGCTTAGCCTGCGAGTGGGCCATGGACGACGCGAGCGATCCGTCGCCGAAGGGCGAAATTTCGATGGCGATCGTAACCGTGCGGCGCGCCCCTGCCCGCGTCGTTGGCGGCGTTGACTGGGAATCCTTCGTCGATCTCGTACGCCGCCGCCGGACATGTCGCGCGCCCTTCGCTCCAGATCCGCCGTCCGCGGAGGCGATCGCCGCGATGTCCATCCGCCGCTGGCCGGAAACGCTGACCGGCAGCGCGCTGGAGATTCGCGCCGAAGCGGACCCGAAAACGTTGAAGAGCGTCGCTGAATTGACCGCGCGTTACGCCGCTCTCGATTTCACTCACCTCAAAGCCTGGTCCGAAACCTATCGTCATCTTCGCTTCGGCGAACCGGGGGACGAGGACGTGGTGGACGGCATTTTCGTCGACAGCCTGCTTGGGCCGATGACGCCGTTCAAGCGCCGCCTCCTTCGCTTTGCGCTCTCGCCGCTGGCCATGCAAGCTCTCCGTCCCTTCGGCGGCTCCTCACGCATGGCCGACGCCCTGGCGGGCCTCGTCGCCGCCGGCCCTGGTCTTGTGTGCTGCAGCCTGCCCGAGGAGCGCCCGCGCCGCCAGGATTTGCTCCAGGCCGGCGCCCGGCTGGCCGAAGTCTGGCTGAACGCGCAGGCCGCCGGCCTCGCTCTTCATCCGGTAAGCGTTCTTTTGCAGCACGATGCGCCGCGCCGAGAGATACAGCGGCTGCTCCGCCTCTCGACCCGTCGTCCCGTGTTCGTCGCGAGATTTGGCCTTGCTTTGCTCAATCCATCGATAAGTCCGCGCCGATCGGTCGACGCGATTCTGCGCATGGAGTGACCCGTCTCGAGGAAAACCTTTGAATTCGTAAGGAAGCTCGCAATGGATTTTCAACTGACCGACGAACAGATTGCCCGCAACGATCACATCGGCCGCTTCGCGGCTGAAGCCCTATCGGCGGGCGCGGCCGAACGCATTCGCGACGCGCGTTTCGACCGCAGTAAGTGGGACGCCGCCGCCGAGATGGGACTGGCCGGACTACCTGTCGACGCCGACTGGGGCGGGCCCGGCCTCGGCGCGCTCGACGCCATGCTGACGATAGAGACGCTGGGCCGCGAATGCTCCGACCTGGGTCTCGTGTTTTCGCTGTGCGCGCATATGTTCGCCTGCGTCGTACCGGTTTGGCGTCACGGCTCCGCTCAAATTCGCGAGAAATGGCTGCGCGACATGGCGAGCGGGCGCGTTATCGCCGCAAACGCGATGACGGAAGCGGAATCGGGCTCGGACGCATTCGCGATGTGCGCAACCGCAGAGCGCGACGGCGACGATTATGTGCTGACGGGCTTGAAATGTTTCATCACGAACGCGCCGATCGCCGACGTTTTCGTCGCCTATGCGAAGACGAACCCGCGACAGGGTTTTTTTGGAATAAGCTGCTTCGTCGTTCCGCGCGATGCGCCCGGCCTGACGGTGCGACCCGAGGCTCGCAAGAGCGGACTGCCCACCAGTCCCTGGGGCAGCGTCTATTTCGACGCGTGCCGCGTCCCGGCAGCCAATCTGCTCGGCGCCGAGGGGGCGGGCGCCGCGATTTTCAACGACAGCATGATATGGGAGCGTGGCTGCCTGTTCGCCGCATATGTCGGCGCCATGGATCGAGTTCTGACGCGGTGCGTCGAATATGCGCGCGATCGGCGCCAGTTCGGCAAGCCTATTGGCCGAAATCAGAGCGTGTCCAACAAGCTGGTCGACATGAAGCTTCGTCTTGAGACTGCCCGTTTGCTGCTTTACCGCACCGGCTGGCTGCACGACGTCGGTTTGCCTCATGAGGAGGCGAGCGCGCTCAGCAAGCTCTGGATATCGGAAAGCGCCGTAATGGCGGGTCTCGACGCCATTCAACTGTTCGGCGCCTCCGCGGCGATCGCCGACAACGGGCTCGACCGCCTGTTGCTCGATAGCCTGCCCTCGCGCGTGTTCTCCGGAAGTTCGGAGATACAACGCGAGATCGTTGCGCGCCACATGGGATTGCGATGATTTTTTTTGCGAAGCGCTCGACTGCGCCGCGTCGCGCGGTCAAGCGAATACGAAGAAGAAGGAGATTGGCGGATGGTCGAAAAATATATCGTTCTTCTGGTTGTCATCGAGGCGCTGGCCATTCTCGGCGTGATCGCCGCGAAAATCACCCAGGAGCCGAGAGCGCCATTCATCATCGGCTTCAACACGCTGCTTCCGGTCGCCGCAATCATCGTCGCATATGGAACGGGCGCACTCTGGCGTCAGATCACGATACTGGTCTTCGTAATTGCCTATCTCGTCCATATGAACTGGGTGCTGACAGCGGCCTATCGCGCGACCGCCGCGGCCAAGCTCCAGGGCCAGATCGATCGACCGACGCTTTATGCTTTGCCGGTCATTCTGACGAATACCTTCGGTTGGCTCTATTGCTTGCCCTTCCTGTGGGCCGCCGATCGGGCCGGGCCGTTCGACGCCTTCGACGCCGCAGCCATCGGCGTTTACCTCGTCGGCTCAGTCTTTCATATCGGCGGCGATTACCAGAAGTGGCGCTTCAAACAGAATGCGGACAGCCAGGGCAAGATTCTGGACACGGGCTTGTGGGGACTATCGCGCCATCCTAATTATTTCGGCGATTTTCTCATTTACGTATCCTTCGCTCTTTTTTCCGCCTCGCCCTGGGGTTTGATTGCGCCGCTCGCCAACGCTGTACAATATTTCTTCGACGCAATCCCAAAGAGCGAGGCTATGTCCAAGGAGCGATATGGCGCCGCGTGGGAGGAATATTGCAATCGCGCGCCCCGCTTCGTGCCGCGGCTCTACTCGGCGGCGCGCGCCTCTTGTGGCGAGAAAGAGCGGCCCTCCGCGTAAAGGGCGTCGGTCGCGGGGATCCTTCGCGAATGGGGGCGATGCATATTTCATGAAGCTTTGCCGAAACGTCTCTTGGGAAAATTAGCGAGACGCTCGGCGAGTCGGCAGGCGTTTCGACGGGTCGAAACGGTTTCAAAAAGCATTCGCAGGCATATCCCATGGAAGCGCGAAATTATATCGGACTGACAATGATCGCGGCGGGCGCGCTCTTGCAAGCGCGCCTGGCGCCGCTCGCCGCGGAAACATCGCCGCCAAATTCCGCCGCGCCGCAAACGGTTATGGGCATCGGCGCGCTTGGGCGCATCGAGCCGATGTCGCGCGTCATTCACGTCTCGCCCGACCAGGGAGCGAGCGGAGCGGTCATCTCGGAAATCCGGGTTCGTGAAGGGCAGGACGTGGCCAAAGGCGACGTTGTCGCCGTCTTTAGCGATTATGAGCGCCGCCGGACGGAGATCGATCTTGCCGCGGCCGAATTCGCCGTCTCGACCGCGCGTCTGGTGGCGGCGGAAGCCGAATTCAAGAAGGCACAGAGAGATTACGATCGCAAGAATTCGCTGCGCCTTTCGGGCACGGTCTCGGCCTTCGCTTTCGACGAAGCGGAACTGCGCTCCAGCAAAGCGAAGACGGACCTCGAAGCCATGCGCGCGAGCCTCAAACAGTCGGAAGCGAATCTTCGCCTAAAGAAGCTCCAGCTATTGCAAGCGCAGACGGCGGCGCCGATCGACGGCACGATTCTCAAGATTCATGCGAGGGCGGGCGAACGCGTGGGCGACAAGGGGATTCTGGACATGGCCGACTTGTCGTCGCTAGAAGTCGTTGCCGAGGTGTACGAGGCCGACATTGCGCGAGTCAAGGCGGGTCAGGCGGCCGTCGTGAGGCTGCCTTCGAGCGAGGCGGCCTACGAAGCGAAAGTTCGGATGCTCGGTTTCACGGTCGAAAAGAATCTCATGAACAGCACGGATCCCCTCGCGGACCGCGACGCCAGGATCGTCGAAGTTCGACTGACCCTCTCCGACTCGGCGCGAAAAGATTTCCTGCATCAGATTTACAGGCAGGTTCAGGTCCACATCGCGCCATGACGCCATTTCCAACTTTCTTCTTCGCCGCTCGTCTAGCCTGGCGGCAACTGACATACGATAAGCCGAAGCTCATCGCCGCGACGCTCGGCGTCCTGTTCGCCAGCGTGCTGGTGTTCATGCAGCTCGGTTTTCTCGATTCGCTTTACGCGAGCGCCGTGTCGGCGCCGATCAAGATGCGGGCCGATTTGTTCGTGCTGCACAAGCAGACGGAGGCGCTGTGGCGGCCCGTGCAATTCGAGCGCAGCGCGCTGATGCGCGCGCTCGGCCATCCGGACGTTCGCGCCGTTTATCCCATGTACGTGTCGCTTGGACAATTCAAGAACATGGACACTCATATACAGCGAACCTTGATGGTCTATGGTTACGATCTCAACGGCGACCTGATCGACGACGTGGACATTTGCGCGCGCGCCGACGACCTCAAACGCCAGGACGTCGCGCTCTTCGACATTGCCTCGAGGCCCGAGTTCGGTCCGGTGTCCGAGCAAATTTCCAAAGGACGCGACGTGACGGAAGTCAACGGACGCAGGATAAAGATCGTCGGAACGTTCCGCATGGGAACGACATTCGCCGCCGATGGAAACGTCGTCACGAGCGACTTGAATTTTCATCGCATCTTTCCGCAGCGCGCTTTCGACAAAATCGATCTCGGGTTCGTCTTGCTCAATCCGGGATCCGACGTTCGCAAGGCGCAGGCGGACTTGCTCGCGTTGATGGGCCAGGAGATGCGTGTGTTCGATTACAACGAGCTTGTCGAATTCGAAAAAGGCTACTGGGAGAACTCTGCGCCGATGGGATTTATCTTTGGTTTCGGCGTCGTAATGGGACTTGTCGTCGGCATGGTGATCGTCTACCAAATTCTCTTTACGGACGTGAGCAACAATTTGAGCCAATACGCGACGCTCAAAGCGATGGGATACTCCCAGTTCTATCTCCAACTGGTGGTTCTCTCGTCCGCAATCTATCTCGCGCTTCTCGGATTTGCGCTCGGTCTCGGCTTGTCCGTCGCGCTTTATCGTCTCGCCGAACAGGAAATATTCATTCCTTTTCCGATGCCCCTCGGCAAAATCGCGACAGTGTTCGCATTCATTCTTACGATGTGTTCGCTCGCCGGCGCGCTCGCCATTCGCCGCCTGAAAGCGGCAAATCCAGCGGATATGTTCTGATGGCGCTGGTCGATGTGAAAGGAGTGAGCTTCGCTTACGGCGCCGGCGAATTCCGCCGCCAAGTGCTCAACAATGTCGATTTTTCGGTCGATCGGGGGGAGATCGTCATACTCACCGGCCCCTCGGGTTCGGGCAAGACGACCTTGCTCACGATCCTGGGCGGCCTGCGCCTCGCCGTGACGGGAAGCGCCGTCGTGCTGGGCCGCGAGCTGGTGAACAGCGACGAAAACGTTCGTATGGGCGTGCGGCGGCAAATCGGCTACATTTTCCAGCAACACAATTTGTTTTGGCCGCTGACGGCCGTGGAAAATGTCTGCATGGCGCTCGAACTCGACGATCGGCTTTCGGAAGCCGAACGACGACAGCGAGCCGGCGAAATGCTGACCGAGGTCGGTCTAGCCGACCATCTCGACCGTCGGCCAAAACAATTGTCGGGAGGACAGCGCCAGCGTGTCGCAATCGCGCGCGCCCTGGTCTCGCGGCCAAAGCTCGTGCTGGCCGACGAGCCAACCGCTTCTCTCGACAAGGCAAGCGGTCACGAAGCGGTCAATATTCTCAAACGCCTCGCCAAGGACTATGGCGCGACGATCCTGCTCGTAACTCACGACTATCGGATTCTCGATATCGCGGACCGGATCATCACTCTCGAGGATGGCGCAATAACGCCCCAGAGCGTGCCGTCAAGTTAACGGCGGATAAGGGTTCGAGAGCAAATGGCCGCGCAGCCATGCCGCGCCTTCGCTCTCGTCGATCGCTTTGAAGGCGCGCCGCACCGCATCTTCGCTGACGACCTTCTTCATGCCGAGCAGCTCCGGCAGCACGGCGTCGCAGCGCGGCGCCGCTATATGAGCGTAGCGCTTGTGCCCGGCGAGCATGGCGAGCATCGCCGTGCCGAGAACGTCGCGCTTCTTGGGCGCATTGGGGCTGGCATAGCGCAGCGGACAATCGGCGACGAAGGCGTCGAACAGTCCGCTCGTTTTCAGGAAGTCGATGAAGAACGGCAGCTGCCCGAGCGGCGTCATCGCCGCTTCCTGATCCCATTCGACCCGGATCGGGCCGAAGAAGCTGTCGAGATCGACGCCCGCCGGGGCCTCGCCGACCACAACCGGCGATTGCTCACCCGCAGGGTGAGCCGAAGGAAGAGAGGAATCGTCCATCATGCGCTTGATAATGCGCCTCTCGCCTCATCCCTTCAAAGGGGAAACTCCCGGATTTAGGATGAACTCAGCGGGTTGGGCGGCTGTCCGGGGGCGGCGTGGGACGCCTACGCCGTGCGCGGTGCGCCGGCGAGCGGGCCGCGGCGGCGCGGCGACGGGGTCGAACGGATCGGGATCGAATCGGCGCATGGCGAATGGCAACAGACAGCGGCGCTTTGTCACGCAGTTTCACGGAAAAACCGCCGCACTCGTCGGCTCGATTCCATGTCCGATAATCTGCGCTTATCGGACAAGATTCGGAACCCCAGCAATGCCGGACGAAAACGCCCAAATCGACCCCCTCGAAGCCTCTCCGAAGCGTCGGGAAAATGCGAACGATTGAGGAACAGAGGCCTACGAGCCTGTCGGACAGCCGAAATTTGTGGATTCGAATTTGTGGATTCAACTCGCGGCGCCGCGGGACCGCGCATGATTTCGGGGATTCCGATTGACTCTGCGCCAGGACGACGCCGGCGGTCGCCGGCGTGGCGAGCGGCAGGCCGCGGCCCGCGAGCGCAAGTTGAAGGGCGCCGGCGAGCGTCGCCAATCGAGATCGGGCGGCAGGTCGAGAAGCGCGGCGGCTGCGGCGAGCCCTGCCGCGTCCAGCCTCGGCGGGCGCTCGGCGAAGGCGCGCCATAAGGCGAGGAAGCGGCCGGCAGGGCTGGTCTCCGAGCCTCCGGCGGCAAGACGCTCGGTATCGCGCAAGGCGGCTCGGGGCGTATGATCCGATCGAGCAACGCCAGCCCGGCGCCGGCGGAAAAAGCCGCCTCGGAGGCGCTTGCCGGCAGCCGCGGCCATGTCGGGTAATCACATGAAACGAGCCCGTCGGGCGTGCGCTCGAAGTCGGCGCGGGCGACTGCTGCGCGCTTCCGACCGGCAGGCGGCGGCTCGGCAGCCACGGGATCGGCAGGGTCGAATCGGTGCATATCTGATCGTAACCCGAGACGGCGCTTTATCACGGCCTTTGCCGCAATTTCCGTCGCGCCCGTCGTGCAAATTCGATGTTCGACCGCAATGCATATTGAAGGTCCAAAAACTCCCTCGGCCAGCGCCCGATAGGCATATGCTAGGATTCACTTGATTCTCAGCCGCCAAGGAACGCATTGGACAGGAGACGAGATTTTGCCGGCTTCCGAGGCCCCCTTCCCGGCCGACGCCACCCTGCCCGCGCCGATCGCCGAGCCGCCGGCTCATCTCGCGGCTCTCGGTGAGAGAGCGCGCGACTACGTCCGCAACGCCCAGTCGGACAACACACGCCGCGCCTATGAGTCCGACTGGCGCTCCTTCGGGACCTGGCTACGTCGGCAAGGCCTTTCTCCGCTGCCTCCGGATCCACGGACCGTCGGCCTGTATCTCGCCGCCTGCATGGAGACGGATCGCGGGCGTGCGCCGCTCAGCGTCACGACGCTGGAGCGGCGGCTCTCGGGCATTTGCTGGCGCTATCGCCAGCTCGGCGCGCCGCTCGACGCCTCGGACCCGCATGTCGCGACCGTGCTTGCCGGCATTCGCCGCGCCCATGCCCGCCCGCCCGTCCAGAAGCAGGCGATTTTCGCCGACGAGCTGTTGGCCATGTTGGCGACGCTCGAGAACGACCTGCGGGGCCTGCGCGACAAAGCCATTCTCGCGATCGGCTTTACCGGCGGATTGCGCCGCTCCGAGATTGTCGGCCTCGATTGTGGCCCCAGCCAGAGTGAAGACGGGACGGGCTGGATCGAGATTTTTGGATCCGCAAAGACAAACGACGACGAAGCGGCGCCGGCCGGTGAAGGCGGGCTGCTGCTCACGATCAAAGGCAAGAGCGGCTGGCGCGAGGTCGAGATCGGCCGCGGCTCACGGCCCGAGACCTGCCCCGTCGCCATGCTCGAGACCTGGATGCGGCTCGGACGGATTACGCATGGGCCCTTGTTCCGCAAGGTCGCGCGCAAGAACGGCGGAGTCGGCGCGGAACGGCTCGCCGATAAGCATGTCGCCCGGCTCGTACAGAAATGCGCGCTCGGGGCGGGCCTGCGCGGCGACCTCTCCGAAGGTGAGCGCCGGCTCGCTTTCGCCGGCCATTCGCTGCGCTCCGGCCTCGCCTCCTCGGCGGAGATCGACGAAGCGCATGTGCAACGCCACCTCGGCCACGCCAGCGTCGAAATGACCCGCCGCTATCAGCGCAAGCGCGACCGCTTTCGAGTCAATCTCACCAGGGCAGCCGGGCTATGACTGCTCACGGGCCGAAACCGCGCCAGTCGCCTTTGGCCGTCGCAACTCATCGAGCAAGTCCGGGTGGCGATCGAGCAGCATCATCAATTGGATGGTCGGGCCGCTCGGCTCGACGAGCCCCCGTTCAAATTTGTCGAAGGCGTTTTCCCCGACCTTGAACAAAACCCCGGCCTCGCGCTGCGATAGGCTCAACTTCGCACGCAAGCGCCGGATCGTCGACGGCGTGTGACCTCTTTCAAATCCCGAAGAGCGTCGTCGACCGGGCGCATGTCCCTGCCGACATGCACGCCTTCCCCCTCGACCGTCGCTTCTCCATGCCGCTCAGGCGCCACCATAAAGGGGTCGCGTCAAGGGTTCGAAGGGTTGACCTCATCCTGCCGCATTCCGCGCGCGCGCCATCTTTGCAGCCTTGCCGCGCAACAGCGCCATCAGCACCGACCCTAGCGAGAACTCCCCTGCCCGCGCCTTTTCGGTCAAGACGCGCAAATAACCGCCGGCGCTCTTGATCTCCTCGCCGCGTTGCAGGATCGCAGCAATAACGATCGACGCGTCATGCTCGCCCAAGACCTCCAAGGCCTGCGCCCAGGCGTCGGGCGAAACGCCGAGCGCCGAGCGCACCGTCGCCGCGGTGCATGCTAAGTCCCGCCAAGAAGAAATTTTGCCGCCCTTGCTGTAATCGACGATGTTGGGACATGCGTCCAGCACCATGCCGAGCGGATAGGTTCGCACTGGTGGTTTAGGATCCTGGCAGCGAGAATTCCGCACGGCTGTTTCAGCGCTTCCCTCGATCGGAGCACGTGTTGCTTCGAGATTTGGCTCGAACGGATCGGCCCTGCCTTCTGGAAGGCGAGGTTCAAGATCGATAATGTTTGTGGTTTGATTTTGTATATGACGCTCAGTTTGAGACTCATTGCCGCTCATATTTTGAACTTTTATGTGCGCTTCCAATCGCTTGTGTGTTTCCGCGGCCAGCGCGGCGAGGGCGCGCGCCAAAGCCTCCAGATCGACGCGTGCGAGCCGGCGCGCATATCGACTAGAGAGTTCCGCATAGCGCAAGTGAAAGCTCTCCCAATCACCGGACACGCCCTCCCCCTCTCCGGTTTCGATCATCTTGACGATGTCCCGCCGCGTCAGCGTGATCCGCTCACGCAGCAGCGCCATCGCCCGGTTTTCGGCCCGCACCTCCTCGGCGAGATTCTCGATTTCATCCGCACGCGCCACGAGCGGCGCGAGATCGAAGCCGAAAGCGTCCTCTATAGCGCCCCCCTGCCCTTTTCTGGCGAAGCGTTTGCCGTTCGGGGAATCACGACGGATGACCAAGCCCGCGTCGACGAGGCAGGCGAGATGCCGCCGCAGCGTCGCCGGCGCCATGCCATGCGCGCGGATCGACAGCTCCTTGTTCGAGGGAAACACGACAATGCCGCCGCCGGCAGAGCCCGCTTCCGCCGACTTCGACTCATTCGACGACAAAGTGAGAGCGGTCTCTTGATGGAAGCTCAGCAGCGCATGCAATACGGAGAGCGCGCGTTCGGTGACGCCGAGCGGTTCTTTGGCTTCGGTGAGCGCTCGAAACAGTCGCCATTTGTGCACGACGGTTTCGGATGCGCCCGGCTTGGCGGCGAAATCCTCGGTCGCGGTCTGGCTCGCCAGCATGGCGAGCGACAGCGGCCGCCGCCCGAAGGGCGTCGTTGGACGTGTCTGCATAAACTTTTGCCTCGTTCAGGCAAAAGAAATCCGCTCACCAAAACGGCGCCGACTCTTGACAGCGATTCACGGAAGTGTGATTCTCTTAGGTGCGAACTTTGAGAAGGGGCTTCCGGGGCGTTACGTTTCGGGGGCCTTTTTCTTTTGCGGTTCAGTCTCCGTTATCGATGTTTGTCTTTTCCTGCCTGTACGCTCGATACATATCGGCCAATCGTTCCGACAGATATTCTCCAAACGCTTTCGCGTCAGGACCTTTCGCTTTCAGCGACACCGTATAGCGCTTGCCCTCGGCCTTCATTTCAGCCGCCAGCACTCCATCTTCGGATGCCCACTTCAACGGCTGTCCGCTTCTTGCGCGGTTCGTCGACTTTTTGGATTTGAGCCGCGCCACGATCGCGTTGAATTTCTCATCGCTGGAAAGGCCGGAAAACCCAGCGTCCTCGATCGTTGCCAGCACGCTATCGATTGAACCGGGCCGTTCGAGAAGCGCCTTGAGCTCATACCAACGATCCCGTCCAACCCCTTTTGCCGGCCCGATCGCCTCGAGGACTTTCTGGGGCAAGCTCGCAACCGAGAGCATTTTGGAAAGCGTCGTTCGGTCGATCGCAAGAGCGGTGAGGATCGTGGCGTTGTCCTCGTCATACCGCAGCCGCGAGAGCTTTGCGGCGAACAGCGCCTTCTCGATGAAGGACAAGTTTGCTCTGGCCGAGTTCTCCTGCCCTTGAGCGACGACGTGTTCCCGGTCTCCGAGCTCCTTGATAACGGCGCGAACTTTTCGCTCGAGCATCTTCGCGACGCGCGCGCGCCTATGGCCGAATACGATCATGTAACGACCAGGCTGAGAAGGATGTGGTCGAACCAGGATCGGCGAATCCTGCCCGCGATCGCGAATAGCCGCCAGGAGTTCATCGAACTCACGATCATCTTCGTCGAGTCGATCACGAACAAACGATACATCGATGCTGTCGGGGTCGAGATCGACGACCGTCTCGCCTTCCATGAGCTTGTCCGCTCGGGCAGCCAACTCGTCGATTGAGCTCAAAATCGAACGAGAGGCGCCTTTCAGCGCATAGTCGAGGGCAGGGGTCTTTTCTTCGACGCCACCATGATCCATGAGGTTGGCGAATGGGTTTTTTCGAGCCACGATTCATCCTCCTCACAGATCTAGTTGATTGAAAGAAAATCGGGTTTTTGCTGATTTGACGGCCGTCAACATCACAGCCTCCCCCACGCCTGGTGAATGAGGCCTTGGATCTCGAAATTTACGGCGTCCATGCACTCGATCGCTCGATCATAGGTGTCGCGGTTGAAGTTCGCTCTGTCGACCTCATACAATGTCTGCTTCGTAAGGCCGGCGTCGGAGATCGCTGTCGACTTGAGCATCGGGCTTTTCAGAATTTCCTCGGCCAACATGGATTGCATGAACCCCAGCATTTGAGCTTGAGGCACATCCGTCGGCTCGTATCGCGTGATGAGGTATCGCAGCCAGTCCATCTGCACGCGAGCCCCGACCTGTTTGATGGTCCTGGTGATATTGCCGAGCATGAGCAGGAACTGACTCATCGACATCAGGTCCAACATTTGCGGATGCACAGTGATCAATACGGATGTTGCGGCGGCGAGCGCGGTCAGGGTCAGATATCCGAGCTGGGGAGGGCAGTCGATGATGACGACGTCATAGCGATCGTCCACCTCCTCGAGCGCGTTCCCGAGCCGGGCGAAAAACCGCTTGCCCTCCTTCGAACCCTGCATCGCGAGCGGCGTGGTATATTCATATTCCTGCAGTTCCAGATTGGCAGGAATGATATCGAGAGACGGAAAGTTCGTCGCCAGAACGACATCATGGATCGGCGTCTTGTCCTCGTCATAACGAATGGCGTCGTAGAGTGACGGGTTGCGGTCGATTTCTGGCTGGAACCCATGCAGGGCAGAGAGAGACGCCTGCGGATCCAAGTCGATGACCAACGTCCGATGCCCGGTCAAAGCCAGATGTTGACCAAGATGCGCGGCCGTCGTGGTCTTGCCGGATCCACCTTTGAAATTAACGACTGCGATAACCTGCAGCTTCTCTCCGACTTTTCGATGCGGCACGTATTTCTTGGCGTCAGAGCGACCATTCTTGTCCAAATATTGCCTCAGCTCGATCATCTGCTCGGCGTGATAGAACCGACGCCCCCCTGCGGCGATCGTGGGCTCGGGACCCTTCTTCTCGAGGTGAAGCCGCTTCAGGTTGTTCGGAACTACGCCCAAATAATGCGCCACCTCGGCCATCGAGAATTGACGCAGGGTCTTCTTTGCGTTCGGAGGAAACTTCTCCAAACGGAGCTGGTTGAGCTTCCGCGATATCTCGGCGCCTTGCGCCAGGATCTTATCGTCGAATTCGAATGTCGGAAGCATACGGCCTGCCCGATCTCGTCAAATAGCGCCAGGAACGCCCTTTCGGCGAATTTAGCGCCATTATGTCCGATTCTCTCTGGCTGGCAAGAACAATAGGGTTAACAGAATCCTAACGACCTCGACGCGGTTCAAGTCTTCGCACGCGCCTTGCAGAAACGGGCCAGCTTGCGCATATCCCGCTGATATAACGTACTTTTCTGTGGTCTTTTACGGCCGTCAACGAACAGCGGAGCGTGCGGCTGGCGGACAGCGCGCCGACCTGAAGGCCCCCATGCCGACAGGGCGCGCGGCCGCATGTTTCGCGCTTGTCGGCCCGGCCTCGCGCAGGATATATCTAGTTAACCGGTAGAGTTTCGATCGGATGATTCAAGATGCACGCAACGCCAACGCAGTCTCGCCAAAGCGGCGTCCGGGATGGTGATGTCTCGAGACGGAAGAGATGAAGCGAGGACGAGCGTCCACACAAGCGTTCGAGCCGGCGGCGGATAATGGCCTCCTGCATCGACGGGCGTTCATCGCCGGCGCCGCGGGCGCGGCCGATCCGGTGCGCGCCGAAGCGCTCGCCGTCGAGCCGTGGATGACGGCGCCGGGCGCGCCCTTCACAGCCTATGGCCAGCCTTCGCGCTTCGAGGCGAATGTCACGCGCGTCTTCGCCAATCCGCCCAATGCGTCGGGCTCCGGCGCCTCGCGCACGCCGCTGTCGCGACTACTGCAGGGGACGATCACGCCCAATGGCCTGCATTTCGAGCGCAGCCATAGCGGCGCGCCGGATCTCGATCCGGACAAGCACCGCCTGCTCATCCATGGGCTGGTCGCGCGGCCGCTGGTCTTCTCGCTCGAAGCGCTGGCGCGCTATCCGATAGAATCACGCATCGCCTTCATCGAATGCGGCGGCAACAGCGCGCAGCTCTATCAGAGGGAGCCGCTCGACGCCGATGCGCAGCGGCTGCACGGCCTCCTCTCCTGCGCCGAATGGACCGGCGTGCCTCTCTCCCTTCTTCTGGAGGAGGCGGGCGTCGACCACGCCGCCCGTTGGGTGCTCGCCGAGGGCGGCGACGCGTCAGGGATGAGCCGCAGCGTGCCGCTCGCCAAGGCGATGGACGACGCGCTGATCGCGCTCTTTCAGAACCGCGAGCGCATCCGACCGTCCAACGGCTATCCGATGCGCCTGCTGCTGCCGGGCTATGAAGGCAACATGCAGGTGAAATGGCTGCGCCGCCTGAAGCTCGTCGAGCGGCCGGCGATGACGCGCGACGAGACCGCCAAATATACGCTGCTGCGGCCCGACGGCCCGGCGCTGCAATTCGTCTTCGCCATGGAGGCGAAATCGGTGATCACGCAGCCCTCCCCCGAATTGTCCTTGAAGGAGCCGGGACTCTATGAAATTTCCGGCCTCGCCTGGTCGGGCTCGGGGCGGATCGCCAAGGTCGAAGTGTCGGCCGATGGCGGCCGCAGCTGGACGGAGGCCGCCTTGCAGCAGCCTGTTCTCTCGAAGGCGCTGCCCGGTTCCGCCTCGCCTGGCGCTGGGATGGCGGCCCCGCCGTCCTGCAGAGCCGCGCGACCGACGAAGCCGGCAATGCGCAGCCGACGCGCGAGGCGCTCCTCGCGCGCCGCGGAACGCGCGCGCTCTATCACTTCAACGCCATCGCCAGCTGGGGCGTGGCGCCGGGCGGGAAGGTCGGCCATGACTATGCGTGAGTCGATCGCGCTGGCGCTGCTGCTCGCCGCTTGCGCGAGGGCGCGCGCCGAAGGGCCGCGACTCGGACGTTCCGCGACGATCGACGAGATCGCGCGCTTCGACATCAGCGTCGGCCCCGATGGGATCGGTCTGCCGCCCGGCTCGGGCACGGCGCGCGAAGGACGCCTCGTCTACGAGTCGAGGTGCGTCGCCTGCCATGGCGAAAAAGGCGAAGGCAAGCCGAACGACCGGCTCGTCGGCGGTTCCGACACGCTGAAGGGTAACAAGCCGGCGATCAAGACGGTCGGCAGCTATTGGCCCTATGCGACGACGGTGTTCGACTATGTGCGCCGGGCGATGCCCTTCGATGCGCCGAAGTCGCTGCGCGACGAAGAGGTCTATGCGGTCACCTCCTATCTGCTGCATCTCAAAGGCGTGATAGCGGAAGACGCGGCCATCGACGCGGTGAGCCTGCCCAAGATCGACATGCCGAACAGAAGCGGCTTTACGCCTTTCGCGCCCGGAAATTGACGATGCGCGCGGATGACGACGCCGAGCTGTTGCGGCGAGCGATGGACTGGCGTCTCGCGAGGCGCAAGGTCGCGATCGCCACAGTGATCGAGACCTTCGGCTCGGTGCCGAGGCCGGTCGGCGCGCATCTCGTGGTCGATGAGACGGGCGCATTTGTCGGCTCTGTTTCCGCCGGCTGCGTCGAGAATGACGTCATTGTCGCGGCGCTCGACGTGATCGCCGATGGCGTCGCGCGGCCTCTCGAATTCGGCGTCGCGGACGAAACCGCCTGGCGCGTCGGCCTCTCCTGCGGCGGGCGCATCTGCGTGCTCGTGCAAAAGCTCGATGACTCGGCCGCCGAGCTGCTCGACGCCTCCTTGCGCATGATCATGGAGCGGCGCGCGCATACGATCGCCACGCCGCTCGACGGCGGCGTCGCGCGCGTCATCGAGATCAGCGATCCGCTCGCAGCTTTTGCCGGCTGGAGCGGCGTCGCCACGCATGAGGCTCAACAATGGTTCATCGAACGGCGCGAACCGGCTCCGCGGCTCGTGATCATCGGCGCCGTGCATGTCGCTCAATCGCTCGCGCCCATGGCCCGGATCGCCGGCTTCGAGACGACCATCGTCGATCCGCGCGCCGCCTATGCGACCGCCGAACGATTCCCCGATGCGCGTCTCGATCCGCGCTGGCCGCAGGAGGCGCTCGCCGAGATCGGCCTCGACGCATCCACCGCGACCGTCGTCCTCACGCACGACCCGAAGATCGACGATCCCGCGCTGCGCGCTACGCTCGCGTCGCCATGCTTTTATGTCGGCGCGCTGGGCTCGCGCGCCACTCAGGCGCGCCGCGTCGAGCGCCTCTCCGCGAGCGGCCTCTCGCGCGACGCGCTGATGCGCATCCGCGCGCCGGTCGGTCTGGACATCGGCGCGCTCGGTCCGGCGGAGATCGCGGTCTCGATCCTCGCGGAGATGATTCTCGCGCGCAAGCGCAAGCCTTTGCGCAGCAGCGCCGCCGTGAAAGACGTCGCGTGATCGCGGCGATCGTGCTCGCGGCAGGGCGAAGCGCGCGCTTCGACGAGCAGGGCGCGAACAAGCTGCTCGAAGATTTCGGCGGGCGGCCGCTGATCCGCCGCGCCGTCGACGCCGCGCTCGGCTCGCGAGCGACCAAGACCATCGTCGTGACGGGCTGGGACCATGCGCGTATCGCCGCTGCGCTCGGCGATCGTCCAGTGACGTTCGCGCATAACGCCCGGCATCGAAGCGGCATGGCCTCGTCTCTGCAAACGGGGCTCGCCGAGGCGCGCGAGGCGGATGGCGTGATCGTGCTGCTCGGCGACATGCCGACGATCGAATCGGGTTGTGTCGCAAATTTTGTCTATGGAGGCGACGCGAGCGTGTGAGAGTGGCGCGGCTCACACCGCGAGGGCATAGAACTGCTGGGCTGGACGCAATTCGCCCCTGGTCTGCAACTGGTCCTTTCGGATCATATGCATGAGCTCGATCCCCGAGAGCGTCGCAGCAGTTGATCGAAATGATTTGAAACCCGACATCGGCCGCGTCACTCGCTTCACCGCTCGATGGTCCTGTTCGACAATATTATTGAGATATTTGATGCGGCGGATTTCGATGTCCACTTCATGCTCCGCATTGTAGCTTTCGATCGCTGCCGTGTTGGCGCCGCTCTTGTCGATCGTGATCTTCTCCGGCTCGCCATGCTGACCGATCGCCTTGCGCAAAAAGCGCAACGCGGCTTTGCAGTCCCTCTTCGCCGTCAGCAGGAAGTCCACCGTCGCGCCTGCCTTGTCGACCGCCCGATACAGATACTTCCAGCAGCCTTTGACTTTCACGTAGGTCTCATCGAGACGCCAGCTGGATCCGATCGCGCGCTTGCGAGCACGGAACTGCTTCTCCAGCAAAGGCGCATATTTGACGACCAAGCGATTGAGCGTGGAATGGTCGACCTCGACGCCTCGCTCTTCCATCATTTCTTCGAGTTGACGATAGCTCATCGGATACGCCACATACCAGCGGACACCCCAAAGGATCACCTCGCGTTCAAAAGGGCTGCCTTTGAAATCAATCATCACGCTATTCCGCCTGCTCTGCTGCCTGCGATCATAGCCCATACCGACCCGTGTCAAAAATTCGCGACAAAACCCTTGAAATCGGCCTGCGCGGCGTCAGCGCGCCAGAATCGAGTTTACGTGACATCGCCCCGGACCGCCGAATAGGGGCAGGCCACTGGCATCTCGACGAAGTCGTCGTCTCGACCAACGGCCGCTGAAATAGTCCCACCGCAGCCTACCCGCCAGTTAGCGTGACATGCCTGAAAAACGCGCTTTTAAAATCACCGATCTCTAAGATATAGGACCTGTAAAAAAAATCAGACTCAAATTTTCTCCGTCCGAAAAGATCGGCGCATTTCAATCCGAGTGCGATTTATGGAGGGGAGTTTATGGGAATTCGCTTCATAGAAGAAAGTGCGTCTCCGAAAAAATTTCTGTCCATGCGAGTTGAGCCGGTTAGCGACTTGGACATCGACCGCGATGCGCTGTGGCGACAACTAGAACGGCTGGTCAATTTTGTGTCAGATGCGGGTAACACGATTCGGCATGCGACCGGGTGCGTGGTGCGACGCGGCGCGACCCGGCGTTTCAAGCTGCCGCTTGCGCCTCGCTCCGAGGTCTTATTGATCGTACCGCCATTTGCCTCGCTGTGGTACCCATCCCTCGCAGCCCATCTGTTGCAAGCCTGCGGGTGCCGCGACGATGTCGGGGTGGACGTTTTCTACGCGAACTTGCTCTTTGCGTCCTGGATTGGACAAAGACAATATGAGCGAATCAGCGCTGAGTCTCTCAGCCTCGCTTCCGAACGATTTTTTGCAAGATGCGCATTCGACATGCCCGCATTGGGGTTCGGCGCGGAGCATATGTATGATCCTAGACGAATTTTCGGAGACGATCACGGTCAACGTTACGGCGCGCTCTACCCTGACTCGGCCGCTGACAAGCGCGGGCGCAAAAACCCGCTCACGCTCGGAGAAATGCGGCGGTTAGAGTCTTCCGCACCTGAATGGATCGATCTCGTTGCGCGAAAGATCCTGGCCGCGGGATACAAGATTGTGGGCTGCACGACGACGTTTCAGCAGACCACGGCCAGTGTGGCGATTTTGAAGCGCGTGAAAAAGCTCGACCCATCGATCACGACAATTCTGGGGGGAGCGAACTGCGAAGGCGAAATGGCGGAAGGCCTCGCTGCGCTCGATACGGGCGTCGACTATTTCTTTTCTGGAGAAAGCGAGGATGCATTTTCCATTTTTTTGTCGGAAATATTGAAAGGCTCGCCCTCGCAATCAAAAATAATTCAGGGCGCGCCGCGTACCGATATGAATTCTCTGCCTCCTGTAATATATGATCAGTTTTTTGCGCAGCGTCGTTCGTTTCTGCCTCTCGCGGCCCCGGCCAGCTTCTGTCACCTTTCTTTTGAGACGAGCCGAGGATGTTGGTGGGGACAGAAGCGTCATTGCACTTTTTGCGGCCTTAACGGCGACGGAATGGCCTTCCGCAGCAAATCGCCCGACACGATTTTCTCTGAGCTGAAAACACTGCTGAGCGCTAGCCCGAGTAAGACGATAGCGATGACTGACAATATAATGCCCCGTGAATATTTTCGCACGCTTATCCCGAGAATCCAGACGGAGCTTCCAGGAGTCAGGATATTTTATGAACAGAAAGCCAACTTGTCATTTGACGAAATGCGCTCTCTAAAAGCCGCCGGCGTCGAGTTTATACAACCAGGAATAGAAGCATTGTCGACACGCCTGTTAAAACTTATGCGCAAAGGGGTATCTTCGAGTCGCAATATTATGGTTTTGCGCTATGGAAGAATTACTGGAGTGAAAATAATATGGAATATTTTGTGTGGTTTTCCGAACGATGATCTGGCGGCGTATCAAGAAACTATTGATATTATTCCGCTTATTGTTCATCTGCAGCCACCCAATGGCCTTGGGCATCTCAGCCTGGACCGATTCAGTCCATATTTCTATGAAATGGATGCGCACAATATTACAACAATCCGTCCACTGCCCGTTTACAGCGACATATTCCCGGCGGATGCTGATGTGAGCAAGATCGCCTACCGTTTTCTTGGCGATTACCCGAGCGATACACATATTCATGTAGATATAATGAGAGAGTTGAGCCACCAGGTTCGAAATTGGTCTTTAGCCTGGGAACAAAGATATCGGCAACGTCCGGAATTAAAGCTCTGCCCCCATGACGGCCACTATATCTTATTCGATACACGCGGACTGCCTGGACTGCCGGAAATGCGTCATATCGATCACGACGAGGCCACGTTGCTTATGAGCGCGCGGCCCTATCGTCACAGCGCTGAAGAAGATCAGGCGATCGCAAGAAAACTGGCGGTTCAACTGGACGATCGATTTATCCCTTTGGTCGTGGCGCGGGAAGACCTCTTTGCCAAATTGAGTTGCGAGACAAAAGGTGACTGCCCAGGTTCGGCGACGAAAAAAATTGCTTGACGCGAGGCGGACCGCCGTGAGTCAAGTTTTGGATGACGCCGGCTTCGAATCAATCGGATCGCGACGAGCTTGCGGCGGCTCTCGCCGCAGCGTTGGCTTCGAACGCCGCCTTGTTGCAGGCGATCGCCAAATTGGAGGCGCGGGTCGCCGAGCTCGAGCGCCGTCTCGGGCTCGACAGCTCCAACAGCTCCAAGCCGCCGTCGTCCGACGGGCCGAAAGGGCCGACGCGCACGGCGAGCCTTCATCGTCCGTCCGGCAAGAAGTCCGGTGGGCAGAAGGGTCATAAGGGAGACACGCTGCGCCAGTCGGCGACGCCCGACATCGTGGTCGATCACCACCCGCAAGCTTGCGCCGGTTGTGGCGCGGCGCTGACGTCGGAGATGAGCGAAGGGCACGCCGCGCGGCAAGTGTTCGATCTGCCCGAACCGCAACCGCTCGAAATCACGGAGCGCCGCGCCCACGCCTGCCGTTGCGCGCGATGCGGCGAGACCACGCGCGCCGCCTTTCCCGAGGGCGTTGATGCGCCCGTTCAATATGGCGCGCGCATCGCCGCTTTCGTCGTCTATCTGCTGCACTATCAATTCATCGCCGAGGATCGGCTGAAGCAATTGATGCAGGATCTCTTCGGCGTCGGCCTGTCCTGCGCGACCATCGCCGGAATGAGCCGCGCTTGCGCGTCGAGGCTGAAGGATTTTGCGGAGGCGCTGTGTGATCGCGTCGCGAGAGCCGACGTCAAGCACATGGACAAAACCGACTTTCGCATCGGCGGCAAGACGCAATGGCTGCATGTGGCCTGCACGAGCCTGCCGACGTTCTATCGCGTTTGCGCCAAACGCGGCGCGTTGCTGAGCGATATCGTCGAAGTCGTCGGCGTCATCGTGCATGACCATTGGAAGCCCTACTATACGATGGACGGCGTACGGCACGCGCTCTGCAACGCGCATCATTTGCGCGAGCTGAAAGCGCCGATCGACATCGAGAAGGAAGATTGGGCGCACCAGATGCAAATCCTGCTGCGCCGAGCCTGTCACGCGACCAATCTCGCACGCGAGCGCGGCGTCGCCCTGAAGCCTCGCTTCGTCGCGCGCATAAAACGGCGTTACGACGCCGTCGTCCGAAGATTTCGCCACGATCCAATCGGTCATCTCCACCGCCAGAAAACAGGGCTGGAACATCCTCCAAACCCTCACCTGCAGCCCCGACGCGTTGCTCCAGGCCCTCCGCGTAATTTGACGTCATCAACGAACCTGGGCAATCACGACAAAAAAAGAATTGAGCGCTTGAACTGGAAGCATGAAAATGCAAAGCTCACGGCGCATCCAGCGTCTCAAAGAACTCTGGGTAGGCGTGACGCGCGCAGTGATAGCTCTTTTGCACCTATGAATTGACGGAGAATTCATGTGGAAATCGATATTTATTTTATTTATACTCCGTTCAGCTCACAACCCGAAAATCCTTCGGCTTGATGACGCGAAAATTATCGGTGACCGAATCGCTGAACTCATCCCAGGTTCGGGGAATTTTTTCGCGCAGGAATTCGAGCGTCGCATCGGCGAACTCCGCGCATGTGGCGTAGGTTTTGTTGTGCGTCAGATGCTTGTGCATGAGGCCCTACAGCCACTCGATCGGGTTCAGATGGGGGCAGTAGGCCGGCACGAAATGCAGCTTGATCCGGCGCCCTGGCTGGGCCAGCCATTCGCGCACGATTTTGACGTGGTGATAGGCCGCATTGTCGAGAAAAACATGGATCATCGCCATCAACGGATACACTGCTTTGAGCGCTTCCAGCAGCGCGATGGTCGAGAGGGCGTCGACGGTCACGGCCTCGATTATCCGGGTTTCCCCGGTTTCCAGATTGACGGCGCCGTGAATGTTGATGCGCTGACGCCCGCTTGTCTGCTCGATTGCGAGCTTCTGGTCCTTTGGCGCCCAGCAGCCGGCCGAGCGCGCCGCATGGGTCGGATGCACGGCGTCCCCAAACACGACAACCTCGTCGTCGCTTATGGAATTCAACAGGTCTTCATAGCTGTCGATGAAGGCCTTCTGTGTCTTCTCATCGAGCTTGCGCGGGATGATGATCGGCTTGCGATATACCAGCCCCAGTCGATGCAACAGCACGATCAACCCCGAGCGGCTCTCGTAGACGAGGCCGAACTCCTTCAGGATGAACGCGCCGACATGGCGCGTCGAGCGCGGCAGCGTCGCGCCGACGAAGGCCTTCAGCGCCTCTTCCTGCGCGGCGCTCAAAAAGCCGGCGCTCCCGCCCATGTTGAAGCTTCAGACCTTCGATCCCGCGTTGCTCATAGGAGCTTGCGCCAGCTGCGAACGGTGTCGTCATCGAGCAGCAGCGCGCGGGCGACCTCGATGCAGCTCCACCCGTCGTCCAGCAGCACGAGCGCGTTGGCCCGCCGCGTCACGCGAGACCGCGCCGACCCGTCGCGCGCCAACACGATCAGTTTTGCGCGATCATCTTCGCCGAGGAAGCCACCTGTGTGCTATTTTTAGAACTCGCCCGTTTATTTCCAGCGGAGCCACAAATATGAGCCGAATACACAATGGTAAATATATATAGAGGAATGCGGTGGCTAATATGACGATGAAGAATTTGTCGATTCGGGATCGAGAACGTTTGTTGCAGCTTGCTCGCTCTCGTCAAATTATCCGTTCCGCATCGGCGGAGTTGCCGCCGATCCCGCTTGTCGACCGCACGGGTCCGCTCGCCTTATCCTTTGCGCAACAGCGCCTATGGTTTTTGAC
>NZ_JAINDZ010000002.1 GCF_019802345.1 Methylosinus sp. Sm6 | reverse complement strand
AGGGCGCCGGCGGCCGCGGCCGGCTCTTCGATTTGCGATCGGCGCAGCCGCAGCGAATTGGCGATCACGCTCACCGACGACAACGCCATGGCCGCGGCGGCGATCGTCGGCGACAGCAGCAGGCCGAAAGCGGGATAGAGCGCGCCCGCGGCGACGGGCACGCCGGCGGCGTTGTAGAAAAAGGCGAAGAAGAGATTCTCGCGAATGTTGCGCATCGTCGCGGCCGAGAGGCGCCGGCCGCGGACGATGCCCCGCAGATCGCCTTTCAACAAGGTGACGCCGGCGCTCTCGATGGCGACATCGGTTCCGGTCCCCATGGCGATCCCGACATCGGCGGCGGCGAGCGCCGGCGCGTCATTGACGCCGTCGCCCGCCATGGCGACGATGCGGCCGGACTCTCTCAGCCTGCTCACCACCTTGCTCTTGTCCTCCGGGAGGATCTCGGCTTCGACCTCGTCGATGCTGAGCCGCTTCGCCACCGCCCGAGCGGTCGTCCAATTGTCGCCCGTCAGCATGACGACGCGGACGCCATCCTTCCGCAGCGCCTGCAGGGCGGCGGGCGTTGTCTCCTTGACAGGATCGGCGATGCCGATCACGCCGGCGACAACGCTATCGATGGCGACGAAAATCGCCGTGGCGCCGTCTTCTCTCAGCCGTTCCGCCTCCGCATCGGCGACGGCGGCATCGATTCCGATCTCGTCCAGGAAACGGCGATTGCCGATGGCGAGCAATCGGCCTTCGACCACGCCCGTCACGCCCTTGCCGACCGGTGAATCGAAATCCCTCGCCTCGGCGAGCTCGATCCCGCGCGCCAGCGCCGATTGCACGATGGCCTGCGCCAGAGGGTGCTCGCTCGCCCTTTCGAGGCTCGCGGCCAGACGCAGGAGATCATTCTCGGCGAGCCCCGCTGTCGGGTGGATGGCGATGACCTGCGGCTTGCCCTCGGTGAGGGTGCCGGTCTTGTCGACGACCAGCGTGTCGACCTTCTCGAAGCGCTCGAGCGCCTCGGCGTTCTTGATGAGCACGCCGCTCTGCGCGCCGCGTCCGACGCCGACCATGATCGACATGGGCGTCGCGAGGCCGAGCGCGCAGGGGCAGGCGATGATGAGGACGGAGACCGCGGCGACGAGGCCATAGGCCATGCGCGGCTCCGGTCCCCAGAGGGTCCAGGCGATGAAGGCGAGAATGGCGACGCCGATGACGGCCGGCACGAACCAGCCGGAGACCTGATCGGCGAGGCGCTGGATCGGCGCTCGGCTGCGCTGCGCTGCGGCGACCATGTCGACGATGCGCGCGAGCATCGTGTCGCTGCCGACCTTATCGGCGCGCATGACGAAGCCGCCGCTCTGGTTGAGCGCGCCGCCGATGACCTTGTCGCCGGCCGCCTTGGCCACCGGCAGAGACTCGCCCGTGACCAGGGATTCGTCGACCGAGCTGCGGCCGTCGAGCAGCTCGCCGTCGACGGGCACCTTTTCCCCGGGGCGCACGCGAAGCCGATCGCCGACCGCGACATCCTCGAGCGGAATATCCTCGTCCGAGCCATCGGCCGCGATGCGGCGCGCAGATTTCGGCGCGAGATCGAGCAAGGCGCGAATCGCGCCGCCGGTCTGCTCTCGCGCGCGCAGTTCCAGCACCTGGCCGAGCAGCACGAGAACGGTGATGACGGCGGCGGCCTCGAAATAGATCGCGACCGAGCCATCCGCATTGTGGAAGGCCGCGGGAATCAGCGACGGCGCGAGAGTCGCGAGCGCGCTATAGGCGAAGGCCACTCCCGTGCCCATGGCGATGAGCGTGAACATGTTGAGATTGCGCGTGACGAGCGACCGCGCCGCCCGCGCGAAGAAGGGCGCGCCGGCCCACAGCACCACCGGAGTCGCCAGAGCGAATTGAATCCAGTTGGACGTCTGCGGCGGAATGAGATGGTGAAGGCCGAAGAAATGCCCGCCCATCTCCAGTACGACGCCAGGAACGGCGAGAGCGAGGCCGATCCAGAAGCGCCGCGTCATGTCGACGAGCTCTGGGCTCGGTCCGCTCTCCGCGCTTGCGAGGACAGGTTCGAGCGCCATTCCGCAGATTGGACAATTGCCGGGCTGCGGCCGGCGGATATGCGGATGCATCGGACATGTGTAGATCGCGTCCGGGCCAGAGCTTCGCCGAGCGCTTTCTCGCGATTGGTGATGGGCGTGCTCATGGGCCATGAGAGAACCCTTCAGAGACAATGGGGCGCGGATCGCCTCATTCGGAACGGCCGGTCATCGATTGAAAAACCAGAGATGGGAATATAGGGGCAGAAATCGCCGCGTTCGACCACTATGTCGCCGGGACATGGCGGCCGAGGTCGAACCGCTCGCCGACGAACTAGGCCAGCCGATTTATGGGGAAGCGATCTCCCCCGTGAGGCGACATTCGAACCACCGACGAGGCGAACGCCGCCTGATGTTGGCGGCTTCCTCGATCAGCGGCGTATTGGGCCTATGGCGCCTATCGAATAGCCTTGCCGGCATGAGCGAGCTAACGTTGCTCGTGAGTGATTCGGTGGCCGGAGTATGAATCCCCTGCGACCGAGGCTTCTCTATGTCGTGGCGAGCACAAACGTCCGCCGCTGAGCTGCGGCTGCTATTTGCGTCCTTCCTTTATATTCTCGAGAAGGTCGGCGCTGTTTCATTGATTGTCGGAACAGTTCATAGCTGCGCGCCAACTCCGCTGCCGTTTATCGCCCCTGAACCGTTCGACGCCGGAGCGCCTGCGACCGCTACACATTATCATTCTACGATCGGCTCTTACGTCAGCCAACAGCCGGTCCGACCGGGTTCCTGGAGAGAGCAAAATGCTCGGGTGACCCGATCATCGGGTCACGGGCGTGACGGCGGCTCGGAGCATGAGCATTGAGTCGGCTCCGATGCTTTCCGTCGATGTTGCGACGGCGTCGGCTCGGCTCGAGGATTCGAGCTGGCGCAGCATTGCTCTCGGCCATTACGCTCTCCGCCTGCGTCGGTTTTTCGGACGATGGCGGCATGAGCATTGTCGCGAGCGTCGCCGGCAGCCCGCTCGAAAAGGACGTGCTGGCGATCCGCACCCCGGAGGACGCTGCGTCGGCTCGAGCTCGTGTCGAGCTTCTGCTCTCGCGAGCGCTGACCGCCGACTCCGCGGTGCAAATCGCTCTGCTCGGCAATCGCAGACTCCAAGCGGCATATAACGCCTTGGGCTCCGCGGAAGCGGCGATGGTGAACGCGATCCTTCCGCCAAACCCGAGCTTTTCCATTTCGCGGATTGCCGGACCGCTGAAATTGGAGCTCGAGGCGATCATTGCCGCCGATATTCTCGCATTGGCGACTTTGCCGGCGCGGGCGGAGATCGCCTCGGACCGGTTCCATCAGGCGCAGCTGCGCGCGGCCGAGGAAACACTCCGGCTCGCAGCCAGCGCGCGGAGGGACTACTATCGCGCTGTCGCTGCGCGGGAGCTCGTCGATTTTCTCGCCAAGGCGAATTCGACGGCCGAAGCGGCGGCGGGGCTCGCCAGAGCATTGGGCGAAACCGGCGCGATGAACAAGCTCGATCAGGCGCGCGAGCAAGTGTTCTACGCCGATCTCACTGCTCAGCTCGCGAAGGCTCGCCAGCGCGCGATCGCCGAGCGCGAGCAGCTGATCCGCTCGCTGGGCTTGTGGGGCGATGATCTCGATTTCAAGCTTCCCGCCACCTTGCCTGCGCCGCCCTCTCGTCCACAAAACATGCCCATGGTCGAGCAGGAGGCGGTTGCGCGCCGCCCCGATCTTTTCGTCGCAGGCATAGAACTCGACGCGCTCGCAAAGTCGTATGGGCTCGTCGGAGCGACCCGCTTCGTCAATGTCTTCCAGTTGTCCGGCATCTACAAGGACACGCGAGAAACCGTCACCAGTGTTTCGAGTGACGGGACGATCGACACCGAGAATGTTCGATTCAAGGTTGTTGGCCCAGGCGCCACGATTGAGATTCCGATTTTCGATCTCGGCGAGGCGCGCACGCGCGAAGCGGAGCAGAACTACATGCAGGCGTTCAACCGCCTGGCGGCAAAAGCGGTCGACATTCGTTCGGAAGCACGATTGGCGTATCGCACCTATCGCTCGACGTGGGACATAGCAAATCATTATCAGCGCGAGATTTTACCGCTGCGCAAGATCATCGTGGATGAAAGTCTGCTGCGCTACAATGCGATGCTGATCGACGTCTTCCCACTGCTCGCCGAGGTGCGCCATAGGATATTGGCGAGAATTGCGGCGATCGAAGCCAAGCGCGATTTCTGGCTCGCTAGCACAGACCTTCGAGCTGCGGTCATCGGCGGAGCCGAAGCGCGAGTCGAGGAGACGTCCGGATCACGGACGGATGCGATCGGACAGTGACGAACGAGGGGGACAAACAATGATGTCTCGAAGGAGCTTCATCGGCGCCGCGGCTGGACTTGTAAGCGTCGCCGCTCTCAGCGGCCGCGCGCAAGCGGCGAGCATACCGGAAGCTCATTATGCGACGAGCGCGGCGACACAGCCTCCGTTGTCCCCCTCGAATGGTCCCGAATACCGACCCGTCGTGACGTTGAACGGGTGGAGCTTGCCCTGGCGCATGAACGAGGGCGTCAAAGAGTTTCATCTCGTCGCGGAAGCCGTCGAGCGTGAGTTCGCGCCCGGGATGAAAGTGCATCTTTGGGGCTATAACGGCCAATCGCCGGGTCCGACCATAGAGGCGGTCGAAGGCGATAAGATCCGCATTTTCGCGACGAATAAGCTGCCGGAACCCACCTCGATCCACTGGCATGGAATCTTGTTGCCGAATGGCATGGATGGCGTGGCCGGCGTCACGCAGCCTCATATTCCGCCAGGCAAGACCTTTGTCTACGAATTCGAGCTGAAGACGAGCGGGACGTTCATGTACCACACGCATTCGGACGAAATGGTGCAGATGGCGATGGGCTTGATGGGAATGATCATCGTTCATCCACGCGATCCCGAGCAGCATAGGGTCGATCGCGATTTCGCGTTCATGTTGGCCACCTATGACGTCGATCCCGGAACCTATGTGCCCAAGGTCGTGGAGATGACGAACTTCAATATGTGGACATTCAATAACCGGGTCTTTCCCGGCATCGACCCGCTCGTTGTACGCTTGAACGATCGCGTGCGCGTGCGGATAGCGAATCTCAGCATGACAAATCATCCGATTCACCTGCATGGCCACCATTTTGTAGTCACGGGCACGGATGGGGGCTGGATTCCTCGATCTGCTCAAATGCCCGAATCGACCGTAGACGTCCCTGTCGGAACAATTCGCGCCTTCGAGCTCGTCGCGAACAACCCGGGTGATTGGGCTTTGCACTGCCACAAGTCGCATCACACGATGAACGCGATGGGCCATGATTTGAGAACTTTCATCGGAGTGAAGCAGAGCCCCCGCATTGTCGAAGCCATCACCAAATTGGTTCCGGATTACATGCCCATGGGTTCGTCCGGGATGGGCGAAATGGCGTCGATGCAAATGCCTGGGCCGAACAATGCGCTTCCCATGATGACGGGAACAGGCCAATTTGGACCTATCGAAATGGGCGGCATGTTCACGCTCATGAAGATCCGAGAGGGTCTGGCGCGCGACGACTATAAAGACCCGGGTCCATATGAGTTCCCGGAGGGGACCGTCGCTCATGAGGTCGAGGGTCGCCCTAAAGACGCGCCGCGGCATGATGGAGTGATGAAAACGAAGAGCCCGAAAGCGCAACCGTCCGGCCACGATCAGCATGAGCATCATTGAAAAATGAAAATAGGCGATCTGATGGGCAAGACGGTGTCGGCTCGCAGCAGCGGAACTCTATTTCGGCAGTGGGCCAGAGGCTGCTGATGCGCAGCGCGTAACAAGGATGCGCTTCGGGCGACTAAAATCGTGGCGGCCGCTTGGTCGCGCCCGGGGGGCGATGGACGACCTGCACTTAGCTCAAATCCGGCTCCTGGCGCGCTCGAGCTCGACGCAAGGGGAAATCCGTCAACGAGACGTTTCTCTCTTTCGACAAGCATGTCGATGAGATCGCCGCCGGACGGCGGGTCGACGACGCCTTTGCGACCTTTTTCCGACCGTGGCGGACGTCCGGGCGCACGCCCCGTTCGGCGCGCGCCTGCCTGCGCTTCTCGACGAATTGACCGATGCTCTGGCCGCATGATATCTACCAAAGATAGACGTCACTCCACCGAGACGCGAGATGACCGCGAGCGCCGGCAAGCCCACCGAACGAAAAGCGACCGCCAAGCTGTTCATGCACGGCCGAAGCCAGGCCGTGCGCCTGCCAAAGGAGTTCCGGTTCGAGGGGAAAGAGGTGCGCGTCAGCAAGGTGGGCGACAAGGTGATCTTGGAGCCTTTGGAAAAGGAGCCGTTCGACGTGGAGGCCTGGCGCGCGCGGCTCGACGCCTTGGGCGCGCGCGACTTCTTGCCCGATGGTCTGCCCGACGATCCGCCGCTCGAGCCCGACGACTCGATCTCATTCGATTGACGCGGACGATGTTTTGTCTCGACACCAACATCGTCATCTTCGCCCTGAACAAGCGGAAGCCCTGGATCGCCACGAGGCTCGAGAATGAGCTGAGGGCGGGAACGGCGCTCATCGTCCCCGCGATCGTGCTATTCGAGCTCGATTATGGAATCGCCAAGAGCGACCGAACCGAACAGGCGCGCGCCCTCCTCAAGGGCTTTTTATCGGCCGGGATCGGCCAGCCGGCGTTCGACGCCGAGGATGCGCGCGAAGCGGCGGACATAAGGGCGTTCCTCGAACGGCAGGGGACGCCGATCGGCCCCTTCGACTATCTCATCGCGGCGCAGGCGCGGCGGCGCGGCGCGGCGCTGGTGACGCTCAATCGCCGCGAGTTCGAGCGCGTGCCGGGGCTGCTGGTGACGGATTGGGCGGTATGACGATTGTCGTCCGGAAACTCGCGTCCGGGAGAGGGGCGGCGCGTTCCAGCGCGGCTGGGCGAGCAGGAAGAAAAAGAGAACAAGCCCTGCACACGGCGTGCACACGACAGCTGTTATATATTTGAAATAGCGACTATTTCAGTCCAGTCCATCATGGGCGCGGTAGAGAATCTAATGTCTTGATTTGTAAGCGATTTCATTTTGCTCTCGAGGCCCCAGGTCGGGTCGTGCGCACTCTCCCGCACGCCTCGATACGACACTTTTCGCTCCTTTTCGACTTCTCAGTGCACACGAAATGGCGACCTTCACGAGGCTCGAGGCTGGCTCCTCGCGCGCTCGAGTTCGACGCGAAGGGAAATACGTCAACGAGACGTTTCTCCGCCGGCGTGACGCTAAAGGAGTGGGCGCTCGCCATAGAGCGCCGGATCGACCGTGGCGAGTCGCCGTCGAAGCGTGCGCGGAAGGAGGCGCGAACATTTGGACCGACTTCCGCGAGATCGTCCCTATGGAGCCGGACGAGGTCGAGATAGAGCGAGGGAAGGAGCCGGTTCCGTCACGCTCGGCATCGACGCCCTGTCAAATCAGCTGAATCACGCCATGAGCCGAGCGCGGGCGTATCGCGACAATCAAATAATCGCATCAAAGCCGATCTCCTGACTTGCAGAACAAGCGGCGAGCGGTATACGTCGATATGTCGATATCTGCGGACATAACGACGAATCTCGGGAGAAGGGCAATGACGGAGGACAAAGTCTTTAACGTGCTGTTTCTGTGCACCGGCAATTCCGCGCGCTCGATTATCGCCGAGGCGATCCTCGATCGCGTGGGCGCCGGCCGCTTCAAAGCCTATAGCGCGGGCTCCCGGCCGAAAGGCGAGGTCAATCCCTACACAGTGGCGATTTTGGAGAAGTCCGGATTCAAGGCGGACGGCTATCGCTCGAAGAGCTGGAGCGAATTCGCCGAGCCCGGCGCACCGCCGCTCGATTTCGTCTTCACCGTCTGCGACGACGCCGCCAAGGAAGAGTGTCCCTATTGGCCGGGCCAGCCGGTGACGGCGCATTGGGGCCTGCCGGACCCCGCCGCTGTCGAAGGGACCGAGGTCGAAAAGCATCTGGCCTTCGCCGACGCATTCCGGATGCTCAATAATCGCATTTCGATCTTCGCCTCCTTGCCCATGAAGGGTCTCGACAAGCTCTCGTTGCAGAGACGGCTCGAGGAGATCGGCAAGACGAAGCCTGTCGATGGGGCCGCCTGAGCGCGTCACGCGCGGAGGCAGGCGGCCTGGTCATGCTCGAAACACCGGACTCGCGATCTGATGGAACCGGACGATCCGCCTTCCGATTTGGACCCGCTGCTGTGCGAGGCGCTCTCATGGGTCGTCCGCTTGCTTTCGGACGAAGCGACGCGCGCCGATCTCGACGAATTGCGGCAATGGCGCGGGATGAGCGCCGACCATGAGCAAGCCTTCCGCGAAGCCTCGTGGCTCTGGCGCGCCTGCCGTGAGGCGGCGCGCCAATTCGCCGACGAAGCCGCGGCCGGAGCGCCCGCCGCGGCTCCGTCTTCGGCAGCCGCTCGATGCGTTCCGCTCGAGGAGCGCATGTCGATAGATAGCGACGCATCGAGAAAACGACTATTCTCGCCAAAGGGCCGCTGAGGGTCCATGGAGGCGAAGGACAAAGTGGCGGAAGATCGGCTCGTCACGGAGGAAATCATAGGCATTTTCGACGCCTTGGCGCAGACGACGCGGCTCGAGGCCTATCGGCTGCTGTTGCGCTATCTTCCCTATGGGCTGCCGGTGGGCGATATCGCCCGCCTTCTCGCCGTGCCGCACAATACGCTCTCGACCCATATCGCTCATCTCGAGCGCGCTGGACTTGTCCTCGGACGACGAGAGGGGCGCTCGGTGATCTACGCCGCCAATTCCAGCAAACTGGGCCATGTGCTCACGACGATGCTCGCCGATCTCGGGGCCTCGCTCGACGTCGCGCATCCCGGCCTCGCGCTCGCGGCGCCGGCCTTTCCGCAGAAGCGTCCGAAATCGGCGGGCAAGCGGGCGCGCAACGTTCTGTTTCTCTGCTCCGGCAACGCCGCGCGCTCCATTCTGGCGGAGGCGATTCTGAACCGCGAGGGCGGCGACCGCTTCCGCGCTTTTTCGGCCGGCAGCCGGCCGGCCGAGCAGCCCGATCCCATCGGCGTCGAACTGCTGTCGTCGCTCGGCTACGACACGCGCGCGTTTCGCTCCAAGAGCTGGAAGCAGTTTACGAAGCCCGACGCGCCGCGAATGGATTTCGTCATCACCCTCTGTGACGACATCTGCGAGCAGCCCTCGGGGCCCTGGCCGCGCAACGCGCTGCTGGCGCATTGGGGCGTCGCCGACCCGGCGCTGGCGAAGGGCGACGCGCAGAAGCGCGCCGCCTTCATGGACGCTTATCGGCGCCTCGGCGCGAGGCTGACGGCCTTCGTCAATCTGCCGCTCGAGTCGTTGGACCGAGCCGCCCTGAAGAGCCGTCTCGCCGACATTGCGACGATGGAGGGGGCGACGGAGCTGGCGGTGAATAATGCCGCGTGAGCGGTGGCGGGTGGCAGCGGATTCCGCAAAGCGACCCGCCGTTCGTCCACGCTCCGACGCTCGGAGCCCCATGGCTGTTTTCGAGCGCCCGGCTCACGTTTCGGCGACGATTTTTCCGATGTCGCGAATATCATACCCGCCAATGTTCTCGAACTCGTTCCTGAACCGGTCGGATCGCAGAATTTTCAACATTGTCGATATCTCGGGCGTCTCGAGCTGCTCCTTTTTGACGACGATGTCGTAGCGCTCCTTCTCGAGCGGAACAAAATCGACATTTTCGACCTGCCGGGCAATTTTCTCGTTGCCGACCGCAACATCCGCGTCGCCTCTCCCCACCGCGCTCGCCACGGTGAGATGCGACGGGTTCTCATTGTCGTAACCCTTGATTTTGCTGCCGTATAGCCCCAGGAGGCCGAGGTTTTCGTCGAGCAGCACGCGTGAGCCGGCGCCCTTCTCGCGATTGATCATCGTGATGTCGTCTCGCGCGAGATCACGCCACGAACGAATGCCTTTCGGATTGCCCTTGGCGACGTAAAAACCTTGCATGCGATAGGTGACATTCACGATCAGGCAGCGGACGCCCGGCACGAGCGCTCTGACATAGGGCGCGTTGTAGTCGCCGGTCGAACTGTCCCAAAGATGCGCGGTGGCGGCGCTGACCTTGTCCAGGTACAGGGAGACGAGGCTGTCATAGCTGCCGATGTAGGCCCGCAACGCCATCACGCCATGCATGCGCATGAAGTTCGATAGAATGTCGAGTATCAGATCCTGGCCGCAGATGACGAAACCATTCGCGCTTCGGCGTTCCGGCGACAAATCGAAATAGCGGTCCTCGTCGAGCGCCGACGGCCCATTGCGCATCGCGGCGCGCGCGGTCTTGCCGGATCGCTCGACGTATTCCCGCACATGAGCTTCGGTGAATCGGATCTTTCGACCGACCTTGTAATGGTTGATGTCGCCGTTCTTGATCAGGCCGTACACGCCGCTCTTGCTGACGTGCAGCATCTCGGCGACGTCCTCGGCGGTCAGAGCGCGACGTTCGTGTGGCGGCACGGCTTACATCCATATTCGTGACATTTCGTATTGTTTGGCACATTTCCGATGCGGCGTCACCTGGGTTCAATCCCTTCATGTTTACATTGACGCCGTCCCATTGCATTTGAAACGGCGCTGTCGAGGGTGGCGAAACGCTATCCTCGATTTCGTTTCATTTCGTGTCGTTTCGAGTATTGCGCCGCGCGTCGCGATCCGAAACCCTTCGGAGGTCCGATATGCCAGTTCCGTCAGAGTCCGCTTCGTCATCCACTGTCGGCGAGAGCGGGGAGGCCACTCGGCCCGTGACCAAGCCTGGCCAGGCTTTCGCCTTCATCGGCGGCGCAGCGATCGGCGCGCTCGGCGGGTTGATCGGTCTCGGAGGCGCCGAATTTCGACTGCCGCTGCTCATCGGGCCCTTTCGATTTCGCGCTCTCGAGGCGGTGATCCTCAACAAGGCGATGAGTCTCATCGTCGTCGCGACCGCTCTGCCGTTTCGCTCAGCGTCCGTCCCCTTTGCAGCAGTCGCCTCCAATTGGTCGATCATTCTCAATTTGCTCGCCGGCAGTCTGGCCGGCGCGTGGTTCGGAGCCGGATGGGCGACGAAGCTGAGCTCCCGCAACCTGTATCGGACCCTCGCCGCGCTTCTGGCGCTGATCGCCGGAGCATTGGTCTTCGGACATGGCGCGACGGCGGCGTCCGCGCACCTCTCGGGAGCGTTGCTGATCGTCGCCGGCGTGATCGCGGGCTTCGGCATAGGGATCGTCTCGTCCCTTATGGGAGTCGCGGGAGGCGAGTTGTTGATTCCGACTCTGGCGCTGCTCTTCGGCGCCGACATCAAGCTCGCCGGCAGCCTCTCGCTCGCCGTCAGTCTGCCGACCATGATCGTCGGCTTCAGTCGTTACAGCCGCGACAGCGCCTTTGGCGTCGTGACGCGCAACAAGGCGTTCGTCCTCATCATGGCGTTGGGCTCGATCGCGGGAACCTTCATAGGCGGGCGTCTCCTCGGGATCGTGTCGGACCAGCTCTTGATCCCGGCTCTCGCCCTGATTCTCTTGGCGTCGTCGGTGAAAGTCTGGCGCCACGAGTAAATCGGCGCTCGAACGGAAATTCGCCGCGCGCGCGCTCATCCGCCTTGACAATTTCTATAATTCAAACATATTTGAATTATGGAAAAGAATGACGCCATCGCGGCCCTCGTGGCGCTCGCGCACGAGACCCGCCTCGATATTTTCCGGCTGCTGATGCAAGCGGGCCCGGAGGGGCTTCCCGCGGGGCGGATCAGCGAGCGGCTCGGACTTCCGGCGACGACCTTGTCGTTCCATCTCAATCAGCTCAAGCACGCAGACCTCGTCACGTTCCGCCGGGACGGCCGCTCCTTGATCTATTCGGCCGCCTATCCCGTCATGACGGCGCTGCTCGCCTATCTGACGGAGAATTGCTGCAAGGGCGAAGCCGCCTCCTGCTGCGTCACGGAAGCCGATACGACCTGCCAGACCGAGAGGGTTCCATGAAGCGCCTGCATCTGCATGTGTCCGTCGAGGACCTGCCGCGATCCATCCATTTCTACAGCGCGCTGTTCGGCGCCGCGCCGACGGTCGCAAAGCCCGATTACGCCAAATGGATGCTGGACGATCCGCGCGTGAATTTCGCCATTTCGGCGCGAGGCGCGAGCCTCGGCGTGGAGCATCTCGGCATTCAGGTCGAAACGACAGACGAGCTGCGCGACGTCTACGGGCGCCTGAAGCAGGCCGGCGGGCGCGTCTTTGAAGAAGGCGCGACCACCTGCTGCTATGCGAGTTCTGAAAAATCCTGGATCGCCGATCCGCAGGGTCTCAAATGGGAGACCTTCCTTACCACGGGCGAGAGCGCGGTCTATGGCGACGATCCGGCGCTGGATGCGCTGAAGAGCGACACGCCTTGCTGCGCGCCGACCACGCCGCAAGGCGAATGCTGTCCGCCGAAGCCGGAGCTTCCCGCAAAGGCGCCCTGCTGTGGCGCGAAGGAGCCGGCATGAGCGCGCCCGATGTGATCATCTATCACAATCCCGATTGCGGAACCTCGCGCAACACGCTCGGCCTCATCCGCAACGCCGGCATCGAGCCGCATGTGATCGAATATTTGAAGTCGCCGCCGACGCGCGCGCTGCTCGCGCAGCTCATCGCGCGCATGGGGATATCGACACGGGCGCTGCTGCGCGAAAAGGGCGCGCCCTACCACGAGCTCGGCCTCGGCGATCCGACGCTGACCGACGAGGCGCTGCTCGATGCGATGATGGCGGATCCGATCCTCATCAATCGGCCGATCGTCGTCACCTCCATGGGCGTGAAGCTGTGCCGTCCGTCCGAGGCGGTTCTGGACATTCTGCCGCAGCCGCAGCGCGGCGCGTTTTACAAGGAGGACGGCGAGCTCATCGTCGATTCCGCCGGCCGGCGCGTGGCGACGGCATAACATTCGAGGGAGACGGATATGACGGCAATCGAAATCTATGACCCGGCGCTCTGCTGCAGCACGGGCGTGTGCGGCACCGAGGTCGATCAGGCGCTGGTGAGCTTTGCCGCCGATGTCGACTGGGCCAAGCAGAACGGCGCCCGCATCGAGCGCTTCAATCTGGCGCAGCAGCCGCTCGCCTTCGCCGAGAATGCGATCGTCAAAGGCTTTCTCGAGCGCTCCGGACAGGAGGCGCTGCCGCTCGTGCTCATTGCGGGCGAGGTCGCTCTCGCCGGGCGCTATCCGAGCCGCAGCGAGCTGGCCCGCTGGGCCGGCCTCGTCGAGACCGCGACGGAGCCGAAGCAGAGCGGATGCTGCGGCGGCGGCAGCTGCTGAAGGCCGGTGATGAAATTCCTCGAGCAACCGCCGCGTTTTCTGTTCTTCACCGGCAAGGGCGGCGTCGGCAAGACGTCGATCGCTTGCGCGACGGCGATCGCGCTCGCCGAGTCCGGCTGCCGCGTGCTGCTGGTCAGCACCGATCCGGCGTCCAATGTGGCGCAAGTGTTCGGAACGATCATCGGCAATCGGATGACCGACATTCCCGGCGCGCCGGGCCTGTCGGCGCTGGAGATCGACCCGCAGGCGGCCGCTCGAGCCTATCGCGACCGCATCGTCGGCCCGGTGCGCGGCGTGCTTCCGGACGCTGTGGTGAAGGGGATCGAGGAGCAGCTATCGGGCGCCTGCACGACGGAGATCGCCGCCTTCGATGAATTCACCGCGCTGCTGGTCGATTCCGCGCTGACCGCTAATTACGACCACATCATCTTCGACACCGCGCCGACGGGTCACACGATCCGCCTGCTGCAATTGCCCGGCGCCTGGAGCGGCTTTCTCGAATCCGGCAAGGGCGACGCCTCCTGCCTCGGGCCGCTGGCGGGGCTGGACAAGCAGCGCGCGCAATATGGCCGCGCCGTGGAGGCGCTCGCCGACGCCGCGCGCACGCGCCTCGTGCTGGTCGCCCGCGCGCAGCGCTCCGCGCTGAACGAGATCGCCCGCACGCATAAGGAGCTGGTGGCGATCGGCATCGCGCAGCAATATCTCGTCATTAACGGCTTGCTGCCGGAAGAGGAGGCGAAACAGGATGCGCTCGCCGCCGCCATCTGTGATCGCGAGCAGACGGCGTTGCGCGCGCTTCCCGCCGCGCTCGCCGCTTTGCCCTGCGATCGCGTCGCGCTGAGGCCGTTCAATCTGGTCGGGCTCGACGCCTTGCGGCAATTGCTCGGCGCGACGCCGTCGCCGGCGAGCGCGAGCGAGGACGAGCCGATCGCGCTCGATGCGCCGAGTCTGTCGGAGCTGGTCGACGTTATAGCGGCGGATGGTCACGGCCTCGTGATGCTGATGGGCAAGGGCGGCGTCGGCAAGACGACTCTGGCCGCCGCCGTCGCCGTGGAGCTCGCGCGCCGCGGCCTGCCCGTGCATCTCACGACCTCCGATCCGGCCGCGCATCTTGCCGAAACGCTGCATGGATCATTGGAGCATCTGAAAGTGAGCCGCATCGATCCGCATGCGGAAACCGAGCGTTATCGTCGCGAGATATTGGCCGCCAAGGGCGTCAAGCTCGACGCCGCGGGCCGCGCGATGCTGGAAGAAGATTTGCGCTCGCCCTGCACCGAGGAGATCGCCGTGTTTCAGGCGTTCTCGCGCATCATCCGCGAGGCGGGCGAGAGCTTCGTGGTGATGGACACGGCGCCGACCGGCCACACTCTGCTGCTGCTGGACGCAACCGGCGCCTATCATCGCGAGGTCGCGCGCCAATTGGACGCCAAAGGCGCGCATTACACGACCCCGATGATGCAATTGCAGGACCCGAAGCAGACCAAGGTTCTGCTGGTGACGCTCGCCGAGACGACGCCCGTGCTCGAGGCCGCTGGTCTTCAGGACGATCTGCGGCGCGCCGGAATCGAGCCCTGGGCATGGATCATCAACAATAGCGTGGCCGCCGCGCGCCCGCATTCGCCGCTGCTGCGTCAGCGCGCGCGCAATGAAAAACGCGAGATCGACGCCGTCGCCGCTGCGCATGCGCGACGCTATGCGATCGTTCCTCTGCTGAAGGAAGAGCCGGTCGGCGTTTCTCGCCTTCTGGAGTTGGCGAGTCGCGTCGTCGCCGCCTGATATTCTTGCCGAAAGGGAAACTGATGGAACTGCGCGCAACTCCCGCCGCCATGGAGCCGGATCGAAGCAAAGCATCCGCGGCGCCCGCCATGGGCGTTTTCGAGCGCTATTTGACGCTATGGGTCGCGCTCTGCATCATCGTCGGCATCGCGCTCGGCCAGGCGGCGCCCGTCGTTTTTCACACCATTGGAGAAGCGACGATCGCGCAGGTGAATCTCCCGGTCGCGGCGCTGGTGTGGTTGATGATCATCCCCATGCTGCTGAAGATCGACCTCGCCGCGCTGGCGCAAGTGCGCGAGCATTGGCGCGGCATCGCGGTCACGGTCGGCGTCAATTGGCTGGTCAAGCCGTTCTCGATGGCGCTGCTCGGCTGGCTGTTCATCGCGCATCTGTTCCGGCCCTATCTGCCGGCCGATCAGATCGACGCCTATATCGCCGGCCTCATTCTGCTGGCGGCGGCGCCCTGCACGGCGATGGTGTTCGTGTGGTCCAATCTCGTCGACGGCGAGCCGCATTTCACTCTGTCGCAGGTCGCGCTCAACGACACGATCATGATCGTCGCCTTCGCGCCGCTCGTCGCTCTGCTGCTCGGCCTGTCCTCGATCACCGTGCCCTGGGGCACGCTGCTGCTGTCGGTCGGCCTCTATATCGTCGCGCCGGTCATCGCATCGCAGCTCTGGCGCCGCGCTTTGCTGGCGAAGGGCGGCGCGGCGGCGCTCGGCGCGACGCTGCACGTGCTCGGTCCGCTCTCGCTCGCGGCGCTGCTGCTCACGCTCGTCATTCTGTTCGGCCTGCAGGGCGAGGAGATCATGCGTCAGCCGCTGGTCATCGCGCTCTTGGCGACGCCGATCCTGATCCAGGTCTATTTCAACGCCGGGCTCGCCTATCTCCTCAATCGCCGCCTCGGCGTCGAATGGAGCGTCGCCGGGCCTTCGGCGCTGATCGGGGCCAGCAATTTCTTCGAGCTGGCCGTCGCGACGGCGATCGCTTTGTTCGGTTTCCAATCGGGCGCTGCGCTCGCGACCGTCGTCGGCGTACTGGTCGAAGTGCCGGTCATGCTCTCCGTCGTCCATGTCGTCCGTAACTCACGCGCATGGTACGAGAACTCCGCCGCGGCCGCGCGCGCCCGAGGGACAATCGCGACAATCCGATGAACGAGCTGGGAGCCGCATAGGGCGAAAGCGGCCGCCGCCTATAATGCCGCCGCCGACCAATTCGACCATCCCATCGGCTCGGTCTGGCGCCCCGACTCTCCTGCGCGAGAGTGGCGCGAATTCGATCGAGACGAATGCTCTCTATGCCGGCGCCGCAAAAACGAGCGCTCCGGAACGAGCGACCATAGCCCACCGGGTCTGCTGACGCGGCAGAGCGGAGTGAAAAAAAATCGGCGGAAGCGGCGGGCTATCCAATATCACGATATGTCAATGAGTTTCGACATTTCGAACTCTTTCATATCAGCCGAGGCCTTTCCGCCTCGACATTCCGGCCGCCAAAAATTGAAATTTGCCTTCGGGTTGGCCCGACGCTCGATCGTCTAGTAAGTGAGGACGTCGCGCTCGGCCTCGACGAAGCGAGCCGGCCGAGGCGATCGCCCTCGATTCACTTTTTTTAGAAAAGGGCGAAATCATGGATATCGATGTCGTCAAAGACTATTACGGCAAGACCCTGCGCAGCTCCGACGATTTGAAGACCATGGCTTGCTGCACGCCCGGCGACATGCCCGCGCGCGTCAAGGCGCTCCTCGCCAATATCCACGACGAGGTTCTCACCAAATATTACGGCTGCGGCCTCGTCGTTCCGGAGACGCTCGAGGGCCGGCGCGTTCTCGACCTCGGCTGCGGCGCCGGCCGCGACGTCTATGCGCTGTCCCAGCTCGTCGGCCCCAATGGAGAAGTCGTCGGAGTCGATATGACGCCAGAGCAATTGGAGACGGCGCGCGCGCATGTCGACTGGCATATGGACAGGTTCGGCTATGATCGCCCCAATGTCAGCTTCCTCGACGGCCTCATCGAAAAGCTCGACACGCTCGGCCTCGAGCCGCAAAGCTTCGACGTCGTCGTCTCCAATTGCGTCATCAATCTGTCGATCGACAAGCCGGCGGTGCTGAAGGGCGTGTTCGATCTATTGAAGAGCGGCGGAGAGTTCTATTTCGCCGACGTCTACGCCGACAGGCGCCTGGACGAGGCCGCCCGCATGGATCCCGTCGTCTATGGCGAATGCCTCGGCGGAGCGCTCTACTGGGGTGATTTCCTCACGCTCGCGAAGGCCGCCGGATTCGGCGATCCCCGCCTCGTCACGAGCCGGCCGCTCGAGATCACCGATGCCGAGGTCGAGGAGAAAATCGGCGCGGCGCGCTTCTATTCCGCGACCTATCGCCTATTCAAGATCGACGCCCTCGAGCCAGCCTGCGAGGATTACGGGCAGGTCGTCGTCTACACGGGCGGCAGCGGTGCGGACGCGCCGCACAGTTTCATGCTCGACAGCCATCACGTCATCGAGAAGGGGCGCGCATTTCCGGTCTGCGGCAACACTTGGCGCATGTTGAAAGAGAGCCGGTTCGCCCCTTATTTCAAGTTCTTCGGCGATTTCTCCACGCATTTCGGCGTCTTTCCGGGCTGCGGAACGAATATTCCGTTCGCGAGCGATCGAGACGGGGCGGCGACGGAATGTTGCTGAAGCCGAAGGCCGTAACCGCGAACGGCAGACTCGTGGCGCCGGCATAAAAAACAAAGGCGCAGCGATCGGGAACAGGCGAGAGCGCGGATCTGGGTCGTTCCGACGAAATGAGCCGGGACGACCTCGCCCCGGCTTACCAGTCGAGAGGGAGGAAGTGATGGACATCGATTCAGTCAAAAACTACTACGGCAAGACCTTGCGTGGTTCCGGCGATCTCAAGACCACGGCCTGCGCGGCGAGCGATATGCCCGCGCGCATCAAAACGCTCCTCGCGAACATCCACGAGGAGGTTCTGGCCAAATATTACGGCTGCGGACTGGTCGCTCCCGAATTGTTGGAAGGCCGACGCATCCTCGATCTCGGCTGCGGCTCGGGTCGCGACGTCTATGCGCTGTCGCAGCTCGTCGGTCCCGCGGGCGAGGTCATCGGCGTCGATATGACGCCCGAGCAGCTGCAAACGGCCCGCGCATATGTCGACTGGCACATGGACAGGTTCGGCTATGATCGCCCCAATGTCGATTTTCTCGAAGGATTCATCGAAAAGCTGGACTCGCTCGGCCTCGAGCCGCAGAGCTTCGACGTCATCGTCTCGAATTGCGTCGTCAATCTATCGGTGGACAAGCCCGCGGTATTGAAAGGGGTGTTCGACCTGTTGAAGCCCGGCGGCGAATTCTATTTCGCAGACATGTATGCCGACAGGCGCATGAGCGACACTCTTCGCAAAGACCCGGTTGTCTATGGAGAAGGCCTCGGAGGCGCGCTCTATTGGAGCGACTTTCTCACGATGGCGAAAGCCGCCGGCTTCGGCGATCCCCGCCTCGTCACGAGCCGGCCGCTCGCCATCACCGACCCCGAGGTGGAGAAGAAAATCGGCGCCGCACGCTTCTATTCCGCAACCTATCGCTTGTTCAAGATCGAAGGTCTCGAGCCCACCTGCGAGGACTATGGTCAGGCTGTCGTCTATAAGGGCGGCATGGAGGATGGGCTGCGCGACTTTACGCTCGATAGCCGCCATCTCCTCGAGCCAGGTCGAGCGTTCCCAGTCTGCGGCAATACGTGGCGCATCTTGAAGCAGAGCCGGCTCGCTAGCTGTTTCGATTTTCTCGGAGACTTCACGACTCATGTCGGCCCCTTTCAGGGCTGCGGAACGAATATTCCCGTCATGGACGTCTGCGAGCAGAGCATCTCGTGACAGACCCGCACGGCGCCGAGCTGATGCTGGGATATTCGCCAGGCGCTCATGCCCGAGGCGGCCGAGGCGGCGATCATGACCGCCGGTCGACGACCTCGCAATGGCCAGGCCGAAGCCATTCGACCTCCTCGAGGCCCGCCAGAAGACATTCGCAATATCCGAACCTATCGTTTTCGCGCATCGGGAAGGCTGGCGCGCTCCAAATCGAGGAGCGCTCGCTTTCGGTCGACGCCCCAGCGGTAACCGCCGAGGCCGCCACCCCCACGAAGCACACGATGGCATGGCGCCAGCACCGCCAAGCGATTGGCAGCACATGCCGACGCCGCGGCGCGATGCGCTTTCGGTTTGCCTATTCCTGCCGCGACATCGGCGTAGCTGACGACATTCCCTTCGGGAAGGCCGATCAGAAATCGCCAGACCAGCAGCTGAAAGGCCGTTCCCCGAAGATCGAGCGGCAGCTCCGGGCGCGGTCCACGCCGCGAAAGATGCGCATCGAGCGCGTCGATCCATCGGCTCAACTGCTCGCCATCAACCTCGATCGATTGTTGCAGCCGCGCTTTCGGGAACTCGGCGGCCAAGGCGTCCACAAGCGACGCTTCGCTTTCGCCGAACATGACGAAGCAGACGCCACGATCGGTGGCGGCCATCATGAGCGGGCCGAGCGCGCAACAGCGACACGCATAGCTGATCGTCTCGCCGGCGCCGCCCGCTCGATAAGCCGATGGGGCCGTGCCGATATTGCGTCGCCCTTCGCCATAGACCCGGCTCGGCCGGCCATAGCCGGCCTCGTAGATGGCGCCCGTCACGCCGTCGCCGTCTCGTAGAAGCTCCTTGAGACGTCTTGCTCTCAGCCCATCCTGATAGGCTTTGGGCGAGACGCCGAACACCGCTTTGAATAGCTTTTGCATATGGGTCGGGGATAAGCCGACCGCGGCTGCGAGTCGGGAGAGCGGTAAGACTTCCTCCGCGCGCTTTTCGATGAGGCGGGCGATTTCCTGCGCCTTCTCGACATCGGAAGGTCGTTCCTGAGGCCTGCAACGTTTGCATGCGCGATAGCCCGCCGCCTGCGCTTCCGGAACATCCGCGAAGAAACGGAGATTTTCCGGCTTCGCGGCGCGCGATGGGCATGATGGACGGCAGAATATTCGCGTGGTCTCGACGCCATAGAGGAACCGGCCCTCATAGGCCCTGTCGCGCGTCGCCACGGCCCGAAGCATCTCGTCAGCATGGAGGGTTGGTCGACCCATTGTCATTGTATCCGAATGCTACTCTCCACCAACGATAGCTCAAAGCGTGAGGATCGCTGCTCCGCTTCCTGCCGCCAAATTCGTTCGGCCGCGCAAACGAGACGACGACCGCGATTTGACCCTGACGACCTCGCTGCGATCTTCGGCGGATCGCGACGCTATGCCGTCAATATGGCGCCGCCATCGACGACGATGTCCTGCATGACGATGTGGCTCGAAAGATCCGACGCCAGAAAGGCGACGACATTGGCGATCTCCTGCGGCGTCGCGATCTTGCCGAGCGGAACGCCGAGCTTGAACGTCTCGGGATTGCCGGCAATGACGCGCTGCTCGGCGTCCGGCGCGCGCCACATGGAGCGCTGCATGGGCGTGTCGGTCGAGCCGGGCGAGACGAGATTGCATCGAACTCCGAAGGGCGCCAGCTCCAGCGCGACGCAATGCGTCAGGCTGGCGAGCGCAGCCTTGGAGGCGCAATAGGCCGCCATCGACAGGCGCGGAACATGCGCCGCATTGGAGCCGATCGTGACCACGGCGCCGAAGCGCTGACGCTTGAACTGAGCGATGGTGTTGCGCAGCAGATGAAAGGCGCCCGAAACATTGACGTCGAAAGAGGCGCGCCAATCCTCGAGGCTCACTTCCTCCGTCGCGCCGAGCCGCAGAATTCCCGCCGCGTTGACGAGCACATCCAGCCGTCCGGCGTCGTCCAGCAGATGCGCGCAGGCGCGCGCCGTCTGCTCGTGATCGGCGATGTCCACGTTGAGCGTGCGAAATGGATAGCTCGCTTCGGCGAACGCCTTGTCCAGCCCGATGACATTCGCGCCGAGCGCGACGAATGTCGTCGCGGCGCAAAGGCCGATCCCTTGCCCTGCGCCCGTCACCCAGACGCTCTTGCCGGTGAAGTCCATCTGTGGACCCCGCGCAGACTTCATCTCGACCGTCCCTCCTCGACGATGAACGTCACGCCGCGGCGAGCTTGCGCTCGATCAGCGCCCACCAGCCTTCGAGCGTCGGATTATCGGCGAGGTCGACGAAGCCGACATCGACGCCGAGCTTGCGCCATTGCGTCGCCAGCGTCATGACCCGAACGGAATCGAGCCCGTAGTTCATCAGATTTTCAGTCGGATCGAACATCTCCCCGTCGAGGGAAATGAGCGTTCGCACATGCGCCTCGACCTCCGCGCGCGTCAGACGCGACGCGGGTGCGCGGATCAACGCATCCACTCCGACGACGACGCCGCAGCGGCCGGCGACATATCGCAAGGTCGTGTCATGGTCCTCTGGCGAAAAATCGGCGATGGCGTCGCCGACGACGAAGGTCTCGAAATCGCGCATGAAGGAGTCGAGCGCCGTCGTCAGGCATCCGATATGCCCATAAACGCCGCAGATCACCAGCTGATCGCGGCCCCACTCTCTCATCATCTGCTCGAGCGGCGAGCGCTGGAAGGCGCTGTAGCGCCATTTGACGAGCACTATATCCTCGCTTCGAGGCGCCAGCGCCGCGGCTATGTCCTTCAGCTGCGGATGCGCGTTCAGCCCCGGCCCCCACATATCGTTCAGCAGGCCGCGATCCTCCAGGCTCTGATCGATCGGCTGCGCCGTGTAGACGACCGGAACGGCGTGCGACGTGCAGAAGGCGCGCAGCGCCGCGACATTGGCGACGAGCTGCGCGACGAGCGGGCTGTCCTCGCCGAAGAAATGCAGGAAATAATCCTGCATGTCGTGAATGAGCAGCACAGCGCGCTTCGGCGCGAAGGTCCAGCCGACCCTGTTCTTCGGAAAATCCTCTGGCTGCGGCAGGGAATAGGTCGGAAGCCGGGGAATAGCCATTGTCGTTTCCTCTTCGAGTCTCAATGAGCCGGTCTACTCGCGACGAGATCGCGCAAGGCGCGCTTGTCGATCTTGCCGGCGGCCGTGACCGGCAGCCGCTCGAGAAATTCGAAACGGTCCGGCAGCTTGAATTCGGCGACGCCGAGCGCGCGCAAATGCTTGCGCAGAGCGAGCGGCCGCACATCGCCGCGCGCCACGACGCAGGCGCAGCTCTTCTCGCCCATCAGCGCGTCGGGCGTCGCGATCAGCGCGGCGTCGGCGACTTGGGCATGCGTCAGCAGCAGAGTCTCGAGCTCCTCCGCCGCGAATTTCTCGCCGCCGCGGTTGATCTGATCCTTCTTGCGCCCGACGACTTGAATATGGCCGGTCTCCGTCATGCGCACGAGATCGCCGGAGCGATAGAAGCCCTCGGCGTCGAAGGCGCGGGCGTTCTCCTCCGGGGCGCGATGATAGCCGCGGAATGTATAGGGTCCGCGCGTGAGCAATTCGCCGGTCTCGCCGACGCCGACCGCCGCGCCATCCGCATCGACGATCTTCACCTCGTCGTCCTCGCACATGGGCTTCCCCTGTGTCGTGAAGATCGACTCCTCGTCATCGTCGAGGCGCGTATAGTTCACCAGCCCTTCGGCCATGCCGAACACTTGCTGCAAGCGGCAGCCGAGCGTCGCGGGAATGCGCCGCGCGACCGCTTCGCCGAGCCTCGCGCCACCGACCTGCAGCAGGCGGAGGCTTGGAATCGGCGCCTCGTCCGCCGCCGCCTCCAGCCAGAGCATGGCGATCGGCGGCGCGACGGCGGCGATGTCGACGCCATGGCGGCGGATGAGATCGAAGCAGACGGATGGGCTCGGGTCCGGCGCCAGCACGACCGTTCCGCCGGCGTGAAACACGCCGAGCGCGCCCGGCGAGCTCAATGGAAAATTATGCGGAGCCGGCAGCGCGCAGAGATAGCGGCTATTCTCGGTCAAGCCGCAAATCTCGGCGCTGCGGCGCACGCTGTAGTAATAATCGTCATGCGTGCGCGGGATGAGCTTGGGCGCTCCCGTGCTGCCGCCCGACAATTGCAGAAAGGCGACCTCTCCCGGCGCAGAGCCGCGCAGCTCTCGGGCCGAGACCTCGTAGCGACGCTCGGCGAAAGGCTGCAGGCTTTCCGCATAGGACGTCTCGCCGAGGATCTGCACGACGCGCAGCGCCGGAATGGCGATCTGCAAGGCTTCGACGAAAGCGCCATTGGCGAACAGCGCATGCCGCGCGCAGGCGATGAGAAGCGCAGGCCGTATCTGCTCGGCATAGGCCGAGAGCTCCAACCGATTGTGGCTGAACAGCGCATTGACGGGCGCAACGCCGATTTTCAGGAGAGCGAAGAGCGCCGCGTAGAACTCCGCGACATTCGGGAGCTGCACGAGCGCCGTGTCGCCGGCGCGCAGGCCCTGGCGCGAGAATCCTATGGCGAGGCTCGTCGACCAGGCGTCGAGCTCGGCGTAGCTGAAGCGGCGCTCGCCGCAGATGATCGCCGCGGCGTCGGGAGCGACCGCCAGCCGCTTTGCCAGGATCGCGGTCAGAGGCTCGCCGCGCCAATAGCCCTTCTCGCGATAGCGGCGCGCGAATTCTTCCGGCCAAGGGGTGAAGTCGACATTGGTGAGAGCGACGCTCATGGCGCGATCCCCCGCTCGACGCCGAAAGCGCGCAGCATGGTGCCGAGCTTGGCTTCCGTTTCGGCCCATTCGGCGCGCGGGTCGGAGGCTTCGACGATTCCCGCTCCCGCGAACAGGCGCACGACCATCTCGTTCACCGTGCCGCATCTTATGGCGATCGCCCATTCGCCATCGCCCTTCTCGTCGCACCAGCCGACGATTCCGGCGAAGAATCCGCGGTCGAAAGGCTCGAGCCGCTCGATCAACATGCGCGCCTGCGCCGTCGGAGATCCGCATATGGCAGGCGTCGGATGCAGCAGGCTCGCCAGCTGCAACGAGGAGAGCCGCCCGTCGGCGAGCTCGCCGGAGACGGAGGACGAGAGATGCCACATGGTCGGCGTGCTCATCAGCGCCGGCTCCTCCGGAATGCTCAGCTTTGCGCAGAGCGGCGCGAGCAGGCGACGGATTTCGTCGATCACCAGCCTGTGCTCGAAATTATCCTTGCTCGATTGCAGGAGACGACGCCCGACGCGCGCATCCTCTTCGGCGTCGGCGACGCGCTTCGCCGAGCCGGCAAGAGGATTGGATCGGATCGAGCCGCCGATCTTGCGGATCAGCAGCTCCGGGCTCGCGCCGAGCAGAACGCCGCCGTCTGGCAATGGCGCGTGGAAATGATAGCCAGCGGGATTCTGGCGCCGCAGGATTTCGAGAATCGCCATGGCGTCGACGCGCTCGGAGAATTCGATCTCGAGAATACGCGACAGCACCGCCTTGCTCGCATGGCCGTCGCGAAATGTTGCGATGGCCTGGGCCACCGCCTCCTCGAATCCTCTCTGACCCGGCACGCTGCGAAACCACAGCGCGGAAACATTCGCCTGCGCCTCGGGCGCGTTCGTCGCGATGCGCGGCGCCGAGATGCGATGCGTCTTCGGGGCGAAGAGGAAAGAGGGCTGACGCGAGTCGAAGGGGATCGCGCCGACGACGATCGGATTTTCCTGCCCCGCGCGCCGCGCTCGCGCCAGCGTGGCGTCCACCGCCGCCTGCAGGACGCTGTCCGCACGCCCGCCGCCGACGGCGGGCGTGCGAATTCTCTCGAAGACGCCATAGGCCTCTATGGCGCAATGGGGCGAACCGAACAGAAACGACGGTTTTTCGGCATGCCCCGACACGTCTCGAGACGGCCTCTCTGCGACAATCGCGTCCATCGGAACTCTCCTTTGTGGACGAATGAAAATCGGTCGCGTGGGACGCGCGCTTCCAGCCGCGTCGGCCAGCGCCGTCGCGATCATCGAGAAGACCGTCCCCTGTGTTCGTTTCGGGCGTCGCGCGTCACCTCGAGGGCGCGAAGCTCTGCTTTTCCTTTTCGGTCGCCTCGACTTCGGCGGAGGGTTCGGCCGGCGATCGGCGCAGAGCGCCGAAGGCCGCTGCCATCGTGAGGCACGAGAGAAGAGCGGCGAGGCCGAACATGCCCACCGCCGGCGCAGGCGAAAGAACGCCGCCGAGGAGGCCGAGCAGGAGCGCGCCGAGCGCGTCGCCGACGATGAATTGCGCGGTCCAGAGGCCGTTGACGCGGCCGAGCAAACGGTCCGGCGTGTTCTTCTGCACCAGCGTGAATTGCAGCAGCGAGACGATGGAGCCGAGATAGCCGTAGACCACGAGAAGAAGGAGCGCAGGAACGGGCCCGCCGACGGCGTCGAGCGCGGCCAGCGCGACGAAGGCGGCCGCGGCGCAGGAGAGCAGCGCGAGGCCGGGGCGGGCGATGCGCGCGACGAAGCCGCTCGTCGTCGCGCCGAGCGCCGCGCCGAGCGGAACGGCGGAATACATGAGCCCCGCTTCGGCGGGACCGCCCCCATAGGCGCCGGCGAGCGCGGGAAACAGAATGCGCACGCCGCCGGCGAGGCTCGCCAGCGTCCCCACTGCGACGACGGCGCCGACGACGCGGTTTTCGAAGAGATAGCGCACGCCCGCGAGCAGCGCGCGCGCCGGCGTCTCGGGACTCGCGCCCTTGGGCGGCAGCGACGGCAGGCGCATGAGCGGCGCCAGCGTCGCCAGCACGCCGGCCGCGGCGCAGGCATAGGTCCAGCCGAGGCCGGCCGACATGATGAGCAGCCCGCCGAGCGCCGGCGACGCGACGCCGCCGAGGCGCATGGCGATCATATTGAGCGCGCCGGCCGCGGCGAGATTTTCGCGCCCGACGATGGCGGGCGTCGCGGCGAGCAGCGCCGTAATGCCCAATGCGCTGAAGAAGCCGTCCCAGGCCGCGAGCGCATAGACGACGGCGAGCGAGGGCGAGGTCGAGAAGCCGTTGAGGGCGAGCGCGACGAAGCCGAGGCCGCAGGTTCCGCGCGCGAAGAGGATGAGCTGGCGGCGGTCGTGACGATCCGCCAGCACGCCGCCTGCGAGCAGGCCGACGAAGGCCGCGGCGCCGCCGAATGCGACGATGAATCCGGCGGCGGCCGGGGAGCCGGTCAGCTGCAGCGCCTGCACGGGAACCGCGACGGTGAGCAGGCCGAGCGCGAGCAGCGACAGCGTCCGCGCCACGAAGACCGCGCGGAAATCGCGATTGTTTCGCAGCAGGCTGAAGTCCGTCAAAATGCGAGGTCTGGTCATGGTCGTCCTATCGCTGGAAATCTCGGGAGAGGGAGGCGAGAGGTCATCGCGCGCCTCGCTTCGCGTCGATCGCGACGAGAATCTCGTTCAGCGCGGGGCCGAGCTCCCGCAGCATGCGCGGCGAGATGATCTCGGTGTGCGGGCAATCGAAAGCGACGACGTTCAACGCGCCGACATAGGGCCGCCATGTCGCCTCGACGTCCATGCCTTCCGGCAGCGTGCGCAGCGCGACGAAGAGCGTCGCCTCGCCCTCGTAGCGAGGGGTTCGCGCGGAGGCGAGCAGCCGGACCGAGTCCTCGTAATTGGCCATGATATGGCCGAACATCTCCGCCTTCTCGCGCGCGAGCGCCGAGTCGAGCGCCACTTGCGAAGCGTCCATGAACAGCGCCTTCTCGCGCTCGATCTCCGCTTCGCCGGCCGCGTCGAGCGGCTTGCTCCAATCCTGGATTTCTGAAGGGTACGTGTCGAGCAGGCCGAGAAAGGCGATCTCCTCCCCTTCGGCCGAAAGACGCGCCGCAATGGCCTGCGCCACGACGCCGCCGAGCGAATAGCCGAGCAGCCGATAGGGACCGCGCGGCTGGATTTCGCGCAGCGTCGCGAGATGCCGATCGCAGACCTCTTCCATATTGCGGCAGGAGGCGATCGGCCCCGACGGCCGCGGCGATTGCAGCGCGACTGCCGGCCAATCGCTGCGCAGATAGCGGGTGAGCGCGCCGAATTGCCAGGAGAAGCCCGAGGCCGGATGGATGCAGACGAGCGGCGACCCCTCGCCCGCGCGCAGGCGCAGCGTCTCGCCAAATCCCGCGCGGCGGTCCTCCTCGCGACGCTCCGAGAACAATTCGCGCGCGAGGCTCTCGACGCTCGGCGCCGCCATCAGCTGGCCGACCGAGACGGAAACCTTCATCTCGCGCTGAATATCGGCGGCGAGGCGCATGGCCATCAAGGAATGGCCGCCGAGCGCGAAGAAATCATCGTCCGCGTCGAGCTGATCGACGCCGAGCGCGCGGGCGAAGAGTTCGGCGAGCGCGATCTCGACGCCGGGCGTCGGCTTGCGTCCATTGCGTCGCGGCGCGGCCTCCGGCTCCGGCAGCGCCTTGCGATCGAGCTTGCCGCTGGCGGAGAGCGGAAATTCGGCGAGGCGAACGATCGCTGCGGGCGTCATATGCGCCGGCAGCCGCAACGCCAATGCGCGGCGCAGCGCCTCGGCGTTCAATTCGGCGCCCTCGGCCGCGACCACATAGCCGACGAGCCGCCGCTCGTCCGCGCCGGCGAGGCCGCCCGCCGAGGGCGCCCTCGCGACGACGGCCGCCTGCTCCACGCCGGGCTGTTCCCGCAAGACGCTCTCGATCTCGCCGAGCTCGACGCGCTGGCCGCGAATCTTGATCTGATCGTCGCCGCGTCCGAGATAGTCGAGCGCGCCGTCCGGGCGCCAGCGGACGATATCCCCGGTGCGATACATGCGCTCGCCGTCGCCGTTGGGATCGGCGACGAAACGGCTCGCCGTCAGCGACGGCCGGCGCAGATAGCCCTCCGCGAGCTGGACGCCGGTGAGATAGAGGTCGCCCGGAACGCCGATCGGCGTCTCCCGCAGCCATGCGTCGAGCACGCGCACGCCCGTGTTCCACACCGGCCGGCCGATCGGGACGCCCGAGGTCTCGAGCCCGGCGAGCGCCGCGCCGAAGGCCGGCTGGTAGGTGACGTCCACGGCGGCCTCGGTCGGCCCATAGAGATTGTGCAGCGGCGCGCCGAACAGCCTCTCGAAGTCCTCGGCCAGCTCCCGCGACAGCGCCTCGCCGCTGCAGAACACGCGGCGCAGGCTCTCCGCCTCGGCGGCGCGCGCCGCGTCGGTCGCGGCGACGAAGGCCGCGAGCATCGAGGGAACGAAATGCAGGGTGGTGACGCGATGCGCGCGGATGAGACGCAAAATCTCCGCCGGATCGCGATGCGCCTCCGGCGGCGCCATGACGAGAACGGCGCCGGTCATCAGCGGCCAGAAGAACTCCCAGACCGAGACGTCGAAGCTCGACGGCGTCTTCTGCAGCACGACGTCTTCGGCGCAAAGGCCATATTCGTGCTGCATCCACAGCAGCCGGTTGACGATGGCGCGATGCGAGACGACGACGCCCTTGGGCCGACCAGTCGAGCCGGAGGTGTAGATCACATAGGCTGGATCGTCGGGCGTCGCGGGAGAGGCGAAGCCGGGCTCCTCCTCTTCCCCGATCTCCGGCAAGCGGTCGAAGGCGAGCAGCGGCGCCAGCCCCTCGAAGCGGCTTCGCGACGCCTCATCCGTGACGATGAGGCGCGGCGCGCCGTCCTCGACCATGTCGCGCAGACGCTCGTCGGGATAGCTCGTGTCGAGCGGAAGATAGGCGGCGCCGGCCTGCTGCGCCGCCATCAGAGCGATGGAGAGCCGCGCCGACCGCGGCAGGGCGACCGCGACGAGGTCGCCTCTTCCGACTCCGGCCCCGGCGAGACGGCGCGCCAATCGCGCGACCTGACGGCGAACTTGCGAGTAAGTGAGCGCATGGTCCGCGTCGATCAGCGCGAGCGCATGCGGCGTCCTCCGCGCCTGATCCTCGAGCAGACTGCAGAGCGTCGCCGCCAGCGTCGCGACGCGCGTGTCATTGGCGGCGGCGATCGTCGCGCGCTCGTCCGGCGTGAGGAGGTCGAACGCCGCGAGCGGGACGTCGGGCGCGGCGACGAGCTGCTCGAGCAGCCGGAGAATGCGGTGTCTGAGGCGCTCGGGCGCGGCGACGCCTTCGCGATATTCGAGCCGCAGCTCCAACTCGCGGCCGGGCGGCGCCATCAGCGTCAGCGGATAATGCGAGTAGCTGCGATTGCGCGCGCCGGCGAGGCGCAGGCCCGCGAATTCCGCGGCGTAGAGGCGCGCGTCGTCGGGAAAATTCTCGACGACGAGCAGCGTGTCGAACAGCGTCGAGACGCCGGCGAGACGCTGGATCTCGCCGAGGCCGAGGCCGTCATGCTCCATGAGGGCGATCTGCCGCGCCTGCAGCTCGGCGAGTTGCGCGGCGAGCGGCCGATCGGGCCGCAGCCGCGCGCGCACGGGCAGCGTGTTGGTGAAGAGACCGATATGCTCGTCGAGCCCCGCCTCCGCCTCCGAGCGCCCGGAGACCGGCGCGCCGAACACCACATCGCCGCGCCCGGTCATCGCGCAGAGAAAGGCGCCCCACACGCCTTGCATCAGAGTGGCGAAGGTGAGGCCGCGCCGGCGGCCGAACGCCTCCAGCTCCTTCGCCAGGCCGGGACGCAGATCGAGCGTCAACTCACGCGTCTCGCCGAATGGCGCAGCGGGATCGAACAGCAGCGTCGGCTCGGCGCCGGCGAACGCCTCCCGCCATGCGGCGCGAGCGGGTTCTGGATCACGCGCCGCGAGGCGGCGGACGACGCTCGCATAATCGGGAAGGATCGGCGCGAGCGCGGCGCCGGCGTAGGCGGCGAGAAGATCGCGCATCATCACGCCGGAGGACCAGCCGTCGCCGATGAGATGATGGGAGACGACAAGCAGCGCATGGCTCTCTTCGGCCAGCCGAACCAGCACGGCGCGCGCGAGCATGCGGCGTCCGCCGCTCTCGGCGATGAGGTCGCGGGCGAGCTCTTCGAGCTCGATCCGATCGAGGGCGGCGGCGCGCTCCTGCGCGCCGAGACCGTCTAGACGATGCTCGCTCCAGGGCCAGCGGCGCAGCGCCTGCGGCCCCTCGACGAGCGGCAGAATCTGGAACGCCCTGCCCTGCTCGACGTCGAAGATCGCGGCGAGCTGCGGATGACGGCGCAGCAGCGCCTCGAGCGCGTCGCGCAGTCGGCCGACATCGAGCGGCCCGTCGAGATCGAAGCGCGAAATGGCGTTGTAGCGGCTCGCGCTGTCGCCGAGCCGGGCGTGAAACAACAGCCCCTCCTGCAACGGCAGCGCCGGCAGCACGGCCGCGATCGCGCCGTGCCGCGCGCGCAGGGCGGCGACGATCTCCGCATCGACGCGATCCTCGAGCGGAGACGACTCCTCCGCAGGCCGTAGCGCGGCTGCGAGGCGCGCGACGCAGCGCAGCTCGAACACGTCGCGCGGCCGCAGCAGGAAGCCGCGCTTGCGCAGCGCCGCGCAGAAGCCGATGGCGGAAATGCTGTCGCCGCCGAGAAAGAAGAAATCATCTTCCGCGCCGACCGCTTCGACCTGCAGCGCCTCCGTGAAAATTTCCGCGAGCAGAGTCTCGAGGCCGGGCGCCGGCGCGCGCGCCGTCGGCACATCCAAGGACGGGTCGGGCAGCGCCTTGCGATCGAGCTTGCCGCTCGCGCCGAGCGGAAATTCGTCGAGAAGAACGATGGCGACCGGCGTCATATAGGCCGGTAGGCGGCGCGCCAGAGCGGCGCGCAAAGCGTCCGCGTCGAGCGCGCGCCCCGGCGCGTCCGGCGTCGCATAGGCGACGATCTGGCGCGCGTCGACGTCCCCCGCCGCCGCGCCGAAGAGACGCGCGACCGCCGCTGCGCCGCCGACGCCGGGCTGATCGAGGAGCGCGCTCTCGATCTCGCCCAATTCGATGCGCTGCCCGCGAATTTTGAGCTGATCGTCGTTGCGCCCGAGAAAATCGACAACGCCGCTGGGCAGCCAACGGGCGACGTCGCCGGTGCGATACATGCGCTCGCCGTCGCCGTCGGGATCGGCGACGAAGCGACTCGCCGTCAGCGAAGGCCGCCGCCAATAATATTGAGCGAGCTGCGCGCCGATCAGATAGAGATCGCCGGCGACGCCGATCGGGACCGGACGCAGCCGCGCGTCCAGCACGCGCACGCCGCAATTCCACAGCGGGCGCCCCACGGGCACGCCGACGCCCTCGGCCGCCGCGAGCGACGCGCCGAACGCCGGCTGATAGGTGACCTCCACGGTCGCCTCGGTCGGGCCGTACACATTATGCAGCGGCGCGCGGAAACTCCGCTCGAACGCTTCCGCGAGCTCGCGCGACAGCGGCTCGCCAATGCAGAACACGCGCCGCAAATCGGTCTTTTCCGGCTCCGCGCCCGGCGTCGCGCGCGCGGCCCCCACGAAGGCCGAAAGCAGCGACGGCACGAAATTCAGCGTGGTGACGCGATGCGCGCGAATGACACGCAGCAATTCCTCCGGATCGCGATCCACTTCCGGCGGCGCCATCACGAGGCGCGCGCCCGCCGTCAGCGGCCAGAAGAATTCGCCGACCGACACGTCGAAGCTGCACGGCGTCTTCTGCAGCACGACGTCATCGGTCGTGAGATGATATTCATGCTGCAGCCAGAGCAGAAAATTGACGACGGCCCCATGCGGCACGACGACGCCCTTGGGCCGCCCCGTCGAGCCGGACGTATAGATGACATAGGCGGCATCCTTTGGCGACGGCGAAGCGACGCGCGTGGGCCGCGGATCCGCTTCTGTGACGCCGAGCGTATCGAAGATCAGAACCGGAGCCATCGTCTCGAAGCGCCCGCGCAACGCGCTATCGGTGACGATGAGCCGTGGCTCCGCGTCCTCGACCATGAAGGCGAGGCGCTCGTCGGGATAGCCGGTGTCGAGCGGCAGATAGGCGGCGCCCGCTTCGAGCGCCGCCATCAGCGCCAGGCTCAGATGGACGGAGCGCGGCAGCGCCACGGCGACGCGATCGCCGCGAACGACGCCGGCGGCGGCGAGGTCCCGCGCCAGCCGCGCGACTTCACGGCGCATGTCGCGATAGGACAACGTATGTCGGCCATCGATCAGGGCGGGCGCATTCGGCGTGCGTTCGGCCTGCGCGTCGAGGAGATCGCAGAGCGTGATCGATGGAACGGCGCGCCGTGTGTCATTGGCCGCCGCCATCAGCGCCGCTTCGCTCGGCGTCATGAGCGCGATTTCGCCGATCGGCGCTTCGGGGCTCTCGGCGAGCCGACGCGCGAAGCGCGAGAGTCGCTCCGCGTGCAGCTCGAGCTCTTGCTCCTTGTAGCGCTCGCCATTGGCGACGACATCGACGATCAGCTCGCGCTCGCCGAGATAGAGGTCGAATTCGATGTCCTCGACGGGACCGGACGCGAGCTGATGCGTGATCCCTTCAACCCCCGCGAAATCGAGACGATAGTCGAACATTTTGAAATTCAGAAGAGGCCCATAGAGCGAACGTCCCGAGCCGAGAAAGCCGAGATCGCGCCGCAGCTGCTCGGCCTCATATCGCTGACGCCGACGCACCACATCCAATTCGCGCCCGAGCGCGGCGGCGACATCGACGAAGGACATATCGGCGTCGATCGTGATCTGCAGGGGCAGGACATTCACCACCGGCCCCACGGCATGCAACGCCACTGAGCCCATGCGGCGCATGAAATGCGCGCCGACCGCGAGGCGGGCCGCGCCCGTCATGCGGCGCAGATAGACGACGACCGCCGCCATCGCCGTGACGCCGACGGAGACGCGCCCGGCTTCCGCCTGCTCGGACAGCAGCGCCGTCGTGCGCGCGTCCAGCACGATCCGCTCGCGCCGCGGGAGCGCGAATTTTCCTTCCGCCGGAGCACGCCGCGTCGACAGGCGCAGAGGAGGCGGCAGATCGCGCGCGTGCTCCGCCCAAAATCGCCGATCGGCGGATTGCGCAGGCGAGCCCTCATAGGCCGCATATTCCTTCACCACCTCGGCGAAGGAGATGAAAGGCGATGGAGACGGCGTGAGGCCACGACGCAGCGCGGTGTAGATCTCGCTGACCCGGCGCGCGATCGCCGTGAACCCGAAGCCGTCGACCGAGAGATGATGATAGCGCTGAAACCAGAACCAGCGCTCGACGCCTGCCTCCGTCGCCGAGCCGAGACGAAACAGAATGTGGCGATAGAGCCGCGCGCCCTGCGCGATCGACAAGGGCGTCTCGAGATCGGCGCGCATCGCGCGCAGCGCGGCGCCGCCGGGATCGCTCTCGCCTCGAACATCGACAAGCTCCGGCTCCGGCAGATCGGCCGCCTGCAGATCGCTCGGCACGATCTGCGCGGGGCCCTCCTCCGTCTCCACGAAGCGCGCATGGACGAGATCGGCCTCGGCGAGGCCGACACGAACCGCGGCGCTGAAGCAGGCGACATCGAGCCGACCGTTCAGCTCGACATATTGCGCGACGACATAGGCGTTGGACCCGGCGGAGAGCTGATCCGCCATCCATATGCCGGGCTGCGCCGCGACGAGCGGAAGCGTCCGCGCAGCCGCGAGCTGCCGCTCTGAAGCGATGTCTGCGAGCACGATTTCTCGTCCTTTCGAAATAAGAATGGTCACGAAACAGAAAATCTCATGCGAAAAGGCGCGTTATCCCCCGGCCTCCGCGCGCGGTCGCATGTCGATCCAATGATCGTCGACATATTGCATGCATTGCTGGCGCGTCCCCGGACCAAAGATGCGGCGCCATCCGTTCGGATCGGCGGAGAAATCTGGCCACAGACTGTATTGCGCGCGGGAATTGACGAGAACGACGAAGCTCAGCCGCTCATCATCGAAGGGATTGATCTGCGCGTCATCCATGGATGTCGTCTCCTGCATCGGCGCCGACCGCAACGGCGCATCCGTTCGAAGAAAGTGGAGATCGGGCGCTTCGGCTCGCTTCGCGAGCCGACCAGACGCTATCGGTCGGTCCGCGCTCTGCGCGGCGCGCCGTCGCCCGCGCCAGAGCCGCGAAGCAGAGCGCGGCGATCAAACCGACGATGTCGACGCCCGCGCTCTCGGGATCGGCGGCCGCCCAGGGCCCGAGGCCCGGCGCCGCCCATGCGACCGCGCTGGTGACGGGAAGCGCGAGAGCGCCGAGCGCCGCGACACAGGCCAGCTCGACTCCGGCGCGCGCCGCGCCACGCACAAGCGCGAAGGCGAGAGCGCCGAAGAAGACGGCGTGATAAATTCCGCGGCGCCATGCATCGACATCCTCGACATGGCCGTAGAGCCATTTGGTGGAGACGATGGCGAAAGAGAGCGCGCAGACGCATCCGAGGCATACGCCGATCGACGCCGCCGCCATGAGGCGCGCGGCCGTGGTCTGCACGACCTTCTCCCCATGGCGGCGCGCGGTCCGCCGACGCGATTCGATCCACAAGAGATTGCCCGAATAGAACAGGAAGGCGCCCGCGAGGCCGAGCGAGAAATAGGCCCAGCGCACGGGCTCGCCGCCATAGCTGCCGAAATGCAGCGCGAAGAAGGGCGACACGGCGGCCGTCCAGCCGCTCTGCTTCTCGGGAAGATAATCGACATTGACGACCTCCGCGGTCGCGCCGCGCACGACGGCGAAGCCGCCGCCGCGCGAGAGAAAGCGCGGGTCCTCTCCGATGACGCGCACCAGCGCGCCGCGCGTGTCCGCGTCGCGATAGTGCAGGCTGGTGGGCGAGAAATTCGGCGATGCCGAAACGACGACCGCGACCAATTCCGCGACCGTCTTCATCGGCGCCTTCTGCTCGTCGCGCTTCACTCCGGCGAAGGGGCCGGTCGAGCGCATGATGGTCGGCAGCCTGCCGTCATAGACGACATGATCCAAAGCATCATAGATCGGCTCGTGCAGGCCGAACACGACGGCGGTCAGCGCGATGACGAGATGGAAAGGGAAGCTGGCGACGCCGACGAGATTATGCGCGTCGAGCCACATTCGTTTCAGATTCGTGGTGAGGCGCAGCGCCAGAAGGTCCTTGGCCAGCGAGGGCAGAACCAGGATGAGGCCGGAGATGAGCGCGACGGCGTAGACGGCGCTCACGACGCCCATCGCCGTCGTTCCCGTCTCACGATCGAGAGGGAGGCCCGCCGTGCGATGGATCGTGTCCACAAAGGCGCCGACGCCGGAAACATTCGAGCGATCGACGCGCAATTCGCCATCCGCGCCGAGCGTCGCCGACCAGACGACATCATCGTTGCGGCTCTTGCGCCAGCTCAGACGAGCCGGCTCGCTCGCCGTCGCGAGACGGAGCGTAAAATCCTTGGCCGCTTCGGGCCGCGCCGCCAATGTCGTCTCGATGAGCCGATCGGCGTCCTCGACCGAAATCGATCCGCCAGTCGGCGGCGACGCCCAATGAGCGAGAGGCTCCGAGAAGATGGTGAGCGCGCCCGCGTAGAAGCAGATGAAGAGCAACATGCCGGTCACGAGGCCGGTCCATGTGTGAACGCTCTTGTAGAGCCGCAAAATCTCGCCGCGCATTGCTCGTCCTCAGTGCAGAAGCCGCCGACAGAGATAGAGCCCGCCGAAGGCGAGAAGATTTGCGCCGCCGAGCCACAAAAGAGCGGCGCGGCCGCTGCGAAAGAAGAAGACGAGGCTCGCGACGCAGAGCCAGATCGGCGCGACGAGCCACATGACGAATTGATATTTGTTGCGCGCCTCGAGGCCGCCCGGTCCCGCGACGGCGAAGAGCCCGGCGACCGCGATCGCCAAAGTGAAGCCGAAGACAGAGCCGGCGACGCTCTTGCTCAGCCAATCGGAGCGAAACTCCGTCATGCCTATTTCCTCTTTCTCAGGGCGGCGAGGCACGGCCATGCGATCAGCAGCGGCATCAGCGCGGCGAGCGTCGTGAAGAAGGCCGTCGTGGATTCGAGACGACTCCGCCAGACCATCCAAGCGGCGAGGAGTAAAGCGACAGCGAAGACGCCGGCTCTCCGCCGCCGAACGCGCAAGAGCGATTGCCGCGGCGAGGCGCCATAGATGCAGGCCGAGCCGGCGAGGACGAGCGCGAGAGCCGACGAATGGAAGAGCGCCGCCGACATTTCGCTGTCCTCAGAAATCGACGGTCGCAGACATGAGAACCGTTCGCGGCGAGCTCAATGTGACGATGCCATCCGCGAAATAGGACCCGGCCCAATAATTGTGATCGAGCAGATTATTCGCATTGGCGCGGAAGGTGACTTTCTTGTCGACGAGCTGCGTCGAATAGCGAAGGCCCGCGTCGAGGCGCGCCCATTCGGGAATTTTCTGCGTATTGGCGGAGTTGACGAATTGCGCGCTCGTGTAGACGACGCGTCCTTCGAGCGTCAGGCCCGGAACGAATGGCGTGTCCCATTCGCCTCCGAGATTGACCTGCCATTTCGGCGTGCCATAGGCGGTCTTGCCGTCGAGCTGGCCATTCGCCGTCTTGGTGAGCACGCCGATCGTATAGGCCGCGCCGCCGAGAATGCGCACGCCTTCGACGATTTCGCCGAACACGTTCCATTCTATGCCTTGATTGCGCTGACGTCCGTCGGAATTGTAGACATTGCCGCTCTTGATGAGGCTCGGCTTCTCGATCTCATAGAAGCTCAGCGTGTTGGCGACGGTTCCGGCGTCCCATTTGACGCCCGTCTCGATCTGCCGCGACTTATAGGGCGGAAACATCTGATTATAGTTCGCCGTCGTGTCGGTGACGCGGTCGCCCTGGGTCAGGCCTTCGATGTAATTGGCGTAGACCGACATGGGCATCGGCAGAGGCTTGACGATGAGGCCGAAAGCAGGCGTCACCGCGCTCTCGTCGTAATAGTTCGTCTCGGCGCCGGTCGCATTATAGCTCTTCGCCTGAACACGCTGCGCGCGCAGGCCGAGAATGAGCTGCGCGCGATCGTCGAAGGCCGAGAGCGTATCGGCGAGGGCGATGCTCGACAGCGTCGTATCGGTCGACTTCGGCGCTTCTCCCGGATCGCGCGCGACGAGCGGCGTGACGGGAAAATAAATGCTCGACACAAAGGCCGAGCCGCGCTGAAAGGCCGAGCCGGTCTTCGACTCGAGATTGGCCGCGCTCAAGGACAATCGATGCCCGATGTCGAAAGTTCGGAAGTCGGCGCGCAGGCCGCCTTGAAACGAAATCGTGTCTGTATAGCCGCGCAGATTAATGGCGGTTCCGTTGTAGCGTCCGAGCACATTGACATTGGTCGCGACGGTCGAGTTCGTCAGCCCGTTGAAGCGGGCGTCGATCGCGCCCGCGCTCGCGAACAGCGTGACATTATCGGCGAGATCATATTCCGCACGCCCCATGGCGCCGGAATTGTTCATGCGGCCAGAGAGTCCGCGGAAAATATTGTTGCTGGAATCCGGCGCGGCGGCGACGCCCGTTCCGGTGAAGCTCGCCATCATCGGCACGCCGCCGCGGGCGACCTCCTGGTTGAAATAAGCGTCGAGCGCGATGCGCAGCTTCACGCCGCGATAGTCGAGCGCGAGCGCCTCGAGCCCGCGCTCACGAGATTGATAATCGAGCGTCGTGTCGCCGCCACGATACACGCCGTTGAAACGAATGCCGAAGGCGTTGTCCTGGCCGAAGCGCCTGCCGATGTCGATATGCGTCCCGAATTGCGAGTTCGACGTATAATCGCCGGTGACTCTCGTGACCGGCGTATCGCCGGCCTGCTTGGTGACGAGATTGATCGATCCGCCGACCGCGCCATATGGAGCCATGCCGCTCAGCAGAGCCGCTGGTCCTTTCAACACCTCGACTCGCTCTAGAAACTCCGTCGGCACGCGTCCGTCCGGCGCGACGCCGTAGAGCCCATTGAGCGCCGTCTCGCTCACGAGAACGGAAAAGCCGCGGATGCGAAAATTCTCGCGGACCTGACCGGAAGAGACGGTGAAGCGTACGGAGGGATCGTTCTCGAGAACATCGGAGAGCGTGCGCGCCTGCTGGTTCTCGATGAGCTTCGACGTGTAGCTCGTCACATTGAAAGGCGTGTCCAGAAAATCGCGATTGCCGAGCATGCCGAGACGCGCGCCGCGCGCCGCCTGGCCGCCGGCATATTCCTTCGGCAGGTTGCCGAGCTCCGCTCGCGCGGGCGCCGCAAAAGGCGCGGACGCGCTCGATGGCGTCGCAGAGACCGTTGGCGACGGCGCATGTCTCTGCGCGGGCGTCGTCGCGGCGCGTGCTCGCGTCCGCGCGACGCGCGTCGCGGCTGCGTTCTGCCGCACGACCGGCCGCGGCTTCTCTTTGGGCGCATCGACGGCCACGGCCGGCAAGGAGGTCACGGCGGGCTCCGCCTGCGCAGCCGCGTCCGCGCTCAAGAGCAGAAGCGCCGCGGCGCTCAGCAATCTGCCCCCATCGGGCCGGCTGTCCGACCGTTTTTTTACTCGGGAACGACTCGAGGTCGTGGCGCGGCATGGGCAGAGCGTATTCATGTTTTCCCTTCACATTACATCAACATATCTTTCGCTTATCCTATAAACTGAGCCATATGGGTCAATTGCGGCACAGCTCATGTTGAAACATTTGCAGATTATGATTTTGCTCAATTGCAATAGCAGTTTAGCTATCGCATTCCGGCAAATTTGGAATTGTAAGACTTCCGAACAAGAGCGCCTTCGTGCGCGGTCCCACATGCACGCGACTGGCGCAGCTGGCGCGCGCGTGTGACGATCAGCGGCTATCGCGACGATCGCGAGCGAATACGAAGGCGCGCTACGCCGCTCGGAATTTGTCCAGGCTATGGTCTCGCCCTTTTCGACAAGGCCGCCCGTTCTTCGGCTCGCTCTTGCCCGCCTCCGCAGCGCTCATCGGCGCAACCATCCGCTTCCGTCCTCGAAGACGCCGCGCACGCCGACGAGCAGCAGAGGAACGAAGAAGATGGCGAGCGTCGTCGCCGCGATCATGCCGCCCATGACGCCGACGCCGATCGCATTTTGCGCGGCCGAGCCGGCGCCACGGGCGAAGGCGAGCGGCGCGACGCCGAGAATGAAGGCGAAGGAGGTCATGACGATCGGACGCAGCCGCTGGCGCGCCGCGAGCAGCGTCGCTTCAAACACATCCATGCCCGCCCTTTGATGGTCGATGGCGAATTCGACGATCAGAATAGCGTTCTTGGCGACGAGACCGATCGTCGTCAGCAGGCCGACCTTGAAATAGACGTCATTGGCCTCGCCGAACATCAGCGCCGCGACGAGCGCGCCGAGCACACCGATCGGCGCGCACAGCATGACGGCGAGCGGGACCGTCCAGCTCTCATAGAGCGCGGCGAGGCATAGAAAAACGACGAGGAGCGAGATCGCATAGAGCGCCGTGGCCTGGTTGCCCGAGAGGCGCTCCTGCCGCGACAGGCTGGCCCACTCATGGGAGAATCCGGGCGGCAGGCCGGCGACGAGACGGTCGATCTCCGTCATGGCGTCGCCGGAGCTGGCGCCGATCGCGGCCTCGCCCTGAATCTGAACGGCGGGCGATCCATTGTAGCGCTCGAGGCGCGGCGAGATGAATGCCCAGCGACCGGACGCGAAGGACGAGAAAGGCGCCATCTCGCCCGATGCAGTGCGGACATGCCAGCGGTCGAGATCGTCCGGCTGCATGCGGAAATCGGCCGCCGATTGCAGATAGACTTTCTTGACGCGGCCGCGATCGATGAAGTCGTTCACATAGGCGCCGCCCCAGGCCGTCGACAGCGTGGCGTTGACGTCGGAAAGTCCGACGCCGAGGGCGCTCGCTTTGTCCTGATCGACCTCGATCGCAAATTGCGGCGTGTCGTCCTGGCCGTTCGGCCGCACGCCGTTCAAGAGCCTGCTTCGCGCCGATGCGGCGAGCAGATGGTCGCGCGCGGCCAAGAGCTTTTCGTGGCCGGCGCCGGTCATATCCTCGAGATAGAAATCGAAGCCGCTGCTCGTGCCCAATCCCTCGATCGCCGGCGGCGCCAGCACGAAGACCTGTGCGTCGCGAATGCCGGCGAGCGCCGCCGTCGCGCGCTCCGTCACCGCGGTCGCGGAGAGGTCGGACGCCTTGCGTTCCGAAAAGTCGCGCAGGCCCACGAAGGCCATGCCGACATTCTGGCCGAGTCCGCTGAAGGCGAAGCCTCTCACCGTCATGACGCCGTCGACAGCCTTATTCTCCCGATCGAGGAAGTAGCGCGTCACCTGATCGAGCGCGCGTTCCGTGCGGTCGCTGGTCGCGCCGACAGGCAGCTGCACGCTGACCATCAGATAGCCCTGATCCTCCTGCGGCAGGAATGAGCTCGGCAGGCGCGTGAACAGCGCGGCGGCCGCGATCGTCATCACGGCCAGAGCCGCGAAGCCGCGTCTCGGGCGCCGCAGAACAGCGTGCGCGCCATCTCGATAGGCGTCGGCGCCGCGTTCCATCTCGCGATCGAGCCAGCGGAACAAGCCGGCCTTTTCGGCGCCCGGATTCGGCGGACGCAGAAGCGTTGCGCAGAGCGCCGGCGTCAGGATCAACGCGACGCCGACCGACAGCGCCATGGCCGCAACGATGGTGACCGAGAACTGGCGATAGATGACGCCGACCGAGCCGCCGAAGAAGGCCATCGGCACGAAGACCGCGGACAAGACCGTCGTGACGCCGATGAGCGCGCCGGTGATCTCGCGCATGGATTTGACCGTCGCCTCGCGTGGCGACAGTCCTTCCTCATGCATGATGCGCTCGACATTCTCGACCACGACGATGGCGTCGTCGACCAGGAGCCCGATCGCCAGCACCATGGCGAACATGGTGAGCGTGTTGATCGAATATCCCGCCACCGCCAGAACGCCGAAGGTTCCGAGCAGCACCACCGGCACGGCGAGCGTCGGAATGAGCGTGGCGCGAATATTGTGCAGAAAGGCCAGCATGACAAGAAAGACGAGCGCGATCGCCTCGATCAGCGTGTGCGTCACCTGCTCGATCGAGATTTTGACGAAAGGCGTCGTGTCGTAGGGATAGACGACCTTCATTCCTTCGGGGAAAGTCGGCGCGAGTCGATCGATCGCCGCCTTCACCAACGCGGCCGTACGCACCGCATTCGCGCCCGTCGCCAGATTAATGGCGAGGCCGGTCGCTGGCGCGCCATTATAGGTCGAGGCGCTGACATAATCCTCGGCGCCGAGCTCGACGGTCGCGACATCGCCGATGCGGACCAGCGAGCCGTCGGCCGCGCTTTTCACGATGACATTCCGAAACTGCTCGGGCGTCTGCAGGCGGCTCTGCGCCGTGACGGTGGCGTTGAGCTGCTGCCCTCTGCGCGCCGGCAGACCGCCGAGCTGTCCTGCCGACACTTGCGCATTCTGCGCCTGAATCGCGCTCGCGACATCGCTCGGGATCAGCGCATATTCGGCGAGCCTGTCCGGATCGAGCCATATGCGCATCGCATAGCCGGCGCCGAAGAGCTGGGTGGCGCCGACGCCTTCGACTCGTTTCAGCGTGTCATTGAGCGCGCTCTTGACGTAATCCGACAGATCCGTGTCGGTCATCTTGCCGTCGGTCGAGACGAAACCGACGACCATCAAAAAGGCGCTCGAGGATTTGGTGACGGTGAGGCCATTGGACTGGACCATGGTCGGCAGCAGCGCGGTGACGAGCTGCAGCTTGTTCTGCACCTGCATCTGCGCCACATCGGAATTGGCGGCGTTGGTGAAGGTGAGAGTGATGTCGGCCTGGCCGGTCGAGGTCGACGTCGACGTCATATAGTCGAGATGGTCGAGGCCGGTCATGCCTTGCTCGATGATCTTGGTGACCGAATTCTCGACCGTCCGCGCATCGGCGCCGGGATAGGTGGCGGCGACCTGGATCGTCGGCGGCGCGATCTCCGGATATTGCGAAACCGGCAGGCCGATGAGCGCCAGCAGGCCGCCGAGCATGACGACGATCGCGATCACGCAGGCGAAGATCGAACGAACGATGAAAAACGCCGAGATCACGCGCGTCAGCCTTTCGCCTTGATTTTCGCAATCGTCGGCTCGCGCTCGCGCAGCTCGCCGGTGGCGTCGTCGATCACGACCTCGACGCCTCTCGCCTGCTGCCCGGCGCGCACGAGCCGAAGGCCTTCGACCACCACACGGTCGCCATCGCCGAGCCCCGCCGTGACCAGCCAATTATTGCCGACGGCCTTGACGATCGTGAGCACGCGCTCCTCGATCTTGTCGTCCTTGCCGAGCGCCAGCGCGGTCGCCTCGCCCTTGACATTGCGGACGACGGCGCGCTGCGGGACGAGGAAGCCGCCGGGCGCGACGCCTTCCTCGACGATCGCGCGGACATACATTCCCGGCAGCAGCAGGCGCGACGGATTGGGGAAGGTCGCGCGCATCGTCACGGTTCCGGTCGTCTGGCTGACCTTGGCCTCTGTGAATTCGAGCCGACCCGTCATCGGATAGACCCGGCCATTCTCGAGCCTCAGCCTCACCTCGACAGTGCGCTCCGACAATCTGATGCGGCCCTCGTCGATGGCCTGTCGCAGATCGAGCATGGCGGCGCTCGATCGGGCGAGGTCGACATGGATCGGATCGAGCGTGCGGATCGTGGTGAGCGTGTCGGCCTGACCGGCGGTCACCAGCGCGCCTTGCGTCAGCGAGGATTTGTCGGCGCGGCCGCCGATCGGCGCCTTGATCGTCGTATGGTCGAGATTGATCTTGGCGCTCGCGACATTCGCCCGTGCGGTCGCCACATCGGCGCGCGCCTGGGCCAGCGCCGCGACGGCCGTCTCCAGATCCTGCGTGCTGACGGCGTTCTTCTTGCTCAATCCCTGGTAGCGCTCGACCTTGGCTCGAGCGCTGGGCACAGAGGCCTCGGCCTTCTGCGAGGCGGCGACGGCGCTGTCGTGAGCGGCGCGATAGGGCCCGGGATCGATCTGATAGAGCGGCGCGCCCTCGGCGACCTCGCCGCCCTCCTGGAACAGCCGCTGCTGAATGATCCCCGCGACCTGTGGCCGCACCTCCGCCACCAGCGACGCGACGACGCGGCCAGGCAGCTCGGAGGCGATGGCGACATTTCGTGGATGCAAGGTGACGACGCCCACCTCGGGCCGCGCGGGGGGCGCCTCGCCTCGGTCGCTCGATTGAAAATCGCATCCGGCGAGCGCGGCGGCGGCGGTGAAGATGGCGATCGCCGAGCGAATATCCATGGGCGCGCTCTCGAGGAGATATCGGGTCGGATCGTGACCTACGCCGTCGCCGTTCGCGGATCGCGCAGATTTGATGGAGATTTGATGGAGACCGCCGACGCCTGTCATTCCGAGTCGTCGGGAGCGTTTGCAGCGGCTGGAAATTCGGCCATATGTCGAGGCGGAGAGAGCGCGAAGGCGCCGTCCGACCCGCGAGGACCGATGTGAGCCTATCCAGCAAGCCCGCGAGCGTTCGACAATGAACGAGCTCGTTCTCATCGCCGACGACGAAGCGGACATCACCGCGATTCTGGAAGCCTATCTGGCGCGGGAAGGGCTACGAACCGTGAGCGCGGCGGATGGCCGGATCGCGCTCGATCAACATGTGATTCTGAAGCCGGACATCGTCTTGCTGGATGTGAACATGCCGAATGTCGACGGCTGGGAGACTCTGGCCGAGCTGCGGCGCCGCGGCGACACGCCGGTCATCATGATTACCGCGCTCGACGAGGACATAGAGCGCCTGCAGGGACTGCGTCTCGGCGCCGACGATTATGTGGTGAAGCCGTTCAATCCGGCGGAAATCGTCGCGCGCGTGAAAGCGGTTCTGCGGCGAACCAATGCACGCGCCGACAGCGCCGTCTTGCGCATCGGCAAGCTCGAGATCGATCTCCAGAGCTTTCTCGCCAAGGTGCGAGACGGCGACGCCACGGCGACGCTGCCCTTGACGCTGACGGAATTCCGCCTCCTCGCCCATATGGCGAAATCGCCCTCGCGCGCGTTCACCCGCGGCGAGCTGGTGGACGCTTGTCTGCCCGGCGGCGACGCGCTCGAGCGGACCGTCGACAGTCATATGAGCAATCTGCGCCGCAAGCTCGACGAAGGCGGCGCGACCGGGCTGATGAATGTCGTGCGCGGCGTCGGCTATCGGCTGGCGACGCCATGAGCCGCCATCGTTTGAGCCGACAGATCACGCTGTCGATGAGCGCGGTCGTCGCCGTCGCCGTCATGATCGTTTTCGTCGGCTCCTTCACCTTCTACGGCATCTATCTGACCTACTACCCGCCGCCGCCCGGGCCGCCGCCGCTTCTTCCCGAGGCGCCGGACTTCGTACTTATCGCGGTCCTGCTGCTCTTTGCTCTCGTCATCGCGATCTTCGCGGCGCTCCGCCTGACGAAGCGGATTCTCGTTCCCCTCGAGTCGCTCGCCGAAGGCGCGCGCCGCATCGCCGCCGGCGATCTCACGGCGCGGGCCTCGCCCGGCGACAGATCGCTGGGTGAAACAGCTCGACTGGTGGACGACTTCAATGCGATGGCGCAACGCCTCGAGGATAGCGTCGCGGCGATGGCCTCCTGGAACGCCGCGATCGCGCATGAGCTCCGCACGCCATTGACGATCCTGCGAGGCCGGCTGCATGGCCTCGCCGACGGCGTGTTCGCGCCGAGCGACGAATTGTTCCGCAATCTCCTGTCGCAGGTGGAAGGCTTGTCGCGCCTCGTCGACGATTTGCGCATCGTCACATTGTCGGAGAGTCGCCGTCTGGAGATGCGTTTCGAGCCGACCGATCTCGAGCAGGAGATTCGGCAGGCCGTCGACGCCATGCGGCCCGCTCTCGTCGAGGCCGGCTTCACGATCGAGCTCGAGACCCGCCGAATCGTCCTGGCCTGCGACGGGGTTCGATTGCGGCAGGCGCTGCTCGCCCTTCTCGAGAACGCAAAACGCTATGCGACGCAGGGGCTCCTGCGCGTTTCGACGCGAGCGGAGGAGGACGACATCGTGATCGCCGTCGAGGACCAGGGGCCGGGCCTCGCTCCCGACTTCGCGCCCCATGCGTTCGATACATTCAGCCGGGCGGAAGCCTCACGCTCGCGTCGACATGGCGGCGCGGGCCTCGGCCTCTCCGTGGTGCGCGCCATAGCAGAGGCGCATCACGGCCGCGCGCAATACAGAGCCTCCGCAGCCGGCGGCGCGATCTTCGAGATCGTTTTGCCGCTTTCCCGAGCGGGCAATCATATCGACGAGCCTGCCGAATGACGGCGCCGCCACGATGCCCATCGAGAAAGCAGAGACGATAGAATGCACGGAGATCCAGAGTCTCCGCTTGTTCAACATCGTCCGCGTCAATCGAATGAGATCGAGTCGTCGGGCTCGAGCGGCGGATCGTCGGGCAGACCATCGGGCAAGACGTCCCGCGCGCCCAAGGCGTCGAGCCGCGCGCGCCGAGCCTCCACGTCGAACGGCTCTTTTTTGCACCGGCTCCCAAGATCGCCTTGTCGCCCTCCTTGCTGACGCGCGCCTCTTTCCCCTCGAAGCGGAACTCCTTTGGCAGGCGCACGGCCTGGCTGCGGCCGTGCATGAACAGCTTGGCGGTCGCTTTTCCTTCGGTGGGCTTGCCGGCGCTCGCGGTTATCTCGCGTCTCGGTGACGATCTTTGATAGATCTTTTGATAGATCTCTTGTGGCCAGCGCATTGGTCAATCCGTCGAGAAGCGCAGCAGATCGCGAGCCCGTCATTCGAGCGGGCGCGCCGGCGACGCTCGCGACAATGCTCATGCCCCGTCATCCGTAAAGCTGACGCAGGCGGAGTGAAAAAAAATGGCCGCGGCTCAACGGCGGACAGGCCTTGCTCGCCACGACATAGAGAGACCGCCATGCGACATGGTGGTCGAACGCGGCGATTTCCGCCTGTATATTCCCATCTCTGGTTTTTCAATCGATGCCCCCGTTCCGAATGAGGCGATCCGCGCCCCATTGTCTCTGAAGGGTTCTCTCATGGCCCATGAGCGCGCCCATCGCCACTCGCGAGAGGAGCATGCGCCTCGTCCGGCGGGGATCACGCTCGGAGAAGGCGCTGGGCGAAGCTTTCGCCCAGACGCGATCTACACATGTCCGATGCATCCGCAGATCCGCCGGCCACAGCCCGGCAATTGTCCAATCTGCGGAATGACGCTCGAACCTGTCCTCGCAAGCGCGGAGAGCGGCCCGAGCCCGGAGCTCGTCGACGTGACACGGCGGTTCTGGATCGGCCTCGCTCTCGCCGTTCCGGGCGTCGTTCTGGAAATGGGCGGGCATTTCTTCGGCCTTCATCACGAAGAGCCGGCCGCGGCCGCCGGCGCCCTGCGTCGCCCGGAAAGATCGAGAGGTCTGGCGTTGGCGGGTGCGACGGCCGCCGCGCTGGCGATCGCGGCGGGGCTGGCGTGGCTCGACTGGCGGCCGCGCTTCCCCATCGCCGAGACGCCGCCATCTCCGCCAGCACGGCGCGAGCCGGCGCCCTCGGTCACCGAGCGACCCGCCGAAGCGCCGAAGACCGATGCGCGATCCGGCGTCGCCGCGAGCGAAGCGGTGGAGTCGAAGCTGCGCGCCTACCTCGAGCGCGAAACGCCGCCAGCGCGAAAGCTCGCCTGGTTCGAGCTCGACGGCGTGGCGTTCGAGCCGCGCGGAGCCGGCCTGCAACCCACTGCGCGAGATGCGATTGCAGACGATCGCCGATGTTCTGGCGACCCATCCCCGCGCCAGAGCGATCGTCGCCGTCCATGGCGACGCCAGGAAGCTGTCGAAGCAGCGGGCGGAGGCGGTCGTCCTGGCGCTGACGCGGCTCGGCGTCGACGCCTCTCGCCTGCGCGCGCGGGCGCTCGCGTCGAAGCCCTCCGCCGTCACAAACAAGGGATGCGGACTTCCTCCCGGCGCTCTGCAAATCATTGACCAGTTCGGCAATGCTGCGACTTGGACGGTACGTGAGGCCTCCGGGGTCCTCTGGATATCTAAGGATTGAGGTCCAGCATTGCTTGAACATGAGGGGTATGTGCAGATCATCCGCACCTTTGACGGTCGCATTTCTCTGCGGCCATCGATGCCCCACCAACGCGGTACGGCTGGTAATTTATAGACCTAAGCGGTTTCTACAAAAGGGCTTTCACCGTTTAGGGAGGGCACAGAAACGTTTAAACGCATAGCGTCACGTCTGCATTTTTGTCAGGCACGCATGAGAGTGCGGCAGACCGCGAGGCGACACCGGTCTTCGTGGACGGTCAATCGGTCAAAATTGCTGAGTCCGGCGTATCCTAGGGCATTTTTTTGCAGTCCGTTCGACGAGATTCACAGGCGAGGGCGGAAAAGCCACAAATACGCGGCTGACGGGTGGCGCGAACGCCCCGGAGAAGGAAGCCTCGGATTCGGCCTTGGTGGACACCATGTGGACACCACGCAAAATGCGAGAAAGGCCGCTTTGTAGCAGCCCTCGCATAATTGCTGGATTTTCTTGAGTTATTTTGGAGCGGGCGAAGAGCTTGTTTTCATTGACAAATTACACAGGTTTGTGTGGAAAATCAACTGTTTTTTGAGTGTGCCTCCGCGCCGATGTGGGACGCTAGGTTGGACATTCCTGTTGGACAGGAGGTTGGAAGCGCCTCACGGGTTTCGAACCTCTGAATGACGGATCGCCTTAATCGAATTCGCCCATCGTCGAGCAAACAGGCTCCGCACCTTGTCGACAGCATCTGCGGTGATAGCGCCGACCGGTAAAGACGCGCTTCGTGAGATCGGCCAAAGGTTCGGCCAAAAAAGCTGGATGAATTTCAATTCTTCAATCAAGTTCATGATGTTATGGCTGACAAAGAATCGGCCAAAAAAGCGAACATCGAGAGCGTTCCGCTTTTCCCGAAAAGGTGAGCAGCCTTTTGCGTGTCCTGGCAGGCTCCGGGGTTGGGCCAGTCTGTTACCCGTTCCATTTCGTGAGCGATAGAATGCCGTTCTATAACTCACCAACGGCCTTGCGTGGCCGTCGCGGGTCGGGCCGAGCAAGCGCGCTTGCGGCAGAGAGACAGGTGCGTGGATAGAGATAGTGCGCGATGTATGGGCACGGCATGCCTGAGCACCGTGGCGCCTATGTCCGTCGCCAGCGTCGACAGGCGGAGCGCCATTTATAACTTTCGCGTTCTTCAAGCGCGGGAAAGTTATAAAATGCCCTCTCGCTGAAGGGCTATCGGGTGGCGAATGGGCCCCAAGAAATGAGATGACCCAAGAAAGGCGGTTGTTCTTGGCCCCACGCATGCGGGGGCACCGTCTCAAAAACCTGCCGCCGTTTCTGTCATGAGCGATAGAACGCCGTTCTATAACTCACCAATGGCCTTGCGGCACCGGTCGGCGCGTTCTGTCAGCGCGTCAGAAAGCCTGGCCATGATCGAATGGGCGATTCCGTCGGACTCGGCGGTCCGGCGCACATCCGCCAGATGGTCGGGGAGCATCGCCGCCATTTCCCGAATCCGGTGCAACACTTCGTCGCCATTCAGCCGAAGCTGCCCGGCGAATTTTCGCCATTGCGGCGCGCCGATGTCGCGGAGCTTGTACGTGTCGCCTATTTTCATCGCCAGACGCACCCGGTGGGGATCGAAGCCGTAAGGCAGGATGCTGGCGATGTCGTAGAGCGGGGCAAGCCGCGCCCGCCCTTGGGCGCCGATCAGCAGCGAATAGTTCTTCGCGTGCGCGTCCGTCCCCGCGATCAGCCAGTTGAAAATGACGGCCTCGACGAAGCGTTGCACATCTTCCTGGGGCCGGCCCGACACGGTTCGCAGGAGATCGACGGCCATGCGTGCGCCCGGCCCGCCCTCATTCTCGTATTTGCGCGTCGGCGGAATCGCCAGCGCCTGGCAAAAATCCTCCTGATGAACCCGGATGATCGCCGAATCTGTCCAATCCCGGTCATAGCGCTCGATCACGATGGCGACCTCGTCGCCAAACCATTGGACGCGTGAACGCGCCGTGAGCAGGCCGAGCCGGCTGGCGAGCGACATGCAGAGATGCTCGTTCTCGGCATGGCCGTCATATTCGCCGGTAGGCGGCTTGAGGATATGGGTCGTCGGCGTTCGTCCCGACGGGACGCCCCATCGCCCGTTCTCGCAAAGAAGAGCCGTCTTGGGCTGGGCTCCCGCCAAGCTGAACTGCCCCGTGTCGCTGGGCGCTCGCCATGCGGCATGGTCGGCCCGAAGGGTTCTCAGGCGTTCGGCGATGTCCGCCTCGTTCAGCCATTCCACAGCGCCACGCTCCTCGCCGAGGATCGCATCGACCCTGTCGGGGCGGACGAACTGAACGGCGCCGGCGCAATCCTCGCCGACATGGGAGAGAAGCGCGAAGGGATTGCGCGCCGACACCTGAAACCGCCGCGCCCACCGGGCGAGCACGGCTTCATTGTCGGGCAGCAGCCCCCACAGGAATGCGTCGATCGGCTGATGACCGTGCTTCTCCGCCGTGAGCGGCATCGAGAGCGAAAGCGGATAGGCGCCCTGTGCGGCGCGCCATGTCTCCTCGTAGACGAAGGCCAGACGCCCGCGCTGATCGCGGATCACGCGCCCGACTTTGCGGCCATTAGCGAGAGCGAGGAGTTCGGCTGTCATCGGCGATCCCGCGTCCGATCAAGGACGCTGTCGATGTCGGGCGTTTCGATCGCGTCGGGGGTATTGGCTCCGGACACCCCGGTTTCCGTTGTGTCGAGCGACACGCTGATCCCCAGGGCGTCGAGTGTACGCAAAATCAGCCCGATCTCCGCACGCGTCTTGCCTTTCTCGACGTCGATGATCCATTTCCGGCTCACGCCGACGATCTTCGCCAGTCTATCCTGGTCGAGGTTCAACTGGCGGCGGCGCTCGCGGATCGCAGCGCCCAGTTCGAGAGCAGTTCGGACATTCATAATGACACCATTCGATCACACATCTATATGACATCGTACGGTGACATGTCAATATGTAAATGATCGGTGACACTGCGCTGTAGCTTCGGTGACCGGTATTTAAATCGTGCAATGCCGCCCGGCATCGTGTCGGATTGCGCTTCTGTGATTTCGTCCGGTCGATAGGCGTCCTCGTAGAGGCTATGCGCCTAATGCGGCCATTGAACGCCCCCAGCAAAGATGCTCGTCGACCTCTATCGGCAGGGACTTTCCTGAATGATCCAGTCGGACCGCGCCACAACGATAGCGTGCAAAGGTGTCGATCTTCCTCTCGGATTTTCTCTAATTTTCGCCTATTCTCTTTCGAATCAACCTGCGGCTTGGACGCATGAACGACGAAATCCTGACGATCCGGGAGGTAGCGGAACTTCTCAAGATCAATGAGAAGACCGCCTACAAGCTGGCCTCGGCAGGCAAGGTTCCCGGTTTCAAGGTCGGGGGATCATGGCGTTTTGAGCGGCAGGAAATTGCAAGGTGGATCAGACGCAAGGTTGAGGAGCAGCAAGGGGGCAACGACAAGTGATAACAGAGTACCACGCCAAGCTATTCGCTCATGAACTGGGCAGGCGGCATTCCGTTGCGGATGCCGAGAAGCTGGCTGGCGCTCTCATGGATGCTCAGGTCGACCTCAACCCCCATCAGGTCGAGGCGGCGTTGTTCGCGTTCAAGTCCCCGATGTCCAAGGGCGCAATTCTCGCTGACGAAGTAGGCCTTGGTAAAACCATCGAGGCCGGACTTGTCCTTGCACAGAAATGGACAGAAGGCCGCCGCCGCATCCTTGTCGTCACGCCTGCGAACCTCCGTAAACAATGGGCGCAAGAAATCGCGGAAAAGTTCTTTCTTCCATCGGTGATCCTCGAGGCGCGCAATTACAACAAGATGGCCAAGGACGGCATGCGCCGGCCCTTCGAGCAGAAGGCCCTTGTCATTTGTTCGTTCCAGTTCGCCGCCCGGCATGCCGACGAGCTGATGGTGATCCCGTGGGATTTGGTGGTGATCGACGAGGCGCACCGGCTGCGCAATGTCTATCGGCTCGACAATCGCATCGGCAAGACGCTGAAAGGCGCGCTTGCCAACGCCCCCAAGGTACTGCTCACGGCAACTCCGCTTCAGAACTCGCTCATGGAGCTGTACGGGCTTGTAAGCTTGGTCGACGATTATGCCTTCGGCGATGCCAAGAGTTTTCGCGCCCAGTATGCACGTCTTGCGGGCGATAATCTCTTCGACGAGCTGAAAGGCCGCCTCAAGCCCGTCTGCCACCGCACCTTGCGGCGGCAGGTGCTTGAATATATCCGCTACACCAACCGCATCCCCATACCGCAGGAGTTCATGCCGACCGAGGCGGAGCAGAAGCTTTACGACATGGTGTCCGATTATCTGCGGCGGCCCTCGTTGCAAGCCCTGCCGTCGAGCCAGCGTTCGCTGATGACCCTCATCATGCGTAAGCTGCTGGCGTCTTCGACCTTCGCCATTGCCGGTGCGCTCGATTCCCTTGCACGTAAGCTGGAGCGCCAGCTTCGGGACGACAAACACCTACGCCACAAGCTCGAAGAGGAAATCGCCGAGGACTACGAACAATATGAGGACGTCGCGGACGAATGGGAAGAAGAAGGCGAAGAATCCGAACTTCTGACGCCCGACGACATCGCCAACATCGAGCGGGAGATCGCCGATCTGCGGGCCTTCCGCGACCTTGCGGTTTCAATTTCCGAAAACGCCAAGGGGCAAGCGCTCCTCAGCGCGCTGCGCGCCGGGTTCGCCAAGGCGCTGGAACTGGGCGGGGCCGAAAAGACCATCATCTTCACCGAGTCCCGGCGCACCCAGGAATATCTTGTACGCCTGCTTGGCGCGAACGGCTACGACGGCAAGCTCGTCCTGTTCAACGGCTCGAATTCCGACGCGCAGTCCAAGGCGATCTACGGGGCGTGGGTCGAACGCCATAAAGGAACCGACCGTGTGACCGGCTTGCGTACCGCCGACATGCGGGCGGCGCTCGTCGACTACTTCCGCGAAAAAGCCTCGATCATGATCGCGACCGAGGCTGCCGCCGAGGGCATCAACCTCCAGTTCTGCTCCATGGCGGTCAACTATGATCTGCCCTGGAATCCGCAGCGTATCGAACAGCGTATCGGGCGTTGCCACCGCTATGGCCAGCGCTACGACGTGGTAGTGGTCAATTTCCTCAATAAAAACAATGCAGCAGACCAGCGCGTGTACGAATTGCTTGCCGAGAAATTCAAGCTCTTTTCAGGCGTGTTTGGCGCGAGCGACGAAGTGCTTGGCGCTATCGAATCCGGCGTCGAGTTCGAGAAGCGCATCGTCTCCATCTATCAGAATTGCCGTTCGACCGAGGACATCGAGGCGGAGTTCGAACGGCTGCGTACCGAAATGGACTCCAACATTACCGTCACCATGGAGGACACGCGCCGTAAGCTCCTCGAAAACTTCGATGCCGAGGTTCATGACCGCCTCAAGATCAATATGAGCCAGAGCAAGGAATATCTCGACCGCTACGCACGGATGCTCTGGGCAGTGACAAAGCACGAACTCGGAAAGCAGGCCAAGTTCGACGACGACTATTTCACCTTCACCCTCAAAGGCTCGCCTGCCGGGATCAACGTCGCGCCGGGCATCTATTTCATGGCCCGTCACGGTATCGACGGACACCGCTATCGGCTCGGCCATCCTCTGGCGCAGCACCTTTTATCTATGGCCGCGACGCGCAAGCTCAACGGCGCGTCCGTCGTGTTCGATTACGCGGCATGGCCGCAGACGGCCGTTGCTATCGAGCGATTTGTCGGCAGGGGCGGTACGCTCGTCGCGCACAAGGTTTCGGTACGCGGGACCGACGATCAGGATCACATCATTCTGGCGGCGATTACGGATGACGGTGGACGGCTCGATCCGAAGGATGCCATGCGCCTCTTCGAGCTTCCAGCCCGTATCAACGGCGCCGCAGAGTTGACCCTGTCCGATCCGGTCAAGCAGAGCGTCGAAAGCGCGCGTAAGACCATCCTGGACGACATGGCCGCGCGGCAATCCGCATGGTTCGACGAGGAAATGGATAAGCTCGACAACTGGGCGGAGGACAAGCGCGCTGGGCTGAAGGCGGACATGAAAGAGCTGGACGAGCAGATCAAGGCGCTCAAGAAGGCGATCCGCCAGACCGGCAATCTGCCGGATAAGCTGGCCTTGCAACGGCAGGCCCGTGCACTGGAAGCCAGGCGCGATGAAGCATGGCGCGCCTATGACGCCGCCGCGAAGGATATTGAGGTTCAGAAGGACGGTCTTCTGGATCAGGTGGAAGAGCGCCTCGGACAGAGCGTGTCCGACGAGGAGCTATTCGCCATTAGGTTTAAGATAGTGTGATGGGGGCGCACACGCAATGACAAGTTCAGTCGTCACAACGGGCATTAGTGGCAATACATACAAGGCGCTTCTTAGGAAGCACATCCTGCACACCAAGCCGTCCGTCGTGGGCCTCGCCGTGGCATATGTGTCCGCGTCGGGATTCAATCTCGTGAAGAGCATTCTTGATGAAGGAGGTGTCGACGAAGTCAGGCTCGTTGCCGACACGAAAGACGGTGTGACTCATCCGAAGGCGCTTCAGACTGCCATGGATAGCGGATGGGGGGTTAGAGTCGTTGACAGTCTGCCCGGCACCTTCCATCCCAAACTGTACGTTGGCGCCAACAGCTTCGATGAGACAAAGGGCGTCGATGGTCTCTCGCTTGTCATTGCAGGATCACAGAATCTCAGCCTCGGCGCGTTCTCCAGGAATGGCGAATGCGCGTTTTGGAGCGTTGCGCCTCACAGCCGAGACTCCGCCGCTCGGGCTTGGCTTGATTGTTGGCAACTCGGTGTGCCCCTGACTAAGGCGAAACTGAAAGACTACGAGAAATATTTCGCGCTTCGGAATCGTCACCGCAGACCTGAAGACCTTGTGACGCTCGGAGTTGTGGACAGGTCTCTCAAGACCACCGCCGCCGGCACCCCGCCAAAGACCGCGACACCGCCCAAGACTGCCGAGAAAGCCATATCGGAGACGGCTGCTTCCGTTGCCTGGGCGGGGCTTCAGTCATTCACGGGCGAATATAACTTGCAGGTTGAGTTTCCCAAAGAGGCCGGGCTTGTGCTCCGCAGAGTTTTTGGAAAGCCATCCAAAGATGGCTCCATCGACATACTTTGCGCTGACGGGATCACCCGCACCTTCAAGTTCAGGTTCTACGAAGACAACGGTATGTTTCGCCTGAACGTCCCCAATGCAGCGCCAATGGTCGATTGGGCTCGCGCAAACAAGACAGGCATTGCCTACGTCGAGCACGACGAGGCGGGCGTCCTGTCGTTCGAGATATTGAAGCCCGGGCAGCCTCTCATGGACGTTGTAGATCGTTCGCTCGCGCTTGGCACGTGGGGCCGCACGCCCACGAGATTGTATGGCTGGTACTGATGATTGTAGAAGATAAAGAAGTGCCGCTCGCCGGCATGGAATCGGGCAGCCCGGCAAGGCTCGCTTTGACATCCGACGATGTCGCGGACCGCAAACGCGCCCTCTTGCGCAATTTCCTCGCGCAGACGCTGCCAGAGTGCCTCGCCGAGGGACAGATCGACTTTGAGCAATTGAAGCGAGCGTTGGGCGATAGAGTTGAGGCCGGCCAGGAGCGATTTGGTCTGTCATGGCCTGGCAAAGCCCAGTGCATGAAAATCATTCAGCAGCCGAGCGTAGCGACTCTAAAACCAAAGCGCACCGACTCGGTGGGGTTCGAGGTCACCGGCAATGTCTTCATCGAGGGAGACAACCTGGAAGTCCTGAAACTTTTGCAGAAGGCGTACTTTGACAAGATTAAGCTGATCTATATTGATCCGCCATACAATACTGGCCAAGAGTTTATCTATCCAGACAAATATGCGGAAACACTAGAGACTTATCTCGCCTACACCAGTCAGGCCGATGCCGAGGGACGCCGCTTCTCCACTAACACGGATACGGTTGGGCGATACCATTCCAACTGGCTCAATATGATGTACCCGCGCATCTATCTTGCGCGGAATCTTCTTCGCGACGACGGCGTTATCTTCATCTCCATCGACGACCACGAATTGAGTCGCTTGCGGGAGTTGTGCGATCAGATTTTCGGCGAGGAGAATTTCAAGGCCGACATTGCTTGGCAGAAGCGGTACACGCGCAGCAACAACACGGTCGATTTCACGACTGTCGTTGAACATCTATTAGTCTACGCTAAATCAGAGGCATTTGAGGTCAGTCTGCTGCCGCGCACCGAGGAGGCCGATGCGCGCTATACAAATCCCGACAACGATCCGCGGGGCGTTTGGAAGGGCGCTTCATTCCTCAATCCTGCATCCCCGCAGGACCGTCCGAACCTCTGCTATCCGCTCAAGAATCCGAACACCGGCGGCGTCGTGCTTCCAACCACAAATGCCTGGCGACGCTCGGAAGAAGCCTTTCATGAGCTATTGGCCGACAATCGGCTCTACTGGGGACCGGACGGGAGGGCGGCCGTCCCGTCGATCAAGATGTTCCTTTCAGAAGCAAGGGGGCTCACACCCGTCAACTTCTGGGCGCATGACTATGCCGGCCACACCGACGAGGGGACGCGAGACCTTGACACATTGATCCCCGGCAAGGTGTTCAACAATCCCAAACCCGTTCAGCTGATCCGCAGGGTGATCGACCACGCCTGCAACGGCCCCGGCGACATCGTGCTGGACTTTTTCGCAGGCTCCTGCGCCACAGCGCAGGCGGTGATCGAGCAGAACGTCGAGGACGGCGGCAGCCGGAGGTTCATCGTCGTGCAACTTCCGGAGCCGACCGACGAAACGTCGAACGCTGCGAAAGCAGGTTTCCGTACCATAGCGGAAATTGGCAAGGAGAGGATTCGTCGGGTTATCAAGAAGTGGCAGGAACAGCCGGCTGGCATGTTCGACCTGGAGCGGAGAAGGCACACGGACCTCGGCTTCAAGGTGCTAAGCCTCGACCGCTCCAATTTTAAGCTGTGGAACGGAAACGGTGCTGCCGATACCGACGAACTTGCTCAACAGTTGGAGTTCCACGTCGATCACCTTTCGGCTGCCAGCACTAGCGAAGACGTTCTCTACGAATTGCTGCTCAAGGCCGGCTTCCCTCTGACCACCGAGGTCAAAGCGATCAAGCTTGCGGGCAAGGAGGTGTTCTCTATCCAGGACGGTACGATGCTCATTTGCCTTGAGAAGGAGATCACGTCGGAACTGATCGATGCTCTGGCGGAGGCAAACCCGTTGCAGGTCATCTGTCTGGACGAAGGCTTCAAGGGCAACGACCAGCTCAAGGCGAACGCGGTTCAGACCTTCCGGGCGCGGGCCGAGGCCGAGGAATCCGAAATCGTCTTCAAGACGGTTTGAGGGGGCATGGCGTGAAGCTCAAATTCGACCCCTCCCTTCAATATCAGCAAGACGCGATCAATTCCGTCGTCGGCGTGTTCGATGGCCAGCCCTTCGTGCAGACCGGTGCGATGGCATTGCAGTCCATCCAGATCGGCGGGCTGTTCCAGAACGAGCTTGGCATGGGCAACCGACTCAACCTGCCGGACGATGAAATCCTTAAGAACGTTCACCGGCTTCAGGAAACCAACGGGATCGAGAAGGTCGCGGCATTTGCAGGGCGCGAGTTCTCCGTCGAAATGGAAACCGGCACCGGCAAGACGTATGTGTACCTGCGCAGCATTTTCGAACTGAACAAGACCTACGGCTTCAAAAAATTCATCATCGTCGTGCCGAGCGTCGCCATCCGCGAGGGCGTGCTCAAAAGCATCGACATGATGAAGGAGCATTTCCAGACACTCTACGACAAAGCGCCGTTCGACCACTTCGTTTACGACAGCAAGCGCCTCGGCAAGGTGCGCCAGTTCGCCACCAGCAACCAGATTCAGATCATGGTCATCAACATCCAATCTTTCCAGAAGGATGTGGCCGACAAGGATTTAGCGGACATGACGGAGGACGAGCTGAAGAAGCTCAACGTCATCAACCGCGAGAACGACCGCATGTCCGGGCGGCGGCCCATCGAGTTCATTCAGGCCGCCAGCCCCATCGTCATCATCGACGAGCCGCAGAGCGTCGATACGACCGAAAAATCGCGCAAGGCCATCGGCAATCTCAACCCGATGGTGACGCTGCGCTACAGCGCAACGCACAAGAACCCCTACAACCTCGTCTACAAGCTCGATCCTATTCGGGCCTACGACCTGCGCCTCGTGAAGCGGATCGAGGTCGCGTCGGTCCGCTCCGACGACAACTTCAACGATGCTTATGTCAAGCTGATCGCCACGGACAACACCAACGGCATCCGCGCCCGCGTCGAGATTCACAAGGAAGGCAAGTCTGGACCCAAGCCGACCAAGATGTGGGTCAAGCAGGGCGACGACCTGTTCGTGAAGTCCGGTGAGCGCGAGGCGTACCGCAACGGCTACATCGTGCAGAACATCGACTGCACCCCAGGCGCGGAATATGTCGAATTCAATCAGGGCCGGTTCCTTGAGCTCGGACAGGAAACCGGAGGCCAGGCTGACGACATCATGAAGGCTCAGGTCTATGAGACCGTAGAGCAGCACCTCAAGAAGGAGCGTGCACTCAAGGGCAAGGGCATCAAGGTTCTCTCGCTCTTTTTCATCGACCGCGTCGCCAATTACCGAATCTACAACGAGGGCGGTACCACCAGCCTGGGCAAGATCGGCCAATGGTTCGAGGAAGCCTATCGTGAGCTGACCGCCAAGCCGATTTACAAAGACTTGATCCTCTTTGACGTTGCCGAGGTTCACAACGGCTATTTCTCGCAGGATAAGCAGGGCCACGCCAAGGACACGCGTGGCAATACCGCCGACGACGAGAATACCTACAACCTCATCATGCGGGACAAGGAGCGGCTGCTCGACCCCGCCGTGGCCCTGCGCTTCATCTTCTCCCATTCCGCATTGCGGGAGGGGTGGGACAATCCAAACGTCTTCCAGATTTGCACCCTCAATGAGACCCAGTCCGCCGACAAGAAGCGGCAGGAGATCGGGCGCGGCCTGCGCCTGCCTGTCAACGCGGCGGGGGAGCGCGTGCATGATGAAACCGTCAACCGCCTGACCGTCATAGCCAACGAGTCTTATGAAGAGTTCGCACGATCACTCCAGACCGAATTCGAGGAGGATTTCGGCATTCGCTTCGGCAAGATCGAAAAGATCGCTTTTGCCAAGCTCGTTCGACGCGCCGAGGACGGAACCGAAGCCGAGATCGGGCAGGACGAGTCGAGGAAGATATGGGCCAGCCTCGTCGCGGGCGAATACATCAGCGCCGATGGTGACATTCTGGATAAGTTCGACCCAAAGAACCCGCACTTCGAGCTGAAAGTGCCCAAGGGCTACGAAGACCTTCGCGCCGCGATCACGGACGCGATCAACAGTAAGGTCTTCAAGAACCGTATCGTCAACGCCCGGGATCGGCGAGAGGTGAAATTCCGCAAGGAAGTCCAATTGAGCGAGGATTTCCAGAAACTTTGGGAGAAGATCAAACCTCGCACGCGCTACCGCGTGACTTTTAACACCGCCGACCTGATCGACCGCGCACTGGCTCGCATAAGGCAGATCGAGCCGATCAAGGCGCCGCGCATCGCAACCACTGTGGCCGAGGTGGATATTACCGACGCGGGCGTGTCGGCGGACAAGCAGATTGCCACGCGCATGCGTGACGCGGAACCAGTCAGGGTGCTGCCCGACATTCTCGCCTTCTTACAGAAGGAAACCGAGCTGACTCGGCACACACTCGCCGAGGTATTGAAGCGCTCCGGGCGGTTGCCTGAGTTCAAGATCAATCCGCAGGCATTCATGGCGGCGGTCGCGAAGGAAATTTCGCGTGCGCTGCACGACCTGATGCTGGAAGGTATCAAATATGAGAAAGTGGCCGGGGCCTACTGGGAGCAAAGCCGTATCGAACAAGACGCCGAAGAAGGAATTATCCGGTATTTGAGTAACCTCTACGAGGTGCAGAACCGGGAAAAATCTCTGTTCGACGCCATCGAATACGAATCCGAGGTCGAGAAGCAATTTGCTCGCGATCTGGACCACAACGAAGCGGTCAAGCTCTTCGTCAAGCTTCCATCATGGTTCAAGATCGACACACCCATCGGTTCGTACAATCCCGATTGGGCCTTCGTCACCGAGCGTGAAGAGAAGCTCTATTTCGTGCGTGAGACCAAAAGCACGCTGGATTCGGAGGAACGGCGCACGAAAGAAAACCAGAAAATCGCCTGTGGTCGCAGGCATTTTGAAACAATCGGGGTGGATTTCAGTGTCGTCACTTCGTTAGCGGAGGTGATATTTTGATCGAGCTGTGTCCGTACCAGTTGATCTCCCCTGTATCGGCGGGAGAGAGCGCAGATCTCCTTGCTGGTAAAAGCAAGGAAGATGGCCTGCGACGCATTCAGGCGCTGCTCGCCGACTGGCTGCGGATGGAGAACGTGGTTGTCCTCACCGCTGCGGGATGTTCCGTGGGGGCCGGTGGCCGACTGATGACGGGGCCAAGTGTAAATAATCTTGAATGCTTGGTTCTTGAAGCGGTCGAAAGCTGTCCACTAACTGACGAAGCCAAAGCCGTTATTGCCTGGAAAAAGACCAATCATTTCGGCTCGGGCAATTTCGAAGAGTGGCTTGGCTATGTCTTTAATGCATCCAGCTTATCAAGCAGCAATAAATCACCCATTAAAGCCGTTTATTGGAAAGATGATGTTTTGCTCACTGCTACCGGCGAGAAGGAGCTTCGACGGCTTATCGAAAAAGCAATATTTGCCGAATGCGCACTTGAGTTAGATCGTGGCGAACTATCTGGCGCCAATACCGCAGGGGAATCGTCAGGCCACATTCCGTTTCTTGCAAAGCTTATTGCACGAGATGCTACGCTCGGGCGAACTCACCTTTTCACGCTCAACTATGACACGCTTTTCGAGCAGGCTATGGAAGAGTTAGGCATTCAATATTTCGATGGATTTTCTGGGAAAGCCAACTCTCGTTTCGATCCCGCCGTGTATGGTCTTGATGTATACTATCCGGGAGATGTCGCCGAAGGGCGGGTGCGCCGCTTCGATAAGTTTCTTCAGTTCTACAAGTTGCACGGCTCGATCCACTGGCGAATGGACGAGGCGGATCGCTTCAGGGCGCAGCACCAGGATTTAGCCTTTGCCCAAGCCTATCGTGCTGCGGAGCCCAAAGGTAAGGCCGCAATGCTTGTCAGCGCGGAGTTCGACACCATCGAGTCATTCGGTATATTACCGACCTGCCAGAAGTTTACGCAAACTCTGGACATGCCGTATGCTCACTTGTTCCGGCTCTTCCACGCCCGTTTGAATCAACCGCAGACCTTCTTGATTGTCGCGGGGTACGGATTTGGTGACGACCACGTCACGCGCATCATTGAAACCGCTCTGATGAATCCTTCGTTGGTCATGCTGATTGTCGAACCGAATCCATCGGCTCCCATCATCGAACGAGTGAAGAGATATCAGAGCCTCGGTCAGCGAGCGTTCGTCCTTTCAGAGCGAGTCGAAGCTGGTCGTGGATGCTCCTACAAGCTCGCGACCTTCGCCGACTTCGCGCAAAACGTCATGCCCGATGTGAAGTGGCTTGACGACTATAAGCGCCTACGGGCTTTCGAAGATCAGCTCAAGAAGGCCAAAGACGGGCCGGTGGAGGCTTGATGGAGCAGTCGCGCGTCATCGGGCACGTTGTTTCCGTCAGCGGCTTTCGCCTGAAGGTCGAACTTGCCCCGGACGCCAAATCTTCATCGCGGGCAACACTGGACGGCGTCCAACGGGCCGTCGCCATCAACTCCTTCTTAACATTTGACCTTGGTGCCGGGTCCCATGCCATCGGCAACCTCTCGGATCTTGAAGCCCGCGAGAGCTACGATCCTACTCAGGACGACGAACTATCTCTTGAGTTGACGAAACCACGGCGAATTGCGTCCGTGCAATTGCTTGGAACCATCCGGCAGGTGGGCAGGAGCCAATGGATATTCGATGCCGGAATCACGATGCTGCCCACACTGGACACCCCTGCAGAGGTCGCCAACCCGGAGATACTATCCTGCGTTTTTGGCCAGCCTCCAAAACGCAACCGCCCTCAGGGCTGGACGGACGGCGACTTCGATTTTGCCCTGGAGCTTGGTCATCAGACCGGCGACGAAAACACGCGAGTCAAAGCCTCGTTTAATGACCTCTTCTCGCGCCCGCTTGCGATTGTCGGTAACACAGGGTCCGGCAAGTCTTATACCGTCGCCAGCCTTCTACGCGGCGTGCTCGAAAATGAAAAAGTAAACGCTGCGGGGGCACGCGATCCCCACATTTTCATCCTCGACATCAATGGCGAATATGCCAACGCATTCCTGTCGGAGGAGCATCGGACATATACGCCAGAACCAAATCAGGCCTACGTCAATGGCAAGAAGCTGTCGGTCCCGATCTGGCTGATGAACTCGGAGGAAATTTGCGAGTGGCTCAGTGCGTCCGAACAGACACAGCAACCGGTACTAAAGGCGTGGTGGGCCTTTCTTAAGGGAAAATCCGCTGGCGAAGCCAAGGTCGAGGCCGACTTCATGGCGGAGGCGTTGGCCTCGATCCAACAGATGTATCCGCTAAATGCCCTTAAGAAGAATCAAGCGAGGGCAATTTACCTCGCTATCGAAAATTACCTTTCAGGGAGCGATCTGGACGTCGGCCCGCTTAAGGCGACGATTGCCCCTTATCTCGTGAAGACCGGACAAGAATACAAGAACTTCTATGGTGAACCGGTGGATAACGGCGTTGCGATCAATGCTGCGCTGGTCCCGCTGATCGCCGCTGTTGAGGACAAGATTGCGACGGCACCAGCCTCTTCGGAATCAATCAGAAGCGGCGATACACCGACTTATTTCTCGACAGCCGCCCTTCGAAATACGGCAACTCTTGCAGCGGCAGCGTCTCAGGAGGAGGCTTCACAGATCGATCAGCATCTAACGACTCTGCGCATGCGGTTAAAGACACGACTGGCCGACCGGCGCTGGTCTGTTTTCACGAATTTCGACGAGTTGGGCATCACCAGCACGGGAAAATGGTTCAGGAGCCTTGGCTTTGAAACCGGAGCCTCGAAGATCACTGTTTTTGATCTGTCTATGCTCTCGCACGAGGCTTTGCCGTTCATCTGTTCGACAATTGGCAGGATTTTGCTCGAAGCAAGGGAGAAGTTGCAGGCAAGCCAGCGTTATTCGAACCCATGGGTTCTCGTATTGGAGGAGGCGCACAATTATGCCCGACCTTCCCGCCAAAGCGAGGATCGCGGTCAAGCTCTTTCCAGAAAAGCGTTTGAGCGGGTGGCAAAGGAAGGGCGCAAGTTCGGCTTGTCCCTCATTGTCGCCAGCCAGCGGCCAAGCGAAATAAGCCCGACGATAATCAGTCAATGCGCAAACTTTTTCTCTCATCGACTCCAAAACCCCGACGACATCGACCATTTTAAGCGCATCATTCCAAGACAAGCGCAACGTCTGCTCGATCAGGTTACAGTACTGGCTTCCGGTGAAGCCATCGTGTTTGGCAGTGCCGTTCACGTCCCGTCGCGAGTACAGATCAAAATTCCGAAGCAACAGCCGTGGAGCACGACGGCTGCGCCGTATGCAGATTGGATCAAGAACGAGCGGTTTCCTCTTACTGGAGTTCTGGAAGCTTGGGGGATTAACGACGACACAGAAAATCCAAATCTTGCTGAGGAGGCAGGAAGCGACTGAACCGACGAACGGCAACGCAATATTTGGGGAGTTTTCGTGGCCGAAGGTGGCGGTCCAAAAGAGTAAGAGGGTGAAGGCGTCTCGATGACAGGGTTGAAGGTCGAGAGAGAGTCTTTCGGCTGGCCCGTCGAGGAGACCTCTTATGACAAGCGCTCAAACGAAAATCGTCCTGAACCAGGCCCAGGACATCCCCTTCAACAAGCTTATTCTCTCCCAGGCGAACGTCCGGAAGGTGAAGGCCGGAATTTCGGTCGAGGAGCTGGCCGAGGACATCGCACGCCGTGGGCTCCTTCAGAGCCTCAGCGTGCGGCCGGTTCGCGGCGCCGACGGCGAGCCGACCGGGATGTATGAAATACCCGCAGGAGGCCGCCGCTACCGCGCCCTGCAATCGCTGGTCAAGCAGAAGCGGCTCGGCAAGACACAGGCGATTCCCTGCATCATCCGCACCGACGGTATCGCCGAGGAAGACTCGCTGGCCGAGAACGTGCAGCGCGTGGCGTTGCATCCGCTCGATCAGTTCCGCGCCTTTCAAACGTTGCGCGAACAAGGTCTCGGCGAGGAAGAAATCGCCACCCGGTTCTTCGTCAGCGCGACGGTCGTGCGGCAACGTCTCAAGCTCGCATCCGTCTCGCCGAAACTGTTGGAGCTTTACGCCGAGGACGAGATGACGCTCGAACAGCTCATGGCGTTCACTGTGACGGACGACCATGCGCGGCAGGAACGCGTGTGGGCGACGCTCTCCTACAATAAGTCGCCGCACCTTATCCGGCAGCAATTGACAGAAGGTGCCGTTCACACATCGGACAAGCGCGCACTATTCGTAGGACTCGCGTTATACGAATCCTCTGGCGGCGCCGTCGTTCACGATCTCTTCGACGAAGATGGCGAAGGCTGGCTTCAGGATTCAGCGCTGCTCGATCGGCTCGTCGCCGACAAACTCCGTCAGGAAGCCGAGACTCTTCACGCCGAGGGCTGGAAATGGATCGAAGCCGCTGTCGATTTTCCGTATGGGCACACGTCGCGGCTGCGTCGCATCATCGGCAAAGAGCCCGAACTGACCGATGAGGAGCAGCAGACCTATCATGCGCTTCAGGAGGAATTCGAACAGCTTGCGGATTCATGCCCTGACGGCGAGGACGTGCCGGACGAGGTCGACGCCCGCATGGCGGAGGTCGAGAAAGCGATCGAAGCCTTCGATGAGCGTCCCGCCGTCTACGATCCCGCCGATGTCGTGCGGGCGGGCGCTTTTCTCAGCGTCGATAATGACGGCGACGTCAAGATCGAACGCGGCTACATCCGACGCGAGGACGAAGCATGCGACGTAAAGGGCGATGTAAAGCACGCAGGCGTCTGTGACGATCCTGCATCGCGTGTCGCCATTATTACGGTCGGCGGAAAGGTCGAGGACGGGGACGCCGAGCCTGAGGAGGAAGACGGCATCAAGCCATTGCCTGACCGGTTGATCACCGAGCTCACCGCCTATCGCACCGTGGCGCTGCGCGAGGCGTTGGCGAATGAGCCCGACATCGCCTTTGTCGCGGTGTTGCATACTCTTTGCCTCGACGCCTTCTATCATGCGGCGAAGACGTGTCTCGACATCAACGTCAAGACCGTGAGCCTTGTGGTTCAGGGGCCAGACCTGAAGGACAGCGCGGTCACCAAATCCCTGGATCAAAAGCATGCGCATTGGGAGCGGCAGCTTCCGAAAAGCCCGGACGCATTGTGGGATGCGCTGCTCGCCTTCGATGCCGACCAGCGCGCCGCGCTGTTTGCGTATTGTGCATCGCTGTCCGTCAATGCGCTACACGAACGCGGGAATCGATCGCCGGGCCGCTATCTGCATGCCGATCAGCTTGCACGGCAACTCGGCCTCGATATGGCGGAGGCCGGATGGGCGCCCACGGTCGAGAACTATCTTGGGCGCGTCACCAAGGCGCGCATTCTCGAAGCGGTGCGTGAGGCGAAAGGCGATGCCGCGACGCAGCTCATCGCCCATCTGAAAAAAGGCGACATGGCGAAGGAGGCGGAACGCCTTCTCGCTGGCGCTGGATGGGTTCCGGAGCCGCTGCGCATGCCCGAAGCGGCTGCCCCTGCGGCGGATGAAGAAGAAGTCGAAGCGCTTCCGGACTTTCTCTCGGCTGACGTGGCCGAAGCGCCGGGCGAGCCCGGCGTCATACAGCCCGCCGGATAGCGTTTCGTCACGCGCCGTTCCGCATTCACGCAACTCTGGCCCGGCCTCGCGCCGGGCCTCTTTGTTTTTCACCCTCGTTCAACGGAGGCCGCTCATGGGCTGGCTCTATATGAAATCCCTGAAGGGCCATGTTGGCCCGTCGCACTATCTCGATGACCAACTGACCTATGACCAGGACGGCGTCCGCTCACTGGTGCTGAAATCGGCGCTCGTCGCGCAGCGTGTCTATTATGCCGCCGTCGAGCAGAAGCGGCCAGGGCGCGAACGCGAGGTGTTCGCGGTCGTTTGCCTCGTCGATTACAATCCGCACGCCAGTGACGGGTACCTGTTCGGTTATAAGGATATGACCGAAACTATGGGGCCGTACGAGTCCGATTGCCCCGAGCCGATCCTCGACCTGCTCACGCCGACCGACAACGACTATGCCCGAGCGTGGCGCGAACGCTGTCGCGCCAATGCGGCCCGCCGTGTCGCGTAGCGGCAAACAGCACACATAATTCCGACCAACAGCCCGGCCTCCGCGCCGGGCTTTTTCATTCATGGAGACTGACAATGAACTGGTACTTGACCTGCGCCTATGCGCCCGAACAGAAACGCCGTTTTCACTCACAGGCGCGGGCCCGGCTGCGCCGCCTCGCAGCGGCGCTTGGCTTTTCTTCACCCTCTTACGATCTGCGCTCCAATCTCGCCGGTATTGCCGTGTCCGGCGAAATCACGCTGCATCACGAGCGCGTCTATGTGCAGGTCTGTCAGCCCGCCATGGGCGCCGACACCGGCATTCTCATTCGCACTTGCGAAGGGCGACGTGACTATGTTGGCGGACCCAATCACTTTGCGTCACTGTCGCTGCTCGACGACATTCCGGCGCTGGCCGACAAGGTGCGGCAAGTCATGGGTGCGACGAGCATCGGCAATCATGCGGCATGAGGAGAGGAAGAGGGAGGCTGGGAGGTGGGCGAGCCGGGCGGGCTTCAGAGAGAGCGGCCCCACGGCCTTTCCTTCCTCGCTCTCGTCTGGAGAACTCTCATGAACAAACCGACCGAACCTGCCACCATCGCGTGCGACGCTGCCGGAGCGGCGGAGCGGCAGGATCAAGGCTCCACCGATAGCAGGCTGTCCGATACCAAGGCTGCGCTCTTCGACGCTCTCGCCGCGCATGACGTCAGAACCGTGACGTTGCATTTCGACGGCTATGGCGATTCCGGGCAGACCGAAAGCATCGAAATCGACTCCTCGAAGCCTCACGCCGAACTGCTCGACTCCAGGTTGGGAGATGCGCTGCCGCTTGCCGACGGCTCTGCCGTCGAGGGTTGCGACATGACGATCCGGGAAGCGCTCGAAGAGCTCGCCTATGGCTTCCTCGACGAGACATACTCCGGCTGGCCGAACAACGACGGCGCTTTTGGAGAATTCATCTTCGATGTCGCACAACGCAGCATCACGCTCGGCTACAATGAGCGCTTTGTCGGATCGGAATATTTCGAACACAGATTTTGAGGAGGCGAACATGGGACATTGCTATCACCACGCGCTCTCTTCGGTCAAAAAATGGGGCGGCGTGCCGGAGGACTATCTGCCGTTGCACCAATGGTTCGACGAGTCCAAGGCGATCACTGCGGATTTTCGTCACCGGGCGCTGCGCCACCATGCCGAAGGTATCTTCATGCTGGAGCGGTTCTTCGGGCCGACAATCACGATTTCGACGGGGCGCGTCGTGCCGGTGCGCCTCATCGGCGAGCAGCATGTGCGCGAAGACCTCGGCTTCATTCCGAGCTTCGCCGACTGGGTGCGCTGCATCCGGCCCGAGCCGTGGATGGGCCGGGCGCAGCCAATTCATCGTGACGTCGATCCGTTCGCGATTAGCGCGTGAATGCCATCTGCCTCTTTCCAACCAATTCCTTCAGGAGACTCTTCACGTCCGAACCGATTGAAACATCCACACTCTCATTTGATAGGGACTGCTTCGCGCAAGCCCGCGCACGAAGGAAGTTCGGCAACGAAGCGTTGCCTACCAACAAGAAGATGCTATTCGACGCGCTCGGCACAGCAGGCATTGCGGTCGTCACGGTGCGTTTCGATGGTTACAGCGGCTCCGGGCAGGTTGATGATATTCGGGCCTGTGATGCTGATGGCGGCGTAATTTCTCTTGCCAATACAGGAATCGAGCTCGTGCGGCCGATGGGCGACGGTTCAGCGCTCGAACGCTCGCCGCTTACGCTTCATGACGCGCTCGAATGTCTCGCATGCGATCTACTGGAAGACCTGCATCGGGGCTGGCAGAGTGATGAGGGAGCGTTCGGCGAATTCACTTTCGACGTCGCGAAGCGCAGCATCACGTTGGCTTACAATGAGCGCGTTATTCAATCGGTATTGTACGAATATACATTTTGAACGGTCATCCCTCGGTGGCGGGCGGGCGAGAGGAAGAGGAGGCCGGGAAGGCGGGTGAGCCGGACGGGCGAGAGAGAGCCGTCTGCCGGTCTCTCCCGTTTCGCTCTCCGGAAAGACCTCTCCATGACTCCTCCCAATCCCGCCCTCCGGCCTGCATTCGCCACCGAAAATTCAACGCACGCTTTAACGCCGACCTCGTCCGAAACAGCCTCACGGCTGCTGGCGGCGGCGCGACTTCTCCTGCCCATTCTCGAACGTGGGAGCCCGATCGACGCGCCGGCGTTGCGCGCCGCCATGCAGCAGGCCTTCGGCGCGACCGACGCCGAGGGCGCGTGGGACTGGAAGCAGGCCTATGACGTCTGTGAAGCCGTGCAGGTTCTCTTCCTCCAGAAGTTCGGTGCGACGATGCGCAAGCGCGCCGCCACACAGGCGGCGTTTCTCGGCATGCTGGCGCGGCTCTCTGCGCTCACGCCCTCCCAGACGCGCCGATCGCAGGAAAGCCAGGCGTTGCAGCAATTCTCGACGCCCATCTCGCTCGGCTTTGTCGCCAGCCAGGCGGCGGCGATGACAGGCGCCGACCGCGTGCTCGAGCCTTCGGCCGGCACCGGCCTGCTCGCGGTGTTCGCAAAGCTGTCCGGCGCGTCGATCATTCTCAATGAACTGGCCGACATTCGCGCCGGAGTGCTGGAAGGGTTGTTTCCGGAATCCACCGTAACGCAGCACGACGCTGCCCATATTCACGATCATCTCGATGTCGGCGTCGCACCGAGCGTCGTGCTCATGAACCCGCCTTTTTCCGTGGCGGCGCATGTCGACGGACGCATGGCCGACGCCGCCCTGCGCCATATCGGCTCGGCGCTGGCGCGCCTGACGGAGGGCGGGCGTCTCGTCGCCATCACCGGGGCCAATCTCTCGCCCGACGCCCCCGCCTGGCGCGACGGGTTCGCCCGCTTGCAGGAGAAGGGCCGCGTCGTCTTCTCGGCAGCCATCGACGGGCGCGTCTATGCCCGGCACGGCACCAATGTCGATACGCGCCTCACCGTCATCGACGGCATCCCGGCGGAGAATCCAACCGTCTTTCCGGCTTCGCCCGGACTCGCGCCCGACGCCACGACGCTTCTCAACTGGGTGATGCGGCTCGTGCCGCCACGCAAGCCGATCGCGCCAGTCTGCCCGCCTGCCTCGTCAGCCAAGGTGGCTATTGCCACCCGTCCGGCGCGACCGGCCCGTGCTGCCGCGCCGCGCAAAGCCCCGCCGCCTGCCGCCAATTCCGGCGAAATCATCGAGCTTTCTTACGAACCTTGCGATTGGGCGCCAGCCGCAGGCGGTCACATCACCGAGGCATTGTATGAAGGCTATGCGCTGCAATCCATCCGCATCGTGGACGCGAAGCCGCATCCGACAAAACTCGTGCAATCGGCGGCGATGGCGTCCGTGGCGCCTCCCAAACCGGCCTATCGTCCGCACCTTCCGAAGACGGTGATCGAGAACGGGCTGCTCTCCGAAGCGCAGCTCGAAAGCGTCATCTATGCGGGTGAAGCCCATGGCGGCTTTCTCACAGGCTCATGGACGGTCGATGAGACGTTCGACAGGATTGCCGCCGCGCCGGAAGATGCTGACGGCGCGGTGCACTTTCGGCGCGGCTGGATGCTCGGTGACGGCACCGGCGCAGGCAAGGGCCGTCAGGTCGCGGGCGTGCTGCTCGACAACTGGCTGAAGGGCCGCCGCCGGGCGCTGTGGGTCTCCAAATCCGACAAGCTGCTCGAGGACGCGCAGCGCGACTGGTCGGCGCTGGGACAGGAGCGGCTGTTGGTGACGCCGCTCTCGCGCTTTGCCCAGGGAACGCCGATCCGGCTCCTCGAGGGCATTCTCTTCACCACCTATGCGACGCTGCGCTCCGAGGCCCGCGACGCCAAGGCCTCGCGCATCCAGCAGATCGTCGACTGGCTGGGGCGGGATTTCGACGGCGCGATCGTCTTCGACGAATCCCACGCCATGCAGAATGCCGGCGGCGGCAAGAGCGAGCGCGGCGATCAGGGGCCATCGCAGCAGGGCCGTGCGGGCCTGCGCTTGCAGCACGCCTTGCCGAACGCCCGCATTCTCTATGTCTCGGCGACGGGCGCCACCACGGTTCACAATCTCGCCTACGCGCAGCGCCTCGGCCTCTGGGGCGGCGCGGATTTCCCGTTCGCCACCCGCGCCGAATTCGTCGAAGCCATCGAAGCGGGTGGCGTCGCCGCGATGGAGGTGCTCGCCCGCGACCTGAAAGCGCTCGGCCTCTATGCAGCGCGCTCGCTCTCCTACGAGGGCGTCGCCTATGAGCTCGTCGAGCACAAGCTGACGCCGGAGCAGATCCGCATCTATGACGCCTATGCCGGAGCCTTCAAGATCATTCACAACAATCTTGCTGCCGCAATGCAGGCGGCGAACATTACCGGCGCGCAAGGCGGCTCGTTGAACGCGCAGGCGAAAGCGGCGGCGCGCTCGGCCTTCGAAAGCGCCAAGTAGCGCTTCTTCAATCACCTCATCACCGCGATGAAAACGCCCACGCTGATTGCCGCCGTCGAGCGTGATCTCGCGGCGGGCCATGCGGCGGTCATGCAGATCGTCTCGACGGGCGAGGCTTTAATGGAGCGCCGCCTCGCCGACATTCCCGCCGAGGAATGGGGCGACGTACAGGTCGACATCACGCCGCGTGAATATGTTCTGGATTATCTCGCGCACAGCTTTCCGACGCAGCTCTTCGAGCCCTTCACCGACGACGAGGGCAATCTCTGCTCGCGTCCCGTCATGCGCGACGGCCAGCCGGTGCAATGCCGCGAAGCCGTGGAGCGCCGCGACCGGCTGATCGAACAGCTCGCGGCGTTGCCGCCGGTGCAGGGTGCGCTCGACCAGATCGTGCAGCGCTTCGGCGTGGATCAGGTCGCCGAGGTGACGGGACGTTCGCGCCGCATTGTTCGCAAGTCGGATTCAGGGAGCGAGCGTCTCGCGGTCGAGAACCGGGCGCCTTCCGCCAATCTCGCGGAATCCCAGGCCTTCATGGACGACGCCAAGCGCATTCTGGTGTTCAGCGACGCCGGCGGCACGGGGCGATCCTACCATGCCGACCTCAATGCGAAGAACCAGAGGCTGCGCGTCCATTATCTCCTCGAAGCCGGGTGGAAGGCCGATACCGCCATTCAGGGGCTCGGGCGCTCGAACCGCACCAATCAGGCGCAGCCGCCCTTGTTCCGTCCCGTCGCCACGGATGTGAAGGCGGAGAAGCGGTTTCTCTCCACCATTGCGCGGCGTCTCGACACGCTCGGCGCGATCACCAAGGGCCAGCGCCAGACGGGCGGGCAAGGGCTGTTCCGCGCCGAGGATAATCTGGAGTCGATCTATGGCCGTGCGGCGCTGCGCCAGCTTTACGCGCAGCTCTATGCCGGCAAGGTCGAGGGCTGTTCGCTGGAGGCCTTCGAGGACGCGACGGGCCTCGATCTCGGCGACCATGGCGGCGGTCTGCGCGACGAGCTGCCGCCGATCACGACCTTCCTCAACCGGCTGCTGGCGTTGCCCATCGACCTTCAGAACGTGCTATTCGGCGCCTTCGAGGATTTGCTGCATGTGCAGATCGAAGGCGCTATCGCGGGCGGCGTCTATGATCTCGGCGTCGAGACGGTTCAGGCGGAATCGCTGCGCGTCATCGAACGGCGAACGCTCTACACGCATCCGGGAAGCGGTGCGGAGACACAGCTTTTCACCATTCAGCGCCGTGATCGCAACCAACCGCTCGCGCTTCATGAGGCCTTGAATCGCGCTGACGAGCCCGCCGCAAGGCTGCTCGTCAACACGCAGTCGGGCCGCGCCGCCGTGCAGGTTCCAGCGCCGAGCCTCATGCTCGATGACGGCTCGGTCGAGCGGCGCGTTCGCCTGCTGCGGCCCATGGAACGCACGACCCTGTCGATCGAGGCGCTCGGCGAGACCAACTGGGAGGCGGCAGACCGCGCCGGTTTCGTCGCCGCCTGGGAGGCCGAGCTCGCCGCCGTGCCGGAGTTTTCCGAGAGCCGGATGCACATCGTGACCGGCCTGCTGCTGCCGATCTGGAAGCGTCTGCCGAGCGAAAGCTGCCGGGTCTACCGGCTCCAGACCGACGAAGGCGAGCGCGTCATCGGTCGCGTGGTTCCGCCCGGCCGGGTCGCGCAGGCATTCTCCGCCGACACGCAGCCGATGACCGCGCCCGAGGCCTGGGCGGCGCTCACGGAAAGCGCCGTCGTGCTCGACCTTCAGGACGGCCTGCAATTGCGCCGGGTCAAGGTCATGGGGGCGCACCGCGTCGAGCTGTTCGGCTTCACCGACGGCATGGTGGATCGCCTGAAAGCGCAAGGCCTCGTCTCGGAAATCATCGCCTGGAAACTGCGTCTGTTCGTGCCGATGGGATCGGCGGGCGCGGATATTCTCGCCTCTCTCATGGAGCGCCATCCGCTTCTGCATGTCGCTCATCTCGGCGTCGCGTGAGGGGAGGCGGTCATGACCGTTCGTGCCAGCGATCTGGCGCGCCGCCTTGCGCGCCATGCCGAGGCGGTGTGCCGTCATTATCTCCCCAATGGCCGTCGCCAGGGCCGCTACTGGCTCGTCGGCGACATTCACAATGCGCAGGGGCGCAGCCTCTATGTTCGCCTGACGGGGCCGGAGTCCGGCCCGGGAGCGGCAGGCCGTTGGACCGACGCCGCGACGGGGGAGCATGGCGATCTGCTCGATCTCATCGCCGGAAATTGCCGCCACGGCAAATTCCGGGACGCCTGCGAGGAGGCGCGCCGCTTTCTCTGCCTGCCGCAAGCCGACATGGTGCCGTTGCGTCCATTTCCGGCGCGGGGGAATGCGCAGGAAGCGGCGCGACGGCTGTTTCGCGCCGGACGACCGGTCGCGAGCACTCATGCGGAAGCCTATCTGCGCGCCCGAGGCATCACCGCGCCGCTCGACTGGCCTTCGCTCCGCTTCCATCCGTCGCTCTGGTATCGGGACGAGGCGAGCGGTAGGCGTTTCGCGTGGCCCGGCCTTCTCGCCGCCGTCACCGACCTGCAAGGCCGTGTGACCGGCGTGCATCGCACCTGGCTCGATCGCGAGAAGCCGCAGAAGGCGCCGCTCCCCGAACCGCGCCGGGCGCTCGGCCATCTGCTCGGCAATGGCGTGCGCTTTGGCCGCGCCCGCGACATTCTGGTGGCCGGGGAAGGGATCGAGACCATCCTCTCGCTCAAATCCATGCTGCCGGAACTGCCGATGGTGGCGGCGCTCTCCGCCAATCACCTTGCGGCGCTGGAATTCCCGCCGACGCTACGTCGTCTCTACGTCGCGATCGACCGCGACGCAGCCGGCTTCGCCGCCGCCGCACGCCTGCACGAGCGCGGTCGCCTTTCAGGCGTCGACGTGCGCGACCTTGTGCCAACGCGAGGGGATTTCAATGAAGATTTGTATCGACCTCCCTCTGATGACATGTCGTGAAGCGTGCTGGCCATCCGACAACGCTTACCGCGTTGATGACCATCGTGATTTGCCCCTGTTGCTTATTCGTCGCCGCGACCTGCGCCGACCACCGACTTGTGCATTTTTCGTCGTGTTCGCCGCCCAGATTGCAGCACGTTGTCATTCCGGAAGGTGCTGAGGCAACTCCCACGAAGCAGAGAAATGTTGCCGGCTTGCTTGCATCCGGTCTATCCTTCTACGATCCGATCATAGGGGGGCATCGTGCAGCTTAGCAAATTGTCGATAAAAAATTTCCGAGGCATCAAAGATGCTCAACTTGAATTTCATGGACATACCCTTCTTATTGGCGGAAATAACGTCGGAAAATCAACTATCTGCGAAGCCCTCGAACTCGCCCTTGGGCCAGACCGTCAAAGTCGGTTTCCTGTCGTCGAGGAGTATGACTTTTATAACGCCGACTACCTGGATTCCGAAGGCAAGCCGATAGACATTCGGATCGAAGTCCTCCTGACCGATGTCACACCTACCGTTCGCCGATCCTGCAAAACATACCTAGAGCGGTGGAACCCCACCGAACGAAAGTTGCTTGAGCAGGGCGAAATCGATGACGTCGATGCCGACGGGCTACAGTGGGCGCTGCGACTGATCACGATTGCCCGGTACAACGAAGACGAGGACGAATTTCAGGCGTCGACACACTATGCCACAATCTATGATGCCGACAATGAAGATGAAAGTAAGGTATCACGGGCAGTACGGAGAACCTTCGGCTTTCTATATCTTCGAGCGCTTCGCACCGGTTCGCGTGCTCTCAGTCTCGAACGTGGGTCACTGCTCGATGTCATCCTTCGCATCCAGAGCTTGCAAACAGGTATATGGGAGCACGTCCGGAATCGTCTAGAAGCCCTGACGCCGCCTATCGACGATGGTGCTAAAAAATTAACGCCCGTTCTCCACAGTATTGAGCAACGCCTTTCCGATTATATTCCGATGGCCAAACCGGGAGATTCGACCCGTTTGTTTGTTTCTCAGTTGACACGCGAACACCTTCGTAAGACGCTGAGTTTCTTTCTCTCTATTTCACCTGATCAGAAGCCTGTTCCATTCCATGAAGTTGGTACAGGCACGCTCAATACACTGGTTCTAGCTCTGCTAAGCTTCATTGCCGAATTGAAAGACGAAAACGTCATTTTCGCAATGGAAGAGCCGGAAATTGCGCTGCCGCCCCATACACAGCGTCGCATCGCTGATTACCTGCTCACGAAGACCACCCAATGCTTTGTGACGTCACATTCCCCTTATGTGATCGAGAGCTTCGAGCCTGAACGGACAGTAATCCTTCGTCGTAACGATGCAGGCAGCATAACCGGGCAACGTGTAACGCTTGCTGCCGAGGTAAAGACGAAGACCTACCGGCGCTACCTACGCCGCGGCTTCGCTGAAGCGATGTTGGCCAAGGGCGTCATCGTTGCTGAGGGCTTTACAGAAGTCGTCGCGCTCCAAGCTGTCGCGGCCGTAATGGAGACGACAGATCAAAACAACTATCCTCTGGATCTCGCAGGCGTATCCATCATCACCCCGGATGGGGATGGCGCGATCGCCGAGTTTGGACGGTTTTTCGTTTCCCTCGGTCTGCCTGCCTTCGCTTTTCTTGACAAGAAGAGGCGCAGCGCCAAGGAAGCATCTGCCTTAACGGCGGCCGGGTTTACTCTCCTCAATGAAATTGCGTATGCGGGAATGGAGGAGCTACTGGTCACCGAGGTCTTAGTCGACCACCAGTGGGCCTTCCTCGAAGCGGTCCGCGACGCTGGAACCGCTCCAAACGCCGGAATTCCTGCTGTGCGCCCCGATGACGAAAAGGTACGCCTCATCACAAAAAACGTCCTCGGAGACAGCAAAGGGTGGGGGCGAGTCGCCGAACTCCTTGACCTCTGCAAACCAGAAGAGTTGCCGCCATCTATCACGGGTTTCCTATCCAATATCTATCTCGCGTTTCCACGTCCCATTGTCGTTCCGCTGCCGCCGAAGTCGACAGCCGATGAAAACGGAGAAGGGAGCGAGCAAACGTCCTCTGCGACCGCGTCAGCGTCCGAGGCGCTTTCTGCATGACCTTCGTGTCCTGCCCTGATCGAGATCAGATACTTTCGGCCACGGGCCATGTCGTCGTTACAGGCGGGCCTGGTAGTGGCAAGACGACCGTAGCACTCCGAAAGGCGCTTCTTCGTATCGAAGCTGGGCTTCAGCCTGCACAGAAAGTTCTCTTTCTAAGTTTCTCCCGGGCCGCAGTCGCACGGATTATGCAAGCTGCGCGCGCCAATCTGCCACGTGTCGCTCGCCAGTCACTCGATATCCAGACCTTTCATTCTTTTTGCTGGCAGCTCGTCCGCGGGCACGGATATCTCCTGGGTGCCCCAAAGCACATCTCGCTTCTTGCTCCCCATGACGAGAGGGCGCTCCGTGACGGTGCTAAGGACGATGATCCAATCTGGGATGCCGAGCGTGAGCGGCTTTTTCTAGCGGAAGGGCGCATTGCGTTCGATCTCTTCGCTCCAAAGGCGTTTGAACTTTTCTCTCGTAGCAAAGCTTTGCGCCTCCTACTGGCCGATCAATACCCCCTTATCATCGTCGATGAGGCGCAGGATACGGGAACGGAGCAATGGAACTGTATCGCTACATTGGCGGATCATACACAACTTCTGTGTCTGGCCGACCTCGATCAGCAAATTTATGACTTCCGCCGAGATGTTAGCCCTCACCGATTGGCCGACATCATGGCGGTACTTAAGCCGTTAGAGATAGACCTCGGTGCCCAGAATAACCGCAGTCCGGGGGTCGAAATCCTCAAATGTGGAAATGACATTCTTGCCAATGTCCCTCGTGGCACGCCTTATCGCGGCGTCAGCCAACGTGCATTTCGACCCGATGCCACTGTACGAGACACCGCTATTCGCCAAGCTGTCGGCATGCTCTATCGTAATATCAAGGCAGAGACTGGGTGCCCGCCGACTAGTATCGGCTATCTCACTAACTGGGGGAAAGGTGTCACTATTATTGCTAGGGCTCTGCAAGGCGGCAATGGAGTTAGGGAGATCCCGCATCGCGTTGTTATGGACGAGGTAGAGGTCTTGCTTGCCACGCGCGTCGTCGCACTTTGCCTCGAACCGATCACTGACGTCTGGCAAGCGCTCGCCATCGGTCTGGATCTTATCGCGGAGGTCTATCGTAGCCGTGGGAACACCACGAAAGCCGGTACCTTGCGCCGCGCTGCGCATGACGCTCGCGCAGGCCGGATGGGACGACGGGCGCGGTGCCCTCCAGCGTTGAAGAACATTCTCGAAGCGCTTTCAATGGAATCCCATACGGGCGAGCCGGGAGCCGACTGGCTTTCTGTTCGTCGCCGTTTTGCCGCCAGCGGCGTCGAGGAACTCAAACTGATTGCCCAAAACGTAATCTATCTCATGGCCTTCAACCGAGGTAGGCGTATCGCCGATACCCTTGTCGATACTTGGCAGCGTTATGGAAGCTATGTGGAGGCCCGTACGCTTATCGAAGCTGCCATTACGGAAGACCAAATCGTTGGTGCCGAGGGTGGCCTGGAAGGCCTCAACGTCATGACCATGCACAAATCAAAGGGGAAAGAGTTCGACGGTGTGATTCTACTCCACCTCGGTCGGCTCTCGCCTTTTTCGCCGGATAGCGAAATTTCTCCCCATGTAAAGAGCAGGCGTCTGCTCCGTGTCGGCATAACCAGAGCGCGTCATCATACTCTTCTGCTCACCGATGCCTTCTCACCATCGCCATTGCTTCAGGGGCATCGATTCAACAATTAACATAACAGTTCATCGGCGTGACGGTGTAGCGGGCGATAGCAGAGATTGGCGAGCACCTGTCGCGCCTATTTTATGCTTTCCATCGCACCGGCACGTTCCGTGTGTGCTTCACGATATTTCTTGTCGGCCTCTTGCTTCCATCGCGTGACCGAAACGGCATGCGTGCCGCGCTGTCTCCCGGCTGGTCAAAGGCCGCGTGAGCGGCCTTCACAAGCGGCGATCTGCCAGGGACGGCGACGCCCCGCAATGGCGTTCGGCGGCTATTTTCCGCCGCCGGGCGGCAAGCCGCCCGGCTTTGCATCGCGAACCAAAATAGCCACCGCCCGCCATCCTCCGCTTCGCTACGGCCCCTTGCCGGCAAGCCGGCTGCGGGGTGCGGGCCGTCTCCGTCCCCGGCGGACGATCGCTGTGAAGGCCGCTCATCTGCGCGGCCAGACCAGCAACAGGAGACACCGCTATGACACGCTATCCCTTTTCCATTCCCGACAATGAATCCGACGACGCGCCGCAGGCTAATTCGCCGACCGCGCATCTGCTCGACGAGTTGGCGCTCTACGGTTACCGGCCCGGCAGCGACGAGCCTGATCCCCGCCCATTGCCCGAAGCCGAGCGTGTGCGCACCGAGCTCGGTGCGATCGTGGAGAGCTTTGCGGCGATGCTGACCGATACCCGCCTGGAAGACGACATGGCGGACTTGATGTAGTCTTTCGTGAATCTCTTTCATCGCAAGATCAATCGCATTGAAGCTCAGCTCGACGACAATGAGCAGGCGCAGCGCCGCGCCCGGCTGGAGCAGGACGGCTCCGAAATTCGCTCGGTGGAGCTGGAGCGGTTGCTGGATCAGGGTCTCAGCCTCGTCGAACGACGCAACGCCTATGAATTCTGTCGCGACACGGCGGCGGAGTGCTACGAGGCGGTGACCGGCTCGGCCTGGCGGCCGCGCAACGGCTCGATGGTGAGCTATCGCAGCCTGACGTCGGCGGTAATCGACAGCCGCGAATTCATCGCGGCGCGGCAACGGGCGGAAACGCAGCTATTTGTTCCTGACGGGACTCGCATCGCTTTCACCGGCGGAGTCGACTTCAATGACCATCATAAAATCTGGGCCGTGCTCGATCGTGTTCGGGCCAAGCATGCCGACATGGTGCTGATGCACGGCGGCGCGCCACGCGGCGCGGAGCTGATCGCCGCACGCTGGGCCGACAATCGCAAGGTTGCGCAGGTCGTGTTTCGGCCGGACTGGAATCGTCATCGCAATGCCGCTCCCTTCAAGCGGAACGATGCGATGCTGGAGACGCTGCCGGTCGGTGTGATCGCCTTTCCCGGCTCGGGCATTTCATCGAACCTGATCGACAAGGCGCGCAAGATGGGCATTCCTGTCTGGCGCTTCGGCGAGGCGAGCGGCGCCTGAAACATCACGATCATGATCCCTTCAAATCGATGTCGATTTGAAGGGATCATGATCTGTACGCCGTTCGTTTCATGCTCGCCCGTTCGTTTCATGCTCGCCCGTTCATTTTGAAGCGTTGCTCATCGAGCGACGCGAGGCACGGATTTTGTCGCGCCCGACCGCCGCGCTATCATCGCCCCGCAGCATCACCCGCCGACGACGCGCAGTCGACGCTGCACGATGCAATGCCGATAGATTGCTGTTCGTCGGCTTCGTGACCTCCGTCTTCTGGTTTCGTCACATCCGCTCAAACACGCCCTGCATTCCATTCGCAACCATTCCCGTGCGTGGTCGGAGGCCACGCTGATGCTTGCCGCCATCTCCCCGGAATATCTTGCACGGTAGCGCCAGCGACGGGCCTGTGGCGGCATGGCCGTCCTTTCGTCGTCAGCCACGCGACCCATGCGGCGGCTTCAATCGTGGGGATCACGCCAGAGCGCGCAGGAGCCTTCAAGGCCGCTCGCTTCCGCGCCCCTCGCACGCGAGGGGCTTGTGCAGCGTCGCGCCGCGAACGCGGTGCATACGCAGCCTTGAACGCCCCCGCTCGATCGCTCTGGCCATGTGCCCCCACGAAGCCGCGCAATGGTGCGTGGCCTTCGAACCTGACGAAAGGAACAGACCATGAGCAACAACAAACCCACGCTTTACGCCTACACCGTGAAGAACCGTGGCCGAGGCCAGAAGGCGATCTGGACGCGCATCGGCGCAGCCTGGCCACACAGCACCGGAAATGGTTTCTCGATCGAACTGGAAGCCTTCCCTGTCGATGGCCGCCTCGTGCTGGTCGAACCGAAACCGGACGAACCGGCGGACGGCGAGCCCACGGATCAGCCAGACGACGACGGCGTCATGTGACATCGCGAACCGCACGCAATTCGCTCGTCCGTCATGGGCGGGCGAATTCGTGCTGTACCTCGATCGCGAAACCGCCGGGCGCGATTGCACAGCGACGTTCGGCTCGACAAAGCAGCCACGCGCATCGCGTACCATATTCTATATGGCGGCAGCACCCTTGTGTCGAACGCATTCAGCGCATCAATGGAATTCATCGTACATCATTGTGCAAACTGTCATCGCGTGATCGTGCGTGTCGATGAATGCACATCGATGTGAACAGGCGGAAACAGGCGTCGATCGTTGCGCATTGCAATTCCTTCCGATGTTCGGGGCACAGAGCGAAGGGTAAAACGAACCAACAGGTAGCGAGATGTGTGCAGCCTAGGCTGCACGCTCGGTCAGGGGCCGGGAAGGTGGCCCCTGACAACCCAGGACGCATGCGCTCAGCTTTCGAGACCCCATGTCAATGACGCAGGACAACGCCATACCGAAACGCGACCGGCAATTGAACATCGCGCTGCGAAGCGACGAATTCGTCCGGCTGCAACGACGCGCCGACGCCGTCGGCCTGCGGCTCGTTCCTTTTGCTCGCGCCATTCTGCTCAACGAAGGCGTCACGGTCGAAGCGATCGTCACCATGTCCACATGCGACCGGCTGACCTATCAGCAATGGGTTCGCGTCGGCCAGAACCTCAATCAGGTGGCGAGGCAGCTCAACCGTTTCGGCAGCGTCTCGGCGGCGGAAGTGGAAGCGGTTCTGCGCGACATCCGCGAACTCATTGCGGAGGCGCGCCGATGATCGTGCGTTTCGCCAGGCCGGGCGCCTCGTTCAAGGGTGTCGCCGCTTATCTGACCCACGATCCCGAGCATGCGTCGACGTCGGAACGTGTGGCCTGGACGCATACCCTCAATCTCGCACACGACCATGTGCCGAGCTCCGTCCACGAGATGCTGACGACCTGCCTCGACGCCGATCTCCTGAAGGCTGAAGCCGGAGTGCGAACCGTTGGCCGAAAGGTGGAGAAGCCGGTCAAGCACGTCTCCCTCAACTGGCACCCGAGCGAGAAACCCGAGCGCGCCGACATGGTTCGGGCGGCGGAATCCTTCCTCGACCATATGGGCTGGAAGGAGCATCAGGCGATCCTCGTCGCCCATGACGACAAGGAACACCGGCACGTCCATCTGATCGTCAACGCCATTCATCCCGTCACGGGCCTGAAGCTCGATGACGGGCTGGAGAAGCGGCGGGCGCAGGCATGGGCGCTGGCCTATGAGCAGCAGCAAGGCAAAGTTTTCTGCGAGCAGCGCCTGAAGCCGGTTGCCGAGCGCGAGGCGAACGAGCCGCGCCCGGCATGGCTCACGATCCGCGAGCAGGTGGAGAGGGAGCTCATCGCCGAAAAAGCCCGCAACGAATTCGCCCCGGCCCTTATGAGCGGCATCGACATCCGCCGGGGGCTTGAGCGGAACGAATGGGAAATTCTGAAACAGCAGCAGAAGGACGAACGCCTCGCTTTCTTTGCGGAGGGCAAGCAGGCCTACAAGACGCTCGACCGCGCCCTCTATCGAGAGGTGCGGGAGGAGTTTCGGCCGCAATGGGCCAGCTATTACGCTGCGAAGCGCGACGGCCTCGAACCCTCCGCGCTTGCCGACATCCGCGCCGGTCTCATCGCCCGCCAGAAGGAGGCGCTGGAGGAGCGCCGCAAGGAGCCGGTTGCCGAACTGCGCGAACAACGCGACCGCGACTACCGCGTTCTTCTCGATATGCAGAAGCAGGAGCGCGCCGAGCTGATCGACCGGCAGGAGCGTGGGCTTCGTTCGCCGCATCTGCTCGACCGCGCCTATCCTTCGCCTGAGAGGGAAGAAGCGGGGAAGTCCGCCATCACCGACGTTTCCCCTCTCGACCGCTTCGGCATTCGTCGCGGTCGGGTGATCGAGGGCGAGCCCGTATCGGCGCGCAATCAAGGCATGGCGCCGGGGCGCGCCGCGCCGCCGAAGGAGCGGTCATTCACGCAGACCAGCCCGGCGCCGTCCTCAGCGCCGTCCCGCGATCTCGCCTCCGGTCTTGCGGGCGGCCTGCTGTCCATCATTGGCGCGCTCGGCGAAAGCATGGTCGGCGGACACACCAAACCGCCGCGCCCGCCGCCGCAGGAGATCGACCCGCTCGAGCGTTTCGGCGTGAAGCGCGGGCGACCGCCCGACCCGGCGGAAGAGAAAGCCCGGCGCGACAAGGCCGAACGCGAGGCCTGGGACGTCTGGAAGGAAAAGAGAGACCTGGAACGGTCACGGAGCGGATAAATGGGCCCAGGCGTCCGCTCCCTTCACGATCCCGGGCCCGGAGCGGGCAAGCCCTGCCTTCGGCGGCGTCCGACTATGCGGCGCTGCGCGAGGCGCATGCGGTCGAGATTCTCGCGGCGCGTTTCAGCGTCCGCCTCGCGATCGCCGCCGAGCGCCGACAGGAGCAGGCCGCCATCCGGCAGGGCTTCGCGCATCGCTTCCTGCTGGCGATGCAGGAGGTCTGCGCCCTTCGACGCACGGCAGCCCTCGAATGCCTCGCCCGCGAACAGGAAGCGGCGTTGCGGCAGTCGCTGGAGAAGGCGAGGAGCGAGACGCCCGGTCGAATCCACCGCCACCTCGCGCCCATCCGTGCCCGCCACCGCGAGGAGATGAAAAGTCTTGGAAAGCGCCGCCGCGAGCCGTGACGATAGCGACGAGTCAAGGGTGCCGGGTCGACTGCCGGGAGCGCTTGAAAATCTCGTCTTCACGGCAGGTGGTTCCATATAACCGGTTTATGCGACTCTCGTCCCCAGTGTAGAATACTGGCTCGGACGAGCCAAATGGGGACAAGCGAGAAGTGACTACGCGTAACGTATCGGATTCTTCATCAGAACCCAAGGCAGTCGATGCCGCAGGCGGAGCCCCTTCGGCCGTGCAGGAGGCATTTGAACGGGAGAAATGGGAGAGTGAACGTGACGCACGCGCCAGCGAGATCGCAATAAAAGAACGTGAAGTCGCCGTGAAAGAGGCCGAAGCCCGGCGCACTCTGTGGCAAACGCCGATCGGTGCGGCGATAATCGCGGCGGCTATCGCCGCGACGGCTAACGCCGGAGCCGCAGCCATCAACGGAATCTATCAACGGGATCTAGAAGACAGAAAGGATGAGGCGGCACTTTTATTGGAGGCGATCAAAACAAATAACGACCGGAAGAAGGCCAGAGATAATCTTGAATTTTTAGTCAGAGCCGGTCTGATCACTGACGAACAGCGGCGAATGAAGTTGATAGACTTTGTGAGAAGCACGAATCAGGAGAGTTTCCCAGTTCTGCCGGCACAACAAAGCGTTTCCATAGCACAGCCGCCGACAGGAGAGTGGTTCACCGTAAGCTGTGTCGGAGTTCCACATGTGGACCTGCATGCTTATCATGAAAAACTGGACCAGTCTCGCGTCCCATCTGCCTTGCGCCGTAGCATCTCAGAGTCAAAAGATGAGCTGCAAATTGTGTTCGATCTACCGGGTGGTCCGCATGGCTTTACAGAGACTATCGTCATAAAAAACATTGACAACGGCGTCAATATGGCAGTGCTTGGAAGCAGGATAATTGGACAGTTTCTAGGAAAGCCTATGTCCACCGCGATAAAAGAATACCTGCACAAGGCTGGGGTGGACGAGAGCAAATGTAATGTGAATTAACGCAGAACTGAAAAGCAGTGGCTACGCGGCAATATGTGCATAACAAGACTTTCACATAAGCGTGAACGCGTCGATAAAGAAATTTGTTATTGGTGATAACGACCTAAGAGGGCTTGAGCATTGCATCTCGGGACGGAGCCCGCGAGCGGAATCTGCGGGTTTGTTGCATAAAATCCGTGCGAAACCGACGCGTTCGACGGGCGGGACGGAGAAATAGATGTCTCACAGCCCCTGTCCGAGTCCGGCGAGGTAGACGCCGAAGGCCATGAGGAGAGCGCCTTTGGCGAGGTCGATGGGGCCGCGGCCCGCGCCGATGGCGGCGATGATGATGAAGGCGCCCCAGAGGAGGCAGCAGAGGCCGATCACCTGGGTCAGTTGAACGCCGGTTCGAAACAGTTCGCCGAGCATGGTCGATCCTCCGTATTGAAAAGTCAGGGCAGCATCCAGCCGAACCACGGCGCAAGCGCATGGCCCACGATTATCGCGAGGTCGTGCAGCGACGCGAACGCGATCAGCATCAGGGCGGCGAAGGCCAGAAGGGGGAGAAGAGGGGGCCGCATGTCTCTTGTTCACCGCAACGGATTGACGGGCCAGAGCGGCGCGTGATGCTCTGCCTCGCCGCGAGAGCCGAGGTGAATGATGGAGTCCGCATATTGCCGCGCCGCCTCGCCGCGCATGGGCACGGCCAGTTGCGCGAAGGCTTCCGGCGGCACGCGTGGCAGGGTGCGCGTGGCGCGGCCGTAATTCGTGTGGCGACGGCGCGACAGCCCGCCGTCGAACGCCGCCTGCTCGCTGGTGGTGATGACGATCTCCGAGCGCTGGCCGAACAGGCCCGACGCCCAACGATTCGTCTCCTCCTCGGTGTTGCGCAGGAAAATCTTCACCGCGCAGTTGCCGAGAAAGTTCTTCACGTCGTGCGGATTCCGGGTGCGTTTCAGAAAGGCCGAGATGTTCTGCGCCGCGACGATATTGGCGTGGCGGCTCTCGCGGGAGCGCTCAAAGAAATCGGAATCGCCCCGTCCTTCGCCGCTCGTGTAGAAGGTCTGGAATTCGTCGCAGAGGAAGAAGCTCGGACGCTCCTTGCCGGGCCGGCGCAGGATCTGGCGCTGGAACTCCAGCTTGACGAGTGTATTGACGACGCGGCTCATCCGCTCGCGGTCGGCTGCGGGCATATGGACATAGAGAATCTTGCCCTTGTCGATCACGTCGGCGATGCTGATGGTCGAGCGCCCGGTGAACATCTCGCGGAAAGGCGGCACCAGGAATTCGTCGAGAAGCTGCGTGATGGTGCCGCGCACGCCCGATTTTTCGCGGTCTGCCATCGCCGCCCAGTTCTTCTCGAAATAACCGATCGCGTCATCGACTTCCTGCGGCGTCGCGCCCGGAAACCGCCCGGCGATGGCGACGAGAAGACGGTGATAGAGCGGCGTCTCGGCCTCGCCTTCCTGTGAGAGATGGTACACGTCGATGAGCGACGGCGCTTCGCCTCCCGCCGCCGCCCGCACCAGGACGATGCCATGGCGCAGGAACGCCTTTGCGGCGTCGAGGAAATAGGAGCCGTCATTGCCCTGTTCGAGGCCGAGAAGGCGCAAGGCCGCCACGAGCCGCGTCGCCACTTCGAGCGCGTCGTCGGCATTGTCGAGGGGGTTCCAGGCAATCGAGCGCCGCGTCCGCGCCGCCGCGCCCCACGCGCCGGGGTCGACGACATAGAGATCATCGGCGCGCCCGAGCCTTTCGCAGAGCCTTTGCAGCTTGCCGTAGAAGTCGCCCTTGGCGTCCAGCACGAGCCCGGAAATGGAGAGGGGCGCGTCCGACGACGAGGCGATCAACGCGACCAGCAGCGAATTCAGCACGCAGACGGTCTTGCCCGAACCGACCTGGCCGAACACCGCCGCATTCTTCATGAAATCGTCGAACGTCCAGGGAAAGCCCGCGATCCTGAAGCGCCCCGGCGCTTCCGTCGTCACGATCTCCTCCGGGCGCATGGCGCTGATCGGACGCCTCGCGCCGGGCCGGTAGCCGAGATGCTCGATCTGCTGGGCGAGATAGCGCTTCAGGAACCAGGTGTTGATGTGATTGCCGCGATTTTTCAGGGCCAGCGCCGGAATGGCGGCGAACAGCAACAGGCTCATGGAGCCGAGCGCATCGCGGAACGGCGCCAACGCTCCCATCTGCGGCCAATGGGCGAGCAGATAAAGGCCGAACGCGCCGATGCTGCCGAGAAGGGCGGCAAGCCGACCGCGTCGCGCCAGCCTTTGCTCGTGGCGCAGATAGGTCAGCGTGTCGCGCACGGCGGACGAAGCCGGGCCATAGCGTTCGGCCATGCGCCTGTCCGCCCGCCGGCGGGTGGCGGTGACGAGGATGGCGACGCCCGCCAGCGTCACGGCGAACACCAAAACGGTGAGAACGAGGCGGTCGGGCGCGGCATAGGCGGCGTTCTTCGGTGTCGCTGTTGCGCCAGCGATCAGCGCCGGAAGGCCGAGACCCGAGGCGAGAATGAGCCAAGTGTCGCCCGAATATCCGTCTCGCATTGCCCCGTCCTCCTTTCCTATCAGCGCCGCCTGCGTGGACGGGCGCGAAGCGGGCGCGGCGTGAAGGCGGGATCGCGGGACGCGCCGTTGTTTGCTCCGTCTCGGGTGGGAGTGACCGGATCGAACGCTGCCGCCGGGGGAGAAGGCGAACTGCGGCGGGTTGCGCCATTTCGCCGGAGGGCCATGACCCCTGCGACGAGCGTCCGCCCCAGCAGCGCGCCCAGCAATGCGCCGAGCCGACAGGCGAGTAGGCCCATAGAGAAAATCGCCTGAAAGAGGAGCAGCAAGAATCTCAGCATGTCCGTCACCCTTTCTTCTTTTTCGGGCTGGGCGATTTGCGGGGCTTCGGCATATCGTCTAGTTCGTCATCGTCCGCCGATGGAAGGCCGATGAACGTCACCTCGCTCGCGCCGGCTTGCGTGAGCAGTCGGCGCCAGAACTGCCGGTGCGCCGGGCCTTGCACCCCGGCGTAAGGCGACCGGGCGAGATAATCGATCGCCACCGAGACGCCGCGCAGTTCGAGCGGCGCGAGACGCGGCAAGGAAGAGGCCCGATAGCTCTTCCAGAAATTGCCGCCGCCAAGATGCGAATAGCCGCCGCGCACATGCTCCAGCATGTCCGAGATGATCACGAGGCGGCGCGTCGGCGTCCGCCCATCGAAATCGGGTCGCGTCGGCAGCGCTGCGATCGTGGCGATGAGCGGACTGTCCGACGATTGGGCGCTCGCGCCCGCCTCCCGGATCGCCGCCGTGATCGGGTGGTCGAATGTCTCCGCCCAGCGTTTCTGGGCCTTGCTCGCGGTCACGAACAGAGGATTGCTGTCCGACGCCTTGCCGGGATTGCAGGCCGACATCACCTCGACCGGCTGTCCGGGGTCGGCGGCGTTGAGCGTCACGATCGTGAGCTTCCCGCCATAGGGCAGCCGGTCACGCTCGGCGTCGATCGACGCCTTCACGCGACGCTTCTGAATCTCCGTGAGCATGTCGGTTGCGTCGATAAGGATGATACTGCTCACGCCGATATGACCGCTTTGGCAGAGTTCGAAAGCGTCGGGCGGGCGGTTCAGCGTCGTCCAGGCGGCGGCGCCGAAGCCGCCGCCGAGGACGAGGATGCCGAGCCACAAGGCGCCGAGCCGGATGTTTCGGCCTTGGCCGCCGCTGCGGGAGGAGCGGGGATGCGCACGCATGTCCATCCTCCGCTCATTTCGGCGAACGCGGACGGCGCGACGCCTCGTCCTTGTCGACCTGCCCGGCGGCGCCGCGCTCGGTCGCCATGATCGTGTCGATCATGCCGTCGATCACCGTGACCTGTTCCTGCAACGTCTTCTCTTCGAGCGCCGCGAGACGCCGGCCATTTTCCGCGAGCGTGCTTTCCGCCTGTTCGGCGAGCGCCATGAGCTCGGTGAGATCGAGGCGCGTTTTTCGCCACTCTTCGAACGCCGGATAGGTCTCGAAATATTTCGGCGCGGGCGTGTTGCGCACGGCGCGATTGCGGTCGCGATACATGCGCAGCCAGATATGCAGGCGGCCGATCTCCGCGTCGATGGAGTCGCTGAGCGTGCGCATCACCCCTTGCGCTTCGGCGACGAGACGGCGGATATCGTTCAGGCGCTCACGCTCGGCAGCGTGGCGCGCCCGCAGCTTGGCGCGCTCCCCGTCGAACGCGTTCTGCATGGCGTCCTTCAGATTGGCGATGGCGTCGTGCGAAGCTTCGTCCGCTGCCTGAAAGCGGCGGTCGAAACCGTCGTGACCCCAATAGGGTGCAACGATCCCCCACGTCCCGCCGCGCCCCTTCATCGCCGCGATCAGGAAGGTCGCCACCCCGACGACGAACAGCACGAAGGGCGGAATCGTGGTGTAGGCGAACCAGCGCCAGGGCTTGAGGATCACCAGAAAGTCGATCTGCGCCGCCGCGTCGCGCCCGATCGCCTCGCGCCCGATCGCTTCACGCAAGTCGCCCAACGCCAGATGCAGCGCCAGCGCTGCCGCCATGAACAAGGCCGTCGTCAGGATGCCCAGCAGCCGAAGCGGCGGCCGCACATGGGTGGCGAGCCGCCAGCCGAGAAAGCCCGCGCCGAGCCCCATCAGCACATTGGCGAGGCCGACCGACAGGGCCAGCATCAGGCCGCCGATCAGTCCACGATCCTGGAGTTCCTGAAACAGGAAGGCGTTCAGCAGCCCCTCGCAAAGCGTCAGCGCGAGCAGCAGCGAGGCGAACATCGCGCCATCCGACTTATAGACCGCCGAGTGCGGCGGCAGTCCGTTCTCTTCCTCGAAGGCGCGCAGGTCGCGCCTGGTTCGTTCCTGCTCATGGAAGGCGTAAGCAAGATCGTCGCGGTAGCGGTCTTTCGTTTCGGCGACCTCGCGCCGGATGGTCGACTGTTCCAGCGCCGTGTCGAGCGGTGCAGGCAGCATCGTGCGGATGTCGTTGCAGCGATCGGTGATCTCGGCCCCGGCGCGCCGCGTGGCGCCGGCGACGAAACCCTGGCTCTCGTCGATCAGCTCGCGCTGCGTCTCGTCGAGCTGCGCGTCGTTCGTCGGCGGCTCGTTCTTCCGCCCAGCTTCCGCAGCGCGCAAGAGTATATTGTACTTTGAGACGACATCGTCGATGCGGCGGCGCGACGAGTCGTCGCCGACGGGGATATAGGACGAGCCGAGCGTGATCGATCCATCTTTGGTGCGGGCCATGCCAACCTCCTTTGTGACAAGGAGGAGGTAATTGCGAAGCCCGGGAAACGCGTTGACCGGAATCTGCAAGAAACTTGCGTTCGGGAGCCTTCCGCTTCTTACGCTGCGCTGCCTGAGCTTTTTATACCAAGTCGCCGAACTCCCAATGAGTCAGTTCATCGGGCGGTTGGTAATACGACGCGGTAGCGCGCCTTTCCCATGTCGGCTGTTCCGCGCTTCATGCGATCACCGATCCATTCCGAAAGAATCCGCAAGGCGTCCTCGATCGCCGCGCCATGCGCCCGCTTGTCGGACAGTCGTCCGGTGACATCGTCCGGAAATCGATCCTGCGCGACGATCAAGATCATCTCGAACTCGCCCGCATCCTCGACCGGATGCTTGAGCACGGGCCTGCGCGGCAAGACAAGCGCTCCTTTTGCCGGAAACACCTCCTGCCGGAACGCTTCATGCTCGCGGTAGGCGGGCAGGAAGCATTTGAATCCATGAATGCGCACATCGTGGTTGAACAGCAGCATGGGCCAATCGGCCCAGAGCGGCTTGCCGTCGCGGCCGCGAGGGCTGACGAAGTCCATCCAGAACGGCGCACCGGCGGGAACTTCGGTCGCGGGCAATTCGTCGGTATCGTCCTCACCGATCCCCGCATAGCGCGTGCGGCCGATCTGCCCGGAAAACGGGTCCGTGAGCATGATGCTTCCTCGAACGTCGATCTTTCCGAGAAAGGTGTCGCGCCAGTCTGTCGGAGACCGCAACGAACTGCCGGCGCAGTATTGCCTGAGCGCGTCGAAATCCCGCTCCCGAAAAACCTGCTCGTCGATCTGGAAGATGCGGCATATTTCCTTGATGTGGGGCACCGGGATGCGCAACTGCTCCTTGACCCAGCGCGTCACGGCTGTCGCGTCGAGGCCGAGCGCCTCGGCGAGCCGCGCCTGGTTCGTCACGACGGGAGACGGATAGGACAAGCCATCCCGATTCACTATATCGCCGAGCGCATGCTGTTTGTCGCGGGCCACCGGACGTTGGTCACCTCTGACCGTAATGAGATAGGTGAGCTTCTTGCCTTGGTCCGGAATGATTCCGCTATGGGGCTCGTCATCGCTTCTCATGTTCGTATCCGGGCAGCACGCCATTCATATCCGTTCCGACTATCCGGTCGCCATGCCGAGAGGCGCAACGGTTCACATTCCCCAGACTGTAAACGGAGCCCAGAACAATGGCGACGCGAAGGGGCGCTCGGCGTCCGGCGCGCTACCGCCCGCGCCGGGGGCGTCGTCGATGTCGGCGAGACGATAGCGCCATGCCGCGCCGCCATCCTCCGACCCGATGATCCTGCGCAAGTCGTCACGCGACAAATCCATCAACCAGAGAACGGCGGCGCGCACCGCCTGCGCGGGCGGCAGTTGTCGATGCAAATGTTCTTCATAGCCTCTTGACGCGACGAGGGCGGCGCTGACATCGGGCATCGCCCACAGCGCGCCGGTCACGCAGGCCGCGCCCGCCATCAGAAAGGCCGTGATCGGCCCAACCGATTCTTCGACCGTATGGAAGAGACCGGTCATCGCCGTTTCGCACGCCGCCAGCATCAGCCAACGACACCTGTCGATCCCGAGGCCGCCGGTGATCTCCGGAAGCGTCAGCCATTCGCTCGAGGCAAGCTTCATCCCGGATTGCTCCGGGTGCATGATGTCGAACCGTCCGTGGCACGAGAGATGAAGATACCGCCGTGACGCCGCATGCTCCAGAAACGCCTCCTTCGATGCCTCGTCCCCGACCAGGATCATGCCGTCGGGGAACAGGCGATGCAGGGCAGGCGCCTCGATCGTTTCGCCAAACCGCAGGTCGTGACCGGGATTGACCAGCGCCAGCGCGCCGCCCGATGCGTCCTGCTCCGTACGCTGCGCCCGTTCGACCGCCGCCTTCAAAGCCTGGAGGCTCGGCGTGTAGGAAACAATGTGCTCCCTTATGAGAGGACGCTTCGCGTCGTCGAATGCGCAAAGGGCGGCATGAAACGGCAGCGCGCCAAAGTCGCCTGTGGGCATGATCACGAGATGCGCCGACCTGTCGCTCCCGTCTGGCGGTCGATGGGCTTCCTCGAGTTCCCTGATCTTTTCGAGAACGGGGGCCATGACCTTCGCGCCCAGCCACTCGGTAATTTCCTGAAGCGAAAGCGCCGCGACGCGCCATGCCTCCTCTTCGTTCCGGGCGCTCATATCGAGCGGAGCCGGGTTGCACGCTTCGCCATATGCCGCGCTCCATTTTTGTCGTCGTTCGCGCACGTTGGCGAAAGTGAGCTCCGGCATCTCGATGACGTGCCGGTGGTCTGGCGCGGCGACGCCCGATGGCACAACGAACACGATCCCGCCGAACTCCGTGGCGACGGGCGTGATGAGCACGCTTCCCTCCGGCAGAGACGCCAGAACCGGGCCGAGCGCTGCCATGGCTCGCCCCTGCGCCTTGCGCAGCGCGTCGGACAATTCCTCCTGCGCGGCGGCCAATTCGTCAGCGACCGTCAGGAACGGTCGCGTCATCGTCAGGAAGCTGGTCGCCTCGGCGCGCAGGGTGGCGACGCGCTTTGTGGCGTTTCGGATCGCGGCCCGTCTGTCGTCGTCGGCCTCCGACGACGCCATTCGTTCGAAGGTGAGCATTTCCCGCAGCGTGACGCCGCGAACCGCCTCCAGGCGCTCGAGCGCCGTCACACAATCGCCCTGCGCCGCATAGGCGAGCGCCGCCCAGCCGCCGGCGTCGACGATGGCGTCGATGAGTTCCGCTCGCGCCATCGGCGTCACGGCCTCGCGCCAGCAATCGTCCGACGCATCGAAGGCCCGGTCGATGACATGCAGAGCTTCGCCCCAGTGCTCGCGGCCCATCGCCATCAGCGCCCTGGCCTCGGCGAGATTCTGCGCAACGAGATCGCTCGCACTGAATTCATCCCGTCCGATCTCGCCTGCGTGCCGAATATGCGCCAGCGCGATCCTGCGGTTTTCCGACGGATCGCCGCGCCGCCGCCCGAGATAGGCGAGTCCCAGGCCTTGCATCCAGTGGGCTTGCCGGGTGTTGTCGTCGTCCTCGCCGAGGGACAACGCCATCGTATAATGCTTGATCGCCGCCTCGACATTGGCGTCCACGTCGCCGGCCTTGCGCGTAAGAAAAGCATGCCCGAGTTTCGACGCGATCGAGGCCGCCTCGTGCGGATCGCCTCTTTCCGTGCACAGCTGGAGAGCCTCCTCCAGATATTCCACGGCCTTGTCGACCTCACCATAGGCCAATGCCTGAAGCTTCTCATAGGCGTCGCCGAGCGCTTGCAGCGCGGCGACGCGGCCACGCCAATGTTCGCCGCGAGGAGCCGCCGCCAGCGCCTCGGAGGCGTGATTGACCGCCGAGGCGATGTTTTCGCCGTCGTCATGGTAGAGACGGCGCAGATAGGTCTGCGCCAGTTCGGCCTGTAGCGACGCCCTCAGGTCAGGATCATCGCCACTTTCCGCCAGCATCCCGACCGATGTTTCGAAACACTGGAGCGACCGCTCGATATTCGCGGCGCGGTCGCCACGCGTCCGGTTTCTGAAAGCGAACGCCAGATCGCACCAGATGCGCGGTATGGAGCCGGCGTCCTCGCTTGCCGCCGCCTTCTCGTAGAAGGATACGGCCCGGTCCTGATTTCGCTCCGGCGTCCCTTTCTTCCGCAGGAGATAGGCGTTGCCGAGAAAGGCGTGAATGAATCCCGAAACCTCGATCTCTCGCTCGCGCCCACGGGCGATAACGCCGCGCAAGAGCAAAATCGCTTCTTCGATGTCATCCGTCTTGTCGACATATGCCCGATCGATCAGCGCACGAGCGAGATTGCCGCTGCACCATGTCCACGACTCCCAGTCGTTGTCGGGGCTGTAGATGTCGAGCGCTTTGCGATAGCAGGCGATCAATCGGTCGGTGTCGGCGATGCCGGCTTTCTCGAGCGCGGCGCCCGTTTCCTTGTATGCGTGGGCCTCCCCGAGCGGCTTGCCGAATGTGATTGCGTTCTCGCGCAGCGCATCGAACGCCTCCAGAGCCTTTGCGAGATTCTCTTCGGGCTCCCCCTCGTCATGTTCCAGCCAGGCTCTGCCGAGCGCGATCTGCACGTCCGCCCACAGCGGCCATTCACGCGCAGGCTCGAGGCGATTCAAGACGTCCTCGAAGCAGGCCATGGCTTTTCGACCACTCGCCCCAGCCGCGTCCGCCTGCGCCAGATGCGCGATTCCAAGTTGGTAAGTGGAGACCGCCCAGTTGTGCATATCCGCTTCGGGCGTCTGTACGCTGAGCGCGTCTTCGAAGCAGGCGATAGCGGTCTCGATGTTTTCGTCCCGATCGCCGCCATCCGACATGCGATACGCGACGCCGAGCGCGCCACGGAAATACGCCCAGGCTGTCTCGTCCACGTCTCGCGTGATCGTTTGCAGCGCTGTTTCGAGATGGATGATCGTCCGTTCAGACCATTCCGGTTCCGGCGGCTCCTCAGCCGTGGCCATCGCGACGCCCGCCGCCCCGTGAAGGCTCGCGGCGACGACGCCATCGAAATTTCCGATGCTCGCGACGATATGCGACGCGAGGTCGGAGAAAATACCGGCTTTCTCCAAAGGCTCGATGTCGGCGCCGGGATCGAGAACGCAACAGGCCTCGTCGCCGCCTGCCGTCGCATGATGCTCGGCATAGTCCTGCCACGACCGGATTTTCTCCCGGAGAAGCTCGTCGCGCACGGCGCCGACCCCGCATTCGGCGCAAGACGTGGCAACGTGCAGGATATTGGCGATCCGCGCCCGCTGCCGGGGCCACAAGGGGCTCTCGCTATAAAGACGCAGCGTTTCGAGATTGTCGGCGGCCAATTGCTCGGGAGCTTCCTCCAGCGACACGAGAAACTCGAGCGGCGTCTGAAAGGCCAAAAGCCGTTGGACGCTCGCATACATGGACTGAGACATCGTCGCCTCGCGATCCTGTGGCGGGCCGGAGCAGCCGTGAAATGACGCGCAGGTTGCCACGACTCTGGCGCGATGGGAACGGTCGCCGACACGATCGCCGAGACTGGCGCGCCGTCCCGCTGCGAGCGTGCAATTTTCTGCAATTCCCTGCCGATGGCGCCGGGCCGTTTCCCTCTTAGGGTTGAAGGGTAGACGGGGGCAGACGGGAGTCGGCGCGCCGCCGGCCTCGCGAAAGCGAAAGCGGATGCGTCGTCAAATGGGCAGGACGAACCGATGGAAGAAAGAACGACCGGGGACAATCTCGCTTCCGACCTGCTGTGCGGCGCGGAGGACATCGCGGACTTCCTGTTCGGCGACAGGAAGCATCGGCGCAGGGTCTACCACCTCGCCGAGACGTCGCGCCTGCCGGTGTTCAGGCTGGGGAGCAAGCTCTGCGCCCGCCGGTCGGTCTTGACCGCCTGGATCGCCGAGCAGGAGGCGCGCTCGGCGCACCGGCTGGCCGTGATGGTGAGGCGGCAACCGTCAGATCCAACGTGATGCCGGAAGCGCCCGGCAGAGTTCGGTGGATACTTCAGCGTGATCTTCCCTAGCTACAACAAGTGTGCCATTTTTTCTGGCACCATCTATTACCAGTGCCAATAGGAGTCATACACAAGTCCCCAGTTGTATGATGGCTTTCCAAAAAGTGGATTATTTTGGTCGATTTTTGTCGCTGCCGGTGGGTTTTTGCATATAAAGTCCGCCGGGCCAGCAGATATTGGCGGGCCTTCCCCGCCAAAGCCGTTTGCAATCACGACTTGTCCTGCGCTGCAACCGGCCGGGCATTTCACAGGGCCGACGAAACGCGGGTCACGCCATGTAGAACCACAATCTTGGTAGTCCGGATTGCTACAAGTAGGGGTATACAGCTCCGGTGGCGACCACTGATAGCAGACGTTTCCTCCGCCGCCTCCTGCGGCTGCGTCGGCGCAAACAGGCTGATTGTTGTTGATGCCAGTAAGAACCTTACCGGTCGGGCAGCTCAAAGTGATCGCAGGTGGCTGGGTGCCAGAGCAGGCAAAATTCGTACCATTATATGTGAGAAATTGCCCCGGCGCGCAGGTTGGAACGGTCTGGTTGCCGGTATCTACGCAGATGAAACCCTGTTGAGTATATGTCAGTACTTTGCCGTTAGGACAAACATTCGGAGTGTTTGGATTTGAACATTCAAACCCAGAGGCCGTATGAGTCACGACTTGTCCAGCCGCGCAACCGGGTAGCGCGGTTGATAAAACGTCTTGTCCCTCAGGCTTTCCGGGGATAGCGAAACGTCGCACTTCATCCTTGTCGAGACAGTGAGTATAGGCCGCACCATTTTTCCAGCTAAGTATGGCCTCCTGTCCACTAGGACAGTCAGAGACTTCATTACTTTGTTTTGGTGGAAACACTTGCGTATTTGTCGCTGATGCGGAGGCGTTTCCCGACAGGGCGGCGAAAATAATGAATATGAAAACGGCTACGCTTTTCTTCATTTGCATAAAATCATCTATGCTATTAATCATTTATATCTAAAGCACAGTGGTTCACAATCACTTAATAACCTCTAATTTAAAGCAATATATTTATATCAGACGAAAAGACTAGCTAAATAACCAATTTTAACAGCGCCATCACGCCGCCATCTGCCAAAACCTCTCCGCGAGGGCGCGTTCCTCGGGGCCGGAGGCGGCGGTGTAGATCGCCGTGATGGCGAGGTGGGAACCGTCCGATCGGACGTGACGCCGGAAACGCCCGGCAGCGTTCGGTGGATAGGGAAAGAAAGCGCCCCATAATGAGCCTTGCGCATTGGTAACGTATATGTTACCATAATCGAATGGCAGTATCGAAAAGCTTCAAGGAACTGGTGCAGCGTCGCGTAGCAGCGGAACCCGCCTTCGCCGAAGGGCTGCTGCGCGAAGGCATCGAGGCGATGCTTTCCGGGGATGTGGACGCAGGGAAGTCAATTCTACGCGATTACATCAAGGCGACTGTGGGTTTCGAGAAACTAGGCGAAGCGACGGCCACACCCCCGAAGAGCCTGATCCGCATGCTCGGTCCGCGTGGCAATCCGCAAGCGCGAAATCTCTTCAGCATTATCAGCTACCTGCAAAAGCAGGCGGGTGTCGAATTTCATGTGACGCCGTCGACGCGCTAACGGCGACGACCCTCACGCCGCCATCTGCCAAAACCTCTCTGCGAGGGCGCGTTCCTCGGGGCCGGAGGCCGCCGTGTAGATCGCCGTGGTGGCGAGGCGGGAATGGCCCATCCAGCGTGACACGAGATCGAGCGGCACGTCCGCCTGCACGGCGGCGATGCCGAAGGCGTGGCGGAGGCCTCGGGGCGTCCCTGCGCGACCGGAAATGCCTGCCTGATCCATGACCCGCCTGACGATGCGCCAGGCGGTCTGGCGGCACCAACCCCAAAGAGGGGTCGAGGGCGCGGGCCGAAGCGGGAGCCCGCCGGCGGCGTTTGCCTGCGTCAGCCCGAACCGGGCGTCCAGCGCCGCGAGGAGCGGGAAGGGCAAGGGCACCTCGCGCATGGCGTGGCGGCGGCGCTTGAGGGTGCGGATGGCGACGACGCCGCGCTCGATCTGAAATGATGTGGCGGTGAGTGCGAGGACTTCGCTGACGCGGGCGCCGCTCCACAAAAGCGTGCGCACGAACAGCGCCTGATCGACCGGCAGCGCGTCCAGCGCCGCCAGCACGCGCCGTCTCTCGTCGGCATTCAGATATTTGCGCGAGCCGTCCTGCGCGTAGAGCTCGGCGGCGTCGCAGGAAGCGGAGACAGGCGCCGCCCGCCGCCAGCGCGGCGAGGGCGAATTTTCCCGCGTTCGGGAGGAGACTTTTTTGCTCATAATGTTGCAGGGGAAGCTTTCTCTCAAAAGATCAGAGGCTTGCCCCTCTTCCCGTTCTCCTCTCTCGCTCTCCCCTTTCGATGCAAGGGTCGTCGGATCGTGGCCAGCGTCAATGTTCGTCAGGACGATATCGTACATCCGCCGTCCTTCCAAGAGGGAGCGCAACATTATGAGCAATAATGTTGCAGCATAACCAAAGCGAACAAGGCATCCCGGAAATTTCCGCAGGCATTTATCCGGGAACCAGTTTCGCTTTACAGACCACACTGGATTCCGGGTCTCACTGCGTTCGCCCGGAATGCCTCAGGGGTATTTCCGACACTAAAAAGCTGTTACGGCAAAGTAATTACAATCGTTACTTGCAAATAACGATGTAGTATTCGCATTACTTTCAAGAAAATGATTGATCGGTGCATCAGAGATCGACTTAACGTCGATTTTGTGGTGTCTTTTTTGGTTAACGCGAGTTTTACTTACATCTTGGCGTTTTTGTGGAATCCATATATGATAGTAGTAAGTAAAAAATGCGATAAAATATAACGCTCAAATAACGACCAAGTAAATATAAACTAATTACTTGGCCGTAACGAAGTCTGAGATCAATGCTGGATGGAGGGCTATATGCAACCGACCACTCGATCAACAGTTGCCGCCGCAGCGATGACATTTCTCGCTGCTGCAAGCGGCGCATCCTACCCCCTGATGGCGGCTTCGCCTGCTTATGCGGATAGCGCCCGTATCGAGCAGTTGCAGAAGGACATAGCCGCCACGCGGGCGGAGAGGGCTGCCTCGAAGGCGAGGACGGAAGCCTCGAAGGCGAGGACGGAGGCGGAGCAGGCGCGTGGCGCTGCGGCGGATGAGGCCGGGAAATGCGCTGTTGAAATTTCCAAGGTTTGTCCCGGCATGCTTCCAAAAATTACTTTGGCCACCGCCTGCAAGGTTCGGCGTGACCCCTCAGCCTGCAACAGCGGCTGACCTTCTAGACTGTAGGGTTTGTAGGTTTCCTGAGCGCCGCGCTGTGTGTCGGTTTCCCTTGTGCAGGTGGTTGCGCTGAGGCTTGCTTGTTTTGCGGAGTGGGCGGCGTGCTTTCTGGGGCGTCGGCGTGTTGCTCTTGCTGCTGCTTTTGGAGCGCAGCGAGGAGTGCTTCATTTTTCTCAACCTTTGTATCCGCCGCCCTCCGCGCATGATGCTCGTTTGTACCTTGTTGTGTTTCGGCTTTATTTTGTTGAAGAGTGAGCTTCTCTTCATGGCGCCACTTTTTATATAGCTCTTTCTCACGCCTACCAACCGCCTCATGAACCTTATGAGGGTTCTTCGTGTCATGCTTATCATGTGTGACATGATTTTCATCGGCAGCTTTCTGTTCGATCTTCTTTAATTGCTCCCTGATGCGGCGGCGCTCCTCCTCTGTTTTGGCATGATGAAGTTGATCCACCAAACCCTGGTATTCCTTGTTGTTTCGCAACGAGGCATCCAGACCGCGCAAGTGGTTGTTGATTTCATCCGGGTTGTGGGCAAGCTTCCGGATGGTTGCATGATCTTCCACCGCCGCCTTGTCGTGCGGGCTGAAGCCGAGCGCTTTCGTGTCATTGGCCGCCGCGAGGATTTGCTGTTGGTTGAAGCCCTTGGCGAACAGTGACCTCGTCGTGCCGAGGTCGAGGCCCGCATGCTGGAAGGGCGTTTCAGGGAAGTTCTTTTCATTCAGTCCCGCGCCGCCGGTCGATGGATCCCAGCGCGAAACCATACCGGCATAGCCATAGGACGAACCGCCGTTGTTCGCGGCGTAGGCGCCACCGACTGCGCCGATCTTCCTGTCCCAGCCGATGCGGCCGAACGCGTCCTGTTTGAAGAAATCGGCGTTGGCGCCCGCTCGGTCTCCACCATTCTGCGGGTCGCGGCTCGGCTGCATGGCTTTCTTCTGCGCGTCGGAGAAGCCGCTCAACGCCGTATCCATGCTGCGGCTCACGATGGCCGTCAGGTTGCTGTCACCCGGCCTGATCGACGCCAACTGTTCCGGGGATATCGCCTTCATCCTCTCGTTCATGACGGTGCCGAGCGTATCGGCCGGCAGGGGCGAAGGAATGCCGCGTGCGTCCATCGCTGCGAAAATCGCCTGCGCGAAAGTCGTTACAGCGATCTGCTCCTGGCTTTTGGGACGGGTGAGGGCGGCGCCGTAATTCATGCGTCACAGCCTCCGCCCGGCGGAGGCCATGCGGCCTTCGAGAACGCGTAGAAAATAGCGTGGCAAAATATCTGCCATGGTAATAACCCGTCTTCAAATATATCCCGCACATCCACAATAGGGCACAATAGCGAGATTCCCTCAAAATTCCGGCCCCTGAAAAGGGCTCTCGTAAAATATTCCCGCAGTATATATTGCGATCATTTACGAAGGCTTTATTTATCTATTTATTTACATATTTTACGACATTGACGATATGAGTCCGCCCCGTCTGTCGGGGAGTTCGCTGCTGGAAGATGCCAAGGCTCGCTCGGCGTCCCCGTAAGAATTCCGTCGCCTCAAAGGCAAACGCACGGGTGCGGCCCTGATCGCGGGCATGCCGGTATCTTGGGTTAGCAACGAACGTTCAAGGCTAGAATCTTTATCTGTTTCTGCAAATTTGAGTGGAAATTTCGCTCTTGCAATCATTATCTACTTTATCTATAATAGATAGAGGAGGAATTGCCATGAAAGTCACCTCGACCGAATTCCAGCAGAATGTCGGGCGTTACCAGGACGCAGCCCAACACGCGCCGGTCGTCATCACCAAGAACGCCCGCGCTCACACGGTGCTGATGTCGGCGGCGTTGTTTGAAGTGTTGACGAAAGGGCGCGTGGCGCGGCGGGTCGAAGACCTCGATAACGACACGCTGAAAGCTATCGCCAAGAGTGCGGTGCCGTCGGAGTTCGACGGGCTCAATGATCTCCTCAAAGACTGGACGCCATGAGCCTCCCGACGCCGGTGCCGGGACTCGTGATCGGCTATTCGTATCTCTGGGCGCGGGAGCATAGCGACGGGGCTGAGGAAGGCGCGAAGGCTCGGCCCTGCGCGATCATCGCAGCAAAGCAGATCATCGAAGGCCGCGAAGTCGTGACCGTGCTGCCGATCACGCACAGTCCGCCCTCTGACCCCGGTGAGGCGATCGAGATTCCCGCCTCGATCAAGAAGCACCTTGGCCTCGATGATCTGCGGTCATGGATTGTCGTGACGGAAACCAACGATTTCTTATGGCCGGGGGCCGACCTACGGCCTGCCGTCTCGGGTAAGGCGCTCTCGCGCTTTGTCTATGGAATGTTGCCGCCAAACTTCTATGCGCATGTCCGAGACAGGGTTTTGCAAGCTCACCTCGAACGCCGCCTGACGAGCGTTCCGCGCACCGAATAAGCCCGCATACACGGCGGGCCGTCTTTCACGCTTCACAATACATCATCGGCCCTGTGATCGGCTCGACCATTGTGGGATACAGGAGAGCCTTCAACAGATCGTCAGGGCTGCACGACGCGGGCAAATGCCCGATGCGTTCCAACAGGACATCCTTGAGCGCCTCCGTTGTCGGCCAGCGCAACATTGGGCGTTGAGGATCGGCCGCACGATGGCCGCTCACTCTGTCGTAGAAGGTTTCGACCAGCCTGTCTTTCATTTCAACAGACGCGCCGAGCCCGACAGTGGTAATTGATGAATGTACGACGATCCAGGCGTAATCATAGTCGAGGCCGCTATCGAGGCTCAGGTGAATTACGCGGGGAATGACAACGCCCTCGGCTTTTCCCATGCATCGGAATTGCGCGGGGGTCAGTCCGTCGATGATCACACTGGCTATGTTCCCACATCTTTTTGGATGAAGCGGCACGTTTTTCAGCTTCGCGAGTTCCATGGTGTAATTCTGAATAACCTCGAAAGCCCTCGGCCTGAAGTGCTGTGCATCGTCGTTTGAAGCTGCCTTCATAAACATATACCTCAAAGAGCATGGGTAGCCGTCGAATATTCTGCGACAAAATTATCTGATACGTTTTATTAAACAGTTAATTGCGCTGCAATGAAGCCAGTGCGTTATTGCCATTACAGTGCATATTTTATATATTTCAGCCAAAGCAGTGAAAAAGACTGTTTCGGAGGTCTTGAAACCTCTACAGGCGAGCCGTTCACATCAGCTCGAAAATCCGATGTGCCTCTCGACCAACCGGTTGGGGAGGCGGCGGAATACAACAGCGCGTGAGCGTAAATACGCTGCACCGTCCTGTACGGTTTCAAGCTCCCCGATCTCCAGAGAATCCTTCTCTGGAGATCGTTTGCATTAGGGAGAGAGACATGACCAACAAAAAAAGCGGGCCGCTCAGGGATGCTCTGGAAGATACAGCAAACTCTGCGGAAACGCTCGTCGAAGAACTGCGTATGATGGCCGCAGGTGAAGGAGAATATAGCCGCTTCCTTTATGTATCGCCTTTGGTCAAGGGTATCTGGCATGCGGCCGCCGACTGGATCGAAAGCGCGAATAATCGTCGCCTGCATTAGGAACAAAATTTCCAAATGGTGACTTTTGACGTCGCTATCCTCTTATCCCCTTTTTCAAAAGGCATGATCAGCACGCCGGCGGCGTTCGAAAAAATACTGCTTTCCTGCCTGGACTGATTGCTTTCCCGACAAATATCACGTCCTATCGGCATCGAATCGATAGCCGAGGGACAAAGCAATGGCCGATGCCGACGACAAGGCGCTTGTCGCGCAAATCCTGTCCTCGTACCTGTCCAACAATAGTGTCGCTCCAGCCGATCTGCCTTCGGTGATCGAAACCGTGAAGAAAGCCTTCGGCGGGAACGGAGATGCGTTCGCCGCGCCGCCTGCGGGCGAGGGAGCGGAGAAGCGCCAGCCCGCCGTGCCGATCAGGAAATCAGTCGCCGACGACGCCATCACCTGCCTCTGCTGCGGTGACAAGTTCAAATCGCTCAAGCGACATTTGCAGGCCGAGCACAAGCTCGCGCCGGACGAATACCGTGCCACCTTCGACCTGAAGAAGGACTATCCGCTCGTCGCGCCCGCCTATGCCGCGCAGCGCTCGGCCCTCGCCAAGTCGCTCGGCCTCGGCCGCAAGCCGGGTGTCAAAGCGCCCGTCGTAGCGAAGAAACCGATTGCCGGACGGCCCAGGAAGAAAACGGCGGCCAACGCCTGACATTCTTTCCGAGAGTTCGACATCGGAGGCTGCGCAGCCGTCGCCCTCATCGGGCTATGGCTTCGGGCGTATCCAGCCACGATTTTCCTGATGCCTGATCCATTCGAGCAAGACCGAGCGCCTCGCGCACAGCATCGAGCCGAGGCGGAATACCGGCAGGCGTGACGTTTCGGCGAGATGGTAGACCTTGCGGCGGTTGCCGGTCCGATATCGAACCGTGCGCCAGCCTGTCGGCGAGACATCCCGCCCCGAATCGCCTTCATCACCTTCTCGTGAAGAACCATCGACCGCGCCATGATCCGCTCCCGCCGCTCAGCGCTCCGCTTCAGATATGGGAATCTGCACCGTTTTATTGAATCGCCATGCGCGGACGATGCTCCAACGTTTTCGCGATAACAAAGGGGGCGCGGCATGTGCATCCGCTTTCCAATTGTGCCATATCGGTTCAATTAATTAGTGTTGCATTGTCCGCCCGTTGTAACTGGCCCTCCTTGAATTGCATTCCCATTGAGGCATTGCCATACATAAGCTTGTGTAAACCCGTTGAAGCAAGGAGCTTCTTCATACCATGTCTGTCCGTTAAGCATTTCCCCATTGGGGGTTTGGCATGATGCACCGCCTGCTGTCATATCCGTACAGACGGGATTGTTGTTGTCGATGCCGGTAAGAACCTTTCCTGTAGGGCAGCTTAAAGTGATCGCCGGAGCTGTTGAGCATTCAAAACCCGACGCCGTATAAGTTACAACTTGCCCTACCGCGCAATCTGGCAAGGCAAGCTTCATGACCTGCTGCCCCGTGCGGCAAATGGTGGAGGACTTCCCGGCCTCGTAGGTGATGGCGCACTCGGGGTCTCCGGTGGCGGGCCACTGGTCCGTGCCCCATTTAACAGGCGGAAAAATTGTTGTATTACTTGCTGCAAAGGCAGAGGAAGCCGCGATTATGCTGCAAAAGATCAAGGCAGATATGGAAATAAAACGCATAATTTAGACTCCTGCTACCTTGATAGCTATAGTATTATACATGTAACGATAGCAATTCGATATTAATACCGCATTAATTTCAATAAGTATATGACTTATATCAGTTTAAAGTTTGCTTTCAGTCTTATTCGATGCAAGTGTAATGGAACTTCTGCGAGGCGGTGGCGGCGGCTTCGATGCCGATCACCAGTGTTGTCGTGCTGGTCGATGTTATCCAGTAGCGTTTGCCCGCATCGCCGCCATAGGCCGTGATGGTGCAATAGGGGGCCGAGCCGAAGGCAGCGCTGAAGGTGATAGTGCAGGCGGTAGGGCTTCCCGTTCCGAAAGTCACCACCCCTCGCGTGTCGTTGCCGGTGATGCTGGGCGTGGTGCCACATGTGCCAACCGTTGGGGTTGAACCGCCGCCGACCTTGATCTTGCCAGTGCTGCGAACGCGGAATTGCTCGCTTGCCGCAGCACCTGCCCTCATGGTTTTGAACACAAGGTCAAAATCTTCGGAAGCGGCAGTCACGTCGGTCGTCACCGCTTCAATCGTCGCGCCGACTTCGTTGTTGGAGGCCGCCGTTTCAACCTCAAACTCCAACCCTGCGCCGATGCCCGCCGCCGGCGTGCCGGTGCTCGTGCTGGTCAGGCGTTCGAGATAAGTGACGGTACTCGTCGCGGCGCTGTCGAGCTGCGCATGCAACTGGCGATCCGGCGTTACTTGCCCGATGCCGACGTAGCCCGTATCCCGAAGGATAGTAAACGCACGTGCTATGGAGCTGGCATCATCAGCCTTCCTATCGATAAAAAAATTGGAGCCCGCATTCGAACCAGACTCAGCGGTATCGTTCACCCCGAACGTCCATCTTTCGGAAGTTCCTGTATTTAAGGAAATGAGACCGAATTGACCGGCATCTCTTGCGATTTCAAAGCGCGTCTGCGCCGCCGTTCGAGACAAACGGGCATTCCCGTCGACATGAAGCGCTTGCGTGGGCGAAGTCGTGCCGATCCCGACGTTGCCGATGCTGTCGATACGCATATATTCTGAATAAGCCGTGCCTCCGGTTCGTGATCCGAAAGCGATTGCCCCAGACGATGAGCCTGAACTTTCGGCAAAAGAAGCAATGTATGTAAAGGCATTTGTTGAGCCGCCAGATATACTTGAAAGACCGATATAAGCGGCTGATCCAAGTGTCGAATTTGAATTTCTTATGCGGATCACAGGATCAGACGACGTGTAGGGATAACCAACTGACGCTGATGAGCTGGCGTAAGTGGCGCTGCTCGATTGAGTGACATCTAGCGATTGTGACGGACTTGTGGTGCCAATTCCCAGCCGCTTATTCGTGTTGTCCCAATAAAAATTGCTGTCACCGGTGAAACTGCCTGAACCGTTGAACTGCACATAGCCGGTTGAGCCTGCGGCGGCGGAAGAGCCAACGGCGTCCCACGACGTGCCGTTACACAGAACAAGTTTGTTCTGTGTGTTGTCATAGGCAAGGTCGCCTTCCTGAAAGGTCGTGAAGTTCGAGGCGAAGAGATTACCAGCGCCGGACGTTGTCTTGAAGCGCAGCACGGGGTCGCTTGTCTGCGAAACGGCGGGGCTACTGCAAGCTGCTTTGGCAGACGAAGGCGCGATGAGGACAACCACGCACAAAAGGGCCAGCAATCGCCCCAGGATGCGCGCTGATAAGCGAACGGCGCTACGCGGGGGGGGGCTAAGAGGGCGAACGCATACATGAAAGCCTGAAAGGATAAAACCTGAGGGATGGCATAAGATAGCTGCCAGACCTGTTGTTGGGAATCCCCGATTCGTGGCTCCAGATGGTTCGCCTCTCAGTTCACGCCCTTGGCCGAGTCCAGCCACGATTTTCCTGATGCCTGATCCATTCGAGCAAGACTGAGCGTCTCGCGCACAGCATCGAGCCGAGGCGGAACACCGGCAGGCGTGACGTTTCGGCGAGATGGTAGACCTTGCGGCGTTCGCTGGCGTCGCCGAACAGGAATTCCGCGATCCTGTCGGCGCCGCGCAGCAGATCGCCGGACAATTCGTGCGGTGGGGGTGGAGTGGGTTGCATGTCGTCTCTCCTCGAGTTCGTGTTGTCTCGGAGAACCGACGGAACATGACGCTATCGCACTGCAAAAAAGTTCTTTCGCGGCTCTTGATTTCGTCGCCTTTTCTGCTCAGCCCTGCCGAGGAAACCGCGAAACTGCCGGAGCGATCATCGCCCGGTCAATGAATTTCATTCTTAATTGCAAATGGTTCCGACGCGCTCGGATGCGTTCCGGCACGTTTCTCTGGCGGGATAATGCTGGTGTATTCGCCGCCTTCGCGGCAGCCGCCCTTGAAGGGAAGAAGGCTCCTTTTTTGCCGTCGGGCATGATGCGGGCGCACCCCGGCCTTCCGGCCATTGCCTGCCGTTACCAACCCTTCACATTGCGCCCTCGCGTCCGCCTGGCTCACTGTCGATCCTCGAAAACAACAACAGCAAGGAGGATTTCATGGCCAATTTCGTCATTATCGGCAGACGGCTCATTCCCCGCGAGCATATCGCTTTCATCGAGCCTTACGACCCGAACGCCAATCCGCGCTTCCAGACGTCGCGGGACTTCAAGAGCCGCGTGGTGATGGTCAACCGCGACAGCATCCTGATCGAGGAGACCCCGCAGGCCTTCGCCGACGCGAAAGGCTTCCGCATGCTTCCCATCGACAAGGTGGCGACCAACCCCGCCGTGCATTTCCGCGTCGAGACCTTCGTGCCCGCCGAGGGCTTCACGCCCGCCAAAGCTTATGCCACGCGGCTTTTGTGGCGTGACCTCGATGGCAATGACCAGAGCCGCCTGTTGCTTAGCGAGCCGGAAACCGTTCTCGAGGTCGCCGTGACGGGGGCCGTGACGGGGGATGCGTCGCCGCCGGCAGCCACGCCCGTGACCACACGGCGCGGAACGCCGTCCAGGAAGACGCGGCAGACAAAGCAGCCGACGCCCAATCCGTGATGCGCTGAGACGCCGGAGACGAGGGGGCGCGTCTCCGGCCTGCGCTGGCGCGCCGGCCTCGTCCGCCGTTTCGTTGCAACGGCCTCCCTTTTCGCCCGGAACCTTTCCAACCACTCCCAGCCTTACCCATTGCCCGAATGTCGCGGATACCGCTCAATGTGTGAGCAACCGAACGACGATCTGCGCATGGCTGACCAACAATCTCACCCCCCCGATGCGGAACCGCCGCTTTCCGAGCGGATGGAGCGAGCGCTCGTGCTGATCGCGTGGCTCATCGAGACCGAGGGTGACGTTCACATCGGACTCTTCGAACGCGTCGAAGCCGAACTGCTGGAATTGAAGCGCAAGGATGGCGTGAAAGAACGCGCCCGCCGTCTTCTGGCCGATTACAGCAGCCGGGCGGGCGCTTCGAAGGCGATTTGCGACAGGAATTTGAGCTTGAGTTCCAGCGACGGGCCACGACCATATTTGGGCTTGTAGGTCTTATGGCCCATCAGGCTGTCGATCAGGCTGTCCGGCGCCTCGATCGCCACGAGCCGATCCTTGAAGCTGTGGCGCAGCGAATAGACGGTGTGGTCTTTCGTCGGGCGCAGGCCGTTCTCGGTCAGATATTTGTTGACGGTAGCCGACAGCGCCGTCGCCTTGTCGCGGTATTTCGGGAAGCCTTGCGGTCGCAGGCGCAGCGCCGCCAGCGCGACGCCGACCAGCGGAATGTCACGGGCGGAATCCTCGGTCTTGAGACGGCGGCCATCGGCCGCAACGCGCACATAGGGAATGGGCGCGTCGAGAAAGATCGTGCCGTCGCGCAGATTGACGACCTCCGACGGACGCAGGCCGGTCTCCATCATCACATAGAGCACGAGCTTTGCGTCCTCGTTCAGTTCGGCCAGCCCGCCGCCCGAGATCAGCCGATCCTGAATGAAGGCGGGATCGAAGGGCTGGCGCGACTTCTCGACCTCGCCGCGCAGCCGCAACCCTTTGAAAATATCGGGAAGGTTGAGCCTGCGCCGGGTGCTCATATCCTTGAGCATGCGGCTCAGTTGCCCGATATCCTTGTTTGCGCTCTTTGCTACGATGTCGTCTTCCAGCACCCGCTCGCGCCACCATTCGGCATAGGCGATGCCGTCGTTCTCCGTGACCTCCGTCACCGGCTTGTCGCCGACCACCTGCACGAATTGCGCGACGGCGCGCATGCGGCTGTTGCGCCAGATTCGCATCTGGTCCGGCGACATATCGCGAGTCTCGTCCTTGGTTGCCGCCTCATATTCCTCGAAGAGCCGCGACAGCCGGAAGGCCGTCGGCTTTTCCGTCCCGAGCAGTGCGGCGCGGGCGCCTGCGTCCTGCATCATTCCCTTTGTGACCAGCGCTTCCAGCCGTTCGAGGATTCGCTCGATCGGCAAGACGATCAGTTGGTCATTGGGCACATAGTCGAAGCCGAGCTCGCGGGCGCGGCGACGGGCCTCGTCGTAGCGGGACGAGCCGGATGTCGCGCCGTTCGCGGCCAGCGCCTTCCAGTGCTGTTCCAGCGCCGCGTTCAGCCTTTCGGCGACGCGGGCGGCTCGTCGACCGACCCGGTCGTCGGCGATCCGGATGCGGGTGGAATGACGGATAATGCCACGGCGATCGAGCGCCGCGAACTCGGCGGGAACGCGGCGGACGAAGTGCCAGACGGAGCCACGACGGGTGAGGAATTCAGGCATGGAGCGCGAGCGGTGTTGGACGAAATGTTGGACATTTTCGCTCAACAGCACCGCGTCAGGCACTGTAATGATAGGTATGTCCTTGAAATCTTGGACAAACTATCCAGTTCACTGGAGCGGGCGAAGGGATTCGAACCCTCGACCCCAACCTTGGCAAGGTGCCCCGGAGCCTTCGCTGCACCACGACGCGCTTCGCCCGTCTACGAAATATAACGATAAAACAATCAATTGTATGAACGCTAGGCCGCCGTGTCTACGCCCGAGGGGCCTCCGACTTGCTCCGAACTGCTTGGAATCGGCTCCGATCAGGGGTATGATCCGATCATTCTAAGCAGATTTGTAGCAGGTGATTGATATGGCTTTCGAAAAGCTCACAAAACGGATCGTCGACGCTCTCAAGGCTCCTAAACCTTCGAAGGTTGGGGTCAAGGTTCGGGAGCATTTCGTTTGGGATCGGGAGCTGCGCGGCTTCGGTGTCCAGGTCATGCCGTCGGGCCTCAAGAGTTTCGTCATCCATTACCGCACACCCGACGGCAGGCCGCGCCGCGCGGTCATCGGCCGGTTCGGTTTGATGACCGTCGAGGAAGCCCGCGATCTCGCGCACGAAAAACTGGTCGCGGTGTCCAAGGGACTCGACCCTTTCGCCGCAGAAGCGGAGGCCGAAGGACGCATCACCGTCGCAGAGGTCTGTGACTGGTATCTCGCCGAGGCCGAAGCCGGCCGCATCCTCGGCCGGCGCCGGCGGCCGATCAAATCTTCCACCTTGGCGATGGACCGCAGCCGGATCGACTCCCACATCAAGCCCTTGCTCGGACGACGACAGGTCGGCGCGCTGAAGCTCGGAGATATCGAAGCCGCCCAGGCCGATATCGCCGCCGGGAAGACCGCGAAGGCGCGCAAGGGCAGCCGCGGCGGCGCGACCACCGGGGGCGAAGGGGTGGCCGCCCGAACACTGTCGACGCTGCACGCGATCTTCGAACATGCGGTGCGCGTCGGCAAAATCCCGAGCAATCCCGCCAAGGGCGTTCGCCGGCTCGCCAGCGCGCCCCGTGAACGGCGGCTAAGCCGCGCCGAGATCGAGCGTCTCGGCAAGACGCTACGCGCCGCCGCCGAGGACGGCGAGCATCCGACCGCACTGGCCGCCATCCGCTTCCTTTTGATGACAGGCTTCCGCCGCATGGAAGGACTCGGAGTCGAGCGCTGCTGGCTCGACGAGGAAGAGGGCGCGATCCGATTTCCCGACACGAAGAGCGGCGCGCAGACCCGTGTGATCGGACAGGCCGCCATCGACCTGCTCCTCGCTCGGCCGGAAACAAAGTCGCCGTTCTTCTTTCCTGCCGACTGGGGGGAGGGACATTTCATCGGGGTCGTCCGAGTGCTCGACCGCATCTGCGATCGTGCTCGCCTCGTCGACGTCACGCCGCACACGCTGCGCCACACATTCGCGAGTCTCGCCGGCGACCTCGGTTTTTCCGAACTGACCATCGCCGCGCTGTTGGGACATGCCTCGCGGGGCGTGACCCAGCGCTATATTCATATCGACGAAGCTCTGCGGATGGCGGCGGATCGCGTCGCCGACGAGATGGCCGACATCCTCGATGGGCGGGCGACGACCTCGCGCCAGCGTCGACGCGGGGCGCGGCAATCGCAGGAATCCCCGGAAGCCGCCGACACGACGCCGCAGGCGGCGCCTTAGCCGCGCTGTCGTCGCGCGATGAACTGGGCCAAGTGAGGGTCTGAATCGATACGGCGACGGACAATAGTGCTCGTGCGTCCTCCAGCGTCGCATGGGGGCCTCATGAAGGTGCCGGTAGAGGGTGGCGCGCGCCCGACGCCGAGCACCTTGGCGAACGACGCCACGGAAATCAGCAGAACACGCAGCATGACGCGCACCTTCAACCAGATCGTCGTCGGGTAGGACGGTAGGACCTTGCGCCTGCCGCCCTTCCGGTCACGCGCCGACGCGGCCTTCAACCCGGATCGCCGGGCCGAGGCACCGGAACCCCACGCCGCGCCTGCCGAGGTCCTCCAGCGCCAGAACAAGTTGTTCCAGCGACCCGACCGGCTGGTCGAGCTTACACACCACCGACACCTCAACCTTGCGGGCCTGGTCGAGCAGTCAAGTAAGCTCGGGCTTGTCCTCGTTCGCCCCTGATGCCTTCCCCGCGAAGAAATTCTCGCACGCGGTGACCTCGAGAGCGCCGAACTGCAAGGCAACGTCCTGGTCGGCGGTCGCGACGCGGAAAACGTATGCCACGCGGTATTTCGAGACAAAACAATTAGGGAGGGGTTTTGGAATACTTGCTCGAGGCTATTCACGGCCCATCGACGCTTCCGGCCGGACTGTTTCGAAAAGACATGTGGCGCTGGCGGTTACGACGACTTGTCGGAGATTTCCGCCGCCGAGCGAGCCTATGATGTGCCGGAAGACTTTTCCGGAATTCCGGACGTGGCTCGGGATGAATCGTCCATGAAAGATGGACACTTTGTCACACGGCTATGTGCTTTCCTTCTCGGATAGGAGGTCGATCCAAATGCAAAGAGATCTTGGCCCAGGATCAAAGGCAGTCCGGCTAACTTGCCGCAAGCGTGTGACAGCGACGACGGAATTCTGGTTCGATCCGGTTAGTCCGCCGCCTTCAGGGAGATTTCCCCTTTTCGTTCTTCCATATTGACGCCGTCCGCCTTGCAACCTGCATCACGAGCTACCGAGAAGATCATGACAAATGTCCCGGATTATGAGTTTTCTTTCGGAAAGGACCGGCACCTGAAGGGGTGGGGATGGCGTGGACTGCTGGCGCTTGCATTCCTTCTGACAGCAACAGTTTCGGTATTTTGCGTGGGAGGCCCTGCAATCTGGCGTATAATTACGCTGCTAATAAGCAAATCAGGGCAACGGATGTTGCCCTGATTTGTGGGGTCAGGATATCCCAACATTTCTCAGGGCTTCTATTAACCACCTGGAACGCATTGGCAATAGACGCTGGTACGAATTGCTCTTCAAAGCCGCTACGATCCGGCCACATCATGTTGAAACGGGATGGCTTCGCTGCACGTAGAACAGCACTCGCCCTGCCGGAAGAATTTGGTCGAAACAGTCGAAGTCCCGGACATTTCGCGTCAGAACCGTCCATCCGCGTTCGAGCGCCTGGAGATAGAGGGTCGCGTCGTTCAACAAAAGCATCCGTTCGCCTCGCTCGAAACGCAGGAGACGCGCGACCAGACCCGCCAGCATCCCTGCTTCTCCCATCGCGGTCTCCGACGGCGATGAGATGCGATGGCCGGGAATATCCTCGATCGTCTGTCGGATTTCTCGCAGCACATCTTTTGTGCCGACATGAGCGGGATCCAGACGGCCGAACAGGTGCGTCATCTCCGCCAAGCAAATGGTGGAGTGGTTGACGATCCGCGCCTGGAGCAGTTCGTCGACGCTCGCCGGCGTGCGCCCTTGCAGGACGTCTATGTAGACGCAGGTATCGAGCAGCAACTCGGCGCCCGCGGAAACCGGCGATTCGACGACCGGGAGGGCATCGAACGGGCGTAACGGGAGCGCGTCCGCCTTGCGCTGCGGCTTGATCCGCCGCAGCGCGCGAGAGAGATCAAAGCTCAAGGTCGATATCTCGGGCAATCCGGCCCTTGCGACGGACAAGCTTTGTTCCGAAGTCGTCCTCGAGCGCCACTTTCGCCAGCGCATATTCGAGCAGTTCGGTGTCCGAGGCTATGCCAGACTTCTTCTTCGCGGCCGCCACGAGGTCGCGACGAATCCGCCCGCCGATTCGGCCGTTCTCGCCGCCCAGCAGGCCGAGCTCTCGCGCAGTATCCATGACCGCGCGCCGCCTGATGCTCGACTGAACCGGGATATCGGACGCTTCGTGGATCGGCTTCGGCATTGCGAGTCTCCTCGTTAAACGAAATAGAGATTTTGGCCAACGGTTGCAACGTCCATGAACCGGGGGGCGAAATCCTAAAGCGGCGTCTGACCTCCCCCTGCTCAGTTGGGGCGCAGCCCATCCGCGCCGCATGGACGAAGCACGGCTCCTCATGCACAGTGGCGGCATGCGTTTCATTGCCGGAGGTCCCGATATTCCCGAAGAGCTCCTTGTCGCACGCGACAAGGGCGATGTGATTTTCTTCTGCGGGGCTGGCGTGTCCCAGGCGTATGCACACCTGCCGAACTTCGAGCGCCTCGGCCGGCATGTCATCCGAATTCTCGGCGCCGCGCTCGACAGTCCGGCCCGGAGGCTTCTCGACAAGGCGCTCGAAATGGGGCGGATGGCGGGCGTGGGCGGGCTTCTCGCCACGGATCGGGTGTTCGGCTTGCTCGAACGGGAGTTCGATGTACATGACGTTCGCCAAGCGGTCGCCGAATCGATCCGCCCCCCAGACGACTATGGATTGGACGCGCACCGTATCCTGCTCGATTTGGCGACGTCGCGCGCAGGTGTGACCCAGATAGTCACGACCAATTTCGATCTCTTGTTCGAAGAGTGCCTGCCGGACCTGCCGCGCTGGGGACCGCCCCGGCTACCGGATCCCCGCAATCCCCGAGAGTTTCACGGCATCGTCCACCTCCATGGCCGCGTCGACAACGACTATGTCGGGCCGTTCGACGACGAGTTCGTAGTATCCAGCGCCGATTTCGGGCGCGCCTACCTGTCAGATGGCTGGGCGACGCGCTTCATCCAGTCGCTGCTCAGTCGGTACCAGATCGTGTTCGTCGGCTACTCCGCCGATGATCCGCCGATTCAGTATCTGCTCGAGGCGCTCAACCTGCATTCCGGGACATCGGCGCGCCTTTTCGCGTTTCAGGAGGGCGATGCAGGCGAAGCCGCCGCGCTGTGGGAGCATCGCGGCGTACGGGCCATAGCGTTCGACAACAGCAGCGGCTACGCTCCGCTCTGGGATACTCTGTCCGCATGGGCTGCGCGCGCCCGCGATGTGGACGGCTGGCACGACAAGCTGATCGCGCGCGCCGCCGCCGGACCCGCGGCGACCGACACGCATTTCCGCGGGGTCATCGCGAAGATGCTGGCGACCCCTGAAGGCGCACACCGTATAGCCACTGCGACGGAAACGCTCGACAGCCGCTGGCTGCTGGCGCTCGATCCTGTGCAGCGCTATGCGACGTCCGGCCGGGTCGAGCCCTATGACGACACGACGGAGATGTTCTTTCCCTTCGACGCTCTCGGCTTGGATTGCGACACGCCGCCGGAGCCGTTGAATCCGGATGACCCGTTTCACCACCACCCACTCCCGGAAGGCGTGTTCGATCCTTTTGCGAGAAACTTCCTCGACGACGAGGACGGCGGACAGGCGGGAGACGGCGTGCTGCGTGGCCCGAACGTATCCGCGCTGGCGCCGATGCCCCCGAGGCTCGCCAATCTCGGCGTCTGGATCCAGCGTGTCGCGCATGAGCCGGTAGCGCTCTGGTGGGCCGCCCACCAGCAAGGACTGCACCCGCAAATCCAGCAGCATATCCAATCCGCTTTGCGCTATTCTCCCGACCGCTTCCCCGACGCGATCCGAAAGGGTTGGCAGTGGCTGTTTTCCGCCTGGTCTGACCGCCGCGACGATCCGGACATGATTCGCTACGATCTGGAAGCGCGCGGCCGACGCGATGGCTGGTCGGCGTCGCTCGTTCGCGACGTAGCTGCCATGTACAAGCCACAGCTGAAGGTGGAGCGCGCGTTTGGCGTTCGCCATCCTTTCCATTGGCAAGCGCCGATCCCCGACGACATAATCCGCGTGCGTGTCGACTATCCTCGCCCGCATGTGGCCGTGGCGATCTCCGACGCCTACGTGCTCTATGCCGTCAGCCAGTTCCGCGGAAATCTCGAGTTGGCGATCGCACTCGAGCATGAGATCAGCGGCCACAATGATCTCTACCTGCAGACGACCCGAGCCAATGATGACGGTCCGGGCCTGGACGAGAGCAGCTACGGGCTGACCGGCCCGATGATCTTCTTCCAGAAGCTGATGACGCGTTTCGCCGAGCTCGACCGGGATGGCGCGCGCGCAGAGGTCTCCCGTTGGCCTGTCGCCGACGAGCATGTCTTCGCGCGCCTCCGAATCTGGGCGGCCGGTCGGCGCGATCTGCTCGACGGCCCCGAAGCCGCGTCGGTGTTCCTCGGCCTGCCGGAGCAAGTCTTCTGGGGATCGCAGCACGAGCGCGATGTGCTGTATGCGCTGCGCGACCGCTGGCCCGATTTTTCGGTCACGGAGCATGAGCGTCTCGAGGCGCGCTTGCGCGAGGGCTCGTTTCCTTGGTCCGACGACGTTCGCGGCGGCCCCACCCGCGCTGCGGCATTCGAACGTCTCAACCGACTCTTCTGGTTGTCGGGGCAGGGAGTGGCGTTCGGGTTTGATCTGGACGCAGAGATGACTGCGCTGCGCAAGCTCGCGCCTGAATGGACGCGCGCCGCGGGCGCCGATGCCGCAGCGTCGAACGCGCCCGAAGTGTCTAGCATCGGCACTGATGACACGCCCGACTCGCTCATGGATCTGCCGATCTCGGAGATCCTTCCCCGCGTGCGCGAGGCCGGCCGGATGGATATCCGCGACCGCGTCCAACGCGCGCCGTTTTCGGGTCTGGTCAAGCGCAGCCCCGTCTGCGCCCTCATGGCGCTCGCCCATGCGGCCCGATGTGGAGAGGCGCCTCGTCACCCATGGGCCGACTTTCTTCGCCTGGAAGCGCGCGACGCCAATCGTCCACGGATGATCCGCGCGATTGCGGCGAGGCTGTGCCGTCTACCGATCGGTCAGTTCCGTGAAATTGCCTATCCGGTCGCCGATTGGATGGAGCGCAATGCCGCGTGGCTCTTCGGAGACGCCGCCGATGCGCTGGCCCCGCTGTGGAACCGGATGATCGAGGCGCTGATGATAGGATCGACCAATGCGCCCCATCGACCGGATCGCAGCTGGGCCGACGACGCGTTGAACGCGCCGGTTGGTAGGCTGGTCAATTTGCTGATGAAGGATCCTGCGAAGAACGGCCTCGAAAACGGCGCCGGCTACCCTCCTGTGTGGCGCGGCCGCCTCGACGATTTGCTGGGCTTGCCGGGCGATCTGCGACGACAGGCGCTGGTGCTGATCGCGTTCCATGTCGCATGGCTATATAATATCGATCCAAATTGGACCGAAACGGCGGTTCTTCCTGCCGTCGAGGACGAGAGCGACGATGGCGACGCCTTCTGGGGCGGCTTCCTCTGGGCGGCGCGCATTCCTAGCCGGGAACTCTTTGTTCGACTGAAGCCTTGTCTGATGGCAAGGACGTTGCAGCCCCCCGTCCGCGAAGCCCATGACAGCACCCTTGCGGCGATGTTGCTCGCCGGCTGGGGCGGCGACGCTGACGCCGACAAGCCCGAACGGTTGATCAGCGATCTCGAGCTTCGGGAGGTGCTGATCCATTCTGACAATCAGCTGCGGCGCCAGGTGCTCAGAACTCTCGAGCGCTGGTCGAGCGGCAGCCAGGGCCGTTGGCGAGAGCGCGTCATTCCATTCCTTTCAGAAGTGTGGCCAAAACAGCGCGCGCTGAAAATCCCCGAAATTTCCGTGCGGCTGGCGGAATTCGCGATGGCGAGCGGCGATCTGATGCCTGAGGTGGTGGCGCTAGTCCTTCCGCGTCTTGTGCCCGTGCGCGATGGCAGCTTCATCACCATGGCGATCAACAGCGAAGATCCGGACTTTTCGGCGCGCCGGCATCCGCGTGCGATGCTTGATTTGCTCGAGGCGGTCCTGCCCGAGGATTCCCGAGGGTGGCCTTACAACTTCGAGAAGGTGCTGGATATCCTCGTGCAGGCTCCCGAGACCAGCGTCGACCCTCGCCTCGCCGATTTGCGGCGGAGGCGGGAGCGGTAGTTTCAACCGGACGTCGGGCGCGGTGACAACAATGATGGCGCGGCCGCCTATCTCGATGGAATCTCTCGAGTGCCGCGCCTATCCCATCATCGGCGTATGCTTTCAGGTCAAGTCGAGATGCTGCGCCTATGTCTGGCTGAGTTACGCAAATCCGCGGACGCTTATGACCAGTGTTCTGGGCTTCGCCCATCCGGCTGATTGGAAGTCTCCGCTCCGACGATTGGAACTCATCGGAAGACGCGAACGGACAGAACCCTCGAGGGGAAAGCCTTCCCTACGGCTGGGCATCGGTCTCGGTCGACCTTAGTCCCTTCTGAGGAGCGGACCGCCCCGCTGAAAGTGAGAGTGCGGACCGTGTTCCGTGACGGGTCGAGGGCTGGAGGAGAGGTCTCCGGCGCCCGTCATGGAGACATCCCATGACCCAGGTGGAAATTCTGGATGCGGCTCGCAATTGCACTGGCGGCTACAAGGTGGACGCGCATCGAGGCGAACGAATCGGCCGCGTGTCCTCGGAATGGTTTTCTCGGCCGGCCGACGAGCGTTATCTGTCCCTGTCGGACCTCTACGCGGCGGTGCGTGGCCGAACCGAGCGTAGCCGGACCCGAACCGTGGAGAGCGCGGCGATCCGGGTGGAAGCCGACCGCGGCAACGCGGAGCGCCTCACTCTGACATTGCCCGGCTCAGACGCGCCTGTGACGCCGACGCATTGGAGCTTCGGCCAGCTCGCGAGCCTGGTCGGCGCGCCGGCCTCCTACCTCCGCCAGCTCCCGGCGCCTCTCGCTGGCATTAACCTCCAATACGGCTTGACTTCGAATCGTGCCGAGCAGGTCAAGACGTTGGAGCTCGAAGATGGCCGCGTCGAGCTGCGCGCCGTCACCGGCCCCGACTATGGCCGCATCTACGACCACGAACTCGTCGAGGCCGTGCAGCGCATTGCGGGAAACGGCACGGGCGATACGCGCTGGAAGGTGCCGGGCGTGCTCGACTGGTCGACCGGCGTCTACCATCCGCGCGTCGATATCACGCAAGACTCCACGACCCTCTACGCCTCGGACCGGGACGTCTTCCTATTCCTGGTCGACGATCTCAATCCGATCGAGGCCGGTCGGCTGCCGGACGGCTCGCCAGACCTCTTTTTCCGCGGCTTTTACTGCTGGAATTCCGAGGTCGGCGCCAAGACGCTGGGCATGGCGAGCTTCTATCTCCGCGCGGTCTGCCAAAACAGAAATCTCTGGGGCGTCGAAGATTTCGAGGAGATCACCATCCGTCACTCGAAATACGCCGCGTCCCGCTTCGCGCATGAGGCGGCTCCGGCGCTGACCCGATTCGCCGATTCCTCGCCCATGCCATTCGTGAACGGCATCAAGGCGGCGCGGGAGAAAATCGTCGCGCGCACCGACGAGGACCGAGACGAGTTCCTGCGACGGCGCGGCTTTTCCAAGAAGGAGACTGCGAAGATCATCGAAACGGTGTTGGCCGAAGAAGGCCGCAAGCCTGAGAGCATCTTCGATTTCGTGCAGGGCATCACCGCCGTCGCGCGGAATAAGACTCACCAAGACGCCCGTCTCGATCTGGAGGCGCGCGCCAAGAAGCTTCTCGATCGCGCAGCTTGAATTCCGGAAAGCCGGAGACGCGGAAATCCGTATCTCCGGCTTCGTGCATTTCCGCATTTGCTGATCGTCGATTCCGCGGCGTCGTCCTCAAAGTGAGAGGGCGGCGCCGTGCTTCGTGACGGTTCAGGCCGAGAGAGAGGCTTTCGGCCGCCCGTCACGGAGTTTATCCCAATGGCCACTGCTGCTCAGAAGATCACACTGTCGTCCTCGCGCGACATCCCTTTCAACAAGCTCGTCCTCTCCCAGGCGAATATCCGGCGCGTGAAGGCCGGCGTCTCGATCGAGGAACTCGCCGAGGACATCGCTCGGCGCACACTGCTCCAGAGCCTGAACGTCCGCCCCGTGCTCGACGCCGATGGCGCCGAGACCGGCATGTTCGAAATTCCCGCGGGCGGTCGCCGCTATCGAGCGCTCGAGCTTTTGGTCAAACAGAAGCGGCTCGCCAAAACGGCGCCCGTCCCCTGCGTCGTCCGGGATCCCGCGAGCGACATCCTCGCGGAAGACGACTCGCTCGCCGAGAACGTCCAGCGCGCGCCACTGCATCCGCTCGATCAGTTCCGCGCCTTTCAAGCGATGCGCGCCAAGGGAAAGTCCGAGGAGGATATCGCGGCCGCCTTCTTCATCGGCGTCAATGTCGTGAAGCAGCGCCTGCGGCTGACCAGCGTGTCGGAGAAGCTCCTCGACATCTATGCCGAAGACGGAATGTCGCTGGAGCAGTTGATGGCCTTCACCGTCTCGTCGGACCATGCTCGCCAGGAGCAGGTCTGGGCGGCGCTGGAAAAGTCGTGGTCGAAGGAACCTTACCAGATCCGGCGCATGCTGACGGAAAAAGCCGTGCGCGCCGCCGACCGGCGAGCCGTCTTCGTCGGCCTCGACGCTTATGAATCGGCGGGCGGAATCGTCATGCGCGACCTGTTTCAGCACGACGACGGCGGCTGGATGGAAAATGTCGTATTGCTCGACAGCCTCGTCATCGAGAAGTTGAAGGCGGCGGCCGAAGCGGTCGCTGCCGAGGGCTGGAAATGGATCGAGGTCGCGGTCTCGTTTCCATTCGGACATACGAATGGGCTGAGAGAACTCGTCGGCGCGTCCACCGAGTTGACCGACGACGAACAGGCGACGATCGATTCGCTCGAGGCCGAACATGAGAGCCTGGAGACCGAATATGAAAAAGTCGACGAACTGCCGGGCGCCGACGGCCTCCACTTCGTGGCGAACTCGGGCGTCGAGCGGGCTCCACCTGAAGCGGAAACGAAGGCCGGCCGCAGGGGAAGGGGCCGGCCCGCGCATCTCACATCGGCTCGGAACCGGTCATTCAGGAGCCGGAGACGCCAGCGTTCCAAATCTTCCCGCTAGCCGGAATCGTCTCGTGACAGGAATATGGGCTGACCTTGTTTTCCGCTATCCAGCGCTTCTCCGCGACGGATTCGAAGGGAGGCGGAATCTGGCCTTGAATCGACCAGAGATCGGCGGGAAGCTCGTCAACAGTGACCTCCCAGTCGAATCCGCGGTCCTTGACCCAAGGGGCGATAAAACTATCGATGGTCTGAACCCACCAGCTTCTCACCACGGCGCCGTTCGCTGTTCGGGCCATCTGGTCGATTTTGAACCGCACGAACTTCGGGTGCGGCTTGCCGGCAACGAAAATGTTATTCGCGGCCACCTCTTCGAAGATGACCACGACATAGAAGGCCGGAATCGGAACCGTGCCGTACGCTTCGGTGATCTTCGCCACGAACTCCGCCTTGTCGGCGTCCGAATATGCTCCGACCGGGGTGTAAACTTTCCATAGCGGCATTGTGCTTTCTCCCTCGATGTTATGGCTGCCCCTGCGTCTTCCGGGCAGGCGTCAGCCGGATTGGACCGGTCCCCAGGGCGGGGAGCCAGCCGGAACGACGGTGACCAGCTTGCGATTGACGAACTCACCGAAGCCCAATTCCGACAGCTCGCGGCCATAGCCCGAGCGCTTGACGCCGCCAAATGGCAGCTCGGGGGTCGTCCAGGCCGGCTGGTTCACGAAGACCATTCCGCTCTCGATCCGATCGGCGACCGCGCGGCCGCGCACCGTATCGCCGGTGAAGACCGAGCCTCCGAGACCGAATGGGCTGGCGTTGGCGAGGGCGATCGCCTCCTCCTCGGTGTCGACGACGAAAAGGGACGCGACGGGACCGAACAGCTCCTGCGCATAAATCGGATTTTCGGAGGTTATGTCCGTCAGGACCGTCGCTTGCAAATAGAAGCCCGGCCGGTCGATGCGTTCGCCGCCGACCACGACTTTGGCGCCACCCTTCTTGGCCGCGCTGATCTGGTCGAGCAGAAGGTTCAATGCGCGTTCAGAGGACACCGGCCCGAGCCCTGTGTCTTCCGCGGTCGGCTCGCCGACTTTCAGTTCCGCCAGGCCGCTGACAAAGGCCTCCTGGAACGCCTGTCCTCGCGCCCGGCCGACCACGATGATGCGCTTGGACGACACGCAGCTCTGGCCCGTGTTGAACATCCGACCGAAGATGGCGCTCGCGACCGTGGACAGGAGCGGCGCATCCTCGAGGACGATGAGCGGGTCGCTGCCGCCCAGTTCGGCGATGACCTTTTTCAGATTGCGTCCGGCCCGCTCGGCGACGGCGGCGCCGGCGCGCTCGCTGCCGGTGATGGTCACCCCGACGATGCGGGGGTCGTCGATCAGGCGCCCGACCTGCTCGATGCTGGCGAAGAGGTTAGTGAAAACGCCCGCAGGCGCTCCGGCATCGCGCATCAGCCGCTCGAACGCCAGCGCGCATTGCGGCACGTTTTCGGCGTGTTTGAGCAGCACGACATTGCCCGCGGCGAGTTGCGGGCCGACCACGCGAGCCACCTGATAGTAGGGAAAGTTCCACGGCTCGATCGCCAGGATCGCTCCGATCGGGCGGGTCTCGAGCACGCTGTCGGGGAAGCCGGAGAAGGTCTTCGGCCTCGAGAATTCCTCGGCGTGGCTGGCGTAGTAGTCGAGGATCGCCGCAGAGAGCTGGACCTCCGCCCGAGCCGCTCCCGAAAGCTTGCCCATCTCGAGGGTGACGTAGCCGGCATACTCATCCACTCGCTCCCGCAGCAGCGCAGCTGCTTTCGAAAGGATCTGAGCGCGCTCCGCGACCGGGCGATCGCGCCAGTCCGTCTGGTAGGCCCGTTGAGCGGTGGCGACGGCCGCTTCGAGCGCCGCTTCGGAGATATCGGCGAAGGACTTCAAAAGCGCTCCCGACGCCGGGTTCACAGTTTCGTAGGCCATGCGTTCCTCCGTCATTGTGATCGAGCCACGATGGTTCTTGCAGCGCTTGTTCGTCCGTCTCGTCGCGGAGCTTAGGCGTTCGCTTCGTCGTCGATAACGTCGAACTGTGCCAATCTAGGCGTTCGAACGTGCCAGGGGCCGCGCCGGGGAACTCGGCGGCGCCGGTCGATTTGGCGTGTCCCGTCGAGCCTCTGATCGACCTGCCCACGTCGGGGCACCCGTTGCGCGGCGGCGGAAGAGGTGGTCAATTCGCGCCAAAGTCCGAACGAGGAGGAGGGATCGTTGAAAGCGATCAAGATCGTGCATCCGCTGCCGGACGACCACGACGCTCCAACGCAAAGCCTGCTTGGATTGAGCGCGCTCGCCGCGGAATTGGGCGCGCAGGGCGTCTCCGTCGAAGAGCTTTTCGCGCGGACGGGCATCCAGCCTTGGCAGCTGGAGGACCCAAAAGCGCGCATGTCGCACCGCCAGCGGCTGGCCATTTACGCCAATGCCCGCCGGCTGGCGACGCGACCGGAGATCGGCCTGCTCGCCGGCGCGCGTCAGCGGTTGAGCGACTATGGCATCTACGGTTACGCCATGGTCAGCAGCGCGACCTTCGGCCAGGCGCTGCTGCTTTCCGTCGAACATGTGACCATGGCGGGGCCGGCGGTGAGGCAGATCAGCTTCAGCATCGAAAACAACACCGCCATTCTGCGGAGCCACGGCGTGGAGGCGCTCGGCGACTTGCTGCCCTTCGCCGCCGAGTTCTGGCGCCGCTCGATGACGTCGCTGTTCAGCCACGTCCTGGGAGCGCCCTTTCCGACCGAGCGCATGATTTTCACCTTCCCGCGGCCGCATTATTGGCGGCTCTATGAGCGGATGTTCAATTGCTCGGTCGAGTTCGGCGGCGAGACCATGGAGTGGCGTTTCGACCCCGCCGTCCTCGATCGAGCCTGCCCGAACGCCAATCCGATCACCGCGCAGGTGTGCCAGCAATTCTGCGATCGGGTGTTGACCGAGACGACCGGCGGCGCCGATTTGGCGCGACAGATCCGCATCGTCTGCCTCAACAGCTCGCAGCAATTTCCGCCCGCCCGCGAGATCGCGGACAAGTTGGGCCTTTCATTGCGCACCCTGCATCGGCGGCTCTCGGAGAGCGGCGTGTCGTATCAGGGAATCATCGACGACCTGCGCCGCTCGATCGCCACCGAATATCTGGAGAACACGAGGCTGCAGATCGAAGAGGTCGCCGAACGCGTGGGCTTCGCGGATGCGACGAGCTTCCGCAAGGCCTTCAAGAAGTGGACGGGACATGCGCCGAGCGTCTATCGCGGCGGCCTGCAGGAGGGCCCCGATGGGACCCTCTCCAACGCCGAATAGAGGCCAGGAAGCCTCGCGCTCGGCGTGATCTGACCCGTTATCATCCCCTGCGCGAACGATGGTCGCGAGGGCCGGACGAGCAGGGAATATGAAAGCTCGATGCTCGGTCTGACTGGCAGTTTCGAATACGAAAATTGGCAGAGTCGGACATGGCCGGTCCACCGGTTCGCCGGCACACTCCCTCCCAGCGACACAGCGAGGCGAAGCGCGAGCGTTCCAGTCAGCGGCGACGCGACTGTGGCGCACAGGGAGACAGGGAATGACGTCGACCGCCGTCCAGGACTCCCGAACGCCCGCGGCCGACGCGCCCGTCCAATGGACGCTCGACGGCGCAGTCGCCGTGGTGATGATGACCAAGCCGCCGCACAACCTTCTCGACGACGCCATGCTCGAAGCGCTCGTCGCCGCCTATCGGGCGGCGGTCGAGGCCGGCGCGCGCGCCATCCTGCTGCGCAGCGCCCTGCGCCACTTCTGCGCGGGCGCGGAGGTCGAGACCTTCGGCGTCACGACGGTCATACACACCGACCCCGTCAAATTCGCAGCCTTCATGGAGGGTCTGGAGAACGTCCCGGTCCCGACCATCGCCGCTCTGAACGGCGGCGTGTTGGGAGGCGGCCTGGAGATCGCGCTGACCTGCGACATGATCTTGGCCGCGGACTCCGCCTTCATGGGCCAAGTCGAGGTCGCGGTCGGCCTTCACCCGATGCTCGGCGGCACTCAGCGCCTGGTGCAGCGGGCGGGCGTCGCGCGCGCCAAGGAGATCGCGATGCTCGGCCGCCGCCACTCACCGCAGGCCTTCGAGAGGTGGGGCGTCATCAATCTGGTCGTTCCCGAAGCGGAGCTCGCCGCCGTCTCCCTGACCTGGGCCCGACAGCTCGCCGCGGGCCCGACGCGGATTCTCGCCGGCGTCAAGATGCTGGCCCATGAATCCGCGCGCGCGGGCGTCGCCGCGGCCGACCGGCGCCAAGTCGAGATCAACGAGATGATCTGGGCAACCGAGGATCGGAAACGCGGGATCGAGGCGTTCCTGAAGACTGGGCCGGGCACGGCCGTCTACCGGGGAACCTGAGATGTCCGCGCCCCTCCAAGGCCTGCGCGTTATCGACTTCACCCGCGTTCTCGCCGGCCCCCATTGCACCAAGGCGCTACGCGACCTCGGCGCCGACGTCATCAAGATCGAGCCCCCGTCGGGCGACATCGGTCGCAAGGGCCTGCCGCACATCGGCGATATGGGCCTCTATTTCGTCCAGCAGAACGCCGGCAAACGTAACCTCAGCCTCGACCTCAATTGGAAAGAGGCGCGGGAGATCGTCACGGAGCTCTGCCGCCACGCCGACATCATCGTGGAGAATTTCCGCCCGGGCACGCTCGCGCGCTTCGGCCTCTCTTACGCAGAGGTGAGCGCCTATAATCCCCGTATCGTCTATGTGTCGATCAGCGGTTACGGCCAATCCACGTCCTGGCGCGGCCGGCCCGCCTTCGCGCCCACGGTGCAAGGCGAGACGGGCCATACTTCGATTGTCCACGCCCATTACGGCGCCGCTCTCAGCGCGCCGATGAACGACGCCGCGAGTCACGCCGACGTTTATACCGGGCTGCAGGGCGTGATCGCGGTGCTGGCCGCCCTCGAGCACCGGCACAAGACCGGGAAAGGCCAGCACGTCGACGTCTCGATGGCCGCCACCATGCTCTCGGTCAACGAGCGCGCCGGCGCTCTGCTGTCGGAGATCGACACCGAGGGCGAGCCGATCGCTCTTTCGGCCAATGAATCCCACATCTACGAGCTGCCCGGAGGCAAACGGCTGACGATCGCCGCCAGCCCGATCTACACGCCGATGTTCATGAGCTATTGCGGAATGATGCGGCGGACGGATCTGCTGGTCGATCCGCGCTTCGCCACGGCGCGGCTCCGGCGGACCAACCTCGCGGCCCTCCTCGCCGAGGTGCGGGCCTGGATCCTGACCTTCGAGGATCTGGCGCAGCTGCAGACCCAAGTGAGCGAAGCCGGCCTCGCCGTGGGCGAAGTCCGTTCGATCACCGAGTTCGCGAAGACGGACTGGGCCAGGGAATGGAACGCCATCGTCGCGGTCGACGACCGCAACGGCGGCACGACGCCGATGCCGGGCGCTCCCTGGATCTTCAGCGGCGCCGAGCTGCCGGCTCCGGGCGCGCCGGCCTTTCAGGGCGAGCACAACGCCGAGATCTGCGCGGAAGCCAAACTGGCGCCCGAGGCCATCCAAGGCTTGAAGGACCGACGCATCCTTTTGAGCCGCCGCAGCGTCACGGGCGATTTCGATTGAGGTCATCATGATCGCGATCAACCACACCCACGACCCGGCCGCACGCAGCTGGGTGGCCGGCGCCGACCAGCCCGACGGCGACTTCCCGATTCAGAATCTCCCTTTCGCGGTGTTTCGACGCGCGGGCGAGCCGCATCATTGGCGCGGCGGCGTCGCAATCGGCGATCACATCGTCGACCTGCATGCGCTCGGGGACGCCGCCTTGCTCGAGGGCGTCGCCGCCGTGGCCGCGCGCGCCTGCGTCTCGCCGTCCCTGAACGCCCTCTTCCGGCTCGGGCCCACCGCCTGGCGAGCTCTGCGCCACGGCCTGTTCGATCTCTTGAAGGAAGGCGCTCCGCCGGCCGGGCGCGACGCCGTGGCTGCGTGTCTGGTTCCGCGGGAGGACGCGATCTTCAAGGTCGCGGCGGACATCGGCGACTATACCGATTTCTATACTTCGCTGTTTCACGCGGACAACATCGGCCGGGCGATGGGCCTCGATCTCGTCACGCCGAATTTTCGCTGGATGCCGCTCGCCTACCACGGCCGAGCGTCGAGCATCGGCGTCAGCGGGCGTCCGGTCCGCCGTCCCCTGGGGCAGGCAAAGCCTCCGGGCGCGGTCGTCCCTCATCTCCAAGCATGCCGGAGGCTGGACTACGAGGCGGAGCTGGCGATCTACATCGGCCAGGGCAATGCGCCCGGCGAGCGGGTGCCGATCGACGAGGCCGAGGACAAGGTGTTCGGCATCGGCCTGCTCAATGATTGGTCGGCCCGGGACATACAGGTCTGGGAGCAGGCGCCGCTCGGACCGTTCCTGGCGAAGAACTTCGCGACCAGCGTGTCCCCGTGGATTGTCACCCTGGAGGCGCTGGCGCCGTTTCGCGCGGCGGCGTCGCGCTCGGAGGGCGATCCCCCGCTGCTGCCCTATCTCGACAGCAATCGGAACCGAACCTCCGGCGGCTTCGACATTGTCCTGGAAGTCCGCTTGGGCACGGCGCGTCAACGAGAGGTCGGCCGGTCGCCGCGGCGCGTGTCGGTCACCAGCTTTCGTCACCAATATTGGACGGTGGCGCAGATGATCGCCCACCATACGGTGAACGGCTGCAATTTGCAGATCGGCGATGTGATCGGCAGCGGCACGGTTTCCGGCCCCGGCGAAGGGGGGGCAGGGGCGCTGAGCGAGCTCAGCAAGGCCGGAAATGCTCCCGTGCCGCTGGGCGCCGGCGAGGAGCGCGCCTTCCTCGAAGACGGCGACGCCGTCATCTTGTCCGGCTATTGCGCGAAGGACGGTTTCGCTCGGATCGGCTTTGGCGACTGCGTCGGCGAGGTGCAGCCAGCGCCCGCATTGTAGACGCCGCTGGCGCCGGAGGCGCCACGCGGGCATTGCGATGATCGCGGGGCAAAGGCTCGGCGTCGGCAAGGGAGATGCGCGAATGGTCTCGATAACCACCAGGAGGCGGCCATGATCGATAGCTTCACCGTCGAGCATTATGAGCATGTCAGCCATCGCTCCTTCGAGGATGTCGTCGCCGCCTTCGAGGCCGAGCTCGGCAGCGTCGAGGACGACGCGATTCCAAGGGAGGTGGCCGCGGCGACGAGTCGCGCCGACTTCGAGACGCGCCTCAGGCGCTACGAGGGTCGAAGCGGTTTCATGCGCTTCTTGACCAATGATCACGGCGCCTGGATGGGGAGGATGGGCGCGGACGCGAAAATTCGTTCGTATGTCATCGGCAACCCTTTGGTCGCGCAGACCATGATCACACACGATCCCGGCGTCGGCCTCAACGTCCCGATAAGGGTCGTGATCTTCCAAACATCGACGGGGGAAGTTCGCCTGGCCTATGATCTGCCGTCATCTCTGATGAGCAGGCTCCGCAACGAAGACGTATCCGATGCGGCTCTCGCGCTCGACGCCAAGCTCCGCGCTTTGGCCGAGCTCGCCACAGGCGCTGTCGCGTGAGTCGACACGGAAGCAGTCTGCTTATGTTTCCCTGTCCAAACGGAGGATGACATGACCAATCTCGATGCAGCGACATCCGAGCGCGCGACGTTGGAAACCGCGCCCACACGTTACGTCGAAGGCGGCGGCATCCGCTTCGCCTATCGCCGACTCGGTCCTTCGACCGGAACGCCACTGGTCTTGTTGCAGCATTTCTCGGGCAACATCGACGCATGGGATCCCGCCGTCGTGAACGCCCTGGCGTCGGATCGTCCGGTGATCGCATTCGACAACGCCGGCGTCGGCCGTTCCACGGGCAAGACACCGGACAATGTCGCGGCCATGGCCCACGACGCCGTGACATTCCTCGACCTTCTCGGCTTCTCGAAAGTCGATCTGCTGGGATACTCGCTCGGCGGCTGCGTCGCTCAGCAGATCGCGGCCGAACACGGCTCCCTCGTCCGGAAGCTGATCCTCGTCGGCACAGCGCCACAAGGCGGCGAAGAGCATTTGCTGGCGGTTCTCGAGGAGGCGTTCTCCCATACCGAAGCGCCGGATCCGCGGCTGCCGCTGTTCTTTACTCGATCGGCGGCCAGCCAAGCCGCTGGCAGGGCTTTTCTCGATCGAGTCTACGCCCGGAAGGAAGATCGGGACAGCGATAACGGCAGCGCCGTAACCGATCCACAGGCGAAGGCGCTGATCACCTGGTGCGCAACGACAGATCCCGGGCACGCGCTCCTACGAGCGATCGAGCAGCCCAGTCTGGTGGTGAGCGGCAGCCATGACACCATGCTGCCAGCGGGCAACGCTTATGCGATGTTCAAAGCGATGAGCAATGCTGAGCTCATTCTATATCCCGACTCCGGCCATGGAGCACTCTTCCAGCACCACTCGCTGTTCGTGAGCCAAGCGCGAGCATTTCTGGACGCCTAGACTAGGAGCGTAATGAAGGTGGGCGATACGGAGCCCCGATAAAATTGGGACGCGCGACGCCGAATAGCTGTGACCGTTGTCGTGTCGCTCTCAAGTCGGCTCTGCTTCACTCTCGGTGCAAGCCGCGATTTTGCTCCCGCGCCTTCGATCTGGGCGAGAGTTGGCCGGCTTTCCGAGGGGCGGTTCGAAAGACGACGTTCTCGACGCACAGACAAAAGCCGACGCACTCGATTCCTTTCACGACGGCCTCGCCGGCTTCTTCGACCAATCAATCGATGACGCCATTTTCGGCAAGTCCTCGCCGATGGCTCTTACCGACAACCCCTTATCGGCCTATACAGAAACTCGGCGGGCTTCCCCCTTGCTGGCGCTTGGTTTCCTCGAATTTTACATCGACGACGTTCTCTCTGCTCAATTCGCTGACGGCGATACTGGAGGTTGCAATAGTCAACATCACAATCCGAATCTGGACGACGGCTTGAAGCGCCGCTTGCGTGTGTGAGCGGCCGAACACAGCCACTCTGCGGGAGAAAAAGCGCAAGAAATCCGGCGGGAGGCCGTCAGCGGGGTGAGCGCACCGAAAAATGTCGGGCGATTCACACCCGCTTTGGCTATCGGCGGCGTGGAGTTGGAGCTTCCTGCACACGGCCAATGCATGAACCGCCGACATTCTCGTGAACGATGCCGTCACCGCGCTCGCACCAATACGGTCTCCGAGCCAAAGCAGCCGAAACCCGCGCCCGGCGGTTTTGATCCGAGTGCATAGATTCTGCTTGGAGCAACCGAGAGTTCAGGCATTCTAAGCAGAAACGGCCCCGAAGGGCCGTTGCTAACTATCAGATTTTCATTGTGAGTTTTGGAGCGGGCGAAGGGATTCGAACCCTCGACCCCAACCTTGGCAAAGAGAGACTGGCGCTCCTACTTTTTTGTGCTGCAATGTCGCATCGCTTCTCATGAACATCGAGCCCGGATTTCACGCCGCCATCCCATTCTTTCGGGTATGCAATTGCTCGGGTTTGAGGTGCGTATATCGACGAAGCATCTTCCAATCTCGATGGCCGGTGACCAGGGCCACCTGCTCGATCGAAAAGCCCGCCTCGAAAAGGCGACTTGCACCTTCATGCCGTAAATCGTGAAAATGTAGGTCGGAAATCTTGAGGGCGCGACATGTCCGACGAAACGCGGTCCCCACCGATCGACTATTGTATGGAAAAATTCGACCCTTGCTGCTTTTCGAGGCTCCCTTCTGCTCGTTAACGAGCGCGCATGCGTCATAGCCACTCACGTCGAGAAGAGGAATCTTCTGATTGTTTCCCGACTTCCGACGCGGGTCTTTCCGATCTCTGACGATCAGCATCTTATGGTCGGGATCGAAGTCATCCCAAGCGACGCGGCAAATTTCATCGAGCCGCATCGCAGTCGCGATCGCGAAGCGTACAATCCGTCCCAACGGAATTGTCAGCTGCGGAGTCAAATCGGATCGCGCGATGATGCGATCAATCTCGTCCTGCGTCGGCCGACGATCACGCTCGTTTCCCTTCCCGACCAATCCCAAACGGTTCAGCGCAATGCGTGCGAGGTCGGTCGGCTCCGTTGAAAGCTGAATGCCGTGAACCGCCGCCGCATGCGACAAAATCGTCTTGATGTAGCCGAGGTCGATGCCGAGCGTGACGGGACCGGCTCCTTCCTTCGCTCTATCTCGACCGAATTGAATGAGCCGCTCTCGATCCAGCTCCGAAATCTTCAATCGGCCAAGGCGACGCTCGAGAAAGTCGAGGCTCGCGGCCTTAGACCGGCCGATCCGTTTTCCGACTTCCGCGAGATCGTCCCTATGGAGCCGGACGAGATCGCCGAATGTTCGCGCCTCCTTGCGCGCGCGCTTCGACGGCGACTCGCCACGGTCGATCCGGCGCTCTATGTCGAGCGCCCACTCCTCGGCGTCGCGCCTGCGGAGAAACGTCTCGTTGACGTATTTCCCCTTGCGCCGAACTTGAGCGCGCCAGGAGCCGGATTTGAGCCTCGTGAAGGTCGCCATTTCGTGTGCGCTCTGTGTGCACTGAGAAGTCGAAAAGGAGCGAAAAGTGTCGTATCGAGGCGTGCGGGAGAGTGCGCACGACCCGACCTGGGGCCTCGAGAGCAAAATGAAATCGCTTACAAATCAAGACATTAGATTCTCTACCGCGCCCATGATGGACTGGACCGATCGTCATTGTCGGTTCTTCCATCGGCTGATGTCGCGACGCGCGCGGCTCTATACGGAGATGCTCACCACCGGCGCCGTGATCTTCGGCGATCGCGAGCGGCTGCTCGGCTTCGATCCTGCCGAGCGGCCGCTCGCGCTGCAGCTCGGCGGCGCCGATCCGGGCGAGCTGGCGAAGGCCGCGCGCATCGCCGAACCCTTCGGCTATGACGAGATCAATCTCAATGTCGGCTGCCCATCGGATCGCGTGCGGAACGGCGCCTTCGGCGCCTGCCTGATGCTGCGGCCCGATCTCGTCGGCGATTGCGTGAAGGCGATGAAGGACGCCGTCGCGCTCCCGGTCACCGTCAAATGCCGCATCGGCGTCGATGATCAGGAGCCGAGAGCGGCGCTGTTCGCGCTCGCCGAGCGCGTCGTCGCTGCGGGCGGCGACGCGCTGATCGTGCATGCGCGCAAGGCCTGGCTCGCGGGACTGTCGCCCAAGGAGAATCGCGACGTCCCGCCGCTCGACTATGCGCTCGTGCATGAGCTGAAGCGCGCGTTTCCCTCTGTTCCGATCGCGATCAATGGCGGGATTGAGACGATCGAGCAGATGCGCGCGCAGCTCGAGCATGTCGATGGCGTGATGATCGGCCGCGCCGCCTATCACAATCCCGAGCTTCTGCTCGAGGTCGATCCGTCGCTGTTCGGCGAGGCGGCGCCGCTCGCGGACGGCTTCGCGGCGGTGGAGGCCTTCATTCCCTATATCGAGGCGCAGCTGCGGCGCGGCGAGCGGCTCTCGTCGATGACGCGGCATATGCTCGGCCTCTTCGCCGGCAAGCCCGGCGCCCGCGCCTTTCGCCGCCGCCTCGCCGGCGAGGCCGTGCGCCCCGGCGCCGGGGTCGAGGTTCTGCTGTCCGCGACAGACGAGGTGAGCCGAGCCATGGCGCGAATGGCCGAGGCGGCGAGCGCGTGACGGCGAGGCGCTACGGAGCGCTCAAACTATCGGCGCCGCGAAAATCATCGCCGACAAAGAGCAAGCGGGCCCCGCTGCTTCGCCGCCTCATAGGCGAAGCAATCGCCGAAGTTCAGCGCCGCGGGATGAACGCCCTTGCTCCATTGCTCATAGGCGAGCGCGGCGCGCCGCGCCGAGGCCTTTGTCACGGACGCGATCTCGAAGCCGAGACCGTCGATCAGCCGGACCATTTCCGCGCCGACGTTGCGGCGCGCCGCGACGATCAGAGCCTCGGCGACAGTCGCGGCGGAGATCGCGAGCTCATCTTCGTCGGACAGCACGGCGATGCAGGCGTCCGCTTCCGGCTCATCGAGCACGACCGCCATCAGCGCCGACGTATCGACGACGATCATTTCGGCAGGCCGTCGTCGCCATAGAGAAAGTCTTGGCTTCGTGACGCGCTCGGCCCTGCGGCCGCCTTCGCAGCGGCGGAAGCTCTGACCGACTCGAGCAAAGCGCGGCGGGACGTCCTGTCGGGCGAGATCTCGACCGGAACCAGACGCACGGCGGCATGGTCATGGCGCGTCAAGATGACTTCGTCTCCCGCCTCCGCCCGCCGGACCAATTCCGTCAATTGCCCTTTCGCTTCCGTCATGGAAACGCGCATGGCCCGCTCCATCTTGATTTTGGCCCATATCAATGAGCCGCGAAGGCCAGCAGCGCCGCGACCTCGGCCATCTGCTGCGCGGCGCCGAGCACATCGCCGGTGAGGCCGCCGATCTGGCGCTCGGCCAGCTTCGCCGTGGCGTAGGCCGCTCCCACCGCGGCGCCGCCCGCGAGCAGCAGGCCGGCGAGCGGCGTTCCCGCCCCCAGCGGCAGCAGGGCCAGGGCGAGGGCGAGCAGCGCCGCGGTCCGAAGCGCCTGCTCGAACGGCCGCAGGGCGGCATGGCCGGCGCCGTCGCCACGGGCGGGCGCCAGCATCATGATCGGCGCGAGCCCCGTCGTGCGCGACAGCGCCGCCGTGAAGACGAGAACCGCCGCGGCCTGGGCGACGGAGCGCTCGGCTACGGACGAGAGCGCGCCGACGCGCAGCATCAGCGACAGCGTCAGGCCGATCGCGCCATAGGAGCCGAGCCGGCTGTCGCGCATGATCTCGAGCTTCTCCTCGCGCGTCGCGCCGCCGCCGAATCCGTCGAAAAGATCGGCGAGCCCGTCCTCATGCAGCGCCCCGGTGACGAGGATGAGCGCGCCGACGGCGAGCGCCGCCGCCAGAAACGGCGACAGGCCGAGCGCGCGCGCCGCGAGCAGAGCCGCGGCCGCGCAGGCGCCGATGACCGCGCCGGCGAGCGGCAGCGCCCGCACCGCGGTGCGGAAGTCCGGCATCTCATGCCCGCGCGGCGCCGGAACCGGCAGGCGGGAGTAGAAGCGGAGACAGGCGAACAGATCGTCTCGAAATGTGCGTTGCATGACGTCCGTCATGCAGCCGAATCCGCGATTTGTCGAGCGGTCCGCTCTTGCTCGTGATAGCCTGCGGGGCCCGACGGCGGCGGCGGAATCCTGCGAGGGAACATGTGCGTTCGCGCACATCGGCCGGGGCCGGCGGCGGCTACGACCGTGTTCGTCTCTCGAAACGCTCAGGGAAGATCGCCATGGGTCCCTCGCTCCTCGTCGTCGGCGTCGCCGCCATCGCTCTGCTGATTCTGGATCAGAGCCTCGGGCTCGGCCTGCCGCTCGGCCTCCTGCGCAGCCCGGTGTTCTGGTTCGCTTATGTCGCCGCGCTCGCGCTCGCGACCATGGTGCGCTTCGTGCGCCAGCAGACCGTGCTCGTCATCGAGCGGCTCGGCCGCTACAACCGCACGCTCGGCGCCGGCGTCAATTTCGTCTGGCCGATCGTCGAGCGCGCCGCCTATACATTCGATCTGCGCGAGCAGGTGATCGACGTGCCGGAGCAGGACGCCATCACCAAGGACAACACCACGGTGACGATCGACGGCGTGCTCTATTACAAGATCGTCAACGCCAGGGACGCGGCTTATGGCGCGCAGGACATCAGCCGCGCCATCATCAATCTGGCGCAGACCAGCATGCGCTCGGCGATCGGCTCCATGGAGCTCGACAAGACCTTCGAGAACCGCAGCGAGATCAACGAGCGCGTCGTGCGCGCGGTGTCGGACGCGGCGCAGCTCTGGGGCGCGCATGTGACGCGCTACGAGATCAAGGACATCGCCATGCCCGAATCGCTGCGCCAGTCGATGGAGCGGCAGATGAAGGCGGAGCGCGACAAGCGCGCCACAGTGCTCGAATCGGAGGGCGTCAAGCAATCCGAGATCAATCGCGCCGAAGGCGAGAAGCAGGCGGCGATCCTGCGCGCCGAGGGGCAGGCGCGGGCGATCGAGCTCGTTCGCCACCAGATCACCGAGGACGGCGGCGACAAGGCCGTGCAGCTCGAAGTGGCGAAATTCGCCATCGAGCAATATGGACGGCTCGCCAAGACCGGCAATTCGCTGGTGCTGATGGGGGAGGGGTCCGATCCGGCCGGCTGGGTGGCCAAGGCCATGGCCGTGCTGAAGACGGTGAACGCCTCCGGCGCCGCCGCGCCCAAGAGCGCGCAGCCTTGGCAAAAGAGCGAGTGAGGCCAGAGGCAATCCGCGCCCGACCCCTGGACCGCGAGCCTTCAGGCTCGCACCACCCGCAACCCGCATGAGGCCCGCGATGGAGCTGCTCTACGATCCCGCCAATCTCGCCCTCGTCGTCGGCCTCGCGCTGCTCGCGCTCGACATTGCGGTGATCGGACTGTCGCCGCTGATGTTCTTCGCGCTCGGCGCGCTCGCGGCCAGCGCGCTGCTCTATCTCACCGGCTTTCGTCCGTCGCTGATCGAGACGGCGGCGCTCGCCGCGGCGCTCGGCCTCGCAATCGCGCTCATCGGCAAGAAGCCATTGCAGCGCTTTCAGAACGCCGATGTCGAGGAGGATCAGAGCAGCGATCTCATCGGCCGCGAGCTGACGACCACGCATGAGGTGACGAAATCGGGCGGAACGGTGCATTGGTCCGGCGTCGACTGGCGCGCGCGCCTCGCCGCCGACGCGCCTGCCGACCGCCTCGCGCCGGGCGTGCGGGCGCGGGTGACGGAGATCGAGAACCTCGTGCTGGTGCTGACGCCGGTTTCGGAGAAGCGGAGCTGAGCATGGCGAGCGACCCCGCGCTGGATTGCCCCCGGAGCGGCGGAGCCGATGCGCGCGCGGGAATCGCTATGAGAGCCGCGCGCGTCATCTCGACAATCGTCCGTCGTCATCGATCAATTTCAGCCGAGACGGAAGCGCGTCTCCCCATGACCAGAGCACGAGATTGAGATCGTCCTCGCTCGTCCCGGGAGCAAAACTCCGAACCAAGAGGCCTCGGTATTCGCCAGCGATCAGACGGCGGGCGAAGCTCTGTGTTCGCGCTTCGCCGTTTGTTCTCATTTCATCGCGCCACGTCGGAGCGGCGAGCGCGGCGGCGTCGACGCCTTCGCTCGCAAGGGCCTTTGCATCCCGGCCGTCGAAAACCCGCTCGACCTCTGCGTCATACGACACGAGCGTGATCGGCTGAAGATTGCCGGCCTGATTGGCTTCACGGATGGCTGTCATCACGGACAGGCAGCAATAGAGCGCGGGAACGCCCTTGGGATTGAAGCGGCCGCCGTAGAGCGCTGCGACTCGACCCGACATCGGCGCGCGCGCGTAGACGGGGTTGAGCGCTCTAAAGAGCTTGCCCCTATACGAGATCGCCACGATCAGGCGTGCACGCCCGCGTCGACGGCGTCGATGTATTCGAGCACCTCGTCCGCCCGGCCGTTTTTGACGAGCTGCATGGCGGTGTGACCGGAAAAACCGGAGAGCGGCTCCGAACGGTACCAGGCGTAAGCCAGAAGAGCCGACCCGAAGCGCGGCTCGACCTTGTTGAGGACCTCGACCATCTCGCGCAAGCGCCGCTGCGTCTTATCCGAGCGCAGCCGGCTGGCGCGTTGAACCGCGTCCTTGCCCAGCCCGGCCGTTCGTGCAATTTCCTCGCTCGTCGTGCGAAGAATGTCCGCAATCTTGCGTGGCGCGAAAATCCCGTCGTCTGCATATTGAGCCAAGCCCATCGTGCCGCCTCCGCCGTGATTTGTGACGCAATATAGCGTCACATTGAGAGATATTCAAATCGGGCGTCTGCCCAATGGCGCTTAGGGCGACGGAATTCTTCCGGCCGCGGCGGAAAAGCGCGCGGCGCCGTCGCGCAGACAGCCTCGGCAATAATGGCGCAGCTCAGCCGGTGCGGGCCGCCCACGCCCAACCTGGGGCGCGGGCGCAACGCTTCGTGTCAGTCCAGCGTCTTGCCGCCGGCTTCCTTGCAAGCCTCGGCCGATTCCGTGTGGATCCAGCCCTTGCCCTTGCAGGCGTTCATGCCTTTGCAGGCGTTCTTGGGGCTGTGGCAGTCGCCCTTGCCCTTGCAGGCGTTGGCGCCGAGACATTGCACCCGGCCGGGGGTTGCGGCATGGGCCGTGGTCGCCACGGCGCCGGCGAGGGCGAGCGAGACGGCCGCCATGGCCAGGGCCGAACCGTTGCGAGTTTTTTCGTGCATTGTTTCCTCCCGAGGCGCCTGTTCCGCCGGCGGCGGGGGCGGCGAGTTATTTGACGCGCTTCGCCGCGCCGGGCAAGAGCAAAGGCGTCGCAGAGCAAAGGCGTCGCAGGCGCGCCGCCGCTCGCATTGCCTCCCGCCTTGCGGCGCCCTAAGAGAACCTTCCGCCTTTTTCGCCGCCAACGCCCGCGCCATGCGAGACGCCGCCTTGCCGAACACCGACACCGAGACGCTGGAGGACTTGCGCGCCGAGATCGACCGGATCGATCGCGACATGCACGAGCTTTTGATGCGGCGTGGCGAGATCATCGATCGGCTGATCGCCGTGAAGGGCCGGAACGGCGCCTCCGCCTTTCGCCCCGACCGCGAGGCGCAGATGATGCGCGCGCTGGTCTCGCGCCATTGCGGCCTGCTGCCGGTCGACACGGTGGAGGGCGTCTGGCGCATCATCGTCTCGACCTTCACTTATATGCAGGCCGAATACAGCGTCCACGCCGATGATTCCGGCGGCGACGCCGCCATGCGCGACAGCGCCCGCTTCCACTTCGGCTTCACCGTGCCTTATGTGACGCATCACGGCGCCGGCGCGGTCGTCGCGGCCGTGGCGGCGTCCAAAGGCGATCTCGGCATGGTACGCTGCTCCGGCGCGCAGGAAGAGGGCGCCTGGTGGACCCGGCTCGCCGGCGAGGACGCGCCCAAGGTCATCGCGCGCCTGCCCTTCGTCGAGCGGCCCAATCATCCGGCCGGCCTGCCGGTGCTGATCGTCGCCAGGCCGCTCGCCGAGGCGGCCTCGCAGGACATCGTCCTGCACGCCGTCTCGCTGCCGAAATGGAGTCATGCGGCGCCGGGCGCGATCGGCGCGCTCGCCGGGGAGATTCTCTCCGCCGCGCCGCACGCCGGCGGATTATCGCTGCTCGTCGCCGCGCCCGGGCGCGTTGCGAGCGCGCAATTCGTCGAGGAATTGCAGCGCGCCGGCGCCGGCCGCGCCGAGGCCGCGCCGGTCGGCAGCCATGCGGCGCGTTTCGAGCTGGACCAGGCGCGCGGCGGCGTTTTCGCCCCGAGGAGCTGATGATGACGAAACCTGTGGTGCGGCCGAGCGTTCTGGCGATCGATCCTTACGTCCCCGGCAAGAGCGCGGCGCCCGGCGCGGCGCGCGTGTTCAAGCTCTCGGCCAATGAGACGCCGCTCGGGCCCTCGCCCCAGGCGGTCGAGGCGCTGCGTGCGCTCGCGCCGGAGATCGCCGCCTATCCGGACGGCGCGGCGACGCGGCTGCGGCAGGCGATCGGCAAGGCCCATGGGCTCGATCCCGACCGCATCGTCTGCGGCGCCGGCTCGGACAACATTCTCGCTCTGCTCGCGCTCGCCTTCCTCGGGGCCGGCGACGAGGCGATCTATACCGAGCACGGCTTCCTCGCCTATCGCATCGTCATTCTCTCGGCGGGCGGCGTTCCGGTCATCGCGCCGGAGACGAATTATCGAACCAGCGTCGACGCCATTCTCGCAAAGGTGACGGAGCGCACGCGAATCGTGTTCCTCGCCAATCCGAACAATCCGACCGGGACCTATCTGCCGAAATCGGAGATCGAGCGGCTCGCCGACGCGCTGCCTCCGCATGTGCTGCTGGTCGTCGACGCGGCCTATGCGGAATATGTGCGGCGCGAGGATTATTCGCCGGCGCTCGAGCTCGCCGCCACGCGCGAGAATGTGGCGGTGACGCGCACCTTCTCGAAAATCTACGGGCTCGCGGGGCTGAGGCTCGGCTGGGGCTATGGCCCGGCGCAGGTCGTCGATGCGATCAATCGCGTGCGCGATCCCTTCAATGTGAGCAGCGCGGCGATCGCGGCGGGAATCGCGGCGGTCGCGGACGAGGCGCATCTTTCCGCGGCGATGGCGCATAATGATCGCTGGCTGCCGTGGCTGACGCGCGAGATCGAGGCGCTCGGGCTCGAGGTTCTGCCGAGCGTCGCCAATTTCATCGCCATCCGCTTTCCGGAGGAAGCCGGCCGCGCGGCGGCGGACGCCGATCGCTTCCTCACCGCGCGCGGGCTCGTGCTGCGCGCCATCGGCGCTTATGGCATGTCGCAGTTCCTGCGGCTGACGATCGGCTCCGAGGAGGCCAATCGCCTCGTCGTCGCAGCGCTCGGCGAGTTCGTCGCCTCCTGGCGCGCGGCGCCGCGAGCCGCGCATGGCTGAGGAGGGCGCCTCCGCGCCGATCTTCGACAGCGTCGCGCTGATCGGCCTCGGCCTCATCGGCTCCTCGATCGCGCGCGCCATTCGCGCCTATGGCGCGGCGCGGCGCATCGTCGCTTTCGATGCGTCCGGCGCGGTGCGCGCGCGGGTGCGCGAGCTCGGCATAGCGGATGATATGGTGGAGGAAGTCGCCGAGGCGGCGCGCGCCGATCTCGTGATCCTCTGCGTGCCGGTCGGCGTCTGCGGCGAAGTGGCGAGCGCGCTGGCGCCGCATCTTTCGCGCGGCGCCATTCTCTCCGACGTCGGCTCGGTGAAAGCCGCGGTGGTCGCGCAGGTCGCGCCGCATATGCCGGCGGGCGTGCATTTCATTCCCGCCCATCCGATCGCCGGCACCGAATATTCCGGACCGGACGCCGGCTTTGCGAGCCTGTTTCAGAATCGCTGGTGCATTCTCACGCCGCCGCCGCGGGTCGATCCGGCCGCCGTCGCAAAGCTCGCGGCCTTCTGGACCAGGCTCGGCGCCAATGTCGAGACGATGAGCGCCGCCCATCATGATCTGGTGCTGGCGGTGACGAGCCATCTGCCGCATCTCATCGCCTACAACATCGTCGGCACGGCGGCGGATCTCGAGGAGGTCACGCAGTCGGAGGTGATCAAATTCTCGGCCAGCGGCTTTCGCGATTTCACCCGCATCGCCGCCTCCGATCCGACCATGTGGCGCGACATCTTCCTCAACAACAAAGAGGCCGTGCTGGAGATGCTCGGCCGCTTCGACGAGGATCTGACGGCGCTGCGGCGCATGATCCGCAGCGGCGACGGCGACGGCCTGTTCGCCTTGTTCACGCGCACGCGCGCCATTCGCCGCAGCATCGTGGCGCAGGGCCAGGACACGGCGGCGCCGGATTTCGGACGCGCCGCCGCGACAAGCGATCCGACGCCGCCGCGCTGAGATCCGTCTCGCTTTTTTTCTGTAATTTTCCCAGCGCGCGCGAACGCCGCAGGTGGCGTATCAATGCGCGCTCTCGAAGTCGCGTCGTTTTCGCCAGGTATTTCGGCGTTGAGCCGACAGCTTTCGTCGACAGAGGCCGCAGATATGCGCCATTACTTATTGCTGCTCGTCGATCTCGCATTGATTGTCGCCGCCACAGGCGCCGCCCTGGTCATCAGGGATAATTTCGAATTTTCTCCCGAGCGGGCGGCGAGCGTCGCCCCTTATCTGCTCTGCACCCTCGCCTCCGCGGCGGTGATCCTGCCCGCTTTCGGCGCGCATCGCGCCGTATGGGGCTTCACCACCATGTCCGATTGCCTGCGCATCGTCGCCGCGACGGTGGCGACCATCATCAGCGCCGTGACGCTCGGCTTCGTGTTCAACCGCATGGACGGAGTGGCTCGCGCCCTTCCGCTGCTGCAAGGGCTGCTCACGCTCGTGTTCCTCGTCGGCGCGCGCGTGTCGACATGGCTGTGGCGCCGCTCCAGCGATTCGTCCGGACGCGCTCCGGCGCTGCTCGCCGCGAGCTGCCGCACGGTGCTCGTCGTCGGCGTCGGCGAGGCGGGCGGGCTCTATGCTCGGGCGGTCTCCAGCCATGCGCCCGATCGACTGCGGATCGCCGGATTTCTCGATGACGACCGCCATGTCGGGCGCTCCGTTCACGGCCATCCGGTACTCGGCGCGCCGGAGCGCGTCGGCGAGCTCCTGCGCGATCTCGAGCTGCATGGAGTCTTCGTCGACAAGATCGTCGTGGCGGCGGAGTTCGAGGCGCTGTCGGCTGCGGCGCAGCGCGCTCTGCTCGACATAGAGGCGTCGAGCGACGTCATGCTCGAATTTCTGCTCGAGCGTCTCGGCCTCGGCGATAAAGGGGGCGGGGTGACGAGAGCGGCGCCCTTCTCCGTCGATCCCGAGACGATCGAGCAGGCGGTTTCGCGTCGCTATTGGCGCGTGAAGCGCGGGCTGGACGTTATCCTCGCCGTCGCTTTGCTCGGCGCGCTGGCGCCGCTCCTGCTGGTCGCCGTGGCGGTGAGCGTGATCGATGTCGGCTGGCCGCCGACCTTCTGGCAGCAGCGGCCGGGGCGGTTCGGTCGGCCGTTCAAGCTCTACAAGATGCGCACCATGCGGGCGGCGCATGACGCCGATGGCCGTCGTGTCCCGGACGAGCTGCGGACGTCCTGGCTCGGCCGCCTGTCACGCCGGCTGCGGCTCGACGAGCTGCCGCAGCTCTTCAATATTCTGGCCGGCGACATGTCGTTCGTCGGCCCGCGGCCGCTGCTGCCGGTCGATCAGCCGCGCGGATGCGTGGCGCGGCTCATGGCACCTCCGGGCCTGACGGGATGGGCGCAGGTCAAGGGCGGCCGCGCGATCTCGGCCGCCGACAAGGCGGCGCTCGACATCTGGTATCTGCGCAACGCCTCGCTCGCGCTCGACATCGAGATCGTTCTGCTCACCATCACGCTGGTCGTCTTCGGCGAGCGCGTCGACCCCGTCGCAATCCGCAAGGCCCGGCGCGACCTGCGCCAGGCGAGCCCGCGTCATTCCCTGGATCCGGCCGAGCTCGCCGCCGCGTCGCGCTTTCTTGCGGCGACGACGGAGGAAGCGGCGTGAAACGCGAATGGCGGATGAAGCGAGTAGCGAATAGCGAATAGAGCTTACTTTCTCACCATTCGCTACTTCACTTGCTCGCTATTCGCTATTCGCTATTCGCTATTCGGACTCCGCTCCCTCTCCCGCGAAGCGGGGAAGGGTTGGGGTGGGGGCCTTGATGGGCTTCGAGAGCGAGCCTGAAGGCTCGCGGTCCAGGGGCCACGCTTGGACTGCGAGCCTTCAGGCTCGCCTTTCCCCCTGCCAAATCGGCTGAATCACGCCACTAGAGCGCTTTCCGCTCGAATGGGCACATTCGCACGACAAGAGTTGCTCCGGGTCGGCGCCGCGCGAAAAGCCGCAGGAGCGCCCTGGCGAAAGCGCTTGCTGCGGCCGAAAAATGCGGCCCATCGGCATATGAATTGCTTGCGCTGGGGCATGACTGTGGACGCCGTGCAATCGACCAAGACCGCATTCGACATCATCGGGGGCCAGGAGGCTGTGGATCGTCTCGTCGAGACCTTCTACCGCAACATGGACGTGCTGCCGCAGGCGCAGACCATCCGCGCCATGCACGCCGAGGACCTCGGCCCGACCAAGACGGTTCTGAAGCTTTATCTGGCCGAGTGGCTGGGGGGGCCGAAGGCCTATTCGGAGCAGCGGGGCCATCCGCGATTGCGCATGCGACACATGGGCTTCGCGATCGGCCCCGCCGAGCGCGACGCGTGGATGGCCTGCATGACTGGCGCGCTCGAAGAGGTGGTCGATGATGTGAGACTGCGTGACGCACTGAAGCAGAACTTCGCCAAACTGGCGGATTGGCTACGTAACGATCCGGATAACCGACATGACAAGCATCACTGAAACGGCGTTCTCGACTTTGGAAGAGCAGAAGCGGCTGCTGAGCCCGGTGCACAAGGGACCGACCGACAAGGCCGGCCGATTCGGCTTTCGCGGCATGCTGGCATTGAAATTCCCTCAGAAGGTCGCCGACGAGGCGCGTCCGCCGGAGCTTTGCGCCGATCAGGTGATCGCGATCGCCGAAGCCGGCAAGCCGACCTTTGATTTCATCGCTCTGTGGCTCCTCTCCTTCGAGCATCTCGGCACCGTCCACGAGGTGCTCAAGGAGAAGCTCAGCCCGACCGGAAAATATTTCATCTTCGCCAACAACATCGATCTGCTCAGCAAATTCGAGGTGGAGATCGACAGCGTCCACTATTACGTGCTGCCGATCGACGAATCGACCGTCTACAACGAGCTGCTCGAGCTGTTCTACATCGAGAAGAACGATCTCAAAAAGCTGTCGACCGCCGGCAAGATCGACGCGGTGGCCAATGCGGGACTCGCCTTCGACGGCAAATTCGAGAAGATCACCTTCGAGAAGGGCCTCGAGGTCATGGGCCCGGTGCGCAATCGCAACGAGAATCGCCCGGTCTGACGCGTTTTCGTTCAAATCGCGACAAACAGAGGCAATCCAGAGCCCCGGCTCCGGATTGCATTTTTATTCGGATCGCCGCTTCGCCGAGAGGGGAAGCCGGCTCAGGCTTCGTCGAGCCGCGTTTGCGCGCAGGCGCGCACGAGTTCATCCTCGTCCTCGAGGAAAGCGCTCAGCATATTTTTCGGGCAGCGCTCGGCGACGGTGAAGCGGACGCGCAAATCTTCATCATGCGCCAGCGCATGGAGCCGCTCGTCCGGCAGTCGCTCGGCGACGACGAGGCGCACCATCGGCTCGGGATCCGTCACCAGAAGATGCAGCCGATCCGGCGGGATGCGACGCGCGACCCAGCGGCGCACCTCCGGATCCTCGTCATGAGCGGCAACGGCCAGAAGCTCCGGCTGTAGCCGTCGCACGACATGGATGCGCACCAAATAATCAGCATCCGCATACATTGCGAGCAATGCGGCCCCTTCGAGCCGGTTGGCCACGGCGATGCGCACGCGCGGCTCCGGGTCCTTCGCCAGCGGCGCGATGCGCGCGGCCGGCAGGCGCGAGCAGACGACGGCGCGCACCTCCGGCTCCGGATCGTTCACGAGCGGCGTCAAACGCATCACGCTCGCAAAGCGGGCCGCGCGCGCGCGCACCTCGAAATAGGCATGATCGAGATAGGAGTCGGCGAGCTCCGGATGCGCCCGGAAGAACAGATCGACGCGCCGTGCACGCCGGTCGCGAACACAGGACGCGCCTTTCCGGCACAAGCCCTCACGATTGAGCGCCACATGAGAGCACTCACGGCATCGGATCGGGCGCCCTCGCCAATCCAGTGGGTCGTCGCTGATGGGTTCGGGCTCTGCGGCCATTGTCGCGCCGTCTGTTGCAACTCGTCAAAATTTCTTTACCGGAATTTCGTGCTTCTGCAAGGCGTAGCCGATCTGCCGCGGCGTGAGGCCGAGCAGGCGCGCCGCTTTCGCCTTCACCCATCCGGCCTGTTCCATCGCCTCGATGAGCTTTTCGCGATCGGAACGCTGGTCGGCCTCGACGGCGCTACAGTTCTCCGCGCCGGGACAGGCGCCTCCGGGCGACGCAGCAGCGATGACGGGCGGGAGCTCCTCCACCGGGCGAGCTGGGGGACGCGCCGGAACTGCAGGCGGCTGGACCGGCCGCGAGACGATCGGCAGCGGCGTGAAGCTCGGCGGATGCAGCCCGGCGCCGGCGCCCTCGCGCGAACCGTTCCACAACACCGAAGAGAGGCAGCCGTCGTTCCGGCAGGAGAAGTCGCGATCGACGATCGCCTCGCCCCGCGCCAGCGTCGCCGTGCGATAGACGCAGTTCTCCAACTCGCGGATATTGCCGGGGAAGTTGCACTCCGAGAGCACTTCCATCGCCGAGTCCGAAAGCGTCAGATGAACATTCTGCTCCGCATTGAAGCGGCGCAGGAACTCCTTGGCGAGCGGCGCCAGATCGCCTTTGCGCTCGCGCAGCGGCGGCAGGAAGATCGGCACGACGCTGATCCGGTAATAGAGATCGGCGCGGAACTCGCCCTTCTGCACCGCCTCCTCGAGATTGCGGTTGGTGGCGCAGACGAAGCGCACGTCCACCTTCATCGTGCGGGCGCCGCCGACGCGCTCGAACTCGCCTTCCTGCAAGACGCGCAGCAGCTTGGCCTGAAAGGCCGGCGTGATGTCGCCGATTTCGTCGAGGAACAGAGTGCCGCCGTCGGCGAGCTCGAACCGCCCCTTGCGAAGGCCCGCCGCGCCGGTGAAGGCGCCGCGCTCATGGCCGAACAGCTCCGATTCCAGCACGCTCTCGGGCAGAGCCGCGCAGTTCAGCTTCACGAAGGGCTTGCCGTGGCGCGGCGAGAGATTGTGAATGGCCGCCGCGAACAATTCCTTGCCGGTGCCCGACTCGCCGCGCAGCAGCACCGTCGACTTGGCTTTGGCGACAATGCGGATTTTTTCCACCACCGCCCGCACCGCCGGGCTCTCGCCGACGATGCCCTTGATGTTGTCGTAGCGCGCCGCCTCGCCGTGCGAGGGCCGATCGGCCTTCTCCAGCCTCGCCTTTTCCTGCATCAGGCGCTCGCGGTCACGGGCGATCAGCTTGTGCAGCCGCAGCGTCTGGCCCACCATATTGGCGACCATTGTCAGAAAACGGACGTCATGGTCGAACCGCACCGAGGAGCGGTTGCCGTAGACGCGGTCGACGGTCAAAGTCCCGACCACCTGCTCGCCGTCCTTGATCGGCACGCCGATCAGCGAAAAGGGCTGGCCGTCGGTCGGTCCCCATTCGGAGAGGTCCGAGCCTTCGAACAGGGGCGAAGCGGCGACATTCTCGACCACGAGAGGCATTTTGGTCGCGACGATCTGGCCGACCGCCCGCTCCGGCAGATGCTCGAAGAATTTTTTGGCGTTGCCCTCGCTCCAGCCGGAGCCGACGACGATCTCGGGATCGCCCTGCGCGTCGAGCAGGGCGATCAGCCCGTGCCGCATGTCGAGAAAGCTCGACAGCAGCGCCAGCACTCCGGCGAGCGTGCGCTCCAGCCGGCTCGGCGAGGCGAGGAGCTTCGAGATTTCATAGATTCCGACAAGAGCCGATTCGCTCGGATCGAACGATCGAGCTTGAGCCGTGTTCATGCTGGTTCCAGCTTCGTATCCCATCGACTAGCCTCGAGAGGTGCGCGGGAATCGATAAGTCAGTCTGGAAAGGTTAGCAACTAATGTGCCGTTGATGTGACAAACTCTGCGACGCGCGACCAAGCGCCGCGCCCCGTCATCGTGGCGACATCAGGCGACTCCTTGCGCCAATTCGTAGATGACCGTCCAACCGACCGCGCCGCACGGATCGACGGCTTTCAAAATCGCCAGATTATCCAAGGCCTTGTCTTTTCTGCCCCGTTTGAGCTCGATAAAGCTCAACGCCTTCAGAGTGTACAGCGCGAAGCGTTCCGCCGAGCCCGGCGCCGTTTCTTTTAGCGGCCATTCGCGTGGGTCGATCGACCAGCCGGCCTGCCGCGTGGCCTCCTCGAGGCCGAGATTGGCCATGTCCCATGCCACCTCGAGATTCCCGTTATAAGTATGAATCTTATAGAGGCAGTAATAGGCTGGCAGCTCGTGCGGCGACAGCTCCAGCGCCTCGCGGAACAGCTGATCGGCCCGCTCCGGATCGCGCCGATAGGCGGCGACGCCTTTCTGCAGGAGCTCGTTCACCGCCGGCGACAGCTCGCCGAAGTCGATGATGTCGGATTCGCGCGTGAGATCATTCATGCGCCGCATTAGGCAAATGCCGCGCCATTCCTCCGATCCTTTGCTTCCGCGCGGCGCGGCGCTCCCACTCGCCGCGCGATCCGCGCTGGCGCGGCGAAGTGTCGCGTTCGCGACAGCTGGAAAGCCCCTTTCCGACAAGTGTCGGCATTTGGACAGATTCCAAACAAAGCGGTTTCGTCTCGCAGTATCAAGCAATTAACCGACGGCGCCGCTATGGCATGCTTGTTGCGACCTCTCTCGCCGGACACCGCTTCCGCGACAGCGCCGGAGCACTGGCAGACGGATATGTCGCGACTGCGTTCCGCAAGAGTTTGAAACTCTTCGACTCGTGAGGAACCGAACATGGACTCTCTAGCTACCGAAACCGTCGATATCGGCGGGGCACAAAACATCGACGAAGTGATGCAGAAGGTCGCCGAGCACAAGGGCTGCGGCACCTCGGGCGGCAGCGGCAAGGCGAGCTGCGGCACGGGGGCCGGCGAGAATGATCTACCGCAGGAAATCTGGGACAAGGTCAAGAACCATCCTTGCTACAGCGAGGAGGCGCATCACCACTACGCCCGCATGCATGTCGCCGTGGCGCCGGCTTGCAATATTCAGTGCAACTACTGCAACCGCAAATATGATTGCGCCAACGAGTCGCGTCCCGGCGTCGTCTCCGAGAAGCTGACGCCCGAGCAGGCCTCCAAGAAGGTTCTCGCCGTCGCGTCGACGATCCCGCAGATGACCGTGCTCGGCATCGCCGGCCCGGGCGACCCGCTCGCCAATCCGGAGAAGACCTTCAAGACCTTCGAGCTGATCGCGAAGACGGCTCCGGACATCAAGCTGTGCCTGTCGACCAATGGCCTCGCTCTGCCCCAGCATGTCGACACGATCGCCAAGTTCAATGTCGATCATGTCACGATCACCATCAATATGGTGGATCCGGACATCGGCGCGCAGATCTATCCGTGGATCTTCTGGAACCGCAAGCGCATCTTCGGCCGCGAGGCCGCCGAGATCCTGACGGAGCACCAGATGCGCGGCCTCGAGATGCTGACCGAGCGCGGCATTCTCTGCAAGGTCAACTCGGTGATGATCCCGGGCATCAACGACAAGCACCTCGTCGAGGTGAACAAGGCGGTGAAGTCGCGCGGCGCGTTCCTGCACAACATCATGCCGCTCATCTCCTCGCCCGAGCACGGCACCGTGTTCGGCCTCAACGGACAGCGCGGCCCGACGGCTCAAGAGCTGAAGGCGCTGCAGGACTCCTGCGAAGGCGAGATGAACATGATGCGCCATTGCCGCCAGTGCCGCGCCGACGCGGTCGGGCTGCTGGGCGAGGATCGTTCCGCCGAGTTCACCACCGACAAGATCATGGCAATGGAAGTCACCTATGACCTCGAGTCGCGCCAGGCCTATCAGGCGCAGGTCGAGATCGAGCGCCAGAAGGTGGCGGCGGCCAAGAACGCCGAGCTCAACACGCTGGCCGGCGAAGGCAATGAGGACATCAAGATCCTGATCGCCGTCGCGACGAAGGGCTCGGGGCGCGTCAACGAGCACTTCGGCCATGCGAAGGAGTTCCAGATCTACGAGCTCTCCACCAAGGGCGCGAAGTTCATCGGCCATCGCCGCGTCGACCTCTATTGCCAGGGCGGCTATGGCGAGGAGGACAGCCTCGAGACGATCATCCGCGCGATCAATGATTGCACGGCCGTGTTCGTCGCCAAGATCGGCGGCTGCCCGAAGAACGATCTGGTCAAGGCCGGCATCGATCCGGTCGACGAGTTCGCCTTCGAGTTCATCGAGCAGTCGGCGATCACCTACTTCAAGCGCTATCTCGACAAGGTGAACAGCGGCGAGATCGTGCATGCGGAGCGCGGCGACGCGACGCTTCGTCAGGGCGCCTTCATCACGGCCTGACGCAAAATCATCGGCGTCCGCCGAACGCGAGGCAAAAGCTTCGGCGCTCGGCGGACGCGCGAATATTCGACGCATCGGACTCTCCGACGTCCTGATGCCGACCACAGCTCGATGGAGGAGCAGGCAGATGACCTATAAGATCGTTGCTTCGCAGTGCACGTCCTGCTCGGCGTGCGAGGCGGAGTGCCCTAATGTGGCGATCTCCGAGAAGAACGGAACCTTCGTCATCAATCCGAAGAAGTGCACCGAGTGCATCGGCTATTTCGATGTGCCGCAATGCGTCGCGGTGTGCCCGGTCGACGACACCTGCGTCATCGACACGTCGCTTCCGCGTTATCAGGCTGCCGGGGGCGCGGCATGAATATCCAGTTCACTCCCGCCGCGGAAAAATTCATCCGTCGTCTCGTCATGTTCGACGGCGGCCCGGGCTATGGGCTGAGCCTGATGGTCTCCCCGGGCGGGTGCTCGGGCATGTCGGCCGAATTCTCGGTCCAGCCGGCGCCGCGCGAAGGCGAGCAGGCGTTCGACTTCCCGAGCTTCAAGCTGTTTCTGCCGGCGCAGAGCCGCTTGCTGCTCGACGGCGTCACGATCGACTTCAAGGAGACGGCGACCTCGACCGGCTTCTCCTTCATCGATCCCAAGGCGAAGGCCTGCGGCTGTTCCTCGTCGACGCAGACCGTCGTCGAGCTGCCGGATATCACTGTGGCGTGAGTGAATAGGAACGCTTCATGTTGACCGGAGATGGCGCCGTCGGCAATCAGGCATTCGACGCAGGAGCGGATGAAATCCTCTCCTCTCCCGTATTCGGGGCGGGGCTGCCTGCGGAAGCCGAGCGTCATCTCCGGGAAGCGGCGCTATCCTATCACTCGGGCGATGTCGCCGAACAGCATTTGTTCGAGGCGCGGCGCATCGCGCCGACTCATGTGGCGGTGCTGATCGCCCTCTATCGATTCTATTTCTACAAAAACCGGCTCGAGGATACGCTCGAGATCGCCCGCACGTGCCTCACGCGGGCGGCGATCGACAATTCGCTGCCGCTCGACTGGCGCGAGGTGCGCCGAGGAGACGCCGCATTCGATTCCTACGACGCCGTGCTGCCGCGCTTCTTCATGTTCGTGCTGAAGGGCTACGCCTATCTGCAGCTTCGGCTCGGCGAATATGAGGAAGGCCGCGAGGCGGCCAACAAGCTTCTGGAGCTCGATCCGACCGACAAGGTCGGGGCCACCCTGCTCATCTCTGTTCTCGACGGAATGGAGGCCGAGGATGTCGACTGACGAGATCGACGAGGCGATCGACTGGCTCGGCGCGCCGGTCCGGTGTGAGAGCTGTCCGCATCAAGAGCTTCTCGGGCAGGAAAAGTGCAGGCCGCTGCGAGCGTGCCTGTTCGATCGCTATGCGCGCCGCATCGACCGCTTCTTCGACTGGAATCCCGAGATCGCCCGCGACTATCTCCAGCATCCCTATTTCGAAGTGCGCGCCTGCGCCGCGAAAGCCGCGGAAATTTTCCTGCTGCCGGCGATGCTGGACGATGCGGAGGAGGCGGTGCGGTGGAGCGCCGCGCGGCGCCTGCCGAACCGCTATCTGCTGAAGCTCCGCAATGATCCGCATCGCGAGGTGCGCATAAGGATCGCGCATCGGCTCGATCCGATCGATCTGCTGCCGATGATCGAGGATCGCGACTATTATGTGCGCCAGGTCGTGGCCCGCCGCATCGCGCCGGATCTGCTCGTGCTGATGATCGACGACGCCGATATCGAGGTGCGCCGCGTCGTGGCGCAGCGCATCGCCCCGCTGGCGCTGAAGCGGCTGACCGCCGATAGCGACGCCGAGGTCCGCTATGAGGCGGCGCAAAGGCTGGAGCCGGTCCAACTCGCCGATCTCGGCGACGATCCCGACTGGCGCGTGCGCTATGAAGTCGCTCGACGCGCGGACCCCAAGGCCGTCGCTCCGCTTCTCTCCGACGATGATCCGATCGTGCGCGAGACAGCGGCGGCGCGACTCGGCAAAACGCTCGGCAAGGCAACGGACATGGCTCGTCAGGGCTCGAACTTCGATCGCAACCCCTCTCATGTCGAGGAACGGATATGAGCAACATCAACCGTGACGACGGCTCCGTCGAGCTGAATGATCCGCCTGCCTTCAACTATGGCGAGAAGGTCAAGTCGAAGAAGATGGTGCGCAACGACGGCACCTTCGGCGGCAAGGACGTCGGCGAGATTCTCGTCAAGAAAGGCGAGATCGGCTATGTGACCAGCATCGGCACGTTTTTGCAGCAGTTCTATATCTATGGCGTCGAATTCGTCGAAACCGGCTATAAGGTCGGCATGCGCAAGAAAGAGCTCGAGCCGATCGAGGTCGTTGCCGAAGAGGCGCAGAAATGAGCGGACGCTATGATTGGGGCATGCGCGTGCGCGCGACCGTCGACCTGTTCAATGACGGCTCCCACCCTGGGCATGAGCCCCAGGCGCTGCTGGTGAAAGCCGGCGATCCTGGCGAAATCGTCCAGATCGGCGAGCATGTCGAAACCGACACGCCGATCTATATCGTTGAATTCGCTCAGAATTTGGTCGTCGGCTGCTTCGAGGAGGAGATCGAGCCGGCTTGAGCCGGAGGCCCCCTGTCGCGCCGGCGGTATGAACATTGCTTTTAGATGCTCGTCAATTCAAGCAGCGAGGCGCGACGTGAAAGTCATGATCCGTAGAGGCTCTGATGGGGTGCTTTCGGCCTATGTGCCGAAGAAGGATTTGGAGGAGCCGATCGTCGAACAGCAAAATGCCCAATTGTGGGGCGGCACGGTCACTCTCGCCAATGGCTGGGTTCTGCAGCTTCCGGAGATGGCCGCCGAAACGTCGCTGCCGATCACCGTCGAGGCGAAACGACTGAGCGGAGATTGATCATGGGCATCGCGCCGGAGCTATTCGACGCAATCGACGCGACGCTCGCGACCGCGGCGGCCGACCCGGCGGCCGTCGCGGCCCTGCGCAAGATTGCGCCTGGCGTCCATGCGATACGCTGCGACAAGACCGACATTCAGGACGAAACGCCCTATCGCAGCTATGAGAACTGCGATCTGTTCCTGATCGATGGACGCGATCATTGCGTCAAGATCACCTCCGACCCGACGGTCGCGACGGGTCTCGTGGTGGCCCCGAAAAGGTGAGCGAATGCAAACGACCCATCTGCCGATGAACGATCCGGACCTCGCCCAGAGCGATCTGGACCTGGTCATCGAGACGCTCACCTCGCCCCGCCTCTCGGCGGGGCCGATGGTCGAGCAATTCGAGGCGGAATTCGCCAAATATCTCGGCCGCAAGCATGCGATCGCGGTGTCGAGCGGAACGATCGGCCTGCTGCTGATCCTGCGCGCCTATGGAATCGGGCCGGGCGACGAGGTTGTCGCCTCGGCGCATTCATTCCGCGAAACCGTCCATGCGATCGCTCTGGCCGGCGCCCGGCCGGTGTTCGCCGACATCGATTATTGGGCGGGGACGCTCGAGCCGGACAAGGCCGAAAAAGTCGTCACCGAACGGACGAAGGCGATCGTCGCCGGCAACACCAACGGACATCCCGCCGCCTGGGACGGGTTTCGCCAATTGGCAGAGTCGAAGAAGGTCGCGCTGATCGAGGACTCGACGGAGGCGATCGGCTCGATCTACAAGGGCAGGCTCGTCGGCACATTCGGCGATTGCGCCGTCTTCGACTTCTCGCAACCGAGCGTGCTCGCCTGCGGCGAAGGCGGCATGATCGTCACCGACGATGACGAAAAGGCCTCGATCATCCGCAATCTGCGCAGCCGCCGCGTGCAGGAGCGATCCTCCGTCGTGCTCGGGGCCTATCCGCCCCTGCAGGCGGCGATGAGCGACATCACAGCGGCGCTGGGCCTCGCTCAGTTCCGGCGCCTCGAGCTGCTGCTGGCGCGGCGGACGCGCGTCGAGCGCTGGTACTATCAATATGTGAAATCCTTCGAGGGCATCAAGGACCCCTATATCGCGCCCGATGTGGAAGAGGTGCATTGGTTCCTTTATGTGGTGCATCTCGGAACGCGATTCTCGCGCTCCAGCCGCGACTCCATCATCGAGGATCTGCACACGGAAAAAATCGACGCCGCGGCCTATTCGCATCCGCTGCATCTGCAGCGCTATTATTTCGATCTCGGCTATCGCCGCGGCAATTTCTTCGTGACCGAAAAAGTCGCCGATCGCGCGGTGGCGCTGCCGTTTCATGCGCATCTGACGGAAAACCAAATTGCCTTCATTGTCGGCACGATGAAGGATGCGTCCATCAATATCGGCGCCGGCGCCGCGATCTATCTTTAAATCCACGCCGACAGCGTCCCTTTCGAACCAATGCCATTGTCGAGAAACCGACGCGCTGCGACAACAGCGCGTCGGTCGCGCCTCGTCGACGCCCCGATACGCGCCGCAAGTCGGGAAGCAGCCCAAATCCAACACATTTCGCTCGAGCGGCGGCGGCCCGAACCGTCAATTTAGAGTGGTTCGAAACTTGCTCATCCATTGTTGTGAGGACCATGGCATTGGCAAGGAGGACGAGCGACATGCCGGTACTGACTATTCTGCCGTCAGGCAAAACCATCGAGGCCGAGCAGGGCAGCAGACTTCTGGACGCGATCATCGCCGCCGGAGAAAGCATTCCGAGCAAATGCGGCGGCGAGGCGAAGTGCGGAACCTGCCACCTCTTCGTCCAGGAGGGCAGGAAAAGCCTGTCCAAGACGACGCGCGCGGAAAACGAGCGGCTCGACTCCATCGTCGGCGTCGGCTCGAAGTCGCGCCTCGCCTGCCAAGCCAATTTCGGAACCGAAAATGTGACGGTCGAGCTGCTCGGCTTCGACTCGGGTCGCTGAAACTGGACGGAGGATCACCATGAGCGAGAAGTCTGTCGTCATTCACGTGCGCTTCTATTCCGACGGTTCCGTGTCGGAAATCGGGGAGCGGCCCGTCAGCCTGTCCGGCCAGCAATGGTTCGACAAGCTGAGCAACACCTATGCGAGCGACTACATGGCGCTCACCGGCGGACGTGGCGCCTTCAAGCTGACGCCGGAAGAGCTCGACTCGGTGAAAGCCGGCGCGCTGCAATAATCAATGAACCGGGTTCGGCGAGAGGAGACTGACAAGTGCTGAGCGCAATCGAAACGGGCCTCGGGCGCGGCCTCGTGATTCCCTATCTCGGACCCGGCGTTCTGGCGCTGGCGCGTGAAGGGGCTTCCGTGCCTGCGTCGCCCGAGGAGTTGGTCGGGCATCTGACCACATTGGCCACGGTGCCGCACAAGATTCGCAACAATCTCACCGCAGCCGCGCAGTATATCGAGAATTTCAAGCATCGGAAGACGATCGTCGCGGCGATGGCGAAGGCTTACGCGCATCCCACCGAGCCGAGCGGGCTCCATCGATGGCTGGCGGCGCGTCCGCAGCTGCCGCTGCTCGTTCACGCCTGGTACGACGATCTGCCGCAAAAGGCGCTCGCCGTTCGCGGCAATTGGGGGCAGGCGCAAGGCGTGTCGCAAGCCGAACATTTCGGCTATTGGGTCGACTACTTCCGTCCCGATGGGTCGATGGTGACGAAGAAGGCGTTCGTCCAAGACGGCTCCGGCGCCAAGGCGCCGGCCGAGGCGCCGACTGAAACCCTCGCTTGGGACACGCTGCTCTATCAGCCGCTCGGCTCGGTGACGCCGGCGGCCAATTACATCATTTCCGACTCCGATTATGTCGAGGTTCTGACGGAGATCGACATTCAGACGCCGATCCCGGAAGTGGTGCAATCGCTGCGCAAGGGCCGCAATTTTCTGTTCCTCGGCTGCCGTTTCGCCACGCAGCTCGAGCGCAATTTCGCCCGTCAGATCATGAAGCGCTCCAGCGACGTCCATTGGGCGGTGATCGACGGAGCCCTGACCAAGAACGAAGCGAAATTCCTGAAGGAGCAGAATATCGAACGGATCGACATGCCTTTGGCGGAATTTGTCTCGCAGCTGACCGACGGCGCGGCGAGCGTCAAGACGGCCGAAGCCGCCGCGTGATCAGGCGCGCCGCGGCGATGAACGGCATCGACGACAAGGAACCGAAATGCTCGAAGACCTTCCGGTAGTGTTCAAATATCATGTGTTCACCTGCTTCCAGCAGCGCCCGCCCGGACATCCGCGCGGCAGCTGCACGACCTCCGGCGCCAAGCCGCTGTGGGATCGGCTGCAGGCCAAGCTCGGCGCCCAGCCGCTGCCCGATGTCTCGATGACCGCGACCGGCTGCCTCGGCTTCTGCCGCGCCGGCCCGCTGATGGTCGTCTATCCGCAAGGCGTCTGGTATGCGCCGCGCACGCCGGAAGACATTGACGAGATCGTCCAATCGCATTTCATCGAGGGCAATCCGGTCGAACGATTGATCATCGTGCCGCAGCTCTGACCCGATCGCCGCAGAGAACGCCGACGCCCGCGCCTGTCGCGCGGGCGTCGTTCGTTTCGGCCCATGAATTGCGGCAGAGCTTTCGGCAGCGGCACAGCAAAAAGCCCGATGTCTCCGCGAGCCGCTCACGAGACATCGGGCTTTGTGATGCGAAAGCCGGACGATCGTCAGCCGAGCACGTTGAGCGGGATGGCGACGCCCTGACGGCGCCCGAGCAGGACGTCCACCTTCTGACGCACGAACTCGACGGTGAGCGGCTTGACGAAATAGCCATGCGCGCCGGCCGCCTGCGCTTCCTTGCCGAAGCCGTTCTGCAGCGAATCCACCACGACCAGGGTCTTTGTGCCGGGAATGCGCTGCGGAATCTCGGCGAGCACGGACAGGCCCGCGCCCTTGACGACGTTCTCCGACAGGATGACGAGGTCCGGCTTCATCGACTCCGCTTTGGCGAAGGCTTCCGCGAGGCTTGCGACTTCATGCGTTTCGTATTCGTCATGCAGCATGAATTGCAGGGCCGCGCGAATGATCTCGTCGTCGTCGACGACGAAGATTCGTTTGTTCTCGACCGCGCGGGACGTTTCGACGCCGATCTGCATGTCGTCTTCTCCGGGTTTGCGTGTCCGAAACGAAGCAATCGGTATGCCGGCGCGATCGGGAACGGACAACGCCGTCCGATTTGCGTCGCGAAACGCCGAGACACATACGAGGAGGGGACCTTCGTCCGATTCCGCGCATGACTGTCGGCTTTGACACACCTGCCCACTGACGCCCCGCGAAAACTTTCAATCATTGTATTTTCAAATACTTATTGTGATGCGTCCGACCTGGCACGACGCTTGCGACGGTAGGCCCGCAAGGCGAGTGGCTGCGGAATTGGGCGGCCCCGATCCCAAGGGGGCGATCCGCAACCGGCGCCGGGCTCGGTCGGTAACGACGACTTCGGCTTCGTGCGCCGCGCGCGCCGATCGCAAAGAAACGGTATCTTAAGGAGACAGAAATGTCAGAACTTCGACAGATCGCGTTCTACGGCAAGGGCGGTATTGGCAAGTCCACGACTTCCCAGAACACCCTGGCCGCTCTCGCGCAGACCGGCAAGAAGATCCTCATCGTCGGCTGCGACCCCAAGGCCGACTCGACCCGTCTGATCCTGCACGCCAAGGCCCAGGACACCATCCTGTCGCTCGCGGCCGAGGCCGGCTCGGTCGAGGACCTCGAGATCGAAGACGTGATGAAGATCGGCTTCGAGGACATTCGTTGCGTCGAGTCCGGTGGTCCGGAGCCGGGCGTCGGCTGCGCCGGCCGCGGCGTCATCACCTCGATCAACTTCCTCGAGGAGCAGGGCGCTTATGACGGCGTCGATTACGTCTCCTATGACGTGCTCGGCGACGTGGTCTGCGGCGGCTTCGCGATGCCGATCCGTGAGAACAAGGCGCAGGAGATCTACATCGTCATGTCCGGCGAGATGATGGCCATGTATGCGGCCAACAACATCTCCAAGGGCATTCTGAAGTATGCCAACTCCGGCGGCGTGCGCCTGGGCGGGCTGGTCTGCAACGAGCGCCAGACCGACAAGGAGTACGAGCTGGCCGAGTCTCTCGCCAAGAAGCTCGGCACCCAGCTGATCTACTTCGTGCCGCGCGACAATATCGTTCAGCACGCCGAGCTGCGCCGCATGACGGTCGTCGAGTACGCTCCCGACTCCACGCAGGCCGGCCACTACCGCAATCTCGCGAACAAGGTCCATGCGAACAAGGGCAACGGAATCATCCCGACCCCGATCACCATGGACGAGCTCGAAGACCTCCTCATGGAGCACGGCATCATGAAGGCGGTCGACGAGTCGCAGGTCGGCAAGACCGCCGCGGATCTTGCCGCGATCGCGTAATCCGTTTGAAAGCACGCGACCCGGCCTCACACGGGGCCGGGTCGATCTTTCAGACACGATCCATTGAGAAGGGGTGGCGAAATGAGCCTTGCTCAACCCGAATCCATCGAGGACATCAAGGCGCGCAATAAAGCGCTGATCAAGGAAGTCCTCGAAGTTTATCCCGAAAAGACCGCCAAGCGCCGCGCGAAGCACCTCAACACGTTCGAGGACGGTAAGCCGGACTGCGGCGTCAAGTCCAACATCAAGTCGATCCCCGGCGTGATGACGATCCGTGGCTGCGCGTACGCCGGTTCGAAGGGCGTGGTGTGGGGTCCGATCAAGGACATGATCCACATCAGCCATGGCCCGGTCGGGTGCGGCCAGTATTCCTGGGCGTCGCGCCGCAACTACTACATCGGCACGACCGGGATCGACACCTTCGTGACGATGCAGTTCACGTCGGACTTCCAGGAGAAGGACATCGTGTTCGGCGGCGACAAGAAGCTCGCCAAGCTGATCGACGAGATCCAGGAGCTGTTCCCGCTGAACAAGGGCATCTCCGTCCAGTCCGAGTGCCCGATCGGCCTCATCGGCGACGACATCGAGGCTGTCTCCAAGGCCAAGACCAAGGAGTACAACGGCCACACGATCGTTCCGGTGCGCTGCGAAGGCTTCCGCGGCGTGTCGCAGTCGCTCGGCCACCATCTGGCCAATGACGCGATCCGCGACTGGGTGTTCGACAAGATGGAAGGCAAGCCGGCTCTGTTCGAGGCGACGCCTTACGATGTCGCGATCATCGGCGATTACAACATCGGCGGCGACGCGTGGTCTTCGCGCATTCTGCTCGAAGAGATGGGTCTGCGCGTGGTTGCGCAGTGGTCGGGCGACGGCACGATCGCCGAGCTCGAGGCGACGCCTCGCGCCAAGCTCAACGTGCTGCACTGCTACCGCTCGATGAACTACATCTCCCGTCACATGGAAGAGAAGTACGGGGTTCCGTGGGTCGAGTACAACTTCTTCGGACCGTCCAAGATCGAGGAGTCGCTGCGTAAGATCGCCAGCCATTTCGACGACAAGATCAAGGAAGGCGCCGAGCGCGTCATCGCCAAATATCGTCCGCTGATGGACGCGGTGATCGCGAAATACCGTCCGCGCCTCGAAGGCAAGAAGGTCATGCTGTTCGTCGGCGGTCTCCGCCCGCGTCACGTGATCGGCGCCTATGAGGACCTCGGCATGGAGATCGTCGGCACCGGCTATGAGTTCGGCCACAACGACGATTATCAGCGCACGACCCACTATGTGAAGGACGGCACGCTGATCTATGACGACGTGACCGGCTACGAGTTCGAGAAGTTCGTCGAGAAGATCCAGCCGGATCTGGTCGGCTCGGGCATCAAGGAGAAGTACGTCTTCCAGAAGATGGGCGTGCCCTTCCGTCAGATGCACAGCTGGGACTACTCGGGTCCGTATCACGGCTATGACGGCTTCGCGATCTTTGCTCGCGACATGGACATGGCGATCAATTCGCCGGTCTGGAAATTCGCCAAGGCGCCCTGGGCGGCTTGATCGACTGAGAGTCAAACGCTCTCTGTGCGAACGGGGTTCGCCCCGTTCGCATTCGGGAGGGCCGATGTCGGATCGCCGACTTTGGTCTTCGAGAGCGGGCGCTCGCGGACAACGAGGGGAACCGACATGCCACAGAATGCAGAAAATGTTCTCGACCATTTCAATCTATTCCGTCAGCCGGAATACATCGAGCTGTTCGAGAGAAAGAAGAAAGAGTTCGAGAATCATGTCGCCGACTCCGAGGTCGAGCGCGTGAAGGATTGGGCCAAGACCAAGGAATATCAGGAAAAGAACTTCGCTCGTGAAGCTCTGACGGTCAATCCCGCCAAGGCCTGCCAGCCGCTCGGCGCGGTGTTCGCCTCGCTCGGCTTCGAGAGCACGATTCCCTTCGTGCATGGCTCGCAGGGCTGCGTGGCCTATTATCGTTCGCATTTCTCGCGTCACTTCAAGGAGCCGACGTCCTGCGTCTCCTCCTCGATGACCGAGGACGCGGCGGTGTTCGGCGGCCTCAACAATATGATCGACGGCCTCGCCAACACCTACAATATGTATAAGCCGAAGATGATCTCCGTCTCCACCACCTGCATGGCGGAAGTCATCGGCGACGATCTCAACGCCTTCATCAAGACGTCGAAGGACAAGGGCTCCGTTCCGATGGAGTACGACGTTCCCTTCGCTCACACGCCCGCCTTCGTCGGCAGCCACGTCACCGGCTACGACAATGTGATGAAGGGCATCGTCGACCACTTCTGGAACGGCAAGGCCGGCACCGCGCCGAAGCTCGAGCGCGTTCCGAATGAGAAGATCAACTTCATCGGCGGCTTCGACGGCTATGTGGTCGGCAATATCCGTGAAGTGAAGCGCATGTTCGACTCGATGGGCGTCGAATACACGATCCTCGGCGATCCGAGCGACGTGTGGGATACGCCGACCGACGGCGAGTTCCGCATGTATGACGGCGGCACGACGCTCGAGGACGCGGCCAACGCCATTCACGCCAAGGCGACCTTCTCGATGCAGCACTTCTCCACCGAGAAGACGCTGCCGCTCATCGCCGCCAGCGGCCAGGACACTTATTCGTTCCATCATCCGATCGGCGTTCGCGGCACCGACGAGTTCCTGATGAAGGTCTCGGAAGTCACCGGCAAGCCGATCTCCAAGGAGCTGACCAAGGAGCGCGGTCGCCTCGTCGACGCCATCGCCGACTCGTCCGCGCACCTGCACGGCAAGCGTTATGCGATCTACGGCGATCCGGATCTCTGCTACGGCCTCGCCGCCTTCCTGCTCGAGCTCGGCGCCGAGCCGGTCACGGTGCTGGCCTCCAACGGCGGCAAGCTGTGGGAAGAGAAGATGAACGAGCTGTTCGCCTCCTCGCCCTTCGGCAAGAACTGCAAGTGCTATCCCGGCAAGGATCTGTGGCACATGCGTTCGCTGCTGTTCACGGAGCCGGTCGACTTCCTGATCGGCAACACCTACGGCAAATATCTCGAGCGTGACACCGGCACCCCGCTGCTGCGCATCGGCTTCCCGATCTTCGATCGTCACCACTATCACCGCTATCCGGTGTGGGGCTATCAGGGCGGCCTGAATGTTCTGGTGTGGCTGCTCGACAAGGTGTTCGAGGAGACCGATCGCAACACGATCGTCCCCGCCAAGTCGGACTACAGCTTCGACATCATTCGCTGATCGCCAAAGCGTCCGCCGGGCCGGCCTTGCGTCATCGGCCCGGCGGAACAAAACAACAAGATCAAATTGAACGCTCGGGTCGATCGCCGCGCCGGCGCCATATCGCGCAAGTGTGGGAGGCGATGGCCGTCGCAGGAGGTGCGAAATGAGCTCTGTCGCCGCCAAAATTCAAGACGTCTTCAACGAGCCCGGTTGCGATAAGAACAAGGGCAAATCCGAAAAAGAGCGAAAAAAGGGCTGCACGAAGCAATTGGCGCCCGGCGCGGCCGCCGGCGGATGCGCCTTCGATGGGGCCAAGATCGCGCTGCAGCCGATCACCGACGTCGCTCATCTCGTTCACGGCCCGATCGCCTGCGAGGGAAATTCCTGGGACAATCGCGGCGCCAAGACGTCGGGCTCCAGCCTCTACCGCACCGGCTTCACCACCGATATTTCCGAGACGGATGTCGTGTTCGGCGGCGAGAAGCGGCTGTACAAGTCGATCAAGGAAATCATCGACAAATATAATCCTCCGGCCGTATTCGTCTATCAGACCTGCGTGCCGGCCATGATCGGCGACGACATCGACGCTGTGTGCAAGGCTGCCAGCAAGAAATTCGACAAGCCGGTCATTCCGATCAATTCGCCCGGCTTCGTCGGTCCCAAGAACCTCGGCAACAAGCTCGCCGGCGAGGCGATCCTCGATCACGTGATCGGCACGGAAGAGCCCGAATATACGACGCCCTACGACATCAACATCATCGGCGAATATAATCTGGCCGGCGAATTGTGGCAGGTGAAGCCGCTGCTCGACGAGCTCGGCATTCGCATTCTCTCCTGCATCTCCGGCGATGCGAAATACAAGGAAGTCGCCTATTCCCATCGCGCCAAGGCGTCGATGATGGTGTGCTCCAAGGCGATGATCAATGTCGCCCGCAAGATGGAGGAGCGCTACGACATTCCCTTCTTCGAAGGGTCGTTCTACGGCATCGGCGACATGAGCGACTCGCTTCGCGAGATCGCGCGTCTGCTGATCGAGCGGGGCGCGCCGGAGGAGCTGAAGGATCGCACCGAGGCGCTGATCGCGCGCGAAGAGGCCCGCGCTTGGGCGCGGATCGCCCCCTATAAGGAGCGGCTGACGGGCAAAAAAGTGCTGCTGATCACCGGCGGCGTGAAATCCTGGTCGGTGGTCGCCGCGCTGCAGGAAGCCGGCATGGAGCTCGTGGGCACCAGCGTCAAGAAGTCGACCAAGGAGGACAAGGAGCGCATCAAGGAGCTGATGGGCCAGGACGCGCATATGATCGACGACATGACGCCGCGCGAAATGTTCAAGATGCTGCGCGACGCGCAGGCGGACATCATGCTCTCGGGCGGCCGGTCGCAGTTCATCGCGCTCAAGGCGAAGATGCCCTGGCTCGACATCAACCAGGAACGCCATCACGCTTATGCGGGCTATGAGGGGATGGTCGAGCTCGTGCACGAAATCGACAAGGCGCTGTCCAATCCCGTGTGGGAACAGGTGCGGCGTCCGCCGCCATGGCAGGAAAAGACCTGGGAAGAACGCGCCAATGAGGCGATCGCCGCCGAAGCGGCGGCCCTTGCCGCCGACCCCGTGAAGGCGGAGGCCGCGCGTCGTGAAAAGCGTGTCTGCAAATGCCATAATGTCAATGTCGGCCAGATCGAGGACGCTATTCGCGACAGCAAGCCGACGAGCGTCGACGCGATCGGCGAGGCCACCCATGCCGGAACCGGCTGTGGCGGTTGCCGCGACACGCTCGAGACGATGCTCGAAGCCGCGAATGCGAGTGGCGCGGTTCCTGCTTCACTGGCGGCGTGAGGCAGCGTCATGGCGAGAGTTGAAACCACCAAAAAGGCTTGCGCGGTCAATCCGCTCAAGATGAGCCAGCCGATCGGCGGCGCGCTCGCCTTCATGGGCGTGCAGGGCTGCATGCCGCTGCTGCACGGCTCGCAGGGTTGCACATCTTTTGGGCTGGTGCTGTTCGTTCGCCACTTCAAAGAGGCAATCCCGTTGCAGACGACGGCGATGAGCGAAGTGGCGACTGTGCTCGGCGGCCTGGAGAATGTCGAAGAGGCGATCGTCAACATCGCCAAGCGCGCCAAGCCCGAGGTGATCGGCATCTGCTCTACGGGCGTGACCGAAACCAAAGGCGATGACGTCGACGGCTATATTCAGCTGATCCGGCAGCGTCATCCCGAACTCGATCACATGGGCATCGTCTATGTGTCGACGCCGGACTTCAAGGACGCCTTCCAGGACGGTTGGGAAAAAACTGTCGCCAAGCTGATCGAGGCGTTCGTGCCGAAGAGCGAGGCTGCGGCGCCGCGGGCGCCGCAGCGGGTCAATGTGCTGCCGGGATGTCACCTGACGCCCGGCGACATCGACGAGCTGCGCGACATTATCGAAGCCTTCGGGCTAGAGCCGGCGTTCCTGCCCGATCTCTCGGGCTCGCTGGACGGGCATCTGCCGGAGGATTTCACGCCGACGACGCTCGGCGGCACATCGCGCGAGACAATGGCCGCAATGGGTTCGGCGGCGTGGACGATCGCCGTCGGCGAGCAGATGCGCCTCGCGGCGACGACGCTGGAACAGCGAGCCGGCGTTCCCTTCGTTCTGTTCGACCGGCTCACCGGGCTCGCGCCCAATGACGAGCTGGTGGCGTTCCTCTCGCGCATCAGCGGCCGGCCCGTGCCGCTGAAGCTGAAGCGCCAGAGAGGCCAGCTGGTCGATGCGATGCTCGACGGCCACTTCCATTTCGGCGGCAAGAATGTCGCCGTCGGCGCGGAGCCCGATCTGCTCTATGCGATCGGCTCCTGGCTCACCGAAATGGGCGCGCATCTGCAAGCGGCCATCACGACGACGCAATCGCCTGTGCTCGAAAAGCTGGAGATCGAGGAGGTGTTGATCGGCGATCTCGAAGATCTGGAGATGCGGGCGAAAGGCGCCGATCTGCTGATGACGCATTCGCACGGCCGACAGGCTTCGGAACGGCTCGGCGTGCCGCTGTTCCGGCTCGGCCTGCCGAATTTCGATCGCCTGGGCGCCGGCCATGAGCTGACGGTCGGCTATCGGGGAACACGCAGTTTGATCTTCACTGTCGGCAATATGTTCATTGCGCAAGCGCATGAACCCGATCCCGACACGTGGCGTCGATCGGACGAGGACGTCCATCATTTCGGCGGCGAAGCCGAGCGCGAGCTCGTCCAGCTGACGCCGATGGCCTGACCAGCGAGGAGGGCAGCATGAAAGTCGCATTCGCCACACAGGACCTCGAGCGGGTCGACGCCCATTTCGGCTGGGCGAAGAACATCGCGATCTATGAGCTCACGGCGGAGGGGTATTCCCTCATCGAGGCGATCCCGTTCACCGGCGATCTGCAGGAGGACGGCAATGAGGACAAGCTGCAGCCCAAGCTCGAGGCGATCAAGGACTGCGCGATCCTCTATGTCGCCGCGATCGGCGGCTCCGGCGCCGCGCGCGTCGTGGCGCAGGGCATTCATCCGATGAAAGTTCCGCAGCCCGAAAGCATTATCGATCTCCTGGAGAAGCTCAGGGTCGTGCTGCAGGGCGCGCCGCCGCCCTGGCTGCGCAAGGTGATGACGAAGGGCAAAGAGAGAAGTTTCGACTTCGAGGAAGAGGCTGCAAATGGCTGAGACCGGGACCATCACGGCGACCGACGCGGAGAACTGCGTCTTCATCAAAGAGCTGATCAAGCAGTGGCGCGCGCAGGACACGCACGGCACCTGGGACAACAAGAAGGATCTCGATCTTCTCAAGCCGTATATCGTCGACAAGGAAGCCCGCAAGCAAATTCCGATGATCGGCGACCCGGATCCGGAGACGATCTGGCGCGTCGAGCTGTTCTACAGCGCGGTCGGCCTCGCGATCGAGCGCGCCTCCGGCGTGATGGTGCAGCCGATGATGAAGATGAGCCATGAGGGCTTCGGCCGTCAGGTGCTGATCGCCGGTCGTCTCATCGTCGTCAACAAGCAGCTGCGCGACGTTCATCGCTTCGGCTTCGAGACGCTGGAGAAGCTGGCGGACGAGGGAACCAAGCTCGTCGCCGCGGGGGTCGAGATGATCGAGAAATTCCCCGAAGTGGCGCGTTACTGAGACGGAAAGGGAAGCGACGATGAGCTCCGTCGACGAGCTGAAGGCCGAGATCAAGAAGCTCTCCGCCAAGGCGACCAATATGAAGATGAACTTGCACGACCTCTCGGAAGAACTGCCGATCAATTGGACGAATATCCTGTCGATCGCGCAAGAGACACATGACGCCTATGCGGCGTTGGAGGCGGCTCGGCAGAAGCTCAAGGAATTGGAGACGGCGTGATGGGGGCTTTCAAGACGAGGGGCGGCGCCGATTGGACGCCGTCTTATCTCACCGACATCAACCCTGCGACCTGCATCGGCTGCGGCCGTTGCTTCAAGGTTTGCCCGCAGAATGTCATGGCGCTCTATGGCGTCGACGCCGACAGCAACATCCTCGGCATCGTCACCGATGACGACGACGATGATTTCGACGGCGAGCTCAACCGCAAGATCATGAAAGTCGAGCGTGAGCAGGACTGCATCGGCTGCTCCGCATGTGCGAAGGTGTGTCCGAAGGACTGCCAGACGCATGTTCCGGTCGATCAGCTGGGCGGCTGACGTCGATGGCCTTCCTCTCCGAAGATCGACGTTCGGAGAGCGGCGTCGTCTCGCCCGAGACCGACGCGGCGGGCATTTATTCGCGGTTGCGCGCACGTCCCGGTGAAAGGGAGGCGCGCGACCCGTTCACGGCCCATGTCTTCGCTTGCGCGCTCGCGATCGGCTTGGCGGAAACGCTGGCGGAAGGACGGGATCTCGGTCCCGCCTTGGGCATGGGGCGGAAGGAACTGCGCCGTCTCGTCGCCGCCTGGGCGCCGGAAGCCGAACGATATGTCGACTTCGAGGGCGAGCCGGAGAGCGTCGCGCTCGACGAGGAAGAAGATCAGATCCGCCAATTGCTCGAGCGCTATAGAGGCGATCCGTCGGATGAGACGAGCTGGATCGCGGCCATCGTCACGAAGCGCTCGATGTCTCCCCGGCATTTGTGGCAGGACCTCGGCCTCGGCGCGCGCGACGAGCTCGGGCGCCTGATGGGGGAGCGCTTTCCCGGCCTGGCGGCGCGCAATTTCAACCAGATGAAATGGAAGAAGTTTTTCTATCGGTCGCTGTGCGAGCTCGAAGGCTTCGTGCTGTGCTCGTCTCCGACCTGCCGCGAGTGCGGCGATTTTCACGACTGCTTCGGCGATGAGAGCGGCGAGAGCGCGCTCGCCCGGCTCGGCCGTCCCGGACCTCGCGACAATTGATCCGACCGCCTCCTGGGCCTTAGCACTGCTGTCGTCGATTTGTCTCGAGGTCGAATGCAGCGACCAATTTCGCAGCTGTTGGCCAATCTTGTACGATCTCGGACATTGTGGGTTAGCGAACAGCTGCGGCCGCGGGGAATCACTTGATTCTCGAAGTCGGGAGAGCTTGGCATAGCGGTTGCTAAAACCTTTGCAGGACATTTCCGCAAAGGGGTTCAACAAATGATCGAGCTCACAGACAGCGCCGTGAATGCGGTGCGTTCGGCCATTGCGGGCGCCGGCCAGGAGGTCGAGGGCCTCCGCATCATGGTCGAGGCCGGGGGCTGCGCGGGCTTCAAATATATGATGGGCCTCGTCAACGAGACCAATCCCGCCGACCATGTGTTCGAGCGCGACGGCGTCAAGGTCTTCGTGGAAGAAGGCTCGCTCGCCTATCTCGACGGCACCAAGGTCGATTTCGTCAACGGCCTCGAGGGCTCCGGCTTCACCTTCGAAAATCCGCAGGCCAAGTCGAGCTGCTCCTGCGGCAAGTCGTTCGGCTGAGGCGGCACGAAGGAGCGCGGCGATGTGGGAATATTCGGACAAGGTCAAGGAGCATTTCTTCAATCCGAAGAATGCGGGCGTTCTCGCGACCGCCAATGCGGTCGGAGAGGTCGGCGCGCTCGCCTGCGGCGATGCGCTGACGCTCATGCTCCATATCGACCCGGTCACGGAGATCATTCTCGAGGCCCGATTCCAGGCCTATGGCTGCGGCTCGGCGATCGCCTCCTCCTCCGCCCTGACCGAGCTCGTCATCGGCAAGACCGTGGCGCAGGCGTCCGCCATCGGCAGCCGCGACATTGCCGATTTTCTGGGCGGCCTGCCGCCGGAGAAGGGGCATTGCGCGGTGATGGGCTCCGAGGCGCTGCAATCGGCGCTCGCCGATTTTCGCGGAGAGCGCCGCGCGTTCGAGTTCGAGGAGGGCGCTCTCGTCTGCCGCTGCCATGGGGTCGACGAGAAGGCGATCGAGCAGGCCATTCGCGCGCACCAGCTCACATCCGTCGAGCAGGTGACCGCGCGCACGACGGCCGGCTCCGGCTGCACGACCTGCTATGAGCGTATCGAGGATATTCTCGTGCGCGTCACGGCGGAGGCGCTGCGGGCGAAGGAGGAGGCGCGCGTCGCCGCCGAGGCCGCCGCGCGCGGCAGGCAGGCGCCGGCGCCCGCTGCGCCGGGAACCGTCACCTTGCTGTCGTCGCGTCCGCGTCCCGCGCCCGCGCAACCGCGGCCGGAGAGCCCGCGTCCGGCGCGCGCCGCCGCCGAATCGTCGCCGCTGACGCCGACGTCGCCGCTGCCGCCGCCGTCGGCGGGCATGACCAATCTCAAGAAGATCCGGCTGATCGAGGAGACGATCGAAGATCTGCGGGTCTATCTGCGCAAGGACGGCGGCGATTGCGAGCTGATCGACGTCGACGGCTCCAATGTGCTCGTCAGCCTGACAGGCGCCTGTGTCGGCTGCCAGATGGCCAGCGTCACCGTTTCCGGCATTCAAGAGCGGCTCATCGCCAAGCTCGGCATTCCCATGCGGGTCATTCCCGTCGGCCGCAACGCCCATGGACTTTGAGGAGCGCGACATGACCGCGATCTATCTCGACAACAACGCCACGACCCGAACCGATCCGGCCGTCGTCGAAGCGATGCTGCCCTATTTCACCGACCATTTCGGCAACGCCTCCTCGGCGCATTCTTTCGGCGCCAGCGTGGGCGAGGCGGTGAAGGCCGCGCGCCAGAAGCTGCAGGCGCTGCTCGGCGCTGCGCATGATCACGAGATCATCTACACGTCCGGCGGCACCGAGAGCGACAATGCGGCGATCCTCGCCGCGCTCGAGGCCATGCCCGAGCGCAATGAGATCGTCACCAGCAAGGTCGAGCATCCGGCGATCCTGACGCTGTGCGAGCATCTCGAGAAGACCGGCCGGGCGAAGGTCCATTTCATCGGCGTCGATCGTCTGGGCCAGCTCGACATCGAGTCCTATCGCGCGGCGCTGTCGGACAAGGTGGCGATCGTCTCCTTGATGTGGGCCAACAACGAGACCGGCACGATCTTCCCGATCGAAGGATTGGCCGAGCTCGCCAAGCAGCATGGCGCGCTGTTCCACACCGACGCCGTTCAGGCCGCGGGCAAGACGCCGATCGCGCTGAAGGACAGTCCGATCGACATGCTGTCGCTGTCCGGCCACAAGCTGCATGGACCGAAGGGGATCGGCGCGCTCTATGTGAAAAAGGGCGTGCGCTTCAAGCCGCTCATTCGCGGCGGCCATCAGGAGCGCGCGCGGCGCGGCGGCACGGAGAATGTTCCGGCGATCATCGGCCTCGGCAAGGCGGCGGAGCTGGCGCTGCAGCACATGGCCGAGGAGCAGGGTCGCGTGAAGGATCTACGCGACCGGCTGGAGACGGCCGTGGTGCAGCGTGTGCCCAATTGCATCGTCAATGGCGACCGCAACGATCGTCTGCCCAACACCGCCAACATCGCCTTCGAATATGTGGAGAGCGAAGCAATCCTTCTGCATCTCGATCGGGCCGGGGTCGCGGCCTCATCCGGCTCGGCCTGCACCTCGGGCTCGATGGAGCCGAGCCATGTGCTGAAGGCCATGGCGGTGCCGGAGGCGGCGCTGCACGGCGCGGTGCGTTTTTCCTTCTCGCGCGACAATGCCGCGAGCGACGTCGATAGGGTCATCGAGGCCTTGCCGCCGATCGTCGAGAAGCTGCGCGAAATGTCACCCTTCTGGGCCGACGCCGAGAAGAAGACCAATCCCGTATTGGCTTGATAGGGCGAATCTCCGTGGACGAGCAGCCCCGCATCTTCATCAATGACACGACGCTTCGCGACGGCGAGCAGGCGCCGGGCGTCGCCTTCACGGCCGCGGAGAAGCTGGCGATCGCGCGGGCTCTCGCCGCGGCCGGCGTCGACGAGATCGAGGCGGGCACTCCGATCATGGGACGCGACGAGGTCGAGGCGATCGGCGCCGTCGCCGCGGCGGGCCTCGCCTGCCGGGTGATGGCCTGGTGTCGGCTCGACGAGCGCGACATCGACGCGGCGCTCGCCGCCAATGTGGCCCATGTCAATGTCTCGTCGCCCATGTCGCGGCTGCAGATCGGCGTGAAGCTGCAGGCTGATGTCGAGGGCGCGGCGGAGCGGGTTGAGCGCGTCGTGTCCTATGCGCGTGGCAAAGGATTGACCGTCGCGCTGGGAGGCGAGGACTCCTCGCGCGCCGATCCGCGCGATATCGGCAGGATCGCGCGCGCGGCGGCGAAGGCCGGCGCCACCCGCTTTCGCTACGCCGACACGCTCGGCATTCTCGATCCCTTCACCACCTATGAATCGGTCAAGCGGGTGCGCGACGAGACCGATCTGCCGATCGAGTTCCATGGCCATGACGATGTCGGGCTCGCCACCGCCAACACGCTCGCCGCCGTGCGGGGCGGCGCGACGCACGCCTCGGTCACCGTGCTCGGCCTCGGCGAGCGCGCCGGCAACGCCGCGCTCGAGGAGGTGGCGACGGCGCTCGGCCATGTGGCGCACGGACGCACCGGCGTCGACCTGAAGCGCCTGCAGAGCCTGGCCCGGCTGGTCGCGAGCGCGGCGCGCCGCAAGATCGGCCGCGGCAAGGCCATTGTCGGGGCCGACATCTTCACGCACGAATCCGGCATTCATGTCGCGGCGCTGATGAAGGATGTGCGCACCTATCAGGGGCTCGATCCCGCCCGGCTCGGGCGGCGTCATCGCATCGTCATCGCCAAGCACTCCGGCATGAGCGCGATCCAGAAAAAATGCGACGAGATCGGCGTCGATCTCGACCGCGAGACCGCGGCGCGCGTGCTCGATCATGTGAAGCGCCGGGCGCTCGCGGAAAAGCGTCCGGTCAAGCGCGGCGAGTTCATCCGCCTCGTCGACCGCGCGCTCGCGGAAGTCGCGGCGCTGCACGCGGCGCAGGCCGTCGGGAGCCCATCATGAGCGAGCTATCGATCGCCGCCGCGCCGCGCGTCTCTTCCTCCAAAGGGCTGGTCACGCTCATTCGCGAAGACATCGCCTGCGTGCCGCATCGCGATCCCGCGGCGCGCAGCACGCTCGAGGTGGTGCTGTTCTATCCCGGCGTGCATGCGCTCATCTGGCATCGCATCGCGCATCGCCTGTGGCGCGCCGGCCGCAAATTCTCCGCGCGCGGATTGTCGTGGTTCGCGCGTCTCGTCACCAATATCGACATTCATCCTGGCGCGACGATCGGCGAGCGCTTTTTCATCGATCATGGCGTGGGCGTCGTCATCGGCGAGACGGCCGTCATCGGCGACGATGTGACCATGTATCACGGCGTCACCCTCGGCGGCACGTCGTGGTCGGCGGGCAAGCGCCATCCGACCGTCGAGGACGGCGTGTTGATCGGCGCGGGCGCGAAGATCCTCGGCCCGATCACGGTCGGTCCGCGGGCGCGCATCGGCGCCAATTCGGTGGTGATCGAAGACGTGCCGCCGGAGATGACGGTCGTCGGCATTCCGGGCCGCATCGTGCGCGAGCAGCGGCGGCGTTCGGGCGTCGACGGACGCATCGATCTCGAGCATCATCTCATTCCCGATCCGGTCGGAGACGCGATCTCCGTGCTCATCGACCGCATCGATTTCCTCGAGGCGCGGCTCGCGCATGTGCAATTGCGCGTCAACGAAGCCGCTCATCGACCAACCGGAGACAGCACGCCATGAGCTTCCTGGACGATCTGCGCAAACTCTCGGCTGCCGAGGAATTCTTCGACATTCTCGGCGTGGAGTATGATCCCACGGTCGTGCGGCACTCGCGTCTGCACATTCTGCGGCGCATGGGCGAATATCTGCACAAGAGCGCGCCCGACGGCGCGAGCGACGAGGAGATTCGCGAGAATTGCCGCTCGTTTCTCGCTCAGGCCTATCAGGACTTCCTCGTCTCGACGCCGATCGAGCAGCGCCTGTTCAAGGTGCACAAGGACGCCGTGAAGCCGGCCGAGGAGCCGAAGAAGCCGTTCGTGCCGCTCGGCAATCTCACGGTGTCGAACGGATGATCATCAATTTTGCGCGTCGGGATCGGGAAAGGATGGACAAATGAAGATACTCGTCTGCATCAAGCAAGTTCCCGACAGCGCCCAGATTCGCGTTCATCCTGTCACCAACACGATCATGCGGCAGGGCGTGCCGACGATCATCAATCCTTATGATCTGTTCTCGCTCGAGGAGGCGCTGAAGCTGCGCGACAAGTTCGGCGGCGAGGTGACGGTTCTGACCATGGGCCCGCCAATGGCGGAGGCGGCGCTGCGTAAGACGCTGGCGATCGGCGCCGATCGGGCGATTTTGCTCACCGACCGCTTCTTCGCCGGCGCCGACACGCTGGCGACCACCTATGCGCTCGCCCAGGCGATCAAGAAGATTCAGAAGACCTGGGGCGATCTCGATCTCGTCTTCACCGGCAAGCAGACCATCGACGGCGACACGGCGCAGGTCGGTCCGGGAGTCGCCAAGCGTCTCGATCTGTTGCAGCTGACTTATGTCTCCAAGATCGTCGAGGCGGATGCGGAGAAGCGCGAGGTGGTCATCGAGCGGCGCGCCGAAGGCGGCACGCAGGTGCTGAAGACGAAAATGCCCTGCCTCATCGCCATGCTCGAGGGCACCAATGAGGTGCGTCGCGGCTCGATCTCGGATTCTCTGCGCGCCGCGCGCGCCGAGATCATCACCTGGAGCGCCAAGGACGCCGAGATCGAAGACCTGTCGAAATGCGGACTGAAGGGCTCGCCGACGATCGTGAAGAAAGTGTTCGCGCCGACGCCGCGCACCGAGCGCGCGGCCTTCGTCGAGCCGGGCAAGACGGCGGGCGACTCGGCGGATGCGATCCTCGAGGCGATTTTCAAGCGCCATCCGGCGCTCGAGGACGACATGACGAAATTGGCCAGTGGGTTCTAAAGGAGAAGCGAGAATGTCCGACAAGCCCGCCCCCGCCGCGCCGCAGCAGAGCCGCGCCAGCGCGAAGAAGGAGCTCCCGGAGCATTTCCGCGGCTATAAGCATGTGTGGGTGTTCGTCGAGCTCGAGCGCGGCGTCGTCCACCCGGTCTCCTGGGAGCTGCTCGGCGCCGGCCGCAAGCTCGCCGATCAGCTGAAGGTCGATCTCGCCGCCGTGGTGCTGGGCGCGCCGGGCGAGGGAACGCGCAATGCGATTCAGGAAGCTTTCTATTACGGAGCGGATCTCGCCTATCTCGTCGAGGACCCGATCCTCGCCGATTATCGCAATGAGCCCTTCTCCAAGGCGGTCACGCAGCTCGTCAACACGCATAAGCCGGAGATTCTGCTGCTCGGCGCGACGACGCTCGGCCGAGATCTCGCTGGCTCCGTGGCGACGACGCTGCTCACCGGGCTCACCGCCGATTGCACCGAGCTCGCGGTCGACGCCGATGGCTCGCTGGCGGCGACGCGCCCGACCTTCGGCGGCTCGCTGCTGTGCACGATCTACACGCTGAACTATCGTCCGCAGATGGCGACCGTGCGTCCGCGCCAGCTGCCGACGCCGGCGCGCGACGAGACGCGCAGCGGCCGCGTGATCGAGTTCAAGCCCGATCTCGACGAGGACAAGATCATCACCAAGCTGCTGAAGTTCATTCCGGATCGCGAATCCGCGAAGAGCAATCTCGCCTTCGCCGACGTCGTCGTCGCCGGCGGACTCGGCCTGCAGAGCGCGGAGAATTATCAGCTCGTGCGCAATCTCGCCGCCGTGCTCGGCGCCGAATTCGGCGGCTCGCGGCCGCTGGTGCAGAAAGGCTGGATCACCGCGGATCGCCAGATCGGCCAGACCGGCAAGACGATCCGGCCCAAGCTCTATATCGCCGCGGGCATTTCCGGCGCCATTCAGCATCGCGTCGGCGTCGAGGGCGCCGATTGCATCGTCGCGATCAATACCGACAAGAACGCGCCGATCTTCGATTTCGCGCATGTCGGCATCGTGACCGACGCCATTCGTCTGCTTCCCGCTCTGACGGAAGCGTTCCGCAAGCGGCTCTCGCCCGAGAGCGCCGACCGGCTCGCCGGCTGACCCGAGGAGATCATCATGATCGAAGAAAGATTCGACGCGATCGTCATCGGCGCGGGCATGGCTGGCAATGCGGCGGCCTACACCATGGCGTCGCGTGGGCTGAATGTGCTGCAGCTGGAGCGCGGCGAATATCCGGGCTCCAAGAATGTGCAGGGCGGCATTCTCTACGCCGACATGCTGGAGAAGATCATTCCGGATTTCCGCGAGGAGGCGCCGCTCGAGCGGCATCTCATCGAGCAGCGCTTCTGGTTCATGACCGACCGCTCGCACACCGGCATGCATTATCGCTCGGACGACTTCAACGAGGAGCGTCCGAACCGCTACACGATCATCCGCTCGCAGTTCGACCGCTGGTTCAACAAGCAGGTGCAGGCGCAGGGCGCGATCGTCATCAGCGAGACAACGGTCACCGAGCTCGTCAGCGACGCCTATGGCAAGGTCATCGGCGTGCGCACGGATCGCAGCGGCGGCACGGTGTTCGCCGATGTCGTCGTGCTCGCGGAAGGCGTCAATGGCCTGCTCGGCGCCCGCGCCGGCCTGCGGCCGACGCCCAAGGCCGAGCATGTCGCGCTCGCGGTGAAGGAAATGCACTTCCTGCCGCGCGAGACGATCGAAGCGCGCTTCAATCTGCATGGCGACGAGGGCGTCGTGATCGAGGCGGCCGGCACCATCTCCAAGGGGATGACCGGCATGGGCTTCGTCTATACCAACAAGGAGAGCATTTCTGTCGGCTTCGGCTGCCTCGTGTCGGATTTCGCCGCGAACGAGGAGACGCCTTACGGCATGCTCGAGAACTTCAAGACGCATCCGTCGATCGCGCCGCTGATCGAAGGCTCGGAAGTGAAGGAATATGCCGCGCATCTCATTCCGGAGGGCGGCTACAAGACGATTCCGGAGCTGTTCGGCGACGGCTGGGTCGTCGTCGGCGACGCGGCGCAGCTCAACAACGCCATTCATCGCGAAGGCTCGAATCTTGCTATGACCTCGGGGCGGCTCGCCGGCGAGGCGATCTTCCAGGTGAAGTCGCGCAAGGATCCGATGACGAAGCAGAATCTGGCGCTCTACAAGAAGCTCCTCGACGACAGCTTCGTCATGAAGGATTTGAAGAAATACAAAGATATGCCGGCGCTGCTGCACACGCAGGCGTCGAACTTCTTCCTCGACTATCCGACGCTGGTGTCGAAAGCGATGGAGAATTTCCTGCGTGTCGACGGAACGCCGAAGATCGAGAAGGAAAAGGCGTCGGTCAGAGCCTTCCGCCAGAAGCGCTCGCTGACGGGATTGGTCGGAGATGCATGGCGCCTGGCTCGCGCCTGGCGCTGAGAGGAGGATTTGCGATGTCGACGCAAGTTGCGCGAGTCGAGGAGAAGCTGTTCCAGAACCGCTATCTCGTCGACCAAGGAAAGCCCCATATCGTCGTGCAGCCGCACACGACGCCGTCGAAGAATCTGTTGGCGATGACCAAGATCTGCCCGGCCGGCTGCTATGAGCAGAATGCGTCCGGACAGGTCGAGATCACGCCGGACGGCTGCCTCGAATGCGGCACCTGCCGCGTGCTCTGCGAGCCACAGGGCGATATCGTGTGGAATTATCCGCGCGGCGGCTATGGCGTGCTGTTCAAGTTCGGCTGAGCGCGTGCCGACCGCCGAGGCGTCATTGCGAGGACCACAGCGACGAAGCGATCCCGGAGTCGGCCAACGGCTTTGGATCGCTTCGTTGCGCTCGCAATGACACGGCAGCGCCGACAAAGCGTGCCGCCGGTCTTGTGACAGAGACGTCAAGAAACCGACATGATCGAATCGAAACGCCCCGCGCAAAGCGGGGCGTTCGCATTTTAGCGTCAGCCGAGCCTTCGGGCTCGCAGGAGGCCGCGCAGCGTCAGCCGAGCCGCTTCGCCGCCGCCGCCAGCTTCTCGATGCGGGCGCGCAGATCGTCGAGGCGCTCGCGATTTTCCTCGATCACCTCCTCCGGCGCGCGCGCCAGGAAGTCCGCATTGGCGAGCTTGGCCTCGATCTTCTTCACATCGCCTTCGAGCTTCGCCGTCTCCTTGGCGAGCCGCGTCTTTTCCGCGGCGAAGTCGATCATCCCCTCGAGTGGAATGGCCGCGAGCGCGCCACGCACGAGCAGCTGAGCGCTGCTCTTCGGCGCCGCGTCGGCGAAGCCGATGGAAGAGAGCCGCGCCAGCTTGCGCGCCGTCTCGCCCCAGACCGAAACCCGCGCCTTCACATCGGCGCCGGCGCCGACGAGGATCAGCGGCGCTTCGACGCCGGCCGCGAGATTGAGCTCCGAACGCACCGAGCGCACTTCGGAGACGAGATCGACCACCCAGCCGATCTCCGCTTCCGCGGCCTCGTCGCGCAGCCCCGCTAGTTCGGGCCATGCGGCGAGCGCCAGCGGCGACTGGCGCGGCGGTCCTTCGAAACCCTTCACGCCCCACAGCTCCTCGGTGAGGAAGGGCATGAACGGATGCAGCAGCGCATAAATTTGATCGAGCACGAAAGCGGCGGCGGCGCGCGTCTCGTTCTTTGCGGCGCCGTCCTCGCCTTGCAGGAGCGGCTTCGCCAGCTCCAGATACCAGTCGCAGAACACGTTCCAGACGAAGCGATAGGCGGCGGCAGCCGCCTCGTTGAAGCGATAGGCCTCGATCGCCGCGCCGATGTCTGCGACCGCCCGCGCCGCCTCGCCGACGATCCAGCGATTGAGCGTGATCGCATTGGCCTTCGGATCATAGCCCGAAACGCGCGCGCAGCCGTTGATCTCGGCGAAGCGCGAGGCGTTCCACAGCTTGGTCGCGAAATTGCGATAGCCTTCGACGCGCTGCGTCGCCAGCTTGATGTCGCGTCCTTGCGCGGCCATAGCGGCGAGTGTGAAGCGCAGCGCGTCGGCGCCATATTCGTTGATGAGATGCAGCGGGTCGATGACATTGCCCTTCGACTTCGACATCTTCGCGCCCTTCTCGTCGCGGACGAGGGCGTGGATATAGACGTCGCGGAAGGGGACTTCTTTCTTGAAATAGAGGCCCATCATCATCATGCGGGCGACCCAGAAGAAGATGATGTCGAAGCCGGTGACGAGCACATTGGTCGGATAGAAGCGCTCGAGCTCCTTCGTCTCGTCCGGCCAGCCGAGCGTCGAGAACGGCCACAGCGCCGAGGAGAACCAGGTGTCGAGCACATCCTCGTCGCGCGTCAGCGCCGCCTCATTGCCGCGCTTCGCGCGCGCCGCGGCGAGCGCGTCCTCCTCGCTCTCCTCGACATAGACATTGCCGTCGGCGTCATACCAGGCCGGAATGCGATGGCCCCACCACAGCTGGCGCGAGACGCACCAGGGCTGGATGTTCTCCAGCCAATCGAAATAGGTCTTTTCCCAATTCTTAGGCACGAAGACCGTGTGGCCGGCGCGCACGGCTTCCAGCGCCGGCTGCGCCAGCGTCTTGGCGTCGACATACCATTGATCGGTGAGGCGCGGCTCCAGCACGGCGCCGGAACGGTCGCCATGCGGCACCATATGCTTATGGTCCGACACTTCGGCGAGCAGCTCGTGCTCCTCCATCATCGCCACCACGCGCGCGCGCGCGGCGTTGCGGTCGAGGCCGTGCAGAGCCGCGACGGTCACGTCGAGCTCTGGCGAGGGGGCGACATGCTCGAAGAACTCGTGATTGTCGCGAAGCGTCACGCAGCCTTCGGCGTCGAGCACATTGATGAGCTTCAGCCCATGGCGGCGGCCGACCTCGAAATCGTTGAAGTCATGCGCCGGCGTGATCTTCACCGCGCCCGTGCCCTTCTCGGGATCGGAATAGTCGTCGGCGACGATCGGAATGAGACGCCCGACCAGCGGCAGGCGCACATTGCGGCCGACGAGGCTCTTATAGCGCTCGTCTTCCGGATGCACGGCGACGGCGGTGTCGCCGAGCATGGTCTCGGGGCGCGTCGTCGCGACGGTGATGAACTCGCCGGTCGGCTGGCCGTCCTGATAGACGATCGGATAGCGGAAGTGCCAGAGATGGCCCTTCACCTCGATCTGCTGCACCTCGAGATCGGAGATGGCGGTGAGCAGCTTCGGGTCCCAATTGACGAGGCGCTTGTCCTTGTAGATCAGCCCGTCTCGATGCAATTGCACGAACACCTTCACGACGGCGCGCGAGAGGCCCTCGTCGAGCGTGAAGCGCTCGCGCGACCAGTCGCAGGAGGCGCCGAGGCGCTTCAGCTGCTCGACGATCACGCCGCCCGACTCCGCCTTCCAGGCCCAGACCTCCTCGAGGAATTTCTCGCGGCCGAGCTCGCGGCGATGCTGCTGGCGCTCCATCAGGCGGCGCTCGACCACCATTTGCGTCGCAATGCCGGCGTGGTCGGTGCCGGGCTGCCACAGCACGTCCTTGCCCCGCATGCGCTGATAGCGCGCCAGAATATCCTGCAGCGTGTTGTTGAGCGCATGGCCCATGTGCAGCGAGCCGGTGACGTTCGGCGGCGGAATGACGATGGAAAAGGGCTCGGCGCCGGCGCGCTCGGGCCGACCGGCGCGAAAGGCGCCGGTCGCCTCCCACAGCTCGCGCATCCGCTGCTCGATGGCGGCGGGATCGAAGGTTTTTTCCATGGGCATGGGGGGAGCCGAATATCCGTGCGAGGGGCCCCCTCCCCAGCCCTCCCCCGCCTTGCGGGAGAGGGAGCAGACTCGGCCCTTCATCCAAAATTCGCGTAACGTCGCCGCCTCCTCTCCCGCGTAGCGGGGGAGGGTGAGGGAGGGGGCTTTAAGCCAGCCCCTTCAACGCATTGCGGCCGGCGTAGATCGCCGCCGCGCCCAGCTCCTCCTCGATGCGGATGAGCTGATTGTATTTGGCGACCCGGTCCGAGCGCGCCAGCGAGCCGGTCTTGATCTGGCCGCTGTTGGTGGCGACGGCGATGTCGGCGATGGTCGCGTCCTCGGTCTCGCCGGAGCGATGCGAGATCACCGTCGTATAGGCGGCGCGATGCGCCATCTCCACGGCGGCGAGCGTCTCGGTCAGCGTGCCGATCTGGTTGACCTTCACCAGCAGCGAATTGGCCACGTCCTCGTCGATGCCGCGCGCGAGGCGCTCGACATTGGTGACGAAAATATCATCGCCGACGAGCTGGATCTTGTCGCCGAGCGTATCGGTCAGCAGGCGCCAGCCCTCCCAATCGTCCTCCGCCATGCCGTCCTCTATGGTGACGATCGGATAGGCCTCGGCGAGCTTGGCGAGATAGGCGACCTGCTCCTCGATCGAGCGCGTCACCTTCTCGCCCTCATAGACATATTTGCCGTCCTTGAAGAACTCGGTCGCGGCGCAATCGGCGCCGAGATAGATGTCCTCGCCCGGCACGAAGCCCGCCGCCGCGATCGCCTCGACGATGATGTCGAGGGCGGCCTCGGCGGAGGGAAGGTTCGGCGCGAAGCCGCCCTCGTCGCCGACCGAAGTGGAGAGACCGGCCTTCTTCAGCGAGGCCTTCAGCGTGTGGAACACTTCCGCGCCCCAGCGGATCGCCTCGCGCACGGTCGGCGCGCCGACCGGCAGGATCATGAATTCCTGGAAGTCGATCGGATTGTCGGCGTGGACGCCGCCATTGATGATGTTCATCATCGGCGCCGGCAGCACGCGCGCCTGCACGCCGCCGATATAGCGATAGAGCGGCAGCGAGGAGGCGTCGGCGGCGGCCTTGGCCACGGCGAGCGAGACGCCGAGAATGGCGTTGGCGCCGAGGCGCGACTTGTTGGGGGTGTCGTCGAGCTCGATCAGCGCCTCGTCGATCGCCGCCTGCTCCTCGGCCTCGAAGCCGACCAGCTCGCCGGCGATCTCGTCATTGACGCTCTGCACGGCGCCGAGCACGCCCTTGCCGAGATAGCGCTTCTTGTCGCCGTCGCGCTTTTCCACCGCCTCATGCGCGCCGGTCGAGGCGCCGGAGGGGACGGCGGCGCGGCCCGACGAGCCGTCCTCCAGCGTGACTTCGACCTCGACCGTGGGATTGCCGCGCGAATCGAGAATTTCACGGGCGTGAATATGGATGATTTCGGTCATGCCGGGCCTCTTGCGTCGTTCTGACGGAATTTGGCGCGTTGTAGACCGATCCGCGCCGTGGCGAAAGCCTCGAAAGCCTTCGGCTGGAGCTTTTGCGCGCGGCTATCGGGCGCTCAGCCCTCGCAGAAAGGCGGCGAGATCGCTGGTCGAAAAATCGACATGGGGCTCGCGGCCATGGGCGATCTCCCAGCTCTCGCGGCGGTCCTCGCCGCCGGGCGCGGGCGTCACCAGAACCGTGGTCATGCCGCGCGCATGGGGGAAGACGAGATTGCGCGCCAGATCCTCGAACAAGGCCGCGCGCGCGGGCTCCACCGCATGGCGGTCGAAGAAGCGCAGATACGCCTCTTCATGCGGCTTGGCGACGAAGTCGGCGGCGATGATGTCGAAGATGTCCTCGAACAGATGGTCGACGCCGAGCCGGCGCGCCGTCTCCAGCGCATGGCGCCGCGAGCCATTGGTGAGGATGAGCTTGCGGCCGGGCAGAGCGGCGATGGCGCTCGCCAACGCCGGGGCGGGCGGCAGCGAGGAGCGGTCGACGTCATGGACGAAGGAGAGGAAGGCGTCCGCGTCGGTCCCATGCTCGGTCATCAGCCCGCGCAGGGTGGTTCCGTAGCGATGATAATAATGTTTCTGCAGGGCCCGGCAGGAGACGCCGTCGAGCCCGAACATGCGGATCATATAGAGGGTGATGCGGTGGTCGATCTTCGGCCACAGGTCGCAGGAGGCGGGATAGAGCGTGTTGTCGAGATCGAACACCCAAGTATCGACATGGGCGAAGCTGTCGATAGGGGCGGACCTGCCGGCCTGTGCGAATCGGCCGGCGCCCGTCGCGAGCGGAGCGAGGCGATCCAGAGCCCCGGCCTCTATTGCTTCTCCGCTCTGCTTCTCGCAATGACGGGTCATCGCCTCTCCACTCACCGCGTGATCAGCGTGCCCGCGCCATGATCGGTCAGGAGCTCGATCAGCACGGCGTGCGGCAGCTTGCCGTCGAGGATCACGACGCCTTCGACGCCGCGCTCGATCGCATACATGCAGGTCTCGACCTTGGGGATCATGCCGCCGGTGATGGTTCCGTCGGCGACGAGGCCGGGAATGTCGGAGACCTTCAGCTCCTTGATGAGCTGCTTGTTCTTGTCGAGCACGCCGGGCACGTCGGTGAGAAACAAGAGCCGCTTGGCGCCGAGCGCGCCGGCGATGGCGCCGGCGAATGTGTCGGCGTTGATGTTGTAGGTTTCGCCGTCGGCGCCTTGCGCGACCGGCGCCAGCACCGGGATCAGCTCGCGGCCGAGCACCTGGTCGAGCACGGTGGTGTCGACCTTGGCCACTTCGCCGACGAAGCCGAGATCGACCGTGCGGCCATCCTCGAGAGTGGGGCGCGCCAACTTTTCCGCTGTGACCATGCGGCCGTCCTTGCCGCAAAGACCAATGGCGCGGCCGCCTTCCGAATTGATGAATCCGACGATCTGCTTGTTGATATAGCCGGCGAGCACCATCTCGACGATCTCCATCGTCGCCTTGTCGGTGACGCGCAGGCCGTCGGCGAATTCTGATTTGATGCCGAGCTTGCCCAGCATGGCGCCGATCTGCGGCCCGCCGCCGTGCACCACCACCGGGTTGACGCCCGATTGCTCGAGCAGCACCATGTCGCGCGAGAAGTCGCGCGCGACCCTGTCGTCGCCCATGGCGTGGCCGCCATATTTCACCACGACGATGGCCTCGTCGTAGCGCAGCATATGCGGCAGCGCCTGCATCAGGATACGGGCTTGCTGGAGCGCGCTGTCGGCCGAGTCGTCGGTCATGGGCTGCCTTCCGGTGCTGAGCCGCCCGGGTGAATGACAGGTCGTAGCGAGCGCCCCACCTCCCCCTCGAGGGGAGGGTGGCGCCGCGGTCATTCAGCCGATCGTTCTCGGGTGAGAGAAGCTGGCTCCGTTAGACCGGACGCGCCTGCAATATTCAAGCGATTCGTTCGGCCAGCAGCCGCGCGATGCCTGCGCGAAGCTCCGCTATCCCCTCGCCGTCGCGCGAGGAAGTGGCGGCGACCGCCGGAAACGCCGCGGGGCGCTTGGCCAGCGCCGCCTCGACCGTCGCGAGCGCGGCCGCGCGCTCGGCGAGCTTCAGCTCGTCGCGCTTGGTCATCACGATCTGATAGGAGACGGCGGATTTGTCGAGCAGGTCGAGCATCTGCTCGTCGATGTCCTTGATTCCGCGCCGGCTGTCGATCAGCACGAAGACGCGCGCCAACGACGCCCGTCCGCGCAGAAAATCCTCCATCAGCCGCGTCCAGCTCGCGACCTTCTCCTTGCCGACGGCGGCGTAGCCATAGCCCGGCATGTCGACGAGGCGCAGCGGCTCCGCGCCGGGCTCGGCGCCGAGGGCGAAGAAATTGAGCTGCTGCGTGCGGCCCGGCGTGTTGGAGACTCGCGCCAGCGTCTTGCGGCCGGTGAGCGCGTTCAAGAGCGAGGATTTGCCGACATTGGAGCGGCCGGCGAAGGCGATCTCCGGCGGGCCGATCGGCGGCAGGTCGGAGGATCTGGCGCTGGCGAAGAAGAACTCGCACGGGCCGGCGAACAGCCGCCGGCCGCGCTCGACGAAATCCGCCTCCGCCCCGCTCACGCGGCCTTCTTTTTGAAGCTGAAAGTCTTCTTCACATTGTCCCACAGCTCGAACTTCACCCCGGCGCGGCGCATGATGAACCCTTGCTGAGCGACCGAGAGAATATTGTTCCAGGTCCAGTAGATGATCAGTCCGGAAGCGAAGCCGCCCATCGAGAAGGTGAAGATCACCGGCATCCAGGCGAAGGCCATGCGCTGAATCTCGTCGGTCGGCTCCGGATTCATCTTCATCGTCGCCCACATGGAGACGCCCATGAGAATCGGCAGGACGCCGAGCCACAGGAACGGGCCGAACACCGGAATCTGGGTCGGATCGAAGGGCAGCAGGCCGAACAAATTGAAGATATTCGTCGGGTCCGGCGCCGAGAGGTCCTTGATCCAGCCGTAAAATGGCGCGTGGCGCATCTCGATGGTGATGACGAGCACCTTGTAGAGCGAGAACCACACCGGAATCTGCAGCAGCGCGGGCAGGCAGCCGCCGGCCGGATTGATCTTCTCGCGCTTATAGAGCGCCATCTGCTCCTGCGCGAGCTTCTGTTTGTCGTCGCCGTATTTGTCTTTCAGCGCCTGCAGCTTGGGCTGCACTTCCTTCATCTTGGCGATCGCGTGATAGCTCTTGTTGGCGATCGGCAGGAAGGCGATCTTCACCAGCACGGTGACGGCGAGGATGGCGAGGCCGAAATTGCCGAGCACATGATAGAGGCTGTCGATGATGCGGAACATCGGCCGGGTCAGGAAGTAGAACCAGCCCCAGTCGATCAGCAGGTCGAAATGCTCGATGCCCTGCGCCTGATAGGCGTAGAGCGTGTCGACGACCTTGGCGCCGGCGAAGATGCGCTCGGAGACCGACTGCGTCGCGCCGGGCGCGATCGTCAGCGGGCCGCCGACCGTATCGGCCTGATAGGCCTTGACCGTTCCCGCTCCCGCCGCCGAGAAGCGCGCCTCGAACGGCTTGTCCTGCTGCGGCACGGCCACCGCCGCCCAATATTTGTCGGTGAAACCGATCCAGCCGCCCGTGCCGCTCATGGTCTTGGTGGCGCGCGGCTCCTTCTCGATCTTGTCGTATTTCATCTCCTGCACGGCGCTTTCGCCGACGACGCCGATGAAGCCCTCGTGCAGAATGGCATAGCCCGCGCTCTGCGGAATGCCGACGCGCGCGACGCGTGTATAGGAGTAGAGCGAGACCGGAGCGTCGCGGTGGTTCTCGACGCTGTCGGAAACGGTGAACATATAGTTCTGGTCCACCGAGATCCGGCGCTTGAAGGTGAGGCCCTGGCCGTTGTCGTGCGTGAGCGTGACCGGCTCCGCGACGGTCAGCCTGTCGCGATCCGCGGTCCACAGCGTCTCGCCATTGGGCAGCGCGGGCGCGCCGCCGGCCGGGGCGAGGAAGCCCGTTTCGGCGTAATAGGGATTGGGCGAGTTCTCCGGCGAGAGCAGCACGATCATCGGGCTCTTCGGATCGACGGTCTCGCGGTAGTTCTTCAGCGAGACGTCGTCGATGCGTCCGCCCTTCAGCGAGATCGAGCCGAGGATCGCGGGCGTGTCGATCGAGACGCGCGGGCTCTCCGCCAGCGCCGCCTCGCGCGTCTTCGGCGCGACGGCCGGACGTTGCTGCTGCTGCGGCTGCGCGGCGGGCGCCGGGCGCGCCGCCTCGGGCGTCGCGGTCGCGGTCACGGGCTTGTGCGGCGGCTGCGCCGCCTTGTGCTGCTCGAGCTGTTCCGCCCGCTCGCGTTCGAGCTTGGGGAAAGCGTAGAAATAATCCCAGGCGCCGATGAACAACATCGACAGGCCCGCGGCGATGATCACATTCTTGGTGTATTCGTTCATGACGCCGGAGGCCCGTTTGCTCGAGAGTTGCGCGGATGTGGGCCGCTCGCGCGCGGCCGCAGCTTCGCCAGCGCCTCGGCCATCTGCGCTTCCAGCTCTGAGAAGGGCATGGTCAGCGCGCCGGGACGGGCGACGAAGACATAATCATAGCCGCGAAGCGCGCCCGCCGCCCCGCCGAGCCGCAACGCTTCCTTCAGCCGCCGGCGGATGCGGTTGCGTCCGACGGCCCCGGCGACCTTCTTCGTTACCGTGAAGCCGAAGCGGGGCGGGGCCTCGTCATGACCCTCGCGCGCCGCGGCCTGCAGCTTGAACGCGCCGCCGCCGCTGCGATGCAGCCCGCTCTTGGCGGCGCGCAGAAACTCGCGCCTTCGCCGCAGCCGCTCCGGATGCGCTGCCGTCATTCCGGCCGGTGTCATGAGTTCTGCGGGGGGCATGATTCCAGCGGGGGGCATGATTCCTGGGCCATGGGGCGCGCCTCCGCGCGTTCGACGGCCGCGGGAGCGTCAGGCCGAGAGGCGCTTGCGCCCGCGCGCGCGGCGCGCGTTGAGGACGTTGCGGCCGCCGACGGTCGCCATGCGGGCGCGAAAGCCGTGGCGGCGCTTGCGCACGATCTTGCTGGGTTGATAGGTTCTCTTCACCTCGAAGTCTCCGCTCGCTTCTGGGCTGCGGACGTGGTGCGCCGCCGCCGTTCCGGGCGCCGAAAGCTGAACGCTTCGGCTCCGCCGTGGTCTTGTTTGTCGAAGGTCGCCGTTCCGCGGCGCGTCTATCGTCGCGCGGGCGCGACAACCCGTCGCTGGAACCGCCTATCGCCCGACGCCGCGCGTCGCATATACGAAAAAGCCCGCGCATTAGTCAATCACGCGAACGCGCCATGCGCGCTCCGGCGCGCGAAAGCGCCGTGCGCGCTCCGGCGCGCGAAGGCGTCATGCGCGCTCCGGGCTTTCCCCAGGCTGAACGGCGCGCGCGGCGCGGACCGGCTACGCTTCTAGCCGGCGGGGGTGAGAGGTATAAGGAAAGACGCCGCCCGATTCGCTTCGCCTCCGGACGCCTGTCAGGGGGGCGGCGACCCCCCGAGCCGGCGACGTCCGCACGACGGCCGGGGTCGAGATCAGGGTTTGTTAACCATTACCGCTTAGCGTTTCCAGAAAGGGACATTCGATCGAGCGGGCGCCTCGAGGAAATCGGGCGCGTCGCCGTCGCGCGGGCGCGGCGACGCCCGTACGTGGAGCTGGGGTGGGGACCTGAAGATGCGCGTTTTACTGATCGAGGATGACAGCGCGACAGCTCAAAGCATCGAGCTCATGCTCAAGTCCGAAAACTTCAATGTTTACGCGACCGATCTCGGCGAGGAAGGGATCGATCTCGGCAAGCTCTATGATTACGACATCATCCTGCTCGATCTGAACCTTCCCGACATGTCGGGCTATGAGGTGCTGCGCACGCTGCGCGTCGCCAAGGTGAAGACGCCGATCCTCATCCTCTCCGGCCTCGCCGGCATAGAGGACAAGGTGAAGGGCCTCGGCTTCGGCGCCGACGACTATCTGACCAAGCCGTTCCACAAGGACGAGCTGGTGGCGCGCATCCACGCCATCGTCCGCCGCTCCAAGGGCCATGCCCAATCTGTCATCATCACCGGCGATCTCGTCGTCAATCTCGATCAGAAGACGGTCGAGGTCTCCGGCTCGCGCGTGCATCTGACCGGCAAGGAATATCAGATGCTGGAGCTGCTCTCGCTGCGCAAGGGCACGACGCTCACCAAGGAGATGTTCCTCAATCATCTCTATGGCGGCATGGACGAGCCGGAGCTCAAGATCATCGACGTGTTCATCTGCAAGCTGCGCAAGAAGCTCGCCAACGCCAGCGACGGCCGCAACTACATCGAGACGGTGTGGGGCCGCGGCTATGTGCTGCGCGAGCCGAGCGAGGCCGACGAGCGCATCATCGCCTGAGTTGGGGGCGAATAGCGAATAGTAGACCACGCTCTACTCGCTATTCGCTATTCGCTCTCAGGCGCCGACTGCGGCGCAGAGCCGCGCGCGCGCCGCTCTGCGCCGCAGCCGCCATCCGCAATCTGCCGCATCCTGCGCGAAGGATCGATCCGCGCCGGCGTTCTCCGCCGCTCCGAGGATCAGATAGCCGTCGTCCAAGAGCGCGCGGGCGAGGCGCGCCAGCACCTGCTCCTTCACCTCGGGATCGAGATACATCAGCACGTTCCGGCAGAGGATCAGATCGAACGCGCCGACATCGCGGAAGTCGTCGCACAGATTGATCCTGCGAAAGACGATGCGCGCGCGCAGCCGCTCGGGAATGCGCCAGCTGCCCATATGCGGCTCGAGATGGCGCAGCAGCCGCTGTGTGGAGAGGCCGCGCTGGACCTCGAACTGGCTGTAGACGCCCCGGCGCGCCGTCTCCAGCGCCGTCCCGTTGATGTCGCTCGCCAGAATCTCGACGGTCCAGCCCGCGAGCCGTGTCGCCTCCTCCTCGAGCGCGATGGCCAGGGAATAGGGCTCCTGTCCGGTCGAGCAGGCGGCGGACCAGATGCGCAGCCGGCGCTGCTCCCGTCGCCGCGCCATCGTGTGGGGCAGCCATTCGCGCTTCAGCCATTCGAACGGCGCCCGATCGCGAAAGAAGAAGGTCTCGTTGGTGGTCATCGCGTCGATGATCGCCTGGAGAAACCGCTCGTCGCCCGAGAGCTCGATGCGGCGCATCAGCTCGGCGAGGTCGACGTCGCCGTTCTCGAGCATGATCGGCGCGAGCCGGCTCTCGGCGAGATACAGCTTATCGGCGTCGAGAGCGATCCCGGCGACGGAGAGGAGCAGGCGGCGCAGGCGCGCGAAGGCGACGCTCATCGCCTCGGCTCCGCCGCCGCCGATTCCAGAGCGGACCGCCCGCGGGCGTCCGATGACCGATGACCGCATGTCACGCATAGGCTGAACTCGCCTCGAGAGCGGGGTCGGCTCCAGAGCGCTTTCCGCCCGAACGGAAGCATCGCTCCAAGCCGAGGAGACCTGTGGCTCGAGTCCGAAGGCTCCCTCCCTCACCCTCCCCCGCTTCGCGGGAGGATGGCGGCCGACCATTCGCGAACCGTCGATGAAACGCCGACTCTGCTCTCTCTCCCGCGGCGGGGGAGGGTTGGGGAGGGGGCTCTGGAGCGCTTTCCGATCGAACGGAATCGTCGGATCGATCAGAATTCGCTCCAAATCAAAAAAAGCTGGAGCAGTTTTCGATCCGCTCGGATCGGAAATTGCTCTAAATGAAGCCGATCTCCTCGAGCTTGGACCGCACGATCTGCTGATCGAAGGGCTTCATGATGTATTCGTCGGCGCCGGCGTCGATCGCCGCGGCGATGTGGCCGGCCTCGTTCTCCGTCGTGCAGAACACGACCTTGGGCTCGCGCCCGCCGGGCATGCGCCGCAGCTCGCGCAGGAACTCGAATCCATCCATCTCCGGCATGTTCCAGTCGAGCAGGATCGCGTCGGGCATGGCGGCGGCGCAGGCGTCGAGCGCCTTGCGGCCATTGCACGCTTCGCTCGTGCCGAACTCCAAGCCTTCCAGAATGCGTCGCGCGACCTTGCGGATCACCGCCGAGTCGTCGACCACCAGAATTTGCTTCATCTCTCACCTCCTCCTGTGGCCTCTCTCTGCTGCGTGGCGTCGGCCAGTCTGGACATGCGCTTCAGCAGAACGTCTATGTCGAGGATCGGCAGAAATCCGTCGCCGACGCGGTAGCAGGCGCTCGTCGCTTCGGCCAATTGCAGGCCGGCATGCGTCGGACAGGGAATGCGGTCGCGCTCGTCGCAGACCACGACATCGCCCGTGTCGTCGATGAGCAGCGCATATCTCTCGCCATTCTGCTCGATGCCGACGGCGAGCGCGCCCGGCGCGCGGTCGCCCTCGGCGTCGAGCTTGAGGCAGCGGTCGAGATGCAGGGCGGTGACGATGCGGCCGCGCAGATTGGCGAGGCCGGCGACCTCGCGCGGCGCGAGCGGCACCGGCGTCAGAGCGTCGATGTGGAAGATCGTCTTCACGCATTCGACCGGCAGGCCGAAGGTCTGGGCGCGCACCTTGATGGTGAAGTTGCGGCTCTGCTGCGTGGCGTCGAAGGCGCGGTCGCCGCGCCGGCTTTGGGGAGGAGCGCCGGTCACGCCGCCAGTTCCGATATGATGCGCAGCTCGATGTCCTGCGGCGCCGTCTGCGCCGCCTCGAGCAGGCGGGCGACGCTGTCGAGCAGCGCGCGCCGGTCGAATTTGCCCGCCACCGCGGAAATGCCGCAGGCTTGCGCCGCGGCCAGCACGCTCGGCGTCGCCTGCGCCGCCAGCGCCACGATCGGCAGCTCGGCGAGGCCGGGCAGCCGATGCAGGGCGCGGGCGAAATTATAGCCGTCCATCTCGGGCATGTCGGTGTCGGTGACGACGGCCTGCGCCACGAGACCCTTGCGCAGGAAGGACAGCGCTTCATGCGCCGAGCCCGCCGAGGTCACGTCATAGCCGGCGGCGGCGAGAATCGGCGCCAGCATGTCACGGAAGAACGCCTTGTCGTCGACCAGCAGGATCTTGAGCCGCCGGTTGACGCCGCGCGCCACCGCCGCGGGGCAGGCCAGCCGCATGAAATGAGTCGCGTCGAGGAATTCGACGATGCGCCCGTCGATCTGGATCGAGCCGAGGACATGCGGCGCGGCGCTCTCCCGCTGCAGATCGAGAAGCTCGTCGGTGACGTCGACGATCTCCTCGACCATCAGTCCCATGGATTGGCCCGCGCCCGAGATCACCAGGATCGGATAGGATTTGCGGTCGCGCGCGACGTCGCCGCTGGCGGGAATGACCGGCAGCAGATTGTCGCGATAGGCCATGACGAAAGCGTCGTCGGCCGCAACCAGCCGATCGCGCTCCACCTCCTCGATGCGCAGCACGATCGACAGCGGCAGCGCCTTCAGCGGGCCGGGGCCGGCGCGCACCAATATGATGCGGGTCTTCTCCTGCGGCGGAACGAACGCCTCGGGCGCCGCGTCCAGCCGCGACAGATCTTCCGCGAGGCGCGTGAGGCCGGCGCGCTCCATCAGCGCCGACGGATCGAGGATCAGCACCACCGAGCCGTCGCCGAGAATGGTCTGGCCGGAGAACACGCCGAGCCGCGCCAACGTGCTGACCAGCGGCTCGATGACGATCTCCTGCACGTCGGCGATCGCCTCCACGAGGAGTCCGAAGCGCGCGAGGCCGACGCGCAGCACCACGACGAAGCCCTGCAGCGGCGGCGCGGCGTTCGGACGGCGCAGGTCGAGCGTCCCGGCGAGGTCGAGCAGCGGCAGCACATCATTGCGCAGGCGCAGCACGGCGGCGTCGTGAATATATTGGATGGAATGCTCGAAGCCGCCGCCGACGCCGACCAGCTCGACGACGGTCATTTGCGGAATCGCGAAGCGCATGCCGCCGCAAGCGAGGATCAGCGCCGGGGTGATGGCCAGCGTCAGCGGGATGCGCAGGGTGACGGCGGTTCCCCGGCCGCGGCGGGAGTTGAGCGTGATGGCGCCGCCGATCGACTGGATGTTCTCGCGCACGACATCCATGCCGACGCCGCGGCCCGAGACCTTGGTGACGCCCTCCGCCGTCGAGAAGCCGGGGGTGAAGACGAGCTGAAACAGGTCCTGATCGGCGAGCTTGGAGATATCGGGCTCGCAGATGAGGCCGAGCGCCAGCGCCTTGGCGTGGATGCGCTCGAGGTCGAGCCCGCGGCCGTCGTCGATGATGTCGATCGTGATCTGTCCGGCGTCATAAGCGGCGCGAACGGTGACGAGGCCGGTCTCGCTCTTGCCCGCGGCGGCGCGTTCGGCCGGCGATTCCAGGCCGTGGTCGGCGCAATTGCGAATGATATGGGTGAGCGGCGCGCGGATGATCTCGATCACCTGCCGGTCGAGCTCGGTTTCGGCGCCTTCCGTCGACAGCGCGATCTTCTTGCCGAGATCATGGGCGAGATCGCGCACGAGGCGCGGCAGTGTCGAGAACAGGCGTCCGACCGGCTGCATGCGCGCGCTCATCACCGCATCCTGCAGGTCGCTGGTGATGCTCGACAGAGTCTGCACCGTGCTCGTCATCGCTTCGTCGTTGCGCGCGCCGGACAGCTCGAGCAGCCGGTTGCGCGTCGAGACGAGCTCGCTGACGATGCCCATCAGCCGGTCCAGCACGCCGACCGAGACGCGAACCGTCTCGCCGATATGCCCGGCGCCGCCCGAGGCGTGGGTCTCGACGCTCGGATTTGGAATCGCCGACGCCGCGCCCGTCTCGGCCCGCGGCTCCAAAGCTTCGCGCAAGCGCGCCGCATCCAGGCGCGCCGAGCTCGTCGCCGCCTCCAGGCGCGCCGAATTCGTCGCCGCCTCCAGCGCGTCGATGAGATCGCCGTCGTCGCCGGCGGGCTCGTCCTCGGACTGGCCCATCTCGGCGAGAATCGTCTTCAGCCGGTCGACGGAGGCGAAGACGAGCGTGATGTGGGAGGGAGCGACGCGCGCGCCGTCGCGCAGGGCGCCGATCAGCGCCTCGGTCGCATGGGTGAGCCGCCCGACCCGCGGCAGCTTCAGAAAGCCGCTCGTGCCCTTGATCGTATGAATATGCCGGAAGAGGCTGGCGATGAGCGCCTGATCGCCGGGGTCCTTCTCGAGCTGAACGAGCTCCATCGTCGCCGCATCGACGTGCTCGGTCGTCTCGACAAGGAAATCGCTCAGCAGTTCGTCCATGGCGTCGCCTCTGGCCGCGCTCGCGGCTGTGACGACCTACATGACGCATAGGGGTTAAGAGACATGAAATCCGATTGGGGAGCCGACCGCCGCGCGTCGCTCGACGCCCGCTCCCCAACCCTCCCCCGCGAAGCGACGCGCAGCGGGGGATCGTGAGGGAGAGGCCTTCGGCTCTTTGATTTCGTGTGACGCAAGCCGCTAGGCGTCGATCTCGGCCTGTTCCTCGGCGGCGTCGAGAGCGCCGGGGGCCGGCCGGGCGGCGATGGTCACACGGTCGGATTCGCTGGAAATCTCGACGGCGAGGCCGCTCGCCTCGGCGACGAGGCCGGCGTAATAGGCCTGAATGGCGCGCGCGTCGACGGCGCCGTCCTCCGGCGTTCCGGCGAGCAAACCGGGAATCGCCGCCGCGACTCGCGCATTCGTCCCCTTGCATTCGATGAGGAAGGACACATCGTCCTCGTCGCCGGACGAGGAGACGCTGATGACGCCGCCGCGCGGAATCGCGGCGTCGGCGATCAGGCAGAGGTTGAGCAGCAGCTTTACCTTGTTCTTCGACATCAGCACGCGCGGCACGCTCCATTCCAGCTTGGTGCGCTCGTCGGCGATGAGCTGGCGGGTCACATGCTCGGCGTCGCCGGTGTCGATGGCGGCGCCCTTGGAGCCGGCGGCGCCGAAGGCGAGGCGGCAGAACTGCAGCCGCGCCGAGGCCTCGGCCGCGCTCGACTTGATCAGCGCGAGCGCATGTCCGCGCATCTCGGCGTCCTTCTCCTCCTCCAGCACCTCGAGCCCGTTGACGATCGCCCCGACCGGAGAGATCACGTCATGGCAGACGCGCGAGGAGAGAAGAGCGGCGAGATCCATGGGGTCGAGCGCGAATTTGGTCATGAAGCGATCCAGCCTGGCGCGAGCGCGGGATAGGGGGCGATCCGCCGCGGCCGGCTCGCGGCAAGCGCGGGCCGAGCGAATCGTTCGGGCGAATGGTAGCGGCGCCGGGCGGGCTTGGGAAGCAGAGCGGCAAAGCGGTAGTGGGTCGGTTTGAAATTAGGAACGAATGACTGAGAGATTTTCGGGGTAGATATAGTTCCCGCGCCGCGCACCAGGCTCTGCCATGCGGATCGCGAATCCAGATTCGATCAAGTCACCTGCTTCATCGAGTGATGAAACGAAAGTCGCATGCTTGCGCAGATTTCGAGCTGGATATGGGGTGGTCCTGTTGACCAGTTGATATCCCGCATTGGTCCGTAACGGCGCCCAGCGTGCTCTATCAGGCCTATCCGTCCTTGTGATCCGAATGACTTTGGACACTTTGCCGCCCCTAAATCAAGAAGTTACCCAAAACGGACACCGGACCCTTGTCCGACTCTGCCGCATCTCGAGCATTGCCGGTGGCGATATCAACGACGAGTTTCCCGAGTTGGTTCGCGTCGCGCGGGCGTTTGGGCCTCTTCGCGCTTATGGCTAATCTCTTTAGAAAAGCACAGTTGAAGCAGGTGCGCCGCGTGCAAACCTCCCGTTAACCACGTCTTTCGACCGCGCGTTAACGCTCCGCGCTCATTGTCGCGCCCATGGCGCCTCGCGTTTCCCCCTATGCGCTCGTCTTGCTGACCCCGCTCGCCGTGGCGGCGCTGTCGGGCTGCTCCTTTCTGGCCAAGCCCGAGCGGCCCGCCTGGCGCACCCAGGCGGAGAACGCCTGCCTCGCCTCGGGCCGCGCGCAGCCCACTGCTTACGCCCGCATCGTCGAGGAGATCGACGGCCCCGGCATTTGCGGCCTCACCAAGCCGTTCAAGGTCGCCGCGCTGCAAGGCGGCGCGGTCGCCTTCAACGCCACGGCGACGCTCGACTGCTCCATGGTCGCCGAGCTCGACCAATGGCTCGCCGATGTCGTGCAGCCCGCGGCGCAGGCGCGCTTCGGCCAGGCTGTCGTGCGGATCAATTCCATGGGCTCCTTTTCCTGCCGCGGCATGAATGGACAGAGCGGCGCGCCGCTGTCGGAGCATTCCTTCGGCAACGCCCTCGACATCGGCGGCTTCGTGCTCGCCGACGGGCGCGAGATTTCCATCGTGCGCGACTGGACGCGCGGCGACGAGCCGACCAAGGATTTTCTCGCCGAGATTCACGGCGGGTCGTGCCGGCACTTCACCACCGTGCTGTCGCCGGGCTCCAATCCGTTTCACTATAATCACATTCACGTCGACCTCGCGATGCACGGCCGCGGCGGCGCTCGGCGCATCTGCAAGCCGGCCCCGCGCGATGTCGCGCCGCCGCCGGGCGAGCCGCTGCTCGCCTCGCAAGGCCCGATCGACATCGACACGGATCTGCCCGGCCCGCCGCCGCGCGCCGCCTTCGACATTCACGCCTCGCGCGGCGGCGGCGACGGCCTCGCCATAGCGGCGCCGCTGCCGCCGCCGCGCCCGCCGGCGCGGGCGTTCGTCCCCGAGAGCGCCTATCGAGACACGGACGTCACGTCGAGCATCCGATCCCGGCGCTAGAGCGCTGCGTCATCCGGATTGAAGGGATAAAGAGCGAGCCTGAATGCTCGCTCTCGAGGCGTCGAACACCCTTCATGTCTTGCTTTTCATACTTTCGATTTGCATTCACGCCAAATCCGCCATCTGCCCCCGCGCCGCCGAGCGCAGCAGGCGCTTCTCCGCCTCCCATCGCGTCGCCTCGTCGAGATCACCGAAAAACTCGATCCTGCCGCCCGCGAGCGCCGCGACGGGGAGGCCGTCGCGATAGAGCAGGCGGTTGCCGGTCAGCGCGGCGAGCTTCGCCCCCGGCGTCAGCACGCCGATGAGATTGAGCGGATCGGCCGCCGACAGCGAGACGAACTCGCCGGACGCCGGCCGCCGGCGAATTTCGCGCAGCAGGCCGACGGCGTCCGGCAGCGCATATTGCTCGCCGGAAAAGCCGGCGACGAAGCGGCCGCCGCGGATTTCGCCGCGCGCCTCGAGCCGGCGATAGACGCGCAGCAGATCGCGCCAGGGCGGCAGCGCGCCGGCCTCGCGCGCCAGCAGCCGCCAGAACACGACGCCATAGCGGCGCAGCAGCGCGTGCGCGACATGCTCCACGGCGGCGCTTCGCGCGGACCCCGGCTCCGCGACGCTGCGGCGGATCGGCGACCAGCGGCCGGCGCTCTCCATGCCGAAGGAGAGCACGCGGCCCCGGCGCCGCGCCGCGCCGTCGATCGGCTTGCGCTTGTCGGAGGGCACGAGCAGCGCCCGCAATCCGCCGAAGCTGTCCGAGGTCACGAGGCCGAGCGCGGCCAGCTCGCCGAGCGCCGTCTCCAGCTCCGTGCGCAGCAGGCGCGAGGCGTCGGCCAGCTCGTCGAAGAACAGCGCGCCCTCGGCCCGCAGCGTCTCCAGCGCCGCGAGCGCGCGCGGACTCGGCTGCGGCGCCTCGGCGGGCGCGGCGACCGACATCCAATCGCCGAGCCGGCGGCGCTCGAGGAGCGCGATCGGCGAGCTTCTGACCGGCGTCGCGACGCGGCCGCTCTTGCCGGCCGGGGGGATCAGCCGCGCCCAGGCGATGCGGCCGGCAAGGCACAGCCGGTCGAGATAGGCGGGCTCGTAATCGGCGAGCCGCGCGGGCAGGATCTCGGTCTCCCAGGCGCCCGCCGGCGCCTCGAAGCCCTCGAGAGCGTCGAGCGCGGCGCCGAGCGCCTCGGGGCCTTCCAGCCGCGCGTCCGCCGCGACATGCTGCCAACAGGCGAGGAAGCGCAGAAAATCGCGCGCGGCGACCGGCTCGATCTCGGCGCGCAGGCGCTTGATCGTGTAGTGATGGATGCGCGCGAGCAGACGGCGGTCGCACCATTGCTCGCCCTCCGCGCCGGGCAGGAAGCGCCCGCGCATGATCGTGCCCTCGGCCTCGAGCGCGAGCAGGGCGGAGGCGATATCCGCGGGCGCGAGGCCGAGCGCCCCGGCGAGCGAAGCCTCTGTGACCGGCCCCAGCCCCTCGAGCCGTCCGCGCAGAATTTCCGCGAGCGCCTGCTCGGCCGACCATAGCTGCGTCTCGCCCTCGGGCGGCGCGATCTTCGGCGTGAGCCGCGCCTGCGGCCATAGTGCGTGAAACTGGCTCAGCCGTTCCGCCGCCACCCAGACGGCTGTTTGCTGCGTCTCGACGCGCGTCGCGCGCCTGTCGCGCGCGAGCGCCGCCAGCCAGCCGGCCCATTCCGGCGCGGCGGCGATCTCCGCCTCGGTCAGGCAGCCGATCCACAGCAGCGCGTCATGCAATTCCTCGGCGTCGGCCGGCTCGGGCCAGGCCTCCGATTTCACGCGCGCGATCGCCTCGGGGTCGAGCCGGCCGAGATCGGAGGCGTTTTGCGGGTCCTGCCAGCGGCGCGCCATCACCGCCTGGGCGCGGCGCTCCTCGAGCGGCGCGTCGTCGAGGAATGCGTAAGGCCGCGCGGAAAGAACTTCCAGAGCGAGCGGCGAGGGCTGCGTCAGATCGCAGGCCAGGACGCGCACCTCGCCGGCCTCCATGCGGCGCAGCAGCGCCTCCAGCCCGTCGATGTCCATCGCCTCGTGCAGACAGTCCCAAATCGTCTGATCGGTCAGCGGATGCGCGGGAACCTCGCGCTCGCCGACGATATTCTCCGCGCAGGCGATCTGATCCGGAAAGACGGCGGCGACGAGGTCCTCCGCCTGCATGCGCTGGAATTGCGGCGGCGTCCGGCGTCCGCCCTGATAGCGCGGAATGGCCAGCGATATGCCGGCGGTCCAGCGCCAGCGCGTCATGAACATCGGCGCGGCGAGCATCGCCTGCACGAGCACGCCGCGCACGCTGGCCGAATGCAGGTAGCGCGCGACATCGGCGAGCTCGAAGCTGTGCGCGGTCGTGAGCGAGAGGAGGATATTGTCCTCGGTCGCCGCCGCCTGCAGCTCGAAATTGAACTTGCGGCAGAAGCGCTTGCGCAATGCGAGGCCGAAGGCGCGATTGACGCGCCCGCCGAACGGCGAATGGACGACGAGCTGCATGCCGCCCGCCTCGTCGAAGAAGCGCTCGAGGATCACCATGTCCTGCGTCGGCAGCGCGCCCAATGCGCCGAAGGCGGCGGAAAGATGATCGACGAGCTGCTCGGCGGCGGGCGGCGAGACGCCGACCTCCTCCATCAGCCAGCGCAGCGCGGCGGCGGCGCTCGCGTCGGCGCGCAGCTTCGACTCGATCTCCGCGCGCAGGCGCGAGACGGAGGCCGACAGTTCGTCGGTGCGCGCCGGCGCCTCGCCGAGCCAGAACGGAATGGTCGGCGGCTGGCCCTGCGCGTCCTCCACGCGCAAGGTTCCGCGCTCGACGCGCTGCACGCGATAGGAGGCGTTGCCGAGCTGGAAGATGTCGCCGGCCATGCTCTCGACGGCGAAATCCTCATGCACCGTGCCGACGATGTGATTGTCGGGCTCCAGCAGCACCTGATAATCGGCGGTCTCGGGAATGGCGCCGCCGGAGGTCAGCGCCGTCATGCGCGCGCCGCGGCGGCCGCGCAGCATATGATTGACCGCATCATGATGGATGAGCGCCCCGCGCCGTCCGCGCCGGGTCGCGAAGCCCTCGGCGAGCATGCGGACGACCGCGTCGAAATCCTCGCGCCGCAAGTCGCGATAGGGCCAGGCGCGCCGACAGCGCTCATAGAGGTCTTGCTCCGGCCAGTCCTGCGCCGCCGCCTCGGCGACGATCTGCTGCGCCAGCACGTCGAGCGGATGGGGCGGAATGGAAAGACGATCGAGCTCGCCGCGCCGCACGCAGTCGAGCAGCGCCGCGCATTCGACGAGATCATCGCGCGAGAGCGGAAACAGCCGCCCCTTGGGCAGGCCGCCGACGACATGGCCGGAGCGGCCGACGCGCTGCAGAAAGCTGGCGATCGAGCGCGGCGAGGCGATCTGACACACGAGCGTCACGTCGCCGATGTCGATTCCGAGTTCCAGCGACGCGGTCGCGACCAGGGCCCGCAATTCGCCGCGCTTCAGCCGCTGCTCGGCGGCGAGGCGGTGCTCCTTGGCCATGCTGCCGTGATGCGCCGTGACCGCGGCCTCGCCGAGACGATCGGACAATTCGCGGGCGAGGCGCTCGGCGAGGCGGCGCGTGTTGACGAAGACGAGAGTGGTGCGATGCGCTTCGATCAGCGCCGCGAGGCGGTCATAGACCTGCGCCCAGACCTCGGCCGACATCACCGCCTCGAGCGGCGCGTCGGGGATTTCGATCGCGAGGTCGCGCGCGCGGTGATGGCCGGAATCGACGATCGCCGGCGCGCCGCCCGCCGCCGCGCCGACCAGGAAACAGGCGACGGCGGAGATCGGATTTTGCGTCGCCGACAGGCCGATGCGCGCGAGCCCGTCGCCGCACAGCGCGGCGAGCCGCTCGAGCGTCAGCGCCAGATGCGCCCCGCGCTTGTTGGGCGCGACGGCGTGAATCTCGTCGACGATGATCGTGCGCGTCGTCGCCAGACTCTTGCGGCCCGATTCCGAGCCGAGCAGGACATAGAGCGATTCCGGCGTCGTCACGAGAATATGGGGTGGACGCCGGCGCATGCGCTCGCGCTCGGCGGAAGGCGTGTCGCCGGTGCGCACGAGCGCGCGAATCTCGACATCGGGATAGCCGCCCTGCCTCAGCTTTTCGCGCACGCCGGCGAGCGGCGCCTCGAGATTGCGGCTGATGTCGTTGGACAGGGCCTTGAGCGGCGACACATAGACGACGCGGGTCTCGTCCGCGAGCCGCCCGTCGAGCCCGAGCCGCACGAGATCGTCGATGGCGGCGAGAAAGGCGGCGAGCGTCTTGCCGGAGCCGGTGGGGGCGGCGATCAAAATATTTCGTCCGGATTTGATTTCCGGCCATGCTTCGGCTTGCGCCGGCGTCGCATTGCGGAAATGATCGGCGAACCACGCCGCAACCGCCGGATGAAAAAGGTGGGAAAGGCGCATGGTCATCAGGAGAGGAGACGACGCCCGGCGGCGTGCGGACAACGGCGCCCCGGCGTGAGAACAATGGCGAGATGTAGTCCTCGCTCGGTGGCGACACAAGGCGAGAGCGCGCTGACCGCAGGGCAATCGGGTGAACGCAGGAAGGGGGCGTATCGCCCTCCCCTTCAGGGGGAGGGGCGGCCGGCGAAGCCGGACGGGGTGGGGAGCCACGGCAAAGACTTTGGGAGCCCCCCTCCCGAGCGCCTTCGGCGCAGGGCCTCCCCCCTCGAGGGGGAGGTGAAAACGCCTCTTCCGGCAACAATTCTCGTTCACCCGATTGCCTTGGCGCTGGCCGCGCCTTCGTCCCGGCGCCGTCGTGAGCCTCGGGGATCGCGCGATCTGGAGCGCCGGCGCCGGGCCGGCGGGCGGAGCGCGCGGTCTCGTCACCACCGCCGGGAAAGCTCATGCGCAACAGATTCGTCGACAATTCGGCTCCCAGCTATCTCGGCTTCGCGGTGCTCGCCGCGTCGCTGTTCGCGGCTTTCGCTTTCGTCGGCAAGCAATCGGCCGAATTTCGCGGCATGCGGCAGCTGATCGCCGAACGCAAGATTCAACGCGAGCTGCTGGGCCGTCTCCATGCGGCCGAAGCCGGCCAGAGAGGCTTTCTGCTGACCGGCGATCGCTCCTATCTCGAGCCTTATGAAGAGGCGGGCCGTGTGCTCGGCGACCATTTTCAATCCCTGGCGAATTCGATGGGCCTCGCGAGCGAGCCGAATGCGCTGGCGACGATCCGCGCGCTCGCCGACGAGGAGCTCGGCGAGCTGAAGAAGAGCATTGATCTGCAAGCCGAGGGCCGCCGCGACGAGGCGCTGGCGATCGTCCGCGACGGCCACGGCAGGGTGCTGATGGAGCGCATCCGCGCGGAGCTCGACGCGATGGTCGCGTCCCAGCAGAGGCTCATCGACCGCCAGTCGCTCGACTTCGAGCGCAGCGGCGGTCTTCTGAGGGTCGGCGCGGCGGTCGCCCTGGCGATGACGATGGTGGTCGGCGCCGCCGCGATCGCGCTGCTGCGCAGCCAGGTGCGGGCGCTCGCCTCGGCCCATTCCGATCTGCGCGCCGCCAACGAGGCCTTGTCCGCCGAGGCGGGGGAGCGCGAGACGCTCGCCGAGCAATTGCGGCAGTCGCAGAAGATGGAGGCGATCGGCCAGCTCACCGGCGGACTCGCGCATGATTTCAACAATATGCTCGCCGTCGTCATCGGCAGCGTCAATCTCGCCAAGCGCCGCCTCGGCGGCGCCGATCAGGTGGACGCCATCCGCTATCTCGACAGCGCGCTCGAAGGCGCCGAACATGCGGCGACGCTGACGCACAGGCTGCTCGCCTTCTCGCGGCGGCAGCCGCTGGCGCCCGAGCCGCTCGATCCGAACAAGATGGTCTCGGCGATGGCCGAGATGCTGCGCCGCACGCTCGGCGAGCAGGTCCGGCTCGAGGCGGTTTTCGCCGGCGGCCTGTGGCGCGCCTTCGTCGATCCGAGCCAGCTCGAGACGACGATCCTCAATCTCGCGCTCAACGCGCGCGACGCCATGCCCGAGGGCGGCAAGCTCACCATCGAGACCAGCAACGCCTATCTCGAGGAGGAATATGCGGCGCGCGAGGTCGGCATTCCCGCGGGCCAATATGTGCTCGTCGCCGTCACCGACACGGGCGCGGGCATGAGCCGCGAGGTGAGCGAGCGCGCCTTCGATCCCTTCTTCACCACCAAGCCGGCCGGGCGCGGCACCGGCCTCGGGCTGAGTCAGGTCTATGGCTTCGTGCGCCAGTCGGGCGGCCATGTAAAAATCTATTCCGAGCCGGGGCACGGCACGACGGTGAAGATCTATCTGCCGCGCCATCACGGCGCGCTGGAGACGCCGGACCCGGTCGCGCCTCATGCGCGGACGACTCCGCGCGGCGAGAGACGGGAGACCATTCTCGTCGTCGAGGACGATGCGCGCGTGCGCGCGCTCACGGCCGACACGCTGACCGAGCTCGGCTACAGCGTGCTCGAGGCGGAGGGCGCCGCCGCCGCGCTGCGCCAGCTCGAGATGAACGCGAATGTCGATCTCCTGTTCACCGACGTGGTGATGCCCGGCGCCAATGGCCGCCATCTCGCCGACGAGGCGCGGCGGCGGCGGCCGCAGCTGCAGATCCTGTTCACGACGGGCTACACGCGCAACGCCGTCGTGCACAATGGCGTGCTCGATCCGGGCGTCGAATTGATCGTGAAGCCCTATTCGATCGATCGACTGGCGCGCAAGGTGCGCGATCTGCTCGACCGCCGCGAGGCGGGCGCGCCGCCGCCGCCCGGCGCGGCGGCGGCGAAGATTCTGGTCGTCGACGACGACGCGGCCGTCGGCGAGGCCATGGTCGAGCTGCTGAGGCTCGACGGGCATGACGCGCAGGTGGCGAGGAACGGCGAGGAGGCGATCGAGCTGGCGCAGAGCTTTCGGCCGGAGATCGCGCTGCTCGATCTCAGCCTGCCCGGCATCGACGGCTATGAGGCGGCGCGGCGGATTCGCGCCTTGCCCGAGGGGCGGGAGATTTTGCTGGTCGCCTCGACCGGATCGGGCGGCGAGACCGTGCGGCTGCGTTGCGAAGCCGCCGGCTTCGACCATCATCTCGTCAAGCCGACCGATCTCGACGCGCTGAAGAGACTGATCGACGCACGCCGCAAGGGGTGAAGGACAAAAACCCTATCCCTCGTCCTGAGGAGCCGCCGGAGGCGGCGTCTCGAAGGACGGCCGCGGGGCGAAATCAAAGGTTTCTCCCGTTGCCGTCCTTCGAGACGCCCGCTTCGCGGGCTCCTCAGGACGAGGGTTAGGGGTCCTTCACCCGATTCGCCCCTCGCGCCAGACCTGACACGTTCCCATATTAGGCCGTCACAGCGCGACCCGCCGAGCGACGCCTCGCCCGGAGCGGCGTCACGCCACCCGTGACGGAAAGCGACGATGTCCGAATTGGCTCCCGAGCAGCTGCGCATGGTCGTCGAGACCGCATTCGCGGCTCGACTGCTGGTGAGCGCCGCCGACGACCGGATCGTCTATGTCAATCGCGCCGCGGCGGACATGTTCGGCTTTTCCGCCGAGGAGCTCGTCGGCAGAGACATCGGCGTTCTGCTGCCGCCGCGCATGCGCGACATTCATCGCGGACTGCGCGAGGACTTCTATCGCAATCCGAGCCGCCGGATGATCGGCCTCGACCGCGACATTTTCGCGGTTCGCAAGAACGGCTCCGAATTTCCCGTCCACATCGGGCTCGCGCCGATCCGCGACGAGCAGGAAAGACTTTTCATTGCGGTCACCGTCATCGATATCTCTCATCACAAGGAGATCGAGCGCCAGCTCGTCGAACGCGCGCGCGAGCTGGAGCTCGCCAATGAGCGCCTTTCGCGCTTCGCCTATGTGGCCTCGCATGATCTGCAGGAGCCGCTGCGCAAGATCGCCGCCTTCGCGCAAATGATCGAGTCCGCGCTCGCGCGCGATGACCGCCGCGACGCCGTCCATGCGAGCCGGGTGGTGCGCAGCTCGGCGCTGCGGGCGCGCGAGCTGGTGGACGGCTTGCTCGCCTATTCGCGGCAGGTGTCGACGCCGCCGCGACTGGAGCGGCTCGATCTGCGTCATGAGATCGAGGCCGTGGTCTCTGATTTTTCCGCGCTCATTCACCAGACCGGCGCGCAGGTCAGCATCGAGGTTCCGCCCGGCGTGAGGCTCGAGGCGGACAAGCCGCAATTCGAGCGCTGCCTCGCCACCCTCTTGTCCAACGCCATCAAATATCGCAAGCTCGACCATCGGCCGCGCATCGTCTTCTCCGTCGAGGACGGCGAGGAGCTGCGCCTCTCGGTCGCCGATGACGGCATCGGCTTCGAGCCGAAATACGCCGAGGCGATCTTCGAGCCGCTGAAGCGTCTGCACAGCTTCGCGCAATATCCCGGCGCCGGCGTCGGCCTCGCCTTGTGCAAGGCCACATGCGACAGGCATCGCTGGCGCATCCGCGGCGCTTCGCAGCTCGGCGCTGGCGCGACATTCACGCTGTCCATTCCGCGCGAGGCGCCGCCCGCCTAGTGCAGATCCGGGTGAAGAATAAAATCCCCACCCTCGTCCTGAGGGCCGCCGGAGGCGGCGTCTCGAAGGACGGCAGCGGGCCGAGTCGCGGGATTCTCGCTGTGGCCCGTCCTTCGAGACGCCCGCTTCGCGGGCTTCTCAGGACGAGGGTGACAGGTCGATATTCCTTTGCTCACGCCTCGACGAGCTTCAACGTCAGGCATTTGGCGGCGCCGCCCGCCTTCATGAACTCGCCGAGCGGCGACAGCACGGGCGTGAAGCCGGCGGCGGCGAGACGCGCCTGCAGCGCCGGCGAGGCGTCGTTCATGACGATCGTTCCGTCGAGATCGACGGCGTTGCAGGAAAAGCGCATGGCGTCGTCCTCGCCGATCTCGATGCGCTTGTCCGGCGGCGTCTCCCGCTCGATCGCCGCGCGCGAATCGGGGGCGAACGCCGGCGGGTGATACATCACATAGCCGCCCGACAGCGGGCAGAAGCATGTGTCGAGATGATAGAAGCGCGCGTCGACCAGCTCGAGGCCGATCACGCGGCGCCGAGCCAGCGTCTCGAGCGTCCGCGGCGCGGCGGCGTCGGAGCGCATGCCATAGCCGCACCAGACGAGCTCCTGCGCGCGATCGACGAGCGCGTCGCCCGCGCCTTCGAACGCCACCTCCTCCGGCCATGGCGCGAGCCGGAAGCCCTGCGCCGCGAAGAAGGCGCGAAACAACGGCTCCTCGGCGCGGCGCTGCTCGGCGCGAAAGCGGCTCACGACGGCGGTGTCGCCGATGACGAAGCCGGCGTTGGCGGTGAACGCCATGTCGGGCAGGCCCGCGGCGGGCGTGACCAGCTCGATCGCCGTCGATTGCGCGATTCTGCGGCGCAGAGCCTCCCATTGCGCGCGCGCCAGCGAGCGCGTCGCCTTGCCGATCTGATGCTCCATCCACGGATTGATCACATAGCGCACGTCGAAATCATCCGGCGCGCACATCAATATGCGCTGCCGCGCGTCGCGACGCGCAGCGGCGACGGTCTGCGCCATGGCGAGCGGCTTGGTCATCGTCGTTCCTCATTCTGCGTCATTAGCCGACTGTCGACGCGCGCTCCTTCTCCCGCGAGCGGGAGAAGAAAACGCCCTTCGTCATGCCTCTTCGCTCACCCCACCGCGCGGCGCGGCGCGCGGCGCGACACCATTTCGGCGAGCGTCTCCTCGAGCCGATCGAGCGCGAAATCGAGGTCTTCGCGCGAGATGACGAGCGGCGGCGACAGGCGCACCACCTGCTGATGCGTCACCGTCGACAACACGCCCTTCTCGCAGAGGCGCTCGCAAATCTCGCGGCCCGTCGCATAGAAGGGATCGATCTCGACGCCGGCCCAGAGGCCGAGGCCGCGCACGTCGCGCAGCGCATGGCTGTCGATCGCGCGCAGGCGATTCAGCATATGCTCGCCGAGGTCGCGGCTGCGCTCGACCAGCTTCTCGTCGCGCATCACATGCAGCGCCTCGAGCGCCACCGCTGCGGCGAGCGTGTTGCCGCCGAAGGTCGAGCCGTGCGAGCCCGGCGTGAACACCTCCATAAGCGCGCGCGTGCCGACGAAGGCCGACACCGGCAGCACGCCGCCGCCGAGCGCCTTGCCGAGCATCACGCCGTCGGGCTTCACCTTCTCGTGCTGGAACGCGAACCAGGCGCCGGTGCGGCCCAATCCCGCCTGCACCTCGTCGACGATGAGCAGCAGGCCGCGCGCGTCGCAGAGCTTGCGCAGGCCGGCGAGCCAGCCCTTGGGCGGCACGATGACGCCGGCCTCGCCCTGCACGGGCTCGACCATGATGGCGACCGTGTTCGGACCGATGGCCTTTTCCATCGCGGCGAGATCGCCGAACGGAACGGCGCGAAAGCCCGGCGCGAAGGGGCCGAAGCCGTCGCGATAGGAATCCTCCGACGAGAAGCCGATGATCGTCGTCGTGCGGCCGTGGAAATTGCCGGCCGCGACGATGATCTCCGGCGCCTGCAGCCGGCGCACGCGATGGCCGTAGCGGCGCGCCGCCTTGATCGCGGTCTCCACCGCCTCGGCGCCCGTGTTCATCGGCAGCGCGACATCGAGCCCGGTGAGCGCGCAGAGCTCGGTGAGGAAAGCGTCGAGACGATCGTCGAAATAAGCGCGCGACGGCACGGCGAGGCGCTGCGCCTGCGCGGTCAGCGCGGCGAGAATGCGCGGATGCGCATGGCCGTGGCTGACGGCGGAATAGGCGCTCATCATGTCGACATAGCGCCGGCCCTCGACATCATAGAGATGCGCGCCCTCGCCCTTCGTCAGCACGACGGGCAGAGGCGCGTAATTGCGGGCGCGGTGCGGATTGTCGCGTATCTCTTGCAGCTTCGCGTTCATGAACGAGCGACCTCGCTTCTCGGGCTGTTCGCGGCCTCGCCTCAAAAGCGTGCTTGCGCGGGCGATCGGCGGCGGCTCCCGCCGCGCCGGGCGCGCGGGAGCGATTTGCACAGGACGGAGCGCGTCGATCGGACGCTCCGGATGGATTGCAAATACATCGAACGCGAGCTATTTGCGAGACAAATAATCCGCTCGCCGAGATCGAAGGAAGAACAGTGATGGATGTGCAAACGAATCCGCGCCAAATCGCGGCGAATGCTGCAGGCATTCTTGCCAAGCTTACCGTCGAGACTGAGCTGTTCGAGCGCGGAACTCTACGGTCATGCTCGCCAGTTACCGGCGAAGTCATCGCTAATGTGAAGACAAGCGATAACTGTGCTTTGGAACAAACGATCGGCGCCGCCGACGCCGCCTTCCGCCGCTGGCGCATGGTTCCGCCGCCGCGCCGCGGCGAGCTGGTGCGTCTGCTCGGCGAGGAGCTGCGCGCGGCGAAGAACGAGCTGGCGCAGCTCGTCACCATCGAAGCCGGCAAGATCGCCTCCGAGGCGCAGGGCGAAGTGCAGGAGATGATCGACATCTGCGACTATGCCGTCGGCCTGTCGCGCCAGCTCTACGGCCTCACCATCGCCACCGAGCGGCCCGGCCATCGCATGATGGAGAGCTGGCATCCGCTCGGCGTCGTCGGAATCGTCACCAGCTTCAACTTTCCCGTGGCGGTGTGGGCGTGGAACGCGGCCATCGCGCTCGTCTGCGGCGACGCGCTCGTATGGAAGCCCTCGGAGAAGACGCCGCTCACCGCGCTGGCGACGCAGGCGCTGTTCGAGCGCGCCGCGAAGCGCTTCGGCGACGAGGCGCCGAAGGGGCTCTCGGGACTCGCCATCGGCGGACGCGAGCTCGGCGAGGCGCTCGTCGACGACAGGCGCGTTCCGCTGGTCTCGGCGACCGGCTCCACCGCCATGGGCCGCGCCGTGGGCCCGCGTCTCGCGCAGCGCTTCGCACGCGCCATTCTGGAGCTCGGCGGCAACAACGCCGCGATCGTCTGTCCGTCGGCCTCGCTCGACCTCGCCGTGCGCGCCATCGCCTTTTCCGCCATGGGCACGGCCGGCCAGCGCTGCACCAGCCTGCGGCGGCTGATCGCGCATGACAGCGTCTACGACCAATTGCTGCCGCGCCTGCACGCCGCCTATCGCACCGTCGCGGTCGGCGATCCGCGCGAAGGAAAACATCTCGTCGGCCCGCTGATCGACGAAGGCTCCTATCGCCGCATGCGCGACGCGCTCGCCGAGGCGCGCGATCTCGGCGCCCGCGTCACCGGCGGCGAGCGCATTCTCTCCGACCGCTGGCCGAACGCATTTTACGCACGCCCGGCGCTGGTGGAGCTGCGCGAGCAGGCGGCCGTGGCCAAGCGCGAGACCTTCGCGCCGATCCTCTATGCGATGCGCTACCGCGATCTCGACGAAGCCCTGGCGATGCAGAACGACGTTTCGCACGGCCTCGCCTCGTCGATCTTCACCAATGATCTGCGCGAGGCGGAGCGCTTCCTCTGCGCCGAAGGCTCGGACTGCGGCATCGCCAATGTGAACATCGGCCCCTCGGGTGCCGAGATCGGCGGCGCTTTCGGCGGCGAAAAGGAGACAGGCGGCGGCCGCGAGGCGGGCTCCGACGCTTGGAAGGCCTATATGAGACGCGCGACCAACACGATCAATTATTCGAGCGCGCTGCCGCTCGCGCAGGGGGTGCAGTTCGACTTGTGATGTGGAGGGCGCCCGCGCCCGCGCCCTCATCCCGAGGCGCCTCTCGCGGAACGCGAGAAGCCTCGAAGGATGCTCCAGAAGGCGGCGCTGCGTCCAGCCTTCGAGACGCCCGCTGCGCGGGCTCCTCAGGGTGAGGGCGCCGAAATTGTGCTGCAAGCTCCGGAGGGCCGGTCATGACGCAATTGGTGTCCGCCGATACGATCCGCGCGATGTTCTCCGCGGAAATGACGCAAATGTATCGCGCCGAGGTTCCGCAATATCAAAAGCTCGCCCATATCGTCGCCGAGGTCGACGGACGCACGCTCGCCGCCGACGAGACGCTGGCGGAACGGCTGCGGCGCGCCGGCCGCTATGATCTCATCGGCGTCGAGCGTCACGGCGCCATCCGCGTCGGCCGGCCGGAGGAGCTGTCGGGCTTGCGGCGCCTCTTCGCCGTGATGGGCATGACGCCGGTCGGCTATTACGATCTCTCGCCGGCCGGCGTGCCGGTGCATTCCACCTGCTTCCGCCCGGTGACGGAGCAGGCGACGCGCATCTGTCCGTTCCGCATCTTCACCTCGCTGCTGCGTCCCGAGCTGATCGAGGACGAAGCGCTGCGCCGCGAGGCGCTCGCGATCCTCGAGCGCCGCCGCATCTTCACGCCGCGCTGCGAGCATCTGATCGAGCTCCACGAGGCTCATGGCGGCCTTAGCGAAGCGCAGGCGATGGAATTCGTGCATGAGGCGGCGGAGACCTTCCGCTGGCATGGACAGGCGAAGGTTTCGGCCGACGTCTATCGCAAATTCCTCGCCGCGCATCCGCTCGTCGCCGATGTCGTGTGCTTCCAGGGGCCGCACATCAATCACCTCACTCTGCCCTCGCTCGACATCGACGCCGTGCAGCAGTCCATGGTCGAGCATGGGCTCGATCCGAAAGCGATCGTCGAAGGCCCGCCGCGCCGGCGCGCGCCGATCCTCCTGCGCCAGACGAGCTTCAAGGCGATCGAGGAGAAGGCGCGCTTCGACGGAGAGGAGGGCGCGCACAAGGCGCGCTTCGGCGAGATCGAGCAGCGCGGCGCCGCGCTGACCGCCGCGGGCCGCGCGCTCTATGACGAGCTGCTGGCGCAGACGCTCGCCGCCGCCCCGCCCGACAAGGCCAGCCCGGCCGATTACGGCGCCGAGCTCGCCCGGCGCTTCGCCGATTTCCCGGACGACGCCGCGACGCTGCGCGCGCGCCGCCTCGCCTTCTTCCGCTACGCTCCGGCGGCGGGCGCCCGCATGGGCGCGGGACGCGGCGGGATCGACGAGCTAATCCAGGCCGGCCTCGCGCAGGCCGAGCCGATCTTCTATGAGGATTTCCTTCCGGTCAGCGCGGCCGGCATCTTCCAGTCCAATCTCGGCGAGGGCGGTCGCCGCGAGCTTGCCGCCGGCGCCGCCCGCGGGGCTTTCGAGGAGGCGCTCGGCGCCACGCCCGCCGACGAGCTGGCGCTCTATGCGCAATCGGAGGAAGCGTCGATCCGGGCGACGCTGGAGGCGCTGGGAGCCTCGGCGACGGCAGTGTGAGCCGGCGCTACGCCTCGATCACCGCGAGCCTGAAGGCTTCTGTCGACGGCGCATCTGGACCGCGAGCCTTCAGACTCGCTATTTGAAACCCGTTCCGACGGCGTGAGCGCCGCCGCTTATTCCGCCGCCTCCGCCCGCGCCTTCAAGGCGGCGTTCATCGCCTCGAACCCTTGCGCGGTCGCCGGCAGCATGCCGCCGATCAGGCCGGCGAGAAGGCCGGAGAATATCTCGCCCTGCGTCAGCCGCGTTCGGCGCTCGTCGAGCGGCTCGAGCCGGAAATAATGCTCGCCGTCGAGCACGCCGCGCAACAGCACGCCGCCGCGCCAGCGCAATTCTTCGTTCGGACGCGCCGCCAGGATCGCCGGCGTGAACCGCATCGCCGCCTTGCCGGGCGGAGCGATGCGCACCGCGAGACGTCCGCCCTCCCGCAGCTCGCCGGAAATGGCGATGATGAACGGATTCCACGACGGCATGCGCTCGAAATCGGTCAGCAGCGCCCATACGCGCGAGGCCGGCGCATCGATCTCGATCTTCGTTTCGATCTGGCGACGACTCATTTGCTCCTCCGCGCGCCGAGAAAACGAGGGGAGCGTTAGCGGGACAGTGCGCAGAAAATAAGACGCGATCTGGCGGCGGGAGGGAGCGTGGCGATCCAGCTAATTCGATGGGTTGAAAGGGCGAGCCTCTAAGGCTCGCGGTCCAGGGGCGTGCTCGGACCGAGAGCCTTAGAGGCTCGCTCTCGAGGCCCATCAATTTCGACGAAGCGCTTCACGAGATCGATTGTGATCGGGCGAAGGATTGCATCCCTATCGCCTCGTCATGAGGCGCCCGCGAAGCGGGCGTCTCGAAGGACGGCCGCGGCGAGAAGCTCTCACCTCGTTGCTCGGCGCACGCCGAAGGCTCTCGTCGAATATTCAGTATTGAGCTTGCTGTAGGAAACTGGAATTCCTCGATTGAAGTTGAACGAAACCGCTAAGTTGTCGTCTTTTTCCTCTTTCGTCCAGACCCACGAGCCGCCGCCGATCGCGCTGAACGCCGGGTCGATGTGAGCTGGAAAGCTCTTCCCGTTCAACTGATAGCCTTGCCCCGCCGTCTGGCGTTGATCGTAAAGAGACTCCAGCTGATCGACCGTCGGCAGGCGCCAGTTCCCTCCGCACTTGGACTTGGCTTGGGCGCCGACCCAATCACGCGCCTCGTTCCAGGCCATATTGACGTTCGGACCGATGATCCAGTCCAGATCTGTTTCCATATCCGATATGTATCCACATGATTGCGTGACAAATCTGTCGTGGAGTTCGACGTCCTTTTTAGTCGAGGTTTCGAGTGGTTTTGCAGGAGACCTGATGAGCGCGACGTTCGTATTCGATAGCAGCGCGGCGCCGGAATTAGAGCTCGCGACTCGCGGGGCGTTGGCGTTCGGCGGGTCGGGATCTTCTCTGGTCTTTTCTGAGGTCGCGGCCTCTGGTTGCCTTATATTTCTATCACTGTTTTCTTTTACGACATTTGCGTTGCTCATATCGGTTATGAGCTTCAATTTTTGTTCCGTCGCCATCTGCTTGTCGTCCATCACGAGGACGCACATCATATATTGAAAGTAGGCGTCCTTTTGTGCGGCTATATTTTTATCTGACGTGTTATATATTGTCTTTCGTTCGGCGTCTATATTTCCGGATATGTCTATGTTCAGAGCTTTCTTCGACAGGGCTTCCGCCGCCGCTTTCAGATCTCCTTTGTCGATGTTCGACTCTTCTGATTTGTTTGTGAATTCCGGGACGTTGCCGCAAATGGGATGCGCCGCGAAAGCTGGAGCGACCTGCGTCGCGGCCGCACAGGCGAGCAAGAGGAAATTCTGAAATTTCATTGTTTTCATCTCCCGGGCGTCGCTACAGATCATGCAAATCAATCAGCGACCGGCACGGAGTCGCTACTTTTGTATGTTAATCGATATGCTGGTGCGAAACCAGATGTCGGGGTCGCGGTTCAGGGAATCGGGTGAAGGATTGCATCCCCATCGCCCTCATCCTGAGGAGCCCGCGCAGCGGGCGTCTCGAAGGACGGCAACGGGAGAAACCTTTGATTGCGCCCGCGGCCGTCCTCCTCAACGCCATCATCCGGGACTCGCAGCCATGGCGATCAAAAACCGCTTGACCCCCAAGACAGTCGCTTCTCCCACAAGTGGGAGAAGGGCGCGCGCTACTTGACAGTATCGGATTTTATTCCTGTTCTCTCCCCTGCTTCCGCCGCATCGGACGCCGCCCGAAGGGTCGGGCGGCGTCGGCGGGGCGCGGTTCGCGGGGACGGGAGGCGACCCTCTCTCGAAACCTCGCGACGCCACGCCGCCGGTTCCGGCTCCTCCTTCGTGCGGAGGGCCTCGCGACAGCGAGGCGAGAGCCGGGCCGAATATGCGAGGCTCGCACGGGGACCGATTACCCGAAAGGGAGCAAGGACCCTGAGCCCGCAGGCGGCGAACAGAAAAGGCGGCCGTGGTCCGGAACGTTCCGGCTCCGACCAACCTTCCTCTTTCCGCGGCCGAAACGGCGCCGCGGCGTTTCGGACCTCCCATCTCCCGCGCCGGGAACGGCGGCGGGGCGCCGGGGCGCGCCCGATGCGGCTTGCGCGGGGCGCATTAGCGGCTATCTTGCCGCCGCCTGTCGTCTCTCGAGTGGTGAATGCTGTCGCATGTGGCGAGATCGGCTAGACGCTTTTTGGGACGGACGCAGAGTCTTCGTCATTGCATTTTTCGAGGAGGACGGAGCCGAGGCGCCGAGCCTTCGCCCCGATCTCACGCTGTTTTGCGCGAGGGACCCGGCATTTTCCGCCGCCAGCCTCGTCGATGTTCTCGACGCGCCGCGGCTGCGCTGCGGCTGCTGCGTCGTCGAGCTGCCGCCCGAGCACTCCCATGTGAGCCTGCGCGCCGCGGATGGCGGCGAGCTGCGTTTCGTCCTCGGCGGCGTCGAGGCGGAGGACGCCGGCGGCGAGGCTCGCCTTCTGCTCGTCGAGGCCGGGGAGAGCGAGGCGGAGGCCCCGTCGTTCCGCGCCGTCTCGCTCGCCGCGCGCGGCGACGCCGAACGGGCGGCGCGTGACCAGATCGCCCGCAGCGGCGGCCGCCTGGTCTGGGCCGTGCGTCAAAACCGCCGCGTCGAGCGCCGCGACGGCGCCGCCGCGCTGATGCGCCTCGCCGCCGCCGAGCGCATCTTCCCCGCCCAGCAGAGCCGCATCGCCGTCGAGGCGATCGACGCGCCGCCGACGCGCGGGCCGACCGCGCTGAAGGCGCCCTTCGCCATCATGGAGAATTGGCTGCGCGAGAATGGCGCGCCCTGTCCGACGCTGCGCATTCGCATCCCCAACGCGGTGCGCGGCGATCTCTTGTTCGCGCGCGCGGCCATCGTGCTCGTGCTGCATCAGCGGCGGCGCTTCCGCGATTGGCTGCGCGAGCAGCGCGCGGCCGGCGAGCCGACCGTCGATCTGCTCGGCGTCGCCGACATTCGCCGCGCCATCGGCGAGCCGAACGAGCGTCCGGAGGCGGTGGACTCGTCCGACGCCATCGTCATCCATCGCCTCGCCGACGTGCTCGCCGCGGCTGACGGCGCCGTCTTCGACGGCGTGTCGGCGACGCGCATATCCGAACGGGCGGAGAGCGGCCTCGTCGTCGATCTGCATTTTTTCGGCGCCGCGCTCGGCGATGAGGTCGGCCTCGTCTGCACCTGCGCCGACGCCGGCGATTTCGGCGTCGTTCCCGATGATCCGGGCGGCGCGCCCTATGCCCGCCTGTTCCTGATCGAGAGCGACGGGGCGACGGCGCGCCGCGTCGCCGACGACGACCGGCTGCTCGACGAGATTTTGCGCCGCGCCGTCGACGTCGAGCGCGAGGCCGAGGGCGGCTCGGGCCGGCGCGACCGCGAGCGCGCGGCGAGCGCGCAAGGGCGGCGCGAGCGGCTGCTCGCGAGCTTCAACGCCGCGCTCGCCCTCTGCGGCTATGGCGGGCGCTTCGCCGCCGCGCGTCTTTGGGACATGTTCGACCCGCTGATGATGGCCGCATTCGTCGCGCTCGCCGGGGAGGCGGGGCCGGACGGGCGCGCGGCCCTCGCCCGGCTCGGCGGCTATGACGCCTATCGCGCCGATTCCCCGCTGATGGAGGCCTGCGCGCGCCGCGCCGAGCTGACGCGCGCAGCGACGCAGGCGCGGTTTCGCGATTATTGCGGTCCGGCGCGCCCGCTGCTGCGGCGCTTCCTGGCGCTCTGCCATGCGCAGGGGCTCGCCGCCGCCGACATCGATCTTGCCGGAGAGCTGCGCCTCTGGGCGCTGCTCGGAGAGGCCGCGCTCGCGCAGCCGCTCATCGCCGCGCGGATAGAGCTCGCCGACGCGAAGGAGCCGGCGCGGCTCGCGGCGACGGCGCGGCTGCTCATCGACGAGGCGATCGTCGAGCGCGCGGCGATCTATTGCGACGATCTGCAATTGGAGGACGAGGCGCGCGCGCTCCGGGACTATCTCGAGCGCCGTCGCGCGGGGCGCTGGACGCGCTTCGACGAGGCCGCGCGTCTCGCCGTGATGGTGGACGAGGCCAACGCCTATTGGCGGCGCCCGCAGGCCGAGCGCGTCGCGCCGCGCGCCGCTCAGCTCGCCGAGCCGCGCGGCGTCGCGCCGGCGGCGGGGCGGCCGGACGGACTGCTGGCGACGATGCGCAGCTTGTTGAGATTGGGCGGCTCGAAAGGGCCGCGCGCGTGACGCCGATGACGGATACGCTGACCATCTGCCTCGTCGGCCCGCGCGGAAGCGGCAAGTCCTCGCTGCTGGCCACCGCGACCGACTGCATCGTGCAGAATGCGCATGGCTATCCGGCGGAGCTGCGGCCGATGCTGCAAACGATTTCCCGCGCCGCCTTTCACGGCTTCGATTCCTCCGCCTCCAAGCTCGATCTTCTCGGCGGGCAGGTCGACGACTACCAGAAATTGCGCCGCGATTTCGCCGCCGGCGGCGCGCCGACGGAGCCGACGCGGCTCAATGAATATTTCTTCCGGCTGACGCTCATCGGCGAGGCGCCGCCGGCGCTGCGGGAGAGGGGGCCTTTTCTGCTGCGCGTGATCGACGCCGCCGGCGCCGTCGCCTTTCCGGACGATGTCGCCGCGGAAGCGCCCTATGAGGTGCGCGAGGATTTCGCCGGAAAATTGCAGAGCGCCGAGGCGATCGTCATCGTGCTGCCGCTGGCGCGTTTCGAGGACAGTCTCTGGGTCGCCAATCTGGCGCGGCTGCTCGAGCGGCTGGCGCTCGCGCCGGACAATCGCGCGCGGCGCGTCGTCGTCGCCTTCTCGCAATATGAGCGGCTGTTCGTGCGGCTCGGGCCGAGCGCCTTCACTTACGCCTGCGATCCCGCCGTCGCGCTGCACGCGCTGCGCCGGTCGCTGCAGGCGGCGCCGTGGAGCGACGCGCTGCGCGCGCTCGAGGGACGCGTCGCGGTCCGTTTCATCGCGCTCTCGGCCTTCGGCTTCGTGAAGACGTTTCAGAATCCGAACATCGATCCGCATGGAGGCGGCGAGCGGCGTTTTCGCCGCAAGGGCGTCGCCGGCCCGCGCGCCTTCACCGAATTCTGGCGGCCGTTCCTCACCGCCGATCCGCTGCTCTATGCGGCGCTCGATCTCGACAACGCCTTCCTCTTCGGCTTCGATCAGATCGACGGCGCGCCCGTTTCGGAAAGGATGTGAACATGCCCGAGGCCGACGCCCTCGTCCTCCTCGCCCGCATCGCCGCGGCGCTGGAGCGGCTCGCGCCGCCGCCGCCGTCGGCGCCGGATTTTTGCGCGGCCGAGGCCTTCGTGTGGCGCGCCGCGCGCGCCGAATTGACCATGGTGGCGCAGGTCAATCGCGTCGAGCTGGCGCTGCTCGAAGGGATCGATCGCCAGCGCGACCTCCTGCTCGACAACACGCGCCGCTTCGCGCGCGGACTGCCGGCCAATAATGCGCTGCTGTGGGGCGCGCGCGGCATGGGCAAGTCCTCGCTGGTCAAATCCATTCACGCCGCGGTCGCGCGCGATCCGCAGAGCCGCCTGCCGCTGAAGCTCATCGAGATTCATCGCGAGGACATCGAGAGCCTGCCCGGCCTGCTCGGCGCGCTGCGCGGCGCGCCCTGCGCCTTTCTGCTGTTTTGCGACGATCTCTCCTTCGACGCCGCCGAGACCAGCTATAAATCCTTGAAATCCGTGCTCGAAGGCGGCGTCGAGGGGCGGCCGCGCAATGTGTTGTTCTACGCCACCTCCAACCGCCGCCATCTGCTGCCGCGCGACATGATGGAGAATGAGCGCTCCTCCGCCATCATTCCCGGCGAGGCGGCGGAAGAGAAGATTTCGCTCTCCGACCGCTTCGGCCTGTGGCTCGGCTTCCACAATTGCAGCCAGGCCGAATATCTCGACATGGCGTTCGGCTATGCGCGCCATTATCGACTCGACGCGCCGAAGGAGACGATCGAACGCGAGGCGCTCGAATGGTCGATCACGCGCGGCGCGCGCTCCGGCCGCGTCGCCTGGCAATATATCCAGGACCTCGCCGGGCGTCTCGGCAGGACGCTGGAGGCGTGACATGCAAGAGCTCGGTGATCGCCCATGACCCATGAGCCGTTCGACGCCACGGCGCATTTCGACGAAAGCCTCGCGGCCAGATATGATCGCAGGATTCGTCGATTCTGTCCGAGCTACGACGCCCTGCATCGAATGATCGCGCCATGGCTCGGGCGCCTGCCGGAAGATGCGCTCTTCCTGTCGGTCGGCTGCGGCGCCGGCGCCGAGATCATCGCTCTCGGGGAGCGCTTTTTGTCCTGGCGCTTCGTCGGCGTCGATGTTTCGACCGACATGCTGGCCGCGTGTCGGCGGAAAGTCGCCGAAGCCGGAATAGCGAGCCGGGTGGAGCTGTTCGACGGGCGCCTGCAGAATTACGAAGCGCCGACGCTGTTCGACGCAACGTCCTCCATCTTCGTCGCCCATTTCATCGCCGGGCGAGACGAAAAGCTCTCCTATTTTCGCTCCGTCGCCCGGAGGCTGAAGCCCGGTGGGATATTCATTCTCGCCGATCTCTTCGGCGAGAAAGGCTCGCCGGATTTCGAGCGATTGTCCGACGCCTGGCTCCAGTCCTACGCTTCGCAAGACACCGACGCGGACGAACTCGCCGCGGATCGCGCGCATATCGAGCGTGACATCGACTTCATCCCGGAGGCCGAGCTCGTCGCGCTGCTGGGCGAAGCGGGGTTCGATTCCGTGCTGCGCTTCTACCAGACGTTCCTGTTCGGCGGCTGGATCGCCGTCAGACAAGCGCCGGCGATAGACGCCGGGGCGGCGACGACAAGGACGAGGACGGCCTATCTGCCGCGCGTCGCGGCGGCCGATCACGCGACGCTGGCGCGCGTCGTCGACAATTATCCCGCCGACACGCATGAGAAATGGCTGCGTCTGCAAGCGCGAGAGATCGCCAATTGGCAAAGGAGCGGATGGCGTGTCGTGCTGATCGACGTCGGCGCGGACGAGTTTCTCCGCTATTGCCGGGAAACCGGAGCGAGCCCGAACTTTCATACGTTCAGGGGCGTCGCCTCGGCCAAGGCGATCGGCAAGTTTCGATGAGCCTATCGCGCAAGATCCACGAGGCCGGCTCCGATGAGCGGCAGCACGATGAAGAAGGTCGCGCCGACGCCGGGCTGCGCCTCGACCGATATGCGCCAATTGTGCCGGTCGGCGATCGCCTTGCACATTGCGAGGCCGACGCCGGAGCCCGGATAGTCGATCTTGCTGTGCAATTGCTTCAACGGCTCGAAGATTCGCTGCGCATATTGCGCCTCGAAGCCGATGCCCTCGTCGGCGATGGCGAGGCAGAGCTGCCGTGCGTCGCGGAAGGCGCGAATGGCGATGCTCGCCGGCCGGCCCGGCTTGCGATATTTTACTGCGTTGGACAGGATGTTGCGCATGAGGCGCTGGAATTTCACGGCGTCGGCGGCGATCGACACGCTCGGCAGATCGACCTCGATGCGGGCCTCCGCCGCCGCGAGCGACGGCGCGAGAGCTTCGAGCGAGGCTTCGATCGCCTCGCGCAGGTCGAGCGCGGCGAGCTCCAGCTCGTCATTGACGATGCGCGAGAAGGACAGCAGATCCTCCACCAGCGCGCGGGCGCGCAAGGCGGCGAGCCGCATCACCTCATTGGCGTTCACGATCTCGTCGCGCACGCCGCGCGTGATCGCCGATTGCATCAGATCGCCGAAAGTGGCGATCTTGCGCAGCGGCTCCTGCAGGTCTTGCGAGGCGACGAAGGCGAATCGCGCCAGCCGCTCATTGGCCTCCTCGAGGCCGGCGGCGCGCTCGACGAGCGAGGCCGTTCCCTCCGGTCCCCCGGCGAGACGGAACACGGCCGCCAGCAGGGGGGCGCCGGCGTCGCGCCCGAGCGGCGTCAGGCGCATGAACACAGGAATGCGGACGCCGTCGCGGCGCGCGCCGTAGACGCCGCCGCCGAGCGACGAAACAGGCGCGAAGTCCGGAAGAAGATCGGTGATCGGCCGGCCGCGGAGGTTGTCGTCAGAATAATGGAAGAGGCGCTGCGCCTCTGCGTTGGCGCAGAGGACGGCGCCGTCACGGTCGATCAACATCAAAGCGGCGCTGGTCTCGTCGAAGACGAGACGACGCCAGTCATCTGCCGCCGTCTGCGCGTCGGTCATCTGCTCTCCCAGTCGATTTCCCCGACCGCCTCGGTTGTCGACGCTGAGCGCCGCCCGGGCTTTCATTGTAGAGCCGAAGCTCCTTGGTGTCGGACCTTCGATCCGAGCTTGCATACTGGCGGCAGTCGCCGTCGAGGTAAAGAACAAATCTCACCCGTTCGAGCAGATGCTCGAACGGCGACAATTTAAATCGAATTCTTTCGTAGTCGATGAGTCCTGAACCTAGCAGCGGGCTGCTGGCGGAGGCCGACGAGCCGTCATGCAGGCCGCGCTCGACGGCGCGGCGTTGTTCGGCGTCGAGCTTTTCGAGAAAGGCGAGGGGGGCAACGCCAGAGGGTCGGTCGCCGTCGCGACACGGGCGTGCGCCAGCGTCACAAAGGTGAGAGTCCACGAGGAGCTATTTCAGCCCGTAGTAGCGCAGGGCCGCCTCAGTCAGAATTTTAGTTGCTACAGATATACTTGCATTCCATGTCCCATCGAGTGCTTTACCAATATTTTTGCTAAGCCACTCCTTTGCTTTTGGGCCGAAAGGCTGCTCCTTATCGCACGTGCTTGGCTCAGATGCGATAATCGTCGCAAATTCACCGGCATCGTCTTCAGAGATACCACCATCCGCCAAAGCTTTTATAACAGAGCTTGTGTCGCCCGACGTGATGCTCAAGTTGAACCGAGCTCCTTCGCCGCTGTTCGAGATCGTCGTCACGTTCCCGTGAATCACTTGTTGAGTGATCTGTGCCACTGTCTCCACCGCCTTCGGATTTGGTGCCTTTGATAGAACAATAGTTATTTCAGCGGATCCTGGAAGCTTCTTTTCCAACGCCAACGTAAGATCTAGAATGCGAGCCCTTACGGCATTTTGCAAATCCGCAAGTCTACTCGTAGAAATAGTTCCCATAACAGAAACGCATGCATATCCTGGATAGACCTCTCCTTGTAATAATAAAATCAAATTTGATGCATCTATTGTAATAAATCTTGATTCATTATTAGATAATATATCGTCTATTGCAACTATGCCCTGTGTGAGCCGAAATATAGTCCAATTTTCACCACCAAGGCTATTTATCAACGCTCCTGGTATAGGAGCGTTCCGTATTCCGCTATTAAATGGGCCAGTAAAAACTCCTGTATACGAAACAGGTACCTTTCTATAATCGGGGACATCGATATCATTTGGATATCCCTCCGACTCGTGCTTGACCCAATCCTCAAGGACATCGCTTCCTAGTCGAGACGCAAGCAATTTCAACTTCAGCAAGATGGGGCCAAGTGGGTGTCCCTCAACCAAACTTCCCTGAATCTCTCGTAGCAGGCTCACGAGCGTCCTCATCTTTACTTCGGACAGCGGAGCCTCAAACTAGGCTCGTGCTTGTCTGGCTGCTTACATAGGAAGCACTATGGACCTTAACAGAGAGAGCCCGAGCCTTATGCACAGCCGATTAGTTGAGTTTGTTGGCTGGGGCGGGAGGATTCGAACCTCCGTATGGCGGAATCAAAATCCGCTGCCTTACCACTTGGCGACGCCCCAACGTCCCGGACCGCTCGTCGCGGCTGGGCGCTCTCCCATAATGCTCCCTCGCCCTCGCCGCAACTCCCCCGCGCCGCTCACCCCCAGGCGCGTAGAGGGGTGAAGCGAGCGAATTTCTTGCTGTGATGGCGGTCCATCCGCGCCAGCACGTCGCGCAGGAAGGTCACCGCTTCGGCGAGATAGGCGCCCTTGTTCAGCATCACGCATTCGGCTCGCTGCGCCATGGCGGCGTCGGTGGTCTCGGCGCGGCTCGGCGCGCCGTCCTTGATGAATTGGTCCAGCACCTGTGTCGCCCAGATCACCGGCACATGCGCCGCCTCGCACAGCCACAGAATCTCCTCCTGCATCTCCGAGAGACGGGCGAAGCCGAGCTCGACGGCGAGATCGCCGCGCGCGATCATCACCGCCGTCGGATGATGCGCCGCCGATTTCACGATCAGCCGCGGCAAATTGCGCACCGCGAGCGGCGTCTCGATCTTCAGCACCAGCGCCTGGCGCGGCCGGTCCCCGCGCCGCGCGGCGAGATGATCCTGCAGCAGCTCCACGTCCGAAGGCTCCTGCACGAAGGAGAAGCCGACGAGATCGGCGAGCTCGGCGACGGTGTCGAGATCGGTGAAATCCTTGGGCGTGAGCGGCGGCAAGCGGAGGTCGGTCGTCGGGAAGTTGAGCCCTTTTTCGAGCTTCAGCCGCTCGCCCTTGGCGCGCGCGCTGAACACTTCCAGCTCCACCCCGTCCGGTCGCTGGCCCACCACGCGCGCGCCGATCTTCCCGTCGTTGATCCAGACTTCCGCGCCCGGCGCCAGCTGGCCGACCACTTGCGGAAAGGATGGCCGTACCGCCACGGGGCCCCGCGTCTGCGGATCGAGCCTCGTGACGAAGGCGAAGCGGTCGCCGCGGAACAGCCGCAGCTTCTCGGGCGCGCGCAGCTGCTCGATCCGGCATTTGGGGCCGGCGATGTCCATCAGCACGCGGCAGGAGCGCTTCAGCTCCGCCTCGACCGCGCGAATATTGGCGATCATGCGCCGCCAGGCGTCGGCGTCGTCATGCGCGCAATTGATCCGCGCGCAGCCCATTCCGGATTCCATCAGCCGACGCACCAGCGCCGCGTCGCTCGCCGCCTCGCTCGGCAGGGTGACCATCACCACGGCGCGCGGCGTCGCTGGAACGGCGCCGAAGATGAGGTCGCGCGCGGCGAGGATCGCTTCCTCTCCGGCGCGCATGGCCGCGGGCGGCGGATAGGCGGCGTCGGCCTCGCCGCAGAGGCGCCGCAAAGTGGCGATGATCGCGTCGAGTGCGGCGAGCACCTTGGCCTCGCTGCGGCCGAGGGAGGAGAGGCCGAGCGCGGCGAGGCGCGCCTGCAGCGCGCTGAGGTCGCGCCGCCGCAGGGCGAGATAATGGGCGAGATTTTCCGCCGCCGGCGCGAATCCGCTCGCGGCGACGTCGGGGCCGAAGCCACGGACGATCTCGGCTCCGTCGGCGGCCACGTCCTCGCGCAGGCGCCGCAGCGACGTCAGCAGGTCGTCGAGCTCGCGGCGCGTGTCCTCGGCCGTCGTGGAGAAGGTCATTGGCTCAAGCGTCCCTGCGGCTCATCTCCAACGCTCTGGTCCGCGATCATGACATTACCGTTACATCGACGCGCGGCGGGACGCCGCGCCCCATACGATCCGCGCCCCATACGATCCGCGCCCCATACGATCCGCGCCTCATGCGATCATGGCGCCGGCGGCCGCCGCCGCCTGCCGCAGCGCGGCGATATTGCGCGCATAGGCGTCGGCGCCGCCGGCGAAGGCCGCCGAGCCGGCGACGAGCGTGTCCGCGCCCGCCTCCACGATCCAGGTCGCCGTTTCCGGGGTCACGCCGCCGTCCACCTCGAGGCGGATGGGGCGCCGCCCGATCATCTCGCGAATGGCGCGGATCTTGGCGAGCTGCGAGCGAATGAAGCTCTGGCCGCCGAAGCCCGGATCGACGGTCATCACCAAAATGAGGTCGATGTCGTCCAGCACATGGACGAGCGCGCTCTCATGCGTCGCCGGATTGAGCGAGACGCCCGCCTTCTTGCCGCGCGCGCGGATCGCCTGCAGCGTGCGATGCAGATGCGGCCCGCCCTCGGCGTGAGCGGTGATGACGTCGGCCCCGGCCTCGGCGAAAGCGGCGATATAGGGATCGACCGGCGAGATCATCAGATGCGCGTCGAGCGGCAGCCGCGTCACCCGGCGCATCGCCGCCACGACTGCGGGGCCGAAGGTGATGTTGGGCACGAAATGCCCGTCCATGACATCGAGATGGAGCCAGTCGGCTCCGGCGGCCTCCATTGCCCGGGCTTCGTCTCCGAGGCGCGCGAAATCGGCGGAAAGGATGCTGGGGGCGACGAGAACATCTGTCATTTACGCGCGGCGTTCCGATAGAGAAGGATCGAGAGGCTGCGGAGCAATGCCTTCGACCACCTGGAGGAGCGGCGTCGAGCGACGGAGGCCGCGATGCGCGTCCGGCCGTCGCCGACAAGGGACGAGCCGCCGCTCGCGCGGAGGCGGATCGTTCGATCCGGCCCCGAGAAAACGGCGTCTTTGACAAAACTTATCACATAGGCTGCGGTTCCCGCGAGACCGTCGGAAAGGGAAGCCTTTTTCGGAGCGCGGCGCGCTGTTAACAGCTGCGCAAGTCCTCGCGCGCATCATCCCTACGGATATCGACGTAAGGGGGCCGCCGAGGCCGCGAGGGGGCGAATTGACGCTATTCCGACGTTTTATCATCGAAGCGGCCTGCGCGGCCGTCGCGGCCGTGTCATTGTGCTGCGAAGCTTCGGCGCAGAGCGCCGCGTCCGCGCTCGAAGGACGCCTGCTGGTTCGCTGGGGCGACCCGCGCGAGGGCCGGGAAGGCGGCGATTTGCGCTTTGCCCTCGCGCGTCCCGATGGCTCCGTCTCGCCGCTGATCGTCGCTCCGGCGGATCGTGAGGAGGCGATCGGCGCCTTTGGCAAGACGGTGCGGGTGGAGACGAGGGATTTGGCGCCGGCCATGGCCGGCGCTCCGATCTCGGCCGGCAAGATCACGGTCCTCGATGCGCAGACCGAGGCGCTGCAGCCCGCCGCCGCCGCCCGGCGCGTGCTGTTCATCCTGCTCAAATTCAAGGGCGACCGGCAGGCGCCGCATTCCGCGGCCTTCTTCAGGGCGCTCGCCAATCCGTTGACGCCGGATGCATCGCTGAAAATTCCGGCGACGATCAACGGCTTTTTCAATGCGACGTCCTGGGGCAAGCAGCTCTGGAGCGCGGATGTCGCCGGCGTCGGCGGACTGACGCCGCGAGGCTGGCTGGTCCTGCCGGGAACGAAAGCGCAATATGCGAATTGCGGCTGGTCCGGCGTCTGTGCCGATCTCGATCTCATCGCCAGCGACGCGATGAAGCTGGTCAAGGCGCAAGGGGTGGACGTCGCCGCTTATGCGAATATCAATTTCGTGCTCAACAATGATCTCGACTGTTGCGCCTGGGGCGGCGGCTTCGTGTTCGAGAACAAGCTCTATGGCGCGACCTGGGAGCCGCCGTGGGGGCAGGAGACTGCGGTCTATGTCCATGAGATGGGGCACAGCCTCGGCCTGCCGCATTCCGGCTGGGCCTATTACGCCTATGACAGCTCATGGGACGAGATGAGCGGCGGCTCGACCGCGCAAGCCCTTGTTTGCGGCTCCTACAAATCCGCCAATAGCGCGAATGCGACGCGATCGCTCCTCTGCACGGAGCCAGGCGGCGGCTATATAGCGGCCTACAAGGACAAGCTCGGCTGGATACCGGCCGCCAACAGGCTCGTCGTGAACGCCGTGACGACGCGGACCTTGTCGCTCGAGGCGGATTCGGCCCCTTTGGGCGCGCGCCTCAAGATGATCAAGATCTGTTTGTCCGGCGAGCCATGCGCCGGCTCGACGGCGCATTACCTGACGGTGGAGGCGCGGGTCAAAACGCTCGCCTATGACAAGGGACTGCCAGGAGAAGGCGTGATCATCCACGATTTCCGCGCCAATCGCGCGCCGATCGGAGCCGGGAACGCCTGCTTCTTCAATTCGACGAGCGGCTGGGCCGTGCCGATCGACGCGACCGCCCGCGATTACCGCGACGCGCCCTATTGCGACGCCGGCGGGCGCGCCTACCCGAATTACGCGCTGTTCAACGCGCAATATGGGGTCGGCAAATCCTATGTCTCGACGGCCGATGGAATCCGGGTCGACGTGCTGAGCCGCTCGGGATCGGTCTTCTCGGTGAAAGTGACGCGCTCGAAGTGAAGGGGCGCGCTTCCCTCTCGCGCGAGAGGGAAGCGCGCCTTTTTGCTTTTCGGCAGAGCTTGCGCGGCGGTCTTGCCGCCCCTTACTCGGCCGCCTTCTTCGTCGCGAATTGCGGGTCGAGCGCGCCGGAGGCGTAGCGCTTGGCCATTTCCGCCAGCGGCGCCGGCTTGATCTTCGAGGCCATGCCAGCCGCGCCGAACTCCTCATAGCGCTGCTTGCAGACCTTGCGCATCGCCTCCTGCGCCGGCTTCAGATATTTGCGCGGGTCGAACTCGCCCTTGTTCTTCAGCAAGGTTGCGCGGATCGAGGCGGTGATGGCGATGCGGCAGTCGGTGTCGATGTTGATCTTGCGCACGCCGAACTTGATGCCGCGCTGAATCTCGTCGACCGGCACGCCCCAGGTCTGTGGCATCTCGCCGCCGGCCGCATTGAACGCGTCTTGCAGATCTTGCGGCACCGAGGAGGAGCCGTGCATCACGAGATGCGTGTTCGGCAGGCGATTGTGAATCTCCTCGATCACATGCATCGCCAGAATGGCGCCGTCGGGCTTGCGCGAGAATTTATAGGCGCCGTGCGAGGTGCCCATGGCGATGGCGAGCGCGTCGACCTTGGTGCGGGCGACGAAGTCGACCGCCTGGCCGGGGTCGGTCAGCAGCTGGTCGTGGCTGAGCTTGCCCTCGGCGCCATGGCCGTCCTCCTTCTCGCCCTCGCCCGTCTCCAGCGAGCCGAGCACGCCGAGCTCGCCTTCGACCGAAGCGCCGACCCAATGGGCGAGATCGACGACGCGGCGCGTCACCGCGACATTGTAGTCGTAGCTCGCCGGCGTCTTGGCGTCGGCCTCGAGCGAGCCGTCCATCATTACCGAGGTGAAGCCGAAGCGGATGGCGCTGGCGCAGGTCGCTTCGCTATTGCCGTGATCCTGATGCATGACCAGCGGGATGTCGGGATACATGATGGCGAGCGCCTCGATCATTTTCGCCAGCATCACGTCATTGGCGTAGGAGCGCGCGCCGCGGCTCGCCTGGATGATGACCGGCGCGTCGACCGAAGCCGCGGCCTCCATCACCGCGAGGCCCTGCTCCATATTGTTGATGTTGAACGCCGGCACGCCATAGTCGTGCTCGGCGGCATGGTCGAGTAGCTGTCGCAATGTGATGAGGGCCATGGCCGTTCCTCCCTTCGAAACTGTCAGGCTCGCAGCAGCTGCTCGGCTGCCGCCGCCACATTCTCGGCGGTGACGCCGAAATGCCGGTAGAGCGCGCTCGCCGGCGCGCTGGCGCCGAAGCCGTTCATGCCGACGAAGACGCCGCGCTCGCCGAGCCAGCGGTGCCAGCCGAAGCCCGACGCCGCCTCGATGGCGATGCGCGGCGTCGCGCCCAGAACCCGGTTGCGATAGGCGGCGGGCTGCGCCTCGAACAGCTCCCAGCAGGGCATGGAGACGACAGCGGCGCGCACGCCGCGCGTCCACAATAGATCGGCGGCCGCCAACGCGATTTCCACCTCCGAGCCGGTTCCGATCAGCGTTATTTGCCGGCCGGAGCTCGGCTCGCGCAGCACATAGGCGCCGCGCGCGGTGAGGTTCTCGGTGATCGGCCGCTCGAGCGTCGGCAGATTCTGCCGCGACAGGCTCAGTACCGACGGCGTCCTCCGGCTCGTCAGCGCGATCTCCCAGCACTCCGCCGTCTCGATCGCGTCCGCAGGGCGGAACACGTTGAGATTGGGAATGGCGCGCAGGCTGGCGAGATGCTCGATCGGCTGATGCGTCGGACCGTCCTCGCCGAGGCCGATCGAATCATGGGTGAGGACATAGACGACGCGCTGGCCCATCAGCGCCGAGAGGCGAATCGCCCCCCGCGCATAATCGGAGAAGACGAGGAAAGTGCCGCCATAGGGGATGAAGCCGCCATGCAGGGCGATGCCGTTCATCGCCGCCGCCATGCCGTGCTCGCGCACGCCATAATGGATGTAGCGGCCCGAGAAATCGTCGGCGGAGACCGAGCCGAGGCCCTTTGTGATGGTGAAGTTCGAATGGGTGAGATCGGCCGAGCCGCCGATCGTCGCCTTGGTCGCCTCATTGACGACGGCGAGCGTCGTCTCCGAGGATTTGCGCGTCGCGATCTTCGGCATTTCGGCGGCGAATTTGGCGCGCAGCGCCGCGAGCGGCGCGGCGATGTCGCGCGCGACATCGCTCGTCAGAAAGGCCTCGAAATCGGCGCGCTTCGGCGAAGCGGCGAGCCGCTGCTCCCAGTCGAGCCGCGCCTCCCGTCCGCGCTGGCCGGCGGCCCGCCAGTCGGCGAGCACGTCCTCCGGGACCTCGAAGGGCGCATAGGGCCAGCCGAGCTCGGCGCGGGCCAGCTCGATCTCGGACTCGCCGAGCGGCGCGCCGTGGACGCTTTCCTTGCCCTGCTTGCCGGGCGAACCATAACCGATGACGCTGCGGCAGGCGATCAGCGAGGGCCGCGCGTCCAGCTGCGCGGCCGCCAGCGCCGCGGCTATCTCTCCCGGCTCATGGCCGTCGACGCTCTGCACATGCCATCCCGACGCCGTGAAGCGCGCGAGTTGGTCGGTCGAGGTGGAGAGCGTCGTCGGTCCGTCGATCGAAATGCCATTGTCGTCCCACAGCACGATCAGCCGGCCGAGGCGCAAATGACCGGCGAGATCGATCGCCTCATGGCTGACGCCCTCCATCAGGCAGCCGTCGCCGGCGAGCACATAGGTGCGATGGTCGACGAGATCGTCGCCGAAGCGCGCCGCCTGCAGCCGCTCGGCGATGGCGAAGCCGACGGCGGTGGCGAGGCCCTGGCCGAGCGGGCCGGTGGTCGTCTCGACGCCGATGGTGTGGCCATATTCGGGATGGCCCGGCGTCTTGGAGCCGAACTGGCGGAAGCTCTTCAGATCCTCGGCCTCGAGCCCCGGATAGCCGAGCAGATAGAGCAGCGCGTAGAGCAGCATCGAGCCGTGGCCGGCCGACAGCACGAAGCGGTCGCGGTTCGGCCATTCGGGCGCGCCGGCGTCGAAGGTCATGGCCTCCTTGAACAGCACGGTCGCGACATCGGCCATGCCCATCGGCATGCCGGGATGTCCGGATTTCGCCTTCTCCACCGCGTCCATAGCGAGCGCGCGAATGGCGTTAGCGGCGCGGCGCTCGTCCTTGGCGGCGGCGATGTCGGCGATTTCCTCTAGCACGTTCGACATTTCTTCTTTCCTTAGGCCGCGCCTCGCTTGCGCTTCATCAGCTCCAGAATGCGCGGCGTGAGAATGAGCTGCATGGCGAGATCGAGCTTGTTGCCGGGGATGACGATCGAATTGGCGCGCGACATCCAGCTGCCGGCGATCATCGCGACGAGATAGGGGAAATCGACGCCGCGCGGATCGCGGAAGCGGATCACCACGATCGATTCGTCCGGGCTCGGTATGGAGCGCGCGACGAAGGGGTTGGAGGTGTCGACGGTCGCCGCCCGCTGGAAATTGATATCGGTCTCGGAGAATTGCGGGCAGATATAGTGCACATAATCCGGCATGCGGCGCAAAATGGTCTCGGTCACCGCCTCGGTCGTGTAGCCGCGCATGTTGCGGTCGCGATGCAGCTTCTGCGTCCATTCGAGGTTGATGACCGGCACGACGCCGATCTTGAGATCGGCGTAGCGGGCGACATTGACCTCCTCGGTCACCACGGCGCCGTGCAGGCCTTCATAGAACAACAGGTCGGTGTTGGCCGGAAGCTCCTGCCAGGGCGTGAAGGTTCCGGGCGGAGAGCCGAGCACGGCGGCCTCGTTCTCATCATGGACATAGTGGCGGTAGCGGCCCGTGCCGGTCTCGCCATATTCCTTGAACAGCGTCTCGAGCTCGCCGAGCAGATTGGACTCGGGGCCGAAATGGCTGAAATGGGCGTGGCCATGCGCATGCGCCTCGGCCATCGCCACCTTCATCTCCTCGCGGTCGTAGCGATGGAAGGAATCGCCCTCGACATAGGCGACCTCGACCTTCTCGCGCCGGAAAATCTGCTCGAACGTCTGCTTGACCGAGCTCGTGCCGGCCCCAGACGAGCCAGTGATGGAGATGATCGGGTGCCTGATCGACATGGCGGCGCTCACCGCGGGGTTCGTTCCTGTTCGCGCGCCGCCTCCGAAGGCCAACGGCGTGAAGCGGGCGCGGGCGCTCGCCAGCGTCCTCTCGCTCCCTCTCCTACAAGAAAAGGTCGGCTTTTGCTCGGCCTCGGCAAAAAAAAACTCCGCCGCCGCGGAGAAATCCCCGGGAGCGCCGGTTCCAGGGCGTCATTCCAGCCGATATCAGCAGCTTACACAAAATCTCGCCGCTGTGGAGAGCGGATGAGGATCCGCGAGGGGAGGGCGCTCTGCGGGCGTCGGCAATTGACGGCGCGGCGGCGTCGGCTACAGAGGGCGCTCCCGTTCCCGCTCGTTCCAAGAGGTTGCATTCATGTCCGCCGCCATCGACGTCCTCGGAATCGGCAACGCCATCGTCGACACTCTCGCGCGGGCCGAGGACGACGCCCTGGTCGCGCTGGACCTGCACAGGGGCGCGATGCAGCTCGTCGACGAGGCGCGCGCGGCGCAGCTCTATGCGGCCATGGGCCCGACCACGGTGATGTCCGGCGGCTCGGCCGCCAACACTCTCGTCGGAGCCGCGAGCTTCGGCCTTGCGGCCGGCTTCATCGGCAAGGTGAAGGACGACGACGCCGGGCGCGAGTTCGCCCATGACATTCGCGGCGCCGGCGTCGCCTTCTCGACGCCCTTCGCCGCCGACGGCGCGGCCACGGCTCGCTGCCTCATCCTGGTGACGCCGGACGGCCAGCGCACCATGAGCACATTTCTGGGCGCCTGCCAGGCGCTCGGACCCGCCGATGTCGACGAGGAACTCGTGCGCTCGGCCGGCATCCTCTACCTCGAGGGCTATCTGTGGGACCCGCCGGCGGCGAAGGAGGCCTTTCTCAAAGCCGCCAAGGCGAGCCGCGCCGCGGGCCGGCGCGTGGCGCTGTCGCTCTCCGACGCCTTCTGCGTCGACCGCTATCGCGACGAGTTTTTAAAGCTCGTGCGCGACGGTCTCGTCGACGTTCTCTTCGCCAATGAGAGCGAGCTGCATTCGCTCTATCAGACCGCCGATTTCGAAACGGCGGTGAAGGCTCTCGGCGGCGAGAGCAATCTTCTCGGCGTGGTGACGCGCTCGGAACAGGGCGTCGTCGTGATCGAGGGCGGCAAGCGCGTCGCCGTTCCGGCGTTTCCGGTAAAGGAGGTCGTCGACACGACCGGCGCGGGCGATCTCTTCGCCGCGGGCTTCCTCGCCGGCCTCGCGCGCGGCCTGCCTTACGAGGGCGGCGCCTCGCTCGGCGCGCTGGCGGCGGCGGAGGTCATTTCCCATGTCGGCGCCCGCCCGCAGAAGGATTTGCGCCAGCTCGCCCGGGATCACGGCCTGCTGGCCTGACGTTCGATCCGGGCTCCCGCATTGTGAGCGAAGCGATCCGGGGGTCGCTCACGCAGGGCAATCGGGTGAAGGACTATAGCCCCATCACCCTCGTCCTGAGGCGCCCGCGAAGCGGGCGTCTCGAAGGACGGCAATGGGAAGAAACCTTTGATTTCGCTCTGCAGCCGTTCTTCGAGACGCCGCCTCGGGACGCAGGGCTTCGAATCCAGGTTAACAACTTCCGTGCAACCGCGTCATGCCCGCGCTTGTCGCGGGCATCCACGCCGTGACACCGCGACGTGCGGGAAAAAGAGGCGGTGATGTTCGGCTCATGTTCCG
>NZ_JAINDZ010000029.1:41335-53550 GCF_019802345.1 Methylosinus sp. Sm6 | reverse complement strand
TCGCCAAACTCAGGACCGGATTAGAATCAATGTCATGCGCTTGTACAACCAATTTTTGTGCCGGACAGCCGTGGGCTTGTCCCGGCCATCCACGCCAAGCCACTGAGATATTTTTTGGAAAGCGTCAGCGATCTGCGAACGTCTCGTTTTTGCGCCAAGTTGCGGAGACTGTCGCCGGGCGGCGACGCCGCGCATGAACTTGCAAGAAACCGCGGCGTGGCGGCGTGGATGGCCGGGACGAGCCCGGCCATGACGGCCTCCTCGAAATGTGTGCCTCGCTTAGCCCTGAAGGGGAGGGTCATGCGTCCCTGCCGTCGTTCACCCGACTGCTCTGATTTGCCGAGCGACGGCTCTGGCGGCGTTCGCGGCATTGGGTATTATGGCGCGCCGAGGTTTCGGCGCGGCGGCGATCCCGAGCGGCGGGCGCGGCGTTCCCGCGTCCAGGATCGTCGTCAGGAGGCCATTATTCATGTCCGATCAGCACATTTGCGAGGGGACGGCGTCCGCGCCGGGCCCGCTCGCCGCGGACGCTCGCCGCCGTCGCGAGCGGCTGAAAGCGCGGCGCAAATTATGGCTCGACATTCACCTCTATATCGGCCTCGTCGCCGGCGCGATGCTGGTTCTCATCGGATTGACCGGCAGCGCGCTGGTGTTCTGGAACGAGATCGACGAGATCCTCGATCCTGCGATGTTCACCTCGCAGGCGCCGTCGGAAGGCGAAGCGGCATTTCTGCCGCTCGGACGCATTCGCGAGGCGCTGGAGGCCGCCCTTCCGCCGGACGCCAAGGTCGGCAGCGTCTACACGCCGCGCAACGAGACCGGCTGCTACAAGGTTCTATTACGAGGCGCCAGATGGCGACACGCGCCGCCTCTGCATCGATCCGTATACGGCGAAAATTCTGGGAGATCGCGTCTATTGGTCGAAGAGCGGCGTCACGCGCCACAGCTTCATGAGCTTCCTCTTTCAGCTGCATTGGTCGCTGCTGCTCTATGACCTTGCCGGCGACCCCGGCGTCGTCGTCGCAATCGCCGCGCTGCTGCTCATGGCGTCGGTCGCGACCGGCGTCTATCTCTGGTGGCCGTCGCCGGGCAAATGGCTCGGCGCCGTCACGCTCAAGCGGCATGCGAGCGGCGAGCGGCTGAATTACGATCTCCACAAGCTCGGCGGAATCTACACGGCCCTGGTGCTGCTCGCTGTGCTGATCTCGGGCGTCTCGATGAATCTGACGACGCAGTTCCAATGGGTGGTCGAGCTGTTCTCGCCGCTCGGCGCCGCGCAGCGCGGCGAGCTCGTCTCCGGCGCCCCCGCGGGCCGATCGCGCATGCCTTTCGAGCTGGCCGTCTCGTCCGCGACGCGCCGCTATCCCGAGGGCCGGCTCGCCCATATCGATTTCCCGAAGGATGCGACGGGTGCCTATCAGCTCTGCCGCGAGGACATTGAAGAGATCAGCCGCTTCATCGGACAGCGCTGCGTCTTCGTCGATCAATATTCGGGCGACATTCTCGGCGTGCGCGATCCGGTACATGCGACGGCGGGCGAAGTGTTCATGCAATGGCAATGGCCGTTGCATTCCGGCCGCGCGTTCGGCTGAACCGGCCGCATATTGGTGTTCGTGACCGGGCTCGCCTGTCCACTGCTCTTCGTGACGGGCGTCATACGCTGGCTGCAGAAGCGGCGGGCGAAGCGGATGCTGCCCGAGAGGCGCGCGGCGCGGCGGATCGAGGCGTGAGGCGCGACGAGCGTTTGAAGAGATGCGGAATGGGAGGCCATCTATGACTCGTGGATTTTTCGTTTGGCTGCATCGCTGGGTCGGCTTGACCATGGCGGGCTTTCTCGTCATCGTCGGACTGACCGGCAGCCTGCTCGCGTTCCTGCCCGAGCTTCAGCACTGGCTCGCCCCAAAGATGCATCCGGGCGTCCATGCGGGTGTCCCGCTCGAGCCTGCGGCGCTGCTGCGCCGCGCCGAGGCGCTGGCGCCCAACGTGATCGTCAACACCGCTTATCTCGGCGAGCAGGGCGTCGCCCATATCGGCGTCGAGGCGAAGCCCGGCGCCGCGGCGCTCGATTTTGATTCCATCATCCTCGACCGCGTCACCGGCGAGGAGCTCGGCCGAGTCAAATGGGGCGGCCTGCCGACGAGCGCCGCCGCCATCATGCCCTTCGTCTACAGCCTGCATTACGAGCTGGCGATGGGAACGGTCGGCGCATGGATATTGGGCTTCATCGCGCTCGCCTGGACGATCGACTGCTTCGTCGGCTTCTATCTCACTCTGCCGCTGCCGAGCCGCGGAAACGCCCGCGGCTGGCTCTCTCGCTGGAAGCCGGCCTGGCTCGTCAAGCTGCGCGGCTCGTTCTACCGCATCAATTTCGATCTGCACCGCGCCAGCGGCCTTTGGCTGTGGATCGCTCTGCTGATCTTCGCCTGGTCCAGCGTCTATTGGAATTTGAACGGCTTCTACACGCGCGCCACGAGCCTCTTCTTCGACTACGAGCCGGCGGTTTGGGCGCGGGATCTGAAGGTCGAGCCTGCGCCGGGCAAGGCGCTGCTGCCCTGGGAGGAGGCGCAGGCGATCGGCGCCCGGCTGATGGACGAGCAGGCCCGCGCCAATGATTTTTCCGTGGAGTCGCTCGACGCGTTCTATTTGCTGCGCGAGAAAGGCGTCTTTCAATATCGCGTGCGCTCGTCGCGCGACCTCGGCGACAAGATCGGCGCGACCTATGTCCTGTTCGACGCCTATACCGGCGGTTTCATCGGGGTCGAAATGCCGAGCGGGCAGCGCGCCGGCAATACGATCACCAGCTGGCTCGCCGCGCTGCACATGGCCGCGGTGTTCGGCATGCCCTACCGCATTTTCGTCTGCGTGCTCGGCGTCGTCATCGCCATGCTCTCGGGCACCGGCGCCTATATCTGGTGGAAGAAGCGCAAGGCGCGTGTGAAGCACGCCTCTGGCGCGCCGGCGCCGGCGCCGGCGCTGGAGACGACCGACGCCTGACGCCGGCGGGAGGGGAGGGCGGCCCGGCGCGCGCGGCGCCGGGGCGGATTTGGCGCGAGCGGCGATTTGACCTAAAGCTCTCGCCTGTCGATTCACCTCCCGCGACCTCCCTGCGAGAATGACCGGTAACGCTCGTCGCAAGATTCTGATCATGGGCCTTCCCGGCGCGGGAAAGACCACGCTCGCGCGCGCGCTCGCTCCGATGGTCGGAGCGGTGCTGTTCAATGCCGACGAGGTTCGCGCCAATATCAACAAGGATCTGGGCTTCTCGCTCGAGGACCGCATCGAGCACGCCCGCCGCATGGGCTGGCTCTGCGACAAGGTCGTCGAGGCGGGCGGGATCGCCATCGCCGATTTTGTCTGCCCGACGCCACAGACGCGCGAGGCCTTCGGCCCGGCGATCGTGGTCTGGGTCGATCGGATCAGCGAGGGGCGCTTTCCCGACACCAATCGCCTGTTCGCGCCGCCTTCGGCCTATGAGCTGCGCGTGACGGCGGGCGAGCCTGCGGCCATCTGGGCCGAGCGGATCGCCGCGCTCATCCGCTCCGCGCCGTCGCGTTGAGCGATCCTCGAACTGCGTGTAAGACCCGCTTCAATATTCGGGGTCGGCTGCGCCGCCCGAGCGAAGCGAGGATTCATGTCGGATAAGATGACCGTCTATATCTGCACCCTGTGCCGCCTGAAGGACGAGCCCGAGGTGCGGCCCGGCCAGCAGCTCGTCGAGCGGCTGGAGGCGCGGCTGACGCCGCAGGACCGCGAGATTATCGCGGTGGAGACCGTCGAATGTCTCGGCGTCTGCACCCGGCCCTGCACCTTGGCCATGGCCGCGCCCGGCAAATGGACCGTCGTGCTCGGCGATTTCGACGCCGAAAAAGACGTCGAGGACCTGGTCCTGTCCCTGCGCCTCTACGCCGCCTCCGAGAATGGCCGCGTGCCGAAGAAGGACCGGCCCGAGGCGTTCCGCAGGGGCGGCGTGTCGCGCACGCCGCCCCGCCGAAGTGAGGCGAGCGAAATAGCGAATAGAACTACTCGCTATTCGCTATTCGCTACTCGCTCTTTTCGTTTTTCGCCCGCTCGATCGCGGTCGAAATGATCTTGCGCGCCGCCTCGGCGTCGCCCCAGCCGGCCGACTCCACCCATTTGCCCGGCTCGAGGTCCTTATAATGGGCGAAGAAATGCTCGATCTGCCGGGTCGTGATCTCCGGCAGGTCGGTATAGTTCTCCACCTTCTCGTAGCGCTTGGTGAGCTTCGGCGCAGGCACGGCGATGATCTTCTCGTCGCCGCCCGCTTCGTCGCGCATGTAGAGCACGCCGATCGGCCGCACGGCGATCACGGCCCCCGGCGCGATCGGGCGCGTGTTGGCGACCAGCACGTCGCAAGGGTCGCCGTCCTCCGACAATGTGTGCGGAATGAAGCCATAATTGCCAGGATAGCGCATGGACGTGTAGAGAAAACGGTCGACGACCAGAGTTCCCGACGCCTTGTCCAGCTCATATTTGATCGGCTCGCCGCCGAGCGGCACCTCGATCACGACATTGACTTCGAACGGAGGATTCACGCCGATCTTGATGGCGTCGAGACGCATGCAAACAGCTCCTGGGATGGGGGATTTGAGTCAGCGGACGGGCGCGGAGACGAAGCCGAAGGCGACGCGCGTCAGCATGTCGTCGCCGAAGCGCTCCTCCGCCTGGCGGATCGGCAGGCCGCCGAGCCGGCGATAGAAGCCGAGCGCCTTGTCATTGTCCGCCAGCGCCCAGACGACGGTGGAGAGATAGCCGTGCTCGGCCAGCTCCTGCCGCGCGGCGTTGAACAGCTCGCGGCCGAAGCCGAGGCCCTGATATTCCGGCAGCAGGTAGATCTCGAAAATCTCGCCCGAATAGGGCATGGAGGGGACGCGGTTGCGCCCATAGGTGACATAGCCGACGATCTGGCGGCCGAATTCCAGCACCAGAATGCCGCTGCCGCGCACGATGGCCCGCGCCCACCATTGCGGGCCGCGACGGGCGATCATGCGCTCGAGCTCGCCTCCCGGAATGAGGCCGCGATAGGCGTCGCGCCAGGACAGATCATGCACATGGGTGATCGCCTCGGCGTCGCCGGGGCCGGCATGACGAATGGAGGAGGCGATCTTGACCATGGGGCGATGTTAGGTCCCGAGGGCCCTGTTCGGCAAGTGCTCGGCGCCGACAAAGCGAACAAAAATAAAAGATGATGGCGTGTCCCGCCGTCCCGCTCGAGCCAGGCGTCGCCGACCGCTCAAGCGAGCAGGCCCGTCGACGCGCCGATCAGCAGCACGATTCCGATGAAGGCCCGATAGGCGACAAAGGGCCACGCCGAAAATCGCTCGAGGATGCGCAGGAGCCCCCAGATCGCCGCAAAGGCGGAAATGGAGGCGACGACAAGTCCGACGGCGAGCACCGACCAGCCATGCGCGTCGAGATGGGCCTTGTGCAGCTCATAGAGCTCCTTGAGGCCGGCGAGGGTGATCGCCGGCAGGCCGAGCAGAAAGGAGAATTGCGCCGCCTGCTCGCGCTTGAGGTCGAGGAACAGGGCCGCCGTCAGGGTGGAGCCGGATCGCGAGACGCCCGGGATCAGCGCGCCGACCTGCGCGAAGCCGACGATCAGCGCGTCCTTCAAGCTCACATGGTCGAGCGTGCGCGAGTGGTTGCAATAGAGTTCGGCGATGGCGAGCAGCGCCGCCATCACGAGGCAGGAGACGCCGATGACGGGCAAGCTGCGCAGCGGCGATCCGCAGGCGTTGAGCGTGTGGGAGAGGGCGAGCCCGGCGATGCCGATGGGAATGGTCGCCAGCGCGATCCACACGACGAAGCGGAAGCTCCAATCGGTGAAATCGCGCCGCAGCAGCGCGCGGGTGGAGCCGACGGCGAGCGAGCGGATGTCGCCCCAGAAATAGCTGACCACGGCGGCGAGGGCGGCGAGCTGCATGGCGGCGGAGAAGGCCGAGCCCGGGTCCTTCCAGCCGAGCAGGGCCGGCACGATGCGCATATGGGCGGTGGACGAGATGGGCAGCAGCTCGGTGACGCCCTGGACGACGCCGAGCGCCGCCACCTTGGCGTAGCCGAGCTCGATGAAGCCGGTGTCGAGTCCGGCGGTGCAGGCCGAGGCCATGAGGCGTTCTCCGAAACGAGGCTCAGGCCGCCTCGGCGCGCGAATCGCCCCGGCGCGGCGGTCGACGCTTTGTCTCAGACTGAGGGTCGAGGATCAACCTGGAGCCGCGCCCAACTCCCCCGCAACCCCGTCGACCGGCGCCGTGGGGTGAGATATGCGGGATAGAGAAAGCTCGATCTTCGACGCGGTGGATGTCGTATAAGACTGCGAACGAGGTCAAATCATGTCGCCGAGGCGACATTGAAATATTTCCCTACGGATATGCATCGCGCGCGGCGCACGACGCCACCCCGACCAGCGAGAGGACGCTCATATTCGGTTCTTTCGCGCCGATTTCGGGATGCGGATGCGCAGGCTTCCATCAGCATGGACGGGAAAGTCGCCTGGCGGGACAATGTTTTCGTCGAGCGGCTCTCGCGCGAACATGATGACCGGCGGTAGGCCATGGCCGCCGCCTGCGCGGCGAAGCGCGCGCCTTTGCCGCGCCGGTTCGGAGTTGCGCCGGCGGCGGATATATTTAATATAGTGACTGTCAGTATATATTATGGGGCAGCCATGACCACCTCCCACGTCCTCATCGTCGGCGGCGGGCCTGCGGGCCTCACGCTGGCGCTGGAGCTTACCCGCGCCGGCCTCGGCGTCCGCATCATCGACGCGGCGCCGCAGCGGCCCGATTCGGAGTCCCGCGCCATCGGTCTTCATCCGCGCTCGATCGAAGCCTTCGCCCGCAATGGCGCGGCTGCCTCCTTTCTCGACGCCGGAATGACGCTGCGCGCGGCCAATTTCTATTCGAGCGGGAAGCGCATGCTTCGCATCGGCCTCGAAGGCGGCGCCGACCAGCCCTATCCATTCTCGCTGCTCGTGCAGCAGGGCAAGAGCGAGCGCTTCCTCATCGAGCGTCTGCGCGCATGCGGCGTCGAGATCGAGCGGCCCGTGGCGCTCGACGCCTTCGCCCAAACCGAAACGGGAACGACCGCGGTGCTGCGTCGCGCGGATGGCCGGCTCGAGGAGGCGCGCTTCGATTATATCGCCGGATGCGACGGCGCTCACAGCCTCGTGCGGCGATCGCTCGGCGTCGATTTCGTCGGCAAATCTCTCGAAGGCCGATTCGCCACCGGCGATCTCGCGATCGACTTTCCGCGCGCGGCGCGCTGGGCCGAGCATGAGATCCATACGTTGCTGCAGCCCGGCCGCTTCGCCATCTTCGGCCGGCTGAAGGACGGCAACTGGCGTGTCGTGGTCGATGTGACCGACCGGCCGGAGATCACCGCGGATCATGTCGACGTCGCCGATCTTCAGCACGGCTTCGCGAGCTTTCCCGAGTTCGACGGAGTCTTGCGCGATCCGCAATGGATTTCGACGTTCCGCGTCTCCAGCCGCGTCGCGGAGTCCCTGCGCAAGGGCCGCGTGTTCCTGCTCGGCGACGCGGCGCATATCCACAGCCCCGAGAGCGGCCAGGGCATGAACGCCGGCGTCCAGGACGCGATCAATCTCGCCTGGAAGCTCGCGGCCGTCATCGAAGGCGCCGCCGCGCCGATCTTGCTCGACAGCTATGAAGCCGAGCGGCTTCCGATCATTCGCTCCATCGTCCGCGAAACAGAGATCGCGCAGAAGGCCATCAGCCTCGACAGTCCGGCGAAGATTGCATTGCGCGATCTCGCGGCGGCTTCGCTCGGCCGCTCGCGCTTCGTGCAGAAAAGGCTCAGCGCCGCTTTTTCGGCGACCGCCTTTCATTATCGAGACAGCGCCATCGTCGACCAATATGTCCAGCCTTTCATGGACCATCTCACGGCGATCGCGAAGGGCGAGCCCTTTCGCGCGATCGCCTCGCATATCGCTTTTCGCGCGGCGCCTGCGCCGGGCGATTGGGCGCCGGACGCGACCGGACTCGTCGCGCCCGACGGCGACGAGACGAGCCTGCACCGCATGATGGCGAACGAGCTGCGATCGATCGTCCTCATTCTCGGCGGCGATGATCCGACGCAAAGCGATCTCGCACGGCTCTCTCGTCTCGCGAGCGCGCTGCGCGCCGAGCTCGGTCGGCTTCTCTCGCCACGTCTCATCACGCGCACGCCATTCCCGGGCGCGCTCCACGACAGCAATGGCGCGCTGCATGCGCGCTATGGCGGAAAATACCAATGCCTGTTCCTCGTCAGGCCCGACGGCTTCATCGGCTTTCGCAGCCAGCCGGCGCTCGCGGCCCCTCTGCGGCGTTATCTCGCAGATAAATTGGGCGTCGGGCGGCCCGTGACCGCTCTAGCGCCGCTTGCGCATGGGCGGGCGCGATAGCACGATCGCGCCATGACCAAAGCTCTCGACGCTTCCGAGCCGCGAGCCAAGCGGTCGCGCGGCCGGCCGCGTGGCGACGCGCGCGAGCGGATTTTGCGCGCCGCGCGCCGCCTGCTCGCCGCGCAGCGTTACGACGAGGTGAGCGTGCCGGAAATCGTCGCCGCCGCGGGCGTCGCGCAAGGAACCTTCTATCTCTATTTCGAGACCAAGGCGTCTCTGATCGTTGCGCTCGCCGATGAGATCCAGCGCGCGATCGAGGCAAAGATCGCCGCCTGCTTCTCGTCGGACGTTCCAGTGATCGAGCTCGTCGGGCGCCTCATCGACGCAGGCGCCGCCGTCTGCCGCGACCACGCCGACATTCTGCCGTTCCTTCGCTCCGAAGCCTTGCTGTTCGGCGAGTCTCGACGGTCCGAGGAATTGCGTAAGCCGCATGTCGAAAAGCTCGCGTCGCTTATCCAACGCGACCAGCGAGCCGGACTCCTCCGCCGCGATCTCACGCCGGCCTATGCCGCCCGTCTCATCTCCGCCACGCTCGATCAGGTCGCGCGCGACGTCGCCGGCGGCTCCGTGTCCGGGAATGAAATCGCCTATCGCGACGAGGCGATCGCCTTTCTGCGACGCGCCATCGCGGCGGAGGCGCGATCATGAGGGCCGTCTCGGAGGTCGGTTATCGACGCTGAATCCGCCGAGCTCGCAAACATGCACATTCGGGCAGGCCGCACCTCTTGGCGACCCTGCTCGATGGTTCGCAAATCCGATAGGCGGATCCGGCGCGGTCATGTGCGATCCCAGGGGCCTCACGGACGAGGTCCCGTCTCGGCAAAAACCGGTCAGTTGCTTTTTTGCCCCGACGCCCTATATCTCGCTCATCGAGTTTCGGCCGAACGGACGAGCTTTCCCGCCTTTGCAGGCGCGTCGGCGTGCGACTTTCTCCCCAAAGCTTCGATCTTCATGCGATCGCGCGCGCGCGACCGCCAAACTGTCACGCCCGTAGAGGAAAAGGAAAACTCATGCAAACCGGCGTCGTAAAATGGTTCAACTCGCAGAAGGGCTTCGGCTTCATCCAGCCGGACTCCGGCGGGGCGGATGTGTTCGTTCACATCAGCGCGGTGGAGCGCGCGGGGCTTCGCGGACTCGCGGAAGGCCAGAAAATTTCCTACGAGACCGTCATCGACAGACGCAGCGGCAAATCTTCCGCCGACCAGCTGCAGGTCGAGGCGTAAAGCCTGAGTTCTCGACCCATTCCTGTCGACCGCGGATGTACCGGCGGCGGGAACGGGGCTGAGGACGGGGCGCGCGACTTGTCGTCATCGCTCTCGGGCGCCGGCCTAAATCAGGCGCGCAGCACGAAGCGATCACACATGAGGAGAAGGCCGTGGCGAAAGCCGAACTTGGCGCAAAGCGCCGATGCCTGAGCTGTGGCGCGGCGTTTTTCGACCTCAATCGCGACCCGATCACCTGTCCGAAATGCGCCACGATTTTTCAAGTCGTGGAGCTGCCCCGCTCTGCGCCGCGGAGGGCTCCGTATCGCCCGATGCAGAGCGAGGCGCGCGTTCCCGACGGCCAGCCTTCGGCCGAGGATGACGAGGTGTCGGCGGAGGCGGATGAAGCGGAAGCCGACACGGACGCAGACGCAGACGACGCAGAAACCGACGACGGCATTCCGCAGCCGATCGACGAGGACGAAAAGATCGAGGAGATCGACGACCTCATCTAGCGGCTTGCGTCGACGAATTTGAAGCCTCTCGAGAGCGAGTCTCTCAAGGCTCGCTCAAATCGGCTGGATCACGCTACGAGGGGGCCGCGAAGAAAGCGACTCCGCTCCGACCCGGCAGCCCCCGATCCGCCGACTTCCGCGGAGCTCGCTCCTCCGAGACTATGCCGAGCGATCGTCTTGCCTCCCGTCCACTTTCCAGGCGAATTCACTCGTGACCTTCTCGAACGCCCGCGCCCCGCTTGCCAAAGCCTTGGCGGAGCGCAATTACATGTCGCCTACGCCGGTGCAGGCGGCGGTGCTGTCCGCCGAAGCTCGAGGGGGAGACATTCTCGTTTCCGCTCAGACGGGATCGGGAAAGACGGTCGCCTATGGTCTGGCCATCGCTCCGACGCTTCTCGGCGAGGCCGATTGCCTGACGGCCCCGCGAGCGCCTCTCGCGCTCGTCGTCGCGCCGACGCGCGAGCTCGCCTTGCAGGTGGAGCGCGAGCTCGGCTGGCTCTACGAGCACGCCGCAGCGCGAATCGTCGCTTGCGTCGGCGGCATGGATGCGCGCCTCGAGCGCCGCAAATTGGCGGAGGGAGCGCATATCGTCGTCGGAACGCCCGGACGTTTGCGCGATCACATCGAGCGCGGCGGATTGGATACGACGGGCATCGTCGCCGTCGTTCTCGACGAAGCCGACGAGATGCTCGACCTTGGCTTCAGGGAGGACCTGGAGTTCATTCTCGAGGCGACGCCCGAGGAGAGGCGCACGCTCCTGTTCTCGGCCACCATGCCGAAAGGCATCGCGGCTCTGGCGAAGCGTTATCAGCGCGACGCGCGGCGGATCGACGTGGCGCGCGGGGAGGGCGGTCACGGCGACATCGACTATCGCGCGGTGCGCGTCGCTCCGAAAGAGACGGAGCTCGCGACCGTCAATCTGTTGCGCTATTTCGAGGCGCCGACGGCGATCGTGTTCTGCAATACGCGCGAGTCCGTTCGGCATCTGCATGCGATCTTGCTCGAGCGTGGGTTCGCGGCCGTGCTTTTGTCGGGCGAGCTCAGCCAGCATGAGCGCAATCACTCCATGCAGGCGCTGCGCGACGGACGCGCGCGGGTCTGCGTCGCGACCGACGTCGCGGCGCGCGGCATAGATTTGCCCAATCTCGACCTCGTCATTCACGCCGATCTCCCGCATGACGCGGAAGCTCTGCAGCATCGCAGCGGCCGCACCGGGCGCGCCGGGCGCAAGGGCGTGAGCGCGCTGCTCGTTGCCCCCGCGCGACGTCATCGCGCCGAACGATTGTTGCGCGACGCCGGCGCCTACGCATTTTGGAGCGGGCCGCCCTCGGCCGAAGAGATCGACGCGCTCGATCGCAAGCGCATGATGAACGATCCGCTGCTGTCGGAGCCGCCGCGAGACGAGGATTTCGAGGCGGCGAAGCTGCTGCTCGCGGACCGAACGCCCGAGCAGATCGGCGCGATGCTCGTTCGTCTCTACCGCGCGCGGCTTCCAGCGACCGAGGCGGTCGTCGATCCCGGGCAGGAGCCCCGACAGGAGCCGCAGCGCCGGGAGCCGCGCGCGCCTCGGACGCCTGCCGCAAATTCCGTCAAAGCGCCGCGTCCGTCCCGCTTGCCCGGCGGCGCCGTGTGGTTTCGTCTCGGCATCGGCCGAACCAAGAACGCCGATCCGAAATGGCTGCTGCCGATGCTCTGTCGCAAGGGCAATCTCATGCGGCAAGACATCGGAGCGATCCAGATCTTCGAGCATGAAACGAAGGTCGAAATCGCCGAGCCGGCGGCCGCGCAATTCCTCGCCGACATGCGTCGGCCCGGCGGCGACAGCATTCGTGTCGAACGGTTGAGCGGTTCGTCGGAGCCGCGAACCGTCGAGCCGCCGAAAAAAGACGCGGAGCCAAAACGAAGGCCGAAGCCGCGGCGCGAGACTCGAAAACCGTGACGGTTGTCGGACCGATCTGTCATATCGCCGTATCGTTCTTGTCGGGATGGGAGTCGATCGAAGCGCCAGGGCAATCGGGTGAAGGATAAAGTCCCCAACCCTCGTCCTGAGGAGCCGCCGCAGGCGGCGTCTCGAAGGACGGCCGC
>NZ_JAINDZ010000029.1:0-41325 GCF_019802345.1 Methylosinus sp. Sm6 | reverse complement strand
GTGCCCGCCCTTCGACACGCCCGCTGCGCGGGCCCCACAGGACGAGGGTGACGGGGCTGTAGTCCGTCACCCGATGACTCTGATCGACGTGCTGAGACGCCGTGTTCACTGCGCTTGACGCCCGTCGGGGAATCGCCGAGCTTTTTCGACAGCACAGTGTTCGAGGCTTCCCGCCGGAGCGGCATTGGTCGATCAGAACTCGCTTTTTCGACGCGACTCGTCGAAAGCCGCGATGGCGGCTTTCCCCTCCGATCCGAGACAACAGGGCGCTTGGATGGATCTGCGGATACAGGACAGAACCGCTATCGTTTGCGGCGCCTCTCGGGGGCTGGGCATGGCGTGCGCTCGGGCCCTCGCCGGCGAGGGCGTCCGCGTCACGCTCGTCGCGCGTCGGGCCGAGGCGTTAGAGATGGCCGCCGACCGCATTGCGGAGGCGACCGGAAGCCGTCCCGCTTTCGTCGTCGCCGATGTCGGCACGGCGCAAGGGCGCGCCGCAGTTCATGCGTCGAGCGCCGAGACTGACATTCTCGTCACCAATGCCGGCGGCCCCCCGATCAAAGATTTCACGGATTTGACGCTCGAGGATTGGGAGCGGGCGCTCGACGCGAACTTGCTGTCTGCGGTCGAGTTGATCCGGACGTTCGCGCCGGGCATGCGCGCGCGCCGCTTCGGCCGGATCGTCAACATCACGTCGGCGACCGTCAGAATGCCGGTGGCGAGACTCGATCTCTCCACATCCGCTCGTCTGGCTCTCACCGGATATGTGGCAGGCGTGGCTCGACAGATTGCCGAGGATGGCGTGACGATCAACAATCTGCTGCCCGGCACGATCATGACGGAACGGCTCGCCGAGCTCGGCGCGACGGCGGACGCGCTGGTCGCCCGTGTGCCCGCCGGAAGGGCGGGAAAACCGGAAGAATTCGGAGCTGCATGCGCATTCCTGTGCAGCGAGCAGGCCGCTTTCATCACAGGCCAGAATCTTTTGGTCGACGGAGGCTTGTGCACGCTGACGATCTGAGGCGTCGATCTTGCGTGTCGAAGGCCGAAGGCGCGTGATCTAAGCGGTCGCCGATCGATCGAGACGCTCGAGAGGCCTCGCGACTTCCGCCTGACGCGAGGCCGAAGGTCTTGTCGAGCGCCGCCTGCAGCTGCATGCGCAAGCTGTTGCGGAAGATGCTCTCTTCGGCTGCGATAGCGTCGAGCGTCGCGCCCCCGGGCCGATCCGATTCGTCCATCGCCGTGAAGGACGAGTTCCGAAGGGACGGCGCGGGCGACGACGCTCGACCGTTCAAAACTTGTAGATCACGGCCGCGCGCGTCTTGCCGATGGTCGGACGCGCATCGATCGTCGAGCCGAGCACGCTCGCGTATTTGTCGTAGAAGCTCTGCAGATATTCGAGCCGCGCGCCGACATGCGCCGTCAGCATGGTTTCCATGCCCGCGCCGAATTGAACGCCCGAGAACACATGCGAGGTTTCCAGGCCGCCGAGCCCCGCCGTCGTGAGTTGAGCGTAGGTCTGCGTCCATCCGACGGAGCCGAACAACAGCGTGTCGCCGAACAAATGGCCCGCCCGCGCGCGTATGGAGTAGTCCCAGTCATAGGTGATTTGCGCATTCGCCGAGAGAATGGGAAGCGTCACGCTCGCCGTCGATCGCGCGCCGCCGCCGCTGCCGTCGATTTCCAGGCCGAACACCGATCGCCCGAGCTGGTAGTCGTAGCCGAGCAGCGCGCCGCCGACGCCGCCGGTTCCGCCGACGCCATCGCCCGAAATGGAGCCCGAGGAGAGCTTGGCGCTGCCGAAGGCGTAGCCGCCATGCGCGCCGACATGCGCGCCGGTCCAGCTTTCACGCGGGACGGCGGACGGGACGCCGACGCCGGCCGGCGCGCCGCAGCAATCGGCCGCCTCGAATGGCTTCAAGATCAGCCCGACGCGGGCGACCGCCGTCTCGGGACGGGCGTTGGAGAGCCCGCCGTCGAAATTACGCTGTCCATAGACGCTGTGGAGATATTCGGCCCGGCCATAGAGCCCGGGAGCCAGGCGCGTCTCGACGCCGACGCCGAATATCGCGCCCGTATAGCGCACATCGTCGCTGTCGCCATTGGGATAGCCGAGCTTGGTGACGGCCTGCGTGACGCCGGCGGTGGCGTAGACGAGCGTGTCTTCGGAGACGAGGCCGCCGAGCCTTCCGCGCAAGGCCCAGGAGGCGGCCTCGCGGAATGTCACGTCCTTGCCGAAGCCGGAGGCTTTCGCCTCCGTGCTCTTGACGGAGCCGTCGGCGGCGACGCCCGCGACGAAGGACGAGCCGAAACGATAGTCGAAGCCGGCGGTGACGCCGCCCGCGACGCCATACATGCCGACGCCGCTGACATTGGCGACGCCCGGAATGGCGGCGCGCGTGATCGCCCAGCCGGGGCCGACATTGGCGCCGACATAAAAGCCCGTCCAGCGCGACGAGACGAAAGCCGGCTGCGGAGCATCATCGGCGCGGGGCTGCGCATCGGCGATGATCGGCAGCGAGCCCGTGACATCGTCGTTCTGCCGGTGAAGCCGCTTTCCCCGTGCTGGCTCCGGCGCGCGCCCGCTGCGGCTTTCGAATATCGGACTTGAGGGAGGTTCGTTGTAGCGAGGCGGCGAGCCGGCCGACGCCATGTCCGTGGACAAGAAAACGAGCGTGGTCGAAGCGAAAATTCTTCTCATCGTGTAAAGCCCCCAAAGCGACGCCGCCACTATTGGGAGACATGGTTAATAACACGTAAGGTTGTTTACTCGCGGCGTCCTGAAGCGATAGTTGAGCGGCGGATCGGCCCGATCGCTGTGGCGAGATGCGGACAAGGCCGCCCGGTCGGCATGTCGCGGAACGGGAGCGCGAAATCGTGACGTCGACAATGGCCGTCTATTTTGCCGTCTCCCTCGCGGAGATCGCGGGATGCTTCAGCTTCTGGGCGTGGCTCCGGCTCGGAAAATCGCTGCTCTGGCTGGCGCCCGGCATGGTCTCGCTGGCCCTGTTCGCCTATCTGCTCACCCTGGTCGACAGCTCGGCCGCGGGCCGCGCCTACGCCGCCTATGGCGGAGTCTACATCACGGCTTCGCTGCTCTGGCTCTGGCTGGTCGAAGGAACGCGACCGGATCGCTGGGATTTGACGGGCGTTACGATCTGTCTGATCGGCGCCGGCGTCATCCTGCTCGGCCCGCGAGCGGGCTGAAAATGACCTGAGCTCCTTCGGCTTTTGGGCAGCGAACCGAAGTCGGCGCCCGCCGCCGACCCCGCAGCCGTTTCATCGTCCAGCCGTCCGATCCGCGACGCAGCGGGAGGAGAGGGAACCGCGCGACCTCTTCCTCGTGGCATGATTCAGCCTCTCGAGAGCGAGCCTTCAGGCTCGCTCTCGAGAGGCTGCAAATTCGTCGACGCGAGCCGCTACGTCTTCCGCTCGATCTGCCCGATCGCGTCGACCACCGCGTCGAAAGTCAGAAGCGTCGAGGCGTGGCGCGATTTGAAATCGCGAACCGGCTCGAGGAGAGCGATGTCGCCCCATTTGCCTTCCGGCGGAGCGCCGTTCTCCTTCAGCATCCTGCGGACGATCTCGCGCAGATCGCGCAACTCCTGCGGCGTGCAGCCGACGATATTGCGCGCCATGATCGAGGAGGCGGCCTGGCCGAGCGCGCAGGCCTTTACCTCATGAGCGAAATCCGCCACTTTTCCGTCGCGGAGAGTGACGTCGACCGTCACTGTCGATCCGCATAATTTGGAATGGGCGGTGGCGCTGGCGTCCGGAGCCGTAAGGCGGCCGACGCGCGGAATTTGCGCGGCGAGCTCCAGAATGCGCTGGTTGTAGACTTGATCGAGCATCTGGCCGATAAGTTGCTAGCAGGGGGGTTACGTGGATTTCTTCCACTGAGTATATAATTCGCCGGGCCGTCTTGAAAGCGGCCATCTCCCCCGAAGACGTCGGGCCTTGTTGTTTTAAGGAGGCGCCACATGGATGCCGTGGTTAAGTCCTTGCTCAGCCGTCCCGAGACGGCCGATAAGCCCGTCGAGCGGCCGAGCCGCGAGGAAGCGGAGGCGGCCGTGCGCGTGCTGCTGCGCTGGGCGGGCGACGATCCGGACCGCGAAGGGCTGAAAGAGACGCCGCGGCGCGTGGTGAAGGCCTATGAGGAGTTTTTCCGCGGCTATGAGGAGGACGCCGGCGAGGCGCTGGCGCGAATCTTCGAGGAGGTCGAGGGCTATGACGATCTCGTCCTCGTGCGCGACATTCCGTTCGTGTCGCATTGCGAGCATCATATCGTGCCCTTCGTCGGAAAGGCGCATATCGCCTATTATCCGACGGGCGGCGTCGTCGGCCTCTCCAAGCTCGCCCGCCTCGTCGACACTTACGCCAAGCGGCTGCAGACGCAGGAGGCGATGACGGCGCAGATCGCGGCGGCGATCGATCAGCATCTGGCCCCGCGCGGCGTCGCCGTTCTGGTGGAGGCCGAGCATATGTGCATGTCCATGCGCGGCGTGCTGAAGCAGGGCTCCTCGACCGTCACCGTGCAATTCTCGGGCGTGTTCCGCGACGAGCCGGCCGAGCAGGTGCATTTCTACACGCTTTTGCGCGGCGCGCGCTGAGCCGCCGCGCCTTCGGGAGACCCCGCCATGTCCGCAGCGACGCCGGCCGAAGCCCGCGAGGTCGAGGAAGGGCTCGTTTTCGCGCCGCGATTCGACGCGCAGGGCCTCATCGTCTGCATCACCGTCGAGGCGGCGACCAAGGACATATTGATGGTCGCCTATATGAACGAGCTGGCGCTCGAAAAGACCATCGAGACCGGCGTCGCGCATTATTGGTCGCGCTCGCGCCAGAGCCTCTGGCGCAAGGGCGACACCTCCGGCCAGGTGCAGAAGGTGCTGTCGATCGAGGTCGATTGCGACCAGGACGCCCTGCTGCTGAGGGTGGAGGCGGGCGGCGACGGCAAGGCCTGCCATACGGGCCGGAAATCCTGCTTCTACCGCCGTCTCGTCGAAGGCGAGACGGGTCGGCTCGTGTTCGAGCCATAGCCGCGACGGGGAAGCCGGACAGCCTGTCGTTCCTGTCGTCGGCTTTCGCCTGGCGCGCAGACGCCGCGCCCGCGTTCTTGACTTCCGGCTCCGATGCGGCCAGTTTCCGCGCCTCGCCGCTAGGCTCCGAGCCGCAATCGCCGTGTCCGATCGTCACATGCGTTTCTACCTCGACTTCGAAAAGCCCGTCGCCGAGCTCGAGACCAAGGTCGAGGAGTTGCGCGCCCTGGCCTCCAAGGGCGACGGCGTCTCCATCGGCGAGGAACTCGCCAAGCTCGAGGCCAAGGCCGCCAAGGCTCTGGCCGACCTCTACGCCGCGCTGACGCCGTGGCAGAAAATTCAGGTCGCGCGTCATCCGCAGCGCCCGCATTTTTCCGATTACGTCCGCCTGCTGTTCGACGAGTTCACCCCGCTCGCCGGCGACCGCGCGTTCGGCGAGGACGCCGCGATCGTAGGCGGCTTCGCGCGCTTCCGCGGCGAGCCGGTCTGCGTGATGGGCCAGGAGAAGGGCTCCGACACCTCGAGCCGGCTCGCGCATAATTTCGGCATGGCGCGGCCGGAGGGCTATCGCAAGGCGGCGCGGCTGATGGACCTCGCCGACCGTTTCGGCCTTCCCGTGGTGTCTCTTGTCGACACGGCCGGCGCCTTTCCGGGCATAGACGCCGAGGAGCGCGGCCAGGCGGAGGCCATCGCGCGCTCGACCGAGGTTTCGCTGTCGCTCGGCGTGCCCAATGTCGCGGTCGTGGTCGGGGAGGGCGGCTCGGGCGGCGCCATCGCCATCGCCACATGCAACAAGGTGCTGATGCTGGAGCACGCCGTCTACACCGTGGCCTCGCCGGAGGCCTCGGCCTCGATCCTCTGGCGCGACGCCACCAAGGCGCAGGATGCGGCGACCAGCATGAAGATCACCGCCCAGGACCTGCTCAAATTCGGCATCATCGACGTCATCGTCGCCGAGCCGCCGGGCGGCGCCCATCGCGATCCGCAGGCCGCGGTGACGGCGGTGGGCGAGGCGATCGACCATGCCCTCGCAGGCCTCGGCAATATGTCGCGGGCGCAGATCGTCGACGCGCGCGCCGAAAAATTTCTGTCGATCGGACGCAAGATCTGACGGCGTCGTCCTAGTGGTGCGATTCAGCCCATCAATTTCGGGCGGCTCGCGAGCCCTTCGATCACGCGCCGAATCTTCTCCCTCTTCCGTGCGGCGGGAAGGGGGCGGGAGGGGCGCCAGGAGTTCTGACGCAGACACGGAGCAGGCGCGATGATCGGCAAGCTCAGAGGCGTCGTCGACTCGCAGGGAGAGGATTTCGTGATCCTCGACGTGCAGGGCGTCGGCTATGTCGTGCATTGCTCGACGCGCACGCTGCAGAAGCTGCCGCCCGCGGGAGAGGCCGCGGCGCTCGCCATAGAGACGCAGGTGCGCGAGGATTCGATTCGGCTGTTCGGCTTTTCCGCCGACGCCGAGCGCGACTGGTTCCGGCTGCTGCAGACGGTGCAGGGCGTCGGGGCCAAGGTCGCGCTCGGCATTCTTTCGATTCTGGGCCCCGGCGAGCTCGCCGCGGCCATCGCCGGGCAGGACAAGGCGATGGTGGCGCGCGCGTCGGGCGTCGGGCCCAAGCTCGCCGCCCGCATCGTGGCCGAACTGAAGGACAAGGCGCCGGCCTTCGCCACGATCGATCCTGCGGTCGGGCGTCTCTCGGGCGAGGCGGAGGCGGCCGCGCCACAGGCGGCGCAGGACGCCGTCTCGGCGCTCGTCAATCTCGGCTATGGCCGCCCGCAGGCGGCCGCCGCAGTCGGCGCGAGCCTGAAAGCGCTCGGCGAGAACGCCGACACGGGCGCGCTGATCCGGCGCGGGCTCAAGGAGCTCGCGGGCTAGTCTAGCGGCTTGCGTCGAGATTGAAGCGCGCCACCAAGCCCCTCGGCCTCACGAAACATTAGCTATTGGTCGCAATTCGCGGCGCCGTCGCTGGCTATGCGAGCGCGCTGCGCCATCTGACGGGCGAGGCCGCGAAGGGCGGCCGCGTGGAGGCTCGTCATGTCGCGTTCGATATTCGGCGCGCGCCAGATCGGCGCATTGTTTCTCGGCTTTGTCGCTTTTGCGCTGTTTGCGATCTTCGTCTCCGTTCAGCGCGCCGCCGCCACGCCCTCGCGGGAAGAGCCCTTGTTCGCGCAATGCGGGCTCGAGAATCTCCTGCCGGCCTCCGGCAAGGAGAAGGAGCATGTCGCCTCGCGGCCGACGCGTGAGGAGGGCCGCAGCGCGATCGCCTTCCGGCGTTGGCTCGAAACCTCGTCCCCCATTCTCCCCGGCCTTTTGGTCTTCGGCGTCGATCAGCGGGAATGGCCCGCCGCCGACCTCATCGCCGCCGCCGATCCGACGGCGCGCTACTGCCCCTCGGGCGCGCAGCTCTGACCAGTCAGGCGGCCTTGCTCTCGAGCTGGCGCAGGCAGAACACGATGGAGCCGATCGTCGCGAAGGTCTGGCGGCGCAGCATGCGCTCGGGGAATTGCAGTCCGAGCGCCTCCTCGAGCGCCAGCATGACCTGCACCGCCGCGAAAGAGGTGAGGCCGATCTCATAGAGATCCGCATTCGTCGACAAATCGCGCGCCGGCGCCGGCAGGCGTCCATGTCGGTCGATCATTTGCCGCACGAGGTCGATCATCTTGCTGTCCTGCTTTGGGCCTCGGCGGCGCGGGCCGTCGCCGATTGCGTCGTTCCCGACGATTTGTCGAATATTCGAACGATCGTCGTTGAATCCGAGGTTAAGATTGGCCTTCTCGTGCTGAACGCCGCATGAATTGCGGCGGGACTCGAACGGTAGGGTAAGCAAAATCTTTCCATTGTGGAAAATGCGTAGGCGTCGGGGCCGGGTCGGTCGTTGCCAGGCGCCGGACAGGTTTCTATATTCGCCGGCATCGATTATTCGGCCTGACGACTTGGCCGCGCTTCGGAGACGAAGCCGCTGACGACCTCTCCCAATATCGATCGACCCCGGCCCGCGCGTATGCGGGCTTCAATCTCCAATGGGAGAGACGTATGGCGACCGGAACCGTGAAGTGGTTCAACGCTCAAAAGGGCTATGGCTTCATTCAGCCCGACGACAACGGCAAGGACGTGTTCGTCCATATCAGCGCTGTGGAGCGCGCCGGCCTCCGCGATCTGCGCGAAGGGCAGAAGCTCGATTATGAGCTCACCCAGGATCGGCGCACCGGCAAGTCGGCCGCCGATCGGCTGAAGGCTCTCTGATCTGCTCTGAAATGGAAAGGCCGCCCGCGGGCGGCCTTTCTCATATTCGGGGACTGGGCTAAACTCGCGCTCATGCGCAAGGCGGTCCCCGCAATCTCGCTGTCGCTCTGTCTGGCCTTCGCCGCTGCGCCGCCGGCATGCGCGGCGGAGACGCTGGAGCATTATCTCGACATTCCCGGCCTCGGCCGCGTGCCGATTCCTCTGCCGCCGGGCGTGACCGTGTTCGGTCCGTTGCGCAAGCCGCCGCCGACCCCCGAGCCTCCCATGGATCGAGACGAGCCCGCGCCGCGCGCGACCGGGCTCGACTCCTTGCTCGGCCGCCTTTCCGAAGCGCGCAGCGAAGAGGAGGCCGAGGCGCTCGCGCAGGCCATCGGCCGCATTTGGGCGCGCTCGGGCTCCGCGACCGCCGATCTGCTGATTTCACGCGCCGCCGTCGCCGCTCGGGCGAGCCAGCCCGAGCTGGCGCTCGGCCTTCTGGATCGCATCGTCACGCTGGAGCCCGGTTGGCCGCAGGCCTTGGTCGCTCGCGCCGAGATGCGGCTCACGCTCGGCGACGCCGCAGGCGCCGAGCGCGATCTCGACGCCGCGGTCCGGCTCGACCCGCGCCGGTTCGATGCGCTGGGCGCGCTGGGCGCGCTGCGCGAGCGCGCCGGAGAGCCCGAGCGCGCGCTCGACGCCTATCGCCGCGCGCTCGCCCTTCATCCGCGCCGGGAGCAATGGCGCCGGGCCGCGGAGCGCCTCGAGCAGGAAGTCGTGGGCCGGGACATTTGACGGCGGCGGGCGTTTCCCGCCGGAAGGCGATGGAGGCAGGAATGACGCGAGCTCCGCACGAGACACTCGACGACGCCGCGCTGGCGCAGCTCTACACGCAGGCGCGCACGCATAACGGCTGGCTCGACCGCGAGGTTCCGGACGCTCTGCTGCGGCGGGCGGTCACGCTCGCGCTGTGGGGGCCGACCAGCGCCAATTGCCTGCCGGCGCGCTTCGTCTTCGTGCGCTCGAAAGCGGCCAAGCAGCGTCTCGCTCCAGCGCTCTCTCCGGGCAATCTCGACAAGACCATGGCGGCGCCGGCGACCGCGATCGTCGCTCATGACCTCGCCTTCCACGAGCATCTGCCGCGCCTCTATCCGGCGACCGACGCGCGCTCCTGGTTCGCCGGCAATCAGCCGCTGATCGAGACGACGGCGTTTCGCAACGCCACTCTGCAGGGCGGCTATCTCATCCTGGCGCTGCGCGCGGTCGGGCTCGACGTCGGGCCGATGAGCGGCTTCGACAACGCCGCGGTCGATGCGGAATTTTTCCCCGAGGGGAATGTGAAATCGAACTTCCTGATCAATATCGGTTATGGCGATCCGGCCAAGCTCTATCCGCGCGGCCCGCGCTTCGCGTTCGAGGAGGTCGCCCGCATTCTCTGAGAGGTCGCCTCCATTCTTCAAGAGGAGAGCCGTATGGACTGGAGTCGCCGGGCGCCGGAACTGGCGCCGTGCTTATTGGGCGTGCTGCGCATCGGCGCGGCCGTCCTGTTCCTGCAGCACGGGACCGCCAAGCTGTTCGGCGTTCCCCATGTCGCCATGTTCGACGGGCTGACGCTGTTCTCGCTGCTCGGCGCCGCCGGGATCATCGAGGTCGTCGGCGGCCTGCTGCTGCTTTTCGGCCTGTTCACCCGACCCGCCGCCGTGGTCCTCGCCGTGGAGATGGCCGTCGCCTATGGGGTCGCGCATGCCGGCAAGGCGCTGCTGCCGATCCACAACCAGGGCGAGCTGGCGCTCCTCTATATGCTCGTGTTCATCTATTTCGCCGCCGCTGGACCTGGGCGCTTCGCGCTCGATCGAGCCGGCGCACGTCCCGAAATTTGACCGAATCGAGCGCTCTCGCACAGCGAAGGCGCTGATTCTCGCTCTTTGTTGCATTTTTGTCACAAAAAGTAATCGTGCTTGCCGAATATTGCAAAATGCGTCCGACGCTACTCGAGCCAATAGTATAGATAAGCGGGAAATATTGTTCGGCGTTGCTTGCCGCGCCGCAGCGGAAATTCGAGCGCCTCGTCGCAGGGCTTGGCCGCCACTATTCGATCACATCTTATCCCTAGCGCATGTCTACCTGACAACGGCGGCGCTCGAGGCGTCGCGACTGCGTAAGGAGAGAGTGAGTGAAGCATTTGATCATCGGCTTGGCGGTTGTTTCCGGTTCGACGAGCGCGGCGCTCGGACAGTCTTTTGTCGGCAAGGCGTCCTATTACGGCTATGGCGGCCGCACGGCGAGCGGGGGCCGGGTGGGCCCGATGACGGCGGCGCATCGCACTCTGCCTTTTGGCTCGAAGCTGCGCGTGACCAATCTCGCCAATGATCGATCGGTGATCGTCACCGTCAATGATCGCGGCCCCTTCGTGCGTGGGCGGGTCATCGACGTGTCGGTTCACGCCGCCGAAAGTCTCGGCTTTCGCTCGGCGGGGATCGCCCGGGTGAAAGTGGAGAGGGCGCCCGAGCGGTAGCCCGCTTGTCGCGCGAACGGACGGGTTCGAGCGATCGGAATGCGCGCCGAACCGCTCTGGCGGCGGCGCCACATCTGTAAATTCCTAAGCATAATTGGCAGCAAACACAGGAGTTTCGCTTAGGCAAATATTAAACCGGCGCGTCTATAGATCGGCCAGTCGAGTATGGTCGAGAGTATGCGAGTAGCCAGATGACCGAGACGCATCGTCCGCGTGTCAAATATGTGATCGGGCCCGATGGGAGTCCCCTGACGATCGCCGATCTGCCGCCGCCCACGACCAAGCGCTGGGTGATCCGCCGCAAGGCGGAGGTCGTCGCGGCGGTGCGAGGCGGGCTCCTCTCCCTCGAGGAGGCGTGCAACCGCTACACGCTGACGGTCGACGAGTTCTTGAGCTGGCAGATGTCGATCGACCAGCACGGCCTCGCCGGATTGCGCACGACGCGCCTGCAGCAATATCGCGTCTGAGCAAAAGCAGGAAATTCGAAAGGCGTAGAGCCGATCCGCCGAACGGGGCGGATCGGCTCTACGCTTTTTTTTTAAGGCTCAGCCGCGGTTGCGCAAAGCCTCGGCGAGGCGGCCACGCTCGAACAGCACGACCACGACAAGGGAGAAGAGCAGCGGCACGATCAGATAGAGCAGCCGGAACACCAGCAGCGCCGACAGCACCTTGAGCCGCGGCACGTCCGGCATCGCCTTGATGAAGACGAGCTCGAACACGCCGAGCCCGCCCGGCGCATGGGACACGAGGCCGGCGGAGAAGGACAGGAGGAAGGTGCCGAGCACCACGAGATAGGGTGCGTCGGTTCCGGCGGGCAGCGCGAAATAGATGATGCCGGCCGCGCCGATCAGCTCCATCGGCGCCGCGAACATCTGGCGGATCATCACCTCGGGCCGCGGATAGAGGATATGCAGCTTGCCGATGTTGATCGGCTTGAAGTGCATCAGCGAGCCCGCGACGTAGAGCGCGACCGCGCCGAGGGCGGAGAGGCCGGCGATCAGCGCCGTATGCTCATTGGTCAGCATGTCCGGCAGCATGCCGGAAAGGCGGCCGAGCAGGCTCGGCTGAAAGGTGAGCAGCAGGCCGGCGAGCAGCACCGTGCCGAGCCCGAAAGTGTAGGAGCAGAGCACGACCAGAACGGCCACCTGCCCGGCGGTGAGCCCCTTCGTCGAATAGGCGCGATAGCGCACCACCGCGCCCGAGAACACGGATGCGCCGATGTTGTGCGACAGCGCATAAGTGGTGAAGGAGCACAATGAGATGAATATCCAGGAGATGTGCTTGACGCCGAGATGCAGCAGCGCAATGCGGTCGTACCAGGCGAGCGCGGCGTAAGCGAGAAGCGAGCAGAGCGCGGCCGCCCCCCAATGCAGGGGCGGGATCGCTTTCAGATCCGCCCAGACCTCTTCTCCGACCGCCTCGCCGCGAAACTCTCCATAGAGAAGATAGAAGGATCCGACGACCGCCAGCAGGCCGAAGACGGGCCACAGATATTCCAGGGTTTTTTTCATGCGGCGACGCTTTGACGCTTTCGGAAGGCGAGTCGTCCCCCCGCGGGAACGCCGCTCTCAGTCGCACGGGGACGGCGCAACCGCAAGTCCCGTCTACGGATCCTGTCCCCGTCTACGGATGCGCGCCGCCGCGCGGCCGCGCGGCGGCGGAAAGTCGCGGCCGGCGCTCTGCGCTCAGACGCGGCGGGCGGCCTCTCGGCGATCCGGGCCGTGGCGGTCGGGCATGATGTCGAGCATGCGGTTGCGCGCCTCCTGGCTCTGCGCCTTGGACAGCTCGTCCGACGCGTCCTTCAGGTGGCTTTCCGCCTCGGCGAGCTGGCTGCGCAGATCGCCGACCGAGCGCAGGAGATTGTCGCGGCGCGCGCGGGCGGCGCGGGCGTAGGTGGGATAAGCGAAATGATTGGGATCGGCGATGTTCGCGCGCTGCTCCTCATGCGCGATCTCGCGATCGAGATCGCCGGTCATGCGGGAAAATTCGGCGATCATCGTCTGCAGCTGCGCCACGCGGCGGCGGCATTCCTCGGCCTGAAAGCGCTTCAGGCGGACCAAGGCATCTCGCGATTTCATTTCCACACTCCGACACACGATACATTCGACGCTTGCGAATTCGGTCGCAACATCCGCGAGACATGTGAAATATGGCGCAAGGAGGTTGCTCGAATGTTACTGTCGGATCGGCCGCGCAAAAAGCCGTCCTCCTCGTCTATCTTTGCACCTGTGCGTCGCTTTCCAGCGGCGTGATCTACGGAGGGGTGCGCCGCATGGGGGCGGGGAGCGCATCGAGCTCGGCCGCGGCGGGAGTCGGCATTGCAAGCAGATAGAGCGCCGCAGCGGCGACGAGCTTGAGAAGATGACAGCGAGACATGATGCGATCCGATCGAGCGGCGAGCGCCGCCGTGGCCGAGACGACGAAGCATCTTTGGCTCGATTTCGGTCGGAGGTCCGTGTGGTCGCGCACAGCGAAGCGCCTGTAGACGGCTCCAGCCTTCAGGCCCGCCTCTCGCAGCACGTCGTTTCGTCCGACGCAGGGCGCGCTGGGGCGGCGGGATAGGCCTTTTGGGCCTTGGCCGAGGTGAGGAAGAAGCGCTCGCCCTCGCGATAGGCCGCGTTGCCGCTCACGACCTCGAACTCGACGAGGCCGCCCGGCCGCGCGTCCATCATGTCGCCGAGGAGGCGGACGCTCTTGGGCAGGAGCCCGAGATCGGCGCTGCGCGCCCCCTCGGCCTTCAGCAGAATTTCCCGCGCATCCATCGCCGTCTCCGTTCCTGCTTTATGGAGATGTCCCGTCGATGCGGTTCTGTCCAATTGTCCTTTCCGATCCGACGATGCATTTTCTGCATCATGGAGCTGCAATGGATCGACGATTTCCTGGCCTTGTGCGAGACGCGCAATTTCACGCGCGCGGCGCAGGCGCGCTGCACGACGCAGTCGGCCTACAGCCGGCGCATGCAGCGGCTGGAGGATTGGCTCGGCGCGCCATTGTTCGATCGCGAGCGGCGTCCGGTGGCGCTGACGCCCGCAGGGGAGGAGTTTTTGGCGCGGGCGCATCGGCTGCGCGATGAGATTTTCGATGCGCGCCGGGCTGTTCTGTCTGTCTCGAGCCATTTGGAGAAGTCGCTGCGCGTCTACACGACCAACACGCTCGCCGCGACCTTTCTGTCGCCCTGGCTGATCGCGCGCGGGCTGCAGAATTATTCCGTCATCGTCGCATCAGTGTCCGGCTGCCTCGAAGCGGTGAAGCGCGGCCATGCCGATCTGGCGCTGACGCCGCATTTCGGCGACGCCGAGGCGCTGACCGGCCTCGAAGCGCGCGAAATTGGCGAGGATCGGCTGATCCTGGTCCAGAGCGGCGGACTGAAGGACCCGGTGGGGCTCATCGGCCGGGAGCTCACAGGCGCGCTGATGGTCTACACGCCCGGCACGCAATATGGGGCGCAGATCGCCGCCATGCTCGATGCGCATCGGATCGCCATCCGGGCGCGGCCGGTCTGCGAGAGCGCCTCGGCCGAGGCGCTGCTCGCGCAGGTGAAGGCCGGGCTGGGCGCGGCCTGGATCCCCGCGATCCTGCTCGACCGTGAGGCGACGGTTCGCTGTGCGGCGCCGGATTATTTCGACATTCGATACAAGATCGTGCTGGCCCGGCCGGCAGGTCAGAAGTGACTGTCCGGCTCCGCGGCGGCCGCTTCCTCGCGCTGCTCGTGCCGAAGCATCAGCGGAATCTGCGAGAAGGCGAACAGCAGCGTCAGCGGCAATATGCCGAACACCTTGAAATTCACCCAGACGTCGGTGTCGACGCTGCGCCGAACCACCTCGTTGAGGCCGGCGAGAAAGAAGAAGAAGAAGCTCCAGCGAAAGGTGAGCTTGCGCCAGCCGGCGTCGTCGAGATGAAAGGCCGAGTCGAAGACGGCGGGAAGCAGCAGCTTGTCGAACCAGAGCGCGCCGATGAGCGCGGAGCCGAACAATGCATAGAGGATCGTGACCTTCAGCTTGATGAAATTCTCGTCCTGCAGGAAGAATGTCAGCGAGCCGAAGATCAGCACGAAGATCGCGGTGACGACCGGCATCGCCGGCAGATGCCGCGTGATCGAATAAGAGACGGCGAGCGAGACGAGGACGGCGACCATCAGCGCGGCCGTCGCAGGGAAAATGCCGAATTTCTGATTGGCGAGGAAGAACAGGACGAGCGGCCCCATCTCCAGAACCAGCTTCAGCCCGGGCGCGAGGCGCTTCTTCGGCCGCGTGAGGCCGGCGCTCGTTTCATCGATCATGGCGTCGTTTCCGTTTTCTCTTCGTCGCCCTCGAGTCCGGCGATGGCGCGGGCGAAATCGCGCGCGGTGAAGGGCTCGAGATCGTCCGCCCCTTCGCCGACGCCGATGAAGTGGATCGGCAGGCCGTAGGTCTCCGCGATGGCGACGAGAATGCCGCCGCGCGCGGTGCCGTCGAGCTTGGTCATCACCAGGCCGGTGACGCCCGCCGTCTTGCCGAAGACGTCGACCTGAGCCATGGCGTTCTGGCCGACCGTGGCGTCGAGCACCAGCAGCGCGGCGTGGGGCGCCTCGGGCTCGGCCTTTTTCATCACGCGCACGATCTTGGCGAGCTCGGCCATCAGCTCGGCGCGGTTCTGCAGCCGTCCGGCCGTGTCCATCAGCAGAATGTCCGAACCGCGTTCGCGCGCCGATTTGATCGCATCGAAGGCGAGGCCGGCGGCGTCCGCGCCCTCGGGAGCGTAGCAGACCGGCACATTGAGCCGCTCGCCCCAAAAGCGCAGCTGCTCGACCGCCGCGGCGCGGAAAGTGTCGCCAGCGGCGAGCATCACCTTGCGCCCCTCGGCCGTCCATTTGGCGGCGAGCTTGGCGATGGTCGTCGTCTTGCCCGAGCCGTTGACGCCGACGACCAGCACGATGAAGGGCTTCTTGCTCTCGTCGAGCTCGAAGGGCAGCGCCACCGGGGCCAGAACGCGCTCGACCTCGTCGGCGAGGATCGCCCGCACCTCGTCCGGCCCGATCGTCTTCTCGTAGCGCGCCTTGCCCACCGTCGCGGAAATGCGCTGGGCGGCGGCGAGGCCGAGGTCGGCGCGCACCAGCACGTCCTCGAGTTCCTCGAGCGTCAGCGCGTCCAGCTTGCGCTTGGTGAAGAGATCGGAAATGCCCTGGACGATCGCCTGCGACGAGCGCGAAAGGCCTCCGGTCAGCCGCTCCCACCAGGAGCGCTTGCGCCCCGCCTCGGCGGGGGCTTCGGTCGTCGGGGCGCCGCCGCCGCGCCCGAACAGGCGCGAGAACAAGCCCTTTTTTTCCTCGGCTTCGCTCATGATCTCCCTCGGTCGCAGCGATTGCCTACACCAGCCTGCGACGAAGGGCCAGCGGCGCGTCGGAAGAGAGCCGTCTTTCGATATTGTTTCGGTTTCGGCCGCCCGAGCGGCGGAGCCGCGTTCAGCGTTTCATCAGACGATCGACTTGTTTCATCTGAAGGAAAAGATGAAAGGGCGCGTCCGCGGCGACATCGAAATCGACTGCTGATAGAACCGCTTCGCCTGTTCGTTCTTGGCGTGAACGACGACTGCTCCGATCCCGGCGATGTCGGCGGCTCGGGCGGTGCGCCGCAAGGCGTCCCGCAGAAGCGTTGCGCCGAGCCCTATGCCCTCCCACTCCCTGGCGACCGCCGATCGGGCCAGAATCATGACCGGCACGGGGCGCCGGGCCAATCCCTTCGCGAGACGCTCCGGCGCTTCGGCGTATTCGACCTGCCCGACGGTCAGGCTGAAATAGCCGGCCGCCGTATCGCCGATCTCGGCAACGTCGGTTTGCGCTCCGCCGGACGCCGGGCTCGGGGAGGGCATAACGCTGGAGGAAGAGCGCAAATCCGGGACGCTGGCGCGAGCGCTTGAATCGGCCGTTGCCGAGTTCGATATAGGCTGCGGAGGGGGCGTATCGGAATCGAACGCCGGTGACCGCAACCGAGATCGAAGCCGCCGCGAGGCCGTCCGAACGGGTCTTGCTGGGCGGCGGCGAAACGGCCGCGCTGATTGCTGCGACAGATTGGTCTGCTTCGCCGATCGGCGAGCCCCGCCGCTGGCCCGAGCGCCTGCGCGTGATGCTCGAAGTGTGCCTCAACAGCGCATTTCCGATGGCTATTTTCTGGGGCGAGGACCTGCGCCTCTTCTATAACGACGCCTATCACGTCTTTCTCGCCGACAAGCATCCGCGCGCGCTCGGCCGACCCGCGCGCGATGTGTGGCCGGAAATCTGGGACGTGATCGGCCCCATGCTGCAGGGGGTGTTGGCCAACGGGCGGCCGACCCGGTCGGAGGATCTGCAGCTCGACCCGATGCGCAACGGACGCCGCGACGAGGCCTATTTCAGCTTTTCCTACGGGCCGATCTTCGATGACGACGGCTCGGTCGGCGGCGTTTTCTGCCCGGTCGTCGAAACCACGGAGCGGGTGGTCGGCGAGCGGCGGCTGCGCACATTGCGCGATCTCGCCGCGGTGAGCCGGGCGGAGGACGAAACGCAGGCCTGCCGCGTGGCGGCGAGCGTTCTCGCGGCCAATGAAGCCGACATCCCCTTTTCAGCCGTCTACCGGCTCGACGAGCCGTGCGGCGAGGCGATCCTGATGGCCTCGACCGGCGCGCCTCCCGGCGCGCGCGCGTTTCCGTCGCGCCTGCGCCTCGGCGATCCCGACCCCGTTCGCGGCGACCTCTGGGGCCTCGCCGACGTCCCCGGGCTCCATCCCGGGCGCGTCGCCATGCGCACGCTCGACGCGCGCCATGGCGTGCTGCCGCGCGGCGTCTGCGCCTCCGCGCCGGACGAGGCGGTGCTGTTCCCGATCGTCCTGCCGGGCCAGGACCGCGCGGCCGCTGCTTTGATCGCCGGCGTCAGCGCCTGCAAGCGGCTCGACGCCGCCTATGCCTATTTTCTCGATCGCGTCGCGGCCAAGATCGGCTCCGCCATGGCCGACGCCCGCGCCTATGCCGATGAGCGCGCCCGCGCCGAGGCGATCCGCTCTCGCGAGGAGGCGTTGCTGCGCACCGAGGCGGAGCTGCGGGAAGCGCAGCGCCTCGGCCGCATCGGCAGCTGGCGCTGGAGCGGCCAGGCGTGCGACAGCGGCAGCGCTTCTCCCTATCTCGCGCACATCTTCGGACTCGATCCGGGCAAGCCGCCGCCGGCCTTCGCCGAGCAGAAAGGCCTGCTCTATGCGCCGCAGGACTGGGAGCGGCTCGATGCGGCGGCGCGCGAGACGCTCCGCTCGGGCGAAGGCTTCGAGCTCGACCTGCCCGCGCATCGCGTCGACGGCGCCGGCATCTTCGTCACCATTCGCGGCGAGGCCGTGCGCGAGCCGAGCGGCGAGATCGTCGGCCTGCGCAGCACGATCCAGGACATCACCGAGCGCAAGAAGGCCGAGGAGCGTGTCGAGCTGCTGATGCGCGAGGTGACGCATCGCGCCAAGAACCTGCTCACCGTGGTGCGCGCCGTCGCCCGTCAGACCGCCCGCAGGGATTCGCCGGCGGCCTTTGCGCAGCGCTTCGACCACCGCATCGCCGCGCTCGGCGCGAGCCATGATCTCTTGGTGCAGAACGAATGGCGCGGCGTCGATCTCGAGGCGCTGACGCGCTCGCAGCTCGCCCATTTCCGCGATTTGTTCGGCTCGCGCATCCTGATCGAGGGACCGCGGACGATCGTGAAGCCCTCGGCCGGCCAGACGATCGGCATGGCGCTGCACGAGCTCGCGACCAATGCGGGCAAATATGGCGCGCTGTCGACGGAGCGGGGCGAGGCGCGCATCGCCTTCGGGGTCGTGGCCGACGAGAGCGGCGCGCCGCGCTTCGAGATGAGCTGGCGCGAGAGCGGCGGGCCGGCCGTCGTTCCGCCGCGGCGCCACGGCTTCGGCCATATGGTCATCCTGCAGATGGTCAAGCATTCGCTCGGCGGGCAGGTGACGCTCGACTATGCGCCGGCCGGGATCGCCTGGACGGTGCGCGCGCCGCCCGAAAATGTGATCGAGCCGCCGCAGGCAGACGCCGATCGAGGCTTGGAGAAGCGAGCCTAGAAGCTCGCTTCTCCAAGCACAGACACGCCGCTCGCGTAGGGGAGAAGCCGAGGATGAGCGCAGGCGAGCCGATCCGCATATTGGTGATCGAGGACGAGCCGGCGATCGCGGCGGACCTGTGCTGGGTCGTCGAGGAGGTCGGCTATGAGATCGGCGGCACTGCGAGCTCGGTGGACGAGGCGTTGTCGCTGATCGAGGGGACCGGAATCGACGGGGTGATCCTCGACGCCAATCTGCGCGGCGTCAGCAGCGCCGGCGTCGCCGATGCGCTGAAGGCCCGCAATCTGCCGTTCTTCGTGCTGTCGGGCTATCTGCAGAAGCAATTGCCCGGCCCGCTCGCCGAGGCGCCGTTTTTGGCCAAGCCCTATGATCAGGATGAGCTCGCGACCCGCATTCGCGGGCTGGCGCGGTGAGGGGCGGCGCCCGTCGGCGACTAATCTCGCTGCGGCAAATGCGGGCGCGAAAGCGCGCCCATCTCAGTTGAAGCTGTCCGGCCATTGGCGCGAGCCATGGAAAACGGCAAGCACCTCGACCACCTCTCCCCTCACGCGGTAGGGCAGAACGAAGGGGGAGTCCGACACGATCATCTCCCGCGTTTCAGGGACGCGCCCGGCGCGCCCCGCGTGGGCGTGGACGGCGAGGAGCTCGGCTTGGTCGAGGATGCGGGTGACGACGCGATCCGCCGCGGCGGGATTGTCGCGCGCGATATAGTCGCCGATCGCTTCGAGGTCGCGCAGCGCCGGAGCCGTCCAGCGCAGCTTCATTCTGTGGCTGCGAATTTCTTCCGCACTCGCGCCAGCTCGTCATCGCTGGCGAAGTCTCCGCGATCAGCCGCTGCGATTCCGGCTTCGATCTTGCCGATATGCCAAGCGTTCAGGGCGATGTAATCCTCGACGGCCTTGGCGACCAGCCAATTGCGCGAGCGTTCGGTCGTTGCGGCGAGCTTGTCGAGCGCGCCGAGCGTTGTCTCATCGAGACGCACGGTAAAAGCGGCGGACATCGGGGCCTCTTATCGACATGGTGCGATACGGTTCGCATGTAGTCTAACAGCGCCATGTGCCGAAGGCCATGGAATTCGCGTTCTCATCGACGACCGCTTGCCGGAAGCGCGGACGCGGCAGACGAACGCTGGCGCGAGGGATGGGGCGGACGCCTCGCCGCGCGAGCCGCGCGGCCCGCCGTTTGCTCCGCGCGGCGAAACATGACAACTTCGGTATCGCTATGTCAGACGCTTCCTTCCCGACGCCCGATTTCGGGCAGACTCATCCCGGCCTCGGCGTTCTGCGCATGGCCGTCCTGCTCGCCGAGGCCGAGGACGCGACCGGCGACGATGTGCCCGGCCTGATGGCCGAGCAGATCGAGGCGGGCTGCCTCGACGGCGTCGCTTATGCCGACGTCTGGGCGGAGCTGGAGCCCGGGCTCATGGGCCGCGCGCCGGGGCGGCTGCTGCGCATCCTGCGCGGCTGCGGGGCGCTGGAGCGCATTCTGCCGGAGGTCGACGCGCTGTTCGGCGTGCCGCAGATTTCGGACGGGCAGGGGGAGGTCGATCTCGGCGAGCATCTTCTCGCCGCGCTGGACGAGGCGGCCACGCTCGGCGCGCCGCTCTCGGTGCGCTTTGCCCTTCTCACCATGAATGTCGGAAAATCGGATTCGCCGCCCGAGCATTTGCCGGTGCATTACAAGCATATCGAGCGCGGCGTGCCGCGCGTGGATGCGATTGCGGAGCGTTTCGGCGCGCCGGCGGACTGTCGCGAGCTGGCGCTGCTGGCGCTGGCCGAATGCGAGCGCGTGCATCGCGCGTCGGAAGTGCGCGCGGGGCCGGTCGCCCTGATGCTGGAGCGGCTCGGCGCCTTCGACGCGCGCGAGCGCTTCGACCGGCTGATGATGGTCTGCGCCTGCGATTTCCGCGGTCATGGCGATCGGGACAAGCCCTATGCCAAGGCGGCGCTGCTCGCCGCCGCGCTCGCCGCCTGCGCGGCGATCGACGACCCCTCCGCCGAGGCGCGCGCCGCGGCCATAGCGGCGGCTTTCCGCTCGCAGCGGTGGTCCAGCGAGACGGCCTGAAGGCGGCAGGGCCTCCGCCGCTTCTGTCGATTATCGCGCCGGAGCGTTTCGCGCCCTTGCGGAGGCGAGCGACGCGCTCGCCCGCCGCCGCCGTTCCGTGCTACCTGCTCGGCTCATGTCCGAGCTTCCCCAAAAGGCGCGCGCGCTGCTCAAATCCATTTTCGGCTATGAGGATTTCCGGCCGGGACAGGCGGAGATCATCGCCGCCGTGCTGGCCGGCGAGGGCGTGCTCGCCATCATGCCGACCGGCAGCGGCAAGTCCATGTGCTATCAGCTGCCCGCTCTCGTCGACGGGAAGCTCACCATCGTGGTCTCGCCGCTCATCGCCTTGATGCGCGACCAGGTGCAACAGATGCGCGCCTTCGGCGTTCCCGCGGCGACGCTCAATTCGACGAACGACGCGCAGGAGAACGATGACGCGCGCCGCGCGCTACGCAATGGCGAGCTGCGCCTGTTGTTCGTCTCGCCGGAGCGGCTGCTCGCGCCCGGCGTTCTCGACATGCTGGCGCGCGCCGGCGCGAGGCGCCTCGCGATCGACGAAGCCCATTGCGTGTCCGAATGGGGTCACGACTTTCGCCCCGAATATCGCGAGCTCGGCGTCGCCGCCGAAACGCTCGGCGCGCAGGTGGTCGGCCTCACCGCCACCGCCGACAAGGCGACGCGCGCCGATATCGCCAAGCGGCTGTTCAAGACCAGCCCGCGCGTCTTCCTGCACAGCTTCGACCGGCCCAATCTCGCGCTGCAATTTTCCGCCAAGGATCAGCCGCGCCGCCAGCTGCAGCGCTTTCTGGAGAAGCATCGCGGCGAGAGCGGCATCGTCTATTGCTCGTCGCGCGACGCGACCGAGAAGCTCGCCGCTTATTTCGCCGAGCAGGGCCATGAGGCGATCTGCTACCACGCGAAGCTGGATCAGGCCGTGCGCAACCGCAATCAGGATCGCTTCCTGCAAGAGGACGGAATCATCGCCGTCGCGACGATCGCGTTCGGCATGGGCGTCAACAAGCCCGATGTGCGTTTCGTCGCCCATGCCGACATGCCGTCCAGCGTCGAATCCTATTATCAGGAGATCGGCCGCGCCGGGCGCGACGGATTGCCGGCCGACACGCTCACTCTCTACGGCCTCGACGACATGGCCTTTCGGCGCCGGCAGATCGATCAGAAGGAGGTGAGCGAGGAGAGAAAGCGCATCGAGCATGACCGCTTCTCCGCGCTCGCCATGCTGTGCGAGACGCCGACCTGCCGGCGTCAGACCTTGCTCGCTTATTTCGACGAGGAGAGCGAGCCTTGCGGGCGTTGCGACATTTGTCTCGGGCGTGTGCAGATCTATGATGGAACCGTCGACGCGCAGAAGGCGCTGTCGGCGGCGATGCGCACGGGCCAGCGCTTCGGCGCCAATTATCTCGCGGACATTCTGACCGGCGCGGCGAGCGAGACCGTGCGCCGCAACCGCCATGAGAGCATCAAGACCTTCGGCGTCGGCAAGGATCGCTCCAAGCAGGAATGGAGCGCCATCATCCGTCAATTATTCGCCGCGCGCGCTCTCGCGAGCACGGAGCACGGCGGCTTTGCGCTCACGGCGAAAGGCGAGGACATTTTGTTCGGCCGCTCGCAGATCGCGCTGCGACGCGACGCCTTGACGGCGCGCGAAAAACGCAAGGACGCCCCTCGCAGCGTTGAGCTCGACACGCAGGACGAGCGCGTGCTCGCGGCGCTGAAGCGCAAGCGCCTCGAGCTCGCCCGGGAGCTGGGCCTGCCCGCCTATATGATTTTTCCAGATCGAACGCTCATCGAAATGGCGTCGCGCCGGCCGGCGACCCTCGCCGAAATGCGCGCCGTCCAGGGCGTCGGCGAGCACAAGCTCTCTCATTATGGCGAAGCCTTTCTCGTAGCGCTGCAGGACGCGCTTTCGTGAGCAGGCTCGGCCTTTCTTTCTGACTTCGGCAGGCTTCCCGTTCGTCTACGGCGCTGGCGAAAGCTGGCGGCGTCTCGCGGCGTCGCGCCGCATCTCCATTTGCGTCTCCACGATCGCTTTTCTGGCGGCGCCGACGTGGCGCGCGGTGGCCTCGTCAGTCTCGCGTAGCGTTCATGACAGGTTGGTGTAAGGTTTGCTCGACGCCGATCGAGAGCGATTGCGATCCATGTGACGCGAGTGTTAAGAGAAGACAGCTTTCGTCGACGACCGACGGCATGAGCTTCTTGCGAGGTTCGCGTGACATTTCTCTTTGTGAGTTGTCGTCGGTGATTGTCGGGAGTTTTTCTACGCGTCAGCGTCGCGGACTCCCGGGCGCGCGCTCCAGCCTCGCGCTCGGATTGGAGCGCTTCGGCTCGAAGCGGCGAGACATCGCCCTTCTGTCCGCGCTCGCGCTCGCGACGCCGTCCTTGGCCGAGGAGGCGAGGACATCGGAGGAGCGCCGGCCGAAGCTCGAAACGGACGGCGAGAGTCGCGAGACGAAGAACAAGGACAACCCGCCGCGCGCGCAGAGCTTGGGCAAGGACCAGTCCGGTGTGTTCGTCAATTCGTCGACGAGCGATTCGGGCTATTCGCCGGGCTTCGTCATGCGCGGATTCCCGAGCAGCCTGACGCTGTTCGATGGCGCGGCGCATGGCTTCACCGCGGACGACGTCAATCTCGCGATGGTCGATCACGTCGAGTTCTACAAAGGGCCGAGCGCGATGCTGTTCGGCAAGGCGCTCGGCGGCTATGGCGGCGCGGCGAATTATATTCGCAAGAAGCCGATGGGCGAGGGATTCACGAAAGCGACGGCGACGCTCGGCTCTTTCGGCGTGCGCCGGCTGACCTTCGACATCGACACGCCCTCGGAGCTTTCCGACAATCTGCTGTTTCGTATGACCGGCTTCGCGCAGATCCGCGAGAGCTTCGTCGATGTCCAGCGTTCGCGCGGATTTGATGTCGCTCCGGCCGCTACTCTTCTGCTCGACAATGGCGACCGGCTGACATTGCGCTCCGAATATCGCGCGATGCGGCTCGTGTATCGCGACGGCGTGCCGGCGGCGCCGATCTTTCTGCAGGTTCCGCGCGAGTTCTACGCCGGCGCGCCGGTGAACGAGCACGAGACGCCGCACGCCGCCGAATTCTCGCTGACCTATGAGCACGCGTTCGACGCCGATTGGAAGCTGACGACGCTGGTCGACTACACCCTCAATGGAAACGAGTATGGCTGGTTTCTCGGCTGGGGCTATGACGGGAATCGCTCGCTCACGCTCGGCAGGCCGGCGCGATCGAATTTCTCCACGCGCAATTTCGACGCGCAGCTGCGCTTGAGCGGCCGCTTCGACACCGGCCCGATCGCGCATTCGGTGTTTCTCGGGCTCGAGCATTGGGATTATTTCTTCGGTCACAACGAGACGGTCGCGCGCGATCCGCTGCCGCCGATCGACATCGGCGCGCCGGTCTATCCGCTCGGCGTCGATTTCAGCAACGCCTTCTGGAGCAATGGCGCGGCGCGCGCCTGGAGCCAGTCGGCCTATGCGCAAGACCTGATCGACCTTTCGCCGCAATGGCGCATTCTCGTCGGCGGACGCTATGATCTGCTCGCGCAGCGCGAGACCGTGCATGATCCTTTCGGCGTGATCGCCGGGCAGCCGATCCACAGCCTCAGCGAGGGAATCACCGGCTATTTCAGTCCGCGCGCCGGCATATTATATCGCCCCTTCGCCGACACGCAGCTCTTCGCCGCCTTCGGACGCTCGCTCATTCCCAACATATCGGTTCGGCTGAAGAGCGGAAGCGCGCCGCCGCCGCAGCAGGACACGCAATATGAGATCGGCCTCGAGCACGAGCTCACGGAATGGAAGGCGAGCGTCGGGCTCGGCCTGTTCGATGTGACGCGCGATCATGTCGCGATCGTCGACCCCGCCAATCCCGGCGGCTTTTATGCGCTCGTCACCGGCCAGCAGCACAGTCACGGGGGCGAGGTCAATGTCTCTGTCGAGCCGCTTCCCGGATTGAAGGCGACGGCCGCCGCCACGTTCCTTCATGCTCAGGTGACGAAGGACTCCAATACGCCGTCGCAGGTCGGCAGCGATCTGCTCGGCGCGCCGCGCCGCGTCTATAATTTCGATCTGAGCTATACGTTCGAAACGGGCGATCTGCGCGGCCTCTCGCTCGGGGCGAGCTTTAATTATGCGAGCCGCACCGAGGCGACGCAGCCCAATGTGCAGGGCTTCACTCTGGCGCCCCAGCAGGTTCTCGCCGCCTCGCTCGGCTATCGCTTCGACGATCACTGGAGCCTCGACGTGAGCGCCTCCAATCTGACCAATCGGCCGAATTTCACCTCCGGCGGGGCGCTGTTCTACGGCGAGCCGCGATCGGTCTCGGCGACGCTCACCTGCAAATATTGACGCTGCGCGTCGGCGAGCGTCCCGCCGATCAGCACGAGGCAGGGGCCCGAGAGAGGCTCCTGCGCCGCCTTCCGCGGAAGCTCGGCGATGGTCGCGGCGATGACGCGCTGCTGCGGCGTGCTCGCGCGCTCGATCAGGAAGGCCGGCGTCGTCGGATCCATGCCTTCGGCGACGAGGCGCCGCGACAATTCCGGCAGGGTGCGATTGCCCATATAGACGGCCGTCGTCGCGCGCGCGTCGGCGAGCGCGCGCCAGTCGATGTCCTCGGGAAATTTGCCGTCGCTCGTATGCGCGGTGACGAATTGCACGCGCCGCGCCGTGTCGCGATTGGTGAGCGAAGCCTCCAGCGCCGCGGCGGCGGCGAGCGCGGCGGTGACGCCCGGCACCACCTCGACATCGAGGCCGGCCGCGCGGATCGCGCGGATTTCTTCGTTGGCGCGGCCGAAGATCATCGGATCGCCGCCCTTGAGGCGCACGACATTCTTGCCCTCCTTGCCGAGAGCGACGAGAAGCGCGCTGATCTCGTCCTGCGCGACGGAGGGCGCGTAGCCGCGCTTGCCGACATTGATGCGAGCCGCCTCGCGCCGCGCGAGATCGAGCAGGGCGGCGGGCACCAGATCGTCGAACAGCACGACGTCGGCGTTCGAGAGCGCGCGCAGGCCTTTGAGCGTCAGCAGCTCCGGATCGCCGGGGCCGGCTCCGACGAGGGTGACGCGGCCGCGCGTCGGCATGGCGGCGGCGCGGCGCGCTTCGTCGAGCAGCGCATCGCGGACGCGATCGTCGGGCGCCTGCTCGACGCGGGCGAAGGCTTCGCGCGTGAAGCGGCGCCAGAAGTCGCGACGCGCGAGAAAATCGAGCCCCGAGGCGAGCACCTGCGGGCGCCAGTCGCGCGCGGCTTTCGCCCAGGCGGAGAAGCTCGCCGGCATCAGCGTCTCGAGACGCGCGCGCAGCGCCTGCGCGAAGGCCGGCGCCGCGCCGCCGGTCGAGACGCCGACGACGAGCGGCGAGCGATTGACGATCGCGCCGATGGAGAAATCGCTCAGCGCCGGCCGATCGACGAGATTGACCGGCACGCCCTGCGCCTTCGCCGCATTGCGGAAGCGCTCCGCCTCGGCGTCGTCCTCGATCGCGGCGAGCGCCAGAGCGGAGCCGGCGAGATCATCCGCGCGCCAGTCGCGCTCGACGAGGGTCATGCGCGCGCGCGCGGCGGCGACGGCCTGCAGCCGCGAGGACGGGGAGGGCGCGAAGACATGGACATCGGCGCCCGCCGCCGCCGCGAGATCGGCCTTCCACGCCGCCGCCTCGGAGCCGCCCGCGACGACGACGCGGCGTCCTTCGAGCGTGTAGAACACCGGCAGCGTCGCGAGGTCGCGCATCAGCTCGGCGGGAATCTCGTCTGGCTTTCTCGTCACGCTGGCCTCTGGCTCGACCGTTGTCGATTGCGGCGCTCTTTCGAGAGCCGGCTGGGGAGGGGCCTTAGCACGAAATACGGCGCGGGATCGAAGGATCGGAGGACGGCGAGCCGGGAAGCAAACACCTAGGCGGGCCGTGGGCCGTCCGTTGAGCAGTTGCAGCAATCTGTCGCTTATTTGTGCTGTCGACAACCATGGATAAATGCAATCAAACGCTTCAAGAAATAATTGCAATATTTTCGACCGATGCTAACAGTCGGATTGCGGTTGTGTTTCCATATACTCCTCAACTATCTGCCATTTTTTTAATTCGTTTTGCGCTACGATCATGTAGTATCCAGTGTCTGTATAGCACTTGATAGTGAAGTACCTGTTCGCTTTTATTTTATAGACTTGACCATGTCTTGAAATAGTTACGTTAGACGTGGTGCTTATATCGTTTTTTGCTTTTGCCAATGGCATGATCGTGACGATCAAGCTCTTCCATTGTGCTCCGCTCAGCACGATAGTCCGTTGGAGGCCGAATGGATACCTTCTGAACGTGTGAATTTTTGCAGTATCAGAATAGAGATCGGCTACGGACGGGTCGAAATTTCCATTGAGGCGCCCATATCTGTTAAAGAATTCGCTCACCGATTCGCCAGCGTGAGCTGTTTGCAGCAATAGCATTGTGAAAACGGAGAAAGCAGCTACGTAAAACATTTTACTGTTCCTTAATTTTGCAAATTCAGCCTTCCGCTGTAAGCGTCAATAAAAATCCCCATTGCTGCAATGGGGATTTTATCTGTTTTGCGTAGTCTAGCTACGCTTTATTTTGATGGCTAGGCCCGTGGGGCGTTTACTTCTTTTTGCCGTCCGCGCCGAACTGGCTGAGATAGGCCCACACATTCTCCTGGTCCGCCTCGGAGGCGAGGCCCGGGAAGATCATCTTGGTGCCGGGGACCTTGGCCTTGGGGTTCTTGATGAACTCCTTGAACTGAGCCTCGTCCCAGGTGATGCCGAGCGCCTTGAACGGCTCCGAATAGTTGTAGCCCTCGACGGAAGCGGACTTGCGGCCGTTGATGCCGTTGAGCTCCGGAGCGACGGCGTTCTTGGCGGTCTCGCCGACCTGATGGCAGGCCTTGCACTTGTTGAAAACCTTCTCGCCCGCCGCGGGATCGCCGGCGGCGACAGCCTGACCGGCCATGGCGGCGAAAGCGACGCTCGCAGCGAGCGTCAGCATGGAAATCGATTTCATCCTCGTCCCTTTCCTCGAAGCGTCGTCCCCTCCGGATCGACTGTCTTAGTTCGCGGCGATGGCCGCGCCATGCGCCGTTTCGTTCATCCCGCGGCGGGGAACCTATATCGGAGCGCTTTTTCAGACAATATGCTCCGCAGGCTGAACGGGCGCTGAAAATACGTCAGCCGACGCGGCGCAAGGTGAGATTGATGCGCCCGCCGTCGGCGAACAGAGGCGATGCGAGCCGCGGCGCGATCTCGGGCAGGATCCTGTCGACGCCGTGGAAGCGCAGCCGCGCCCCGCCGCCGAGCGTGAGCGCATCGCCGGAAGCGAGCGCGAAGGCGCGCGACGGATCGCCGCGCCTCGAGCCGCCGAGGCGGAAGCGGCAATCGGCGCCGAGCGAGATGGAGAGGATCGGCGCGCAAAGATCGGCCTCGTCGCGATCCTGATGCAGGCCCATGCGCGCCGCAGGGTCGTAGAAATTGACGAGGCAGGCCTGCGGCGGCAGCGGATAGGCCGCGAGCGCGCTCCAGGCCTCGAGCAGCGGCGGTGGAATGGGCGGCCAGGGCTCGCGCGTTTGCGGATGCAATGGCTGGTAGCGATAGCCGCCGGCCTTGTCGCTCACCCAGCCGAGCGGGCCGCAATTGGTCATGCGGACCGAGAATGGCTTGCCGCTGCGCGGCATGGTCGGCGTGAACAGCGGCGCCCGCGCGATGACCGCCTCGATCTCGCGCAGCAGAGCGATCTGCGCCGCCTCGTCGAGATAGGATCGGCAGAGGTGGACGCCCGGTTCGATCTCCATGCGCGCTTTCCCCGCCGCGGCGGGTTCACCTGCTCAGCACGTCCTTGATCGCGACGGTCGAGTCGGAGTTCAGCCGATAGACGATCGGAACGCCGGTCGCGATCTCGAGCGACGGCACCGAATCCGGCGTCAGCCGGTCGAGCACCATGGCGAGCGCGCGCAGGGAGTTTCCATGCGCGGCGACCAGCACGCGCTCGCCGCGCATCGCGCGTGGAAGAATCTCCTGGCAGTAGAAGGGCAGCACGCGCGCCACCGTGTCCTTGAGGCTCTCGCCGCCGGGCGGCGCGACGTCATAGGAGCGCCGCCACAGGCGCACCTGCTCGTCACCCCATTGGTTGCGCGCCTCGTCCTTGTCGAGGCCGGAGAGGTCGCCGTAATGGCGTTCGTTCAGCGCGCGGCTGCGGATGATCGGCACGTCCTTCTGGCCGAGCTCCTGGAACACGAGGTCGAGCGTGCGCTGGGCGCGCAGCAGCAGCGAGGTGAAGCCGATGTTGAAGCGCAGGTCGAGCCGTTTCAGCTGGCAGCCGGCGTGGCGCGCCTCCTCCTCGCCCTTGGCGGTGAGGTCCGGATTCTTCCAGCCGGTGAACAGGTTCTTCGCGTTCCATTCGCTTTCGCCGTGGCGAAGGAGGACGAGAATGCGATCCATTGAGGAGGTGTCCCTCGAAGCTTCGAGCGAGCCGCGCTCAGACGCGAGCGTCGCCGAGGCCGAGCACATCGGCCATCGAATAGAGGCCGGCGGCGCGGCCCCTGGTCCAGAGCGCGGCGGCGATTGCGCCACGCGCGAAAATGCCGCGATCCTCGGCGCGATGCGCGAGCTCGATGCGTTCGCCCGCGCCGGCGAAGATCACCATATGGTCGCCGACGACGGTGCCTCCCCGCAGCGAGGCGAAGCCGATGTCGCCGGCCCGGCGCGGGCCCGTCATGCCGTCGCGCGCCCGCGCGCTGTGCTCGGACAGCTCGACTCCCCGCCCGCGCGCGGCGGCTTCGCCGAGCAGCAGAGCGGTGCCCGAGGGCGCGTCGACCTTCATTTTGTGGTGCATCTCGACGATCTCGGCGTCCCAGGCCGGGCCGAGCGCCTCGGCGGCGCGCTCGACGAGAGCGGCGAGCAGATTGACGCCGAGGCTCATATTGCCGGAGCGCACGACGACATTGCGTTCGGCGGCGGCCGCTATGGCGGCGAGGTCCTCGCGCGAGAGGCCGGTGGCGCCGATGACATGGGCGACGCGCGCCTCCGCCGCTTGCGCCGCGAGCGCGATCGTCGCCGCCGGAGTGGAGAAGTCGATCAGCGCGTCGGCCTGCGAAAGAACGGCGGAGGGGTCGGCGCTCACAGCCACCCCATTGGCCGGGCGCCCGACGAGCACTCCCGCATCCTCGCCGATATGCGGCGAGCCGGGATGCTCGAGCGCGCCGCTCAGCGTCACGCCGAGCGAATCGCCGATGGCCCCGATCAGCATTCGGCCCATGCGGCCGGCGGCGCCGGCGACGACCAGCCGCATCTCGCTCATGATCCTGCTCCCGCGGACATTCGGACGAATTCGCCGGCGCCGCCCCTAAGGGCGGTCCGGCAGCGTTCTATACAGTCCCGACCGGCCGAAGAGAAGCCGACCGGGACGAACGGCTGCGCAGTTCGGCGGCCCCTGGGCCGTTTGGTAAACAAAGGCCCCGAGCGACGCAGGCGATCGGGCGGGGACGAGCCCGCCCCGACGCCATTCGTGCGGCGACCCCGCCCGTTCCGGGCTGGGCCGCGCCGTTACTTGCCCTTGGGGCGGAAGGCCGCGACTCGCGCCGGATCGGTCTCTATATAGGCGGCGCCGATCAGATCGAGACAATAAGGGACGGCCGGCATCACCGCGTCGAGACACAGCTCGATCGCCGCCGGCTTGCCGGGCAGGTTGATGACGAGGCACTTGCCCCGATGGGCGGCTGTCTGCCTGGACAGGATCGCGGTCGGCGTCTGGGCCAGCGAGACCTTGCGCATCAGCTCCCCGAAGCCGGGCAGCTCGCGCGGCGCGGCGGCCAGCGTCGCCTCGGGCGTCAGATCGCGCGGGGCGGGTCCAGTGCCGCCGGTTGTGACGACGAGATCGCAACCCAAATTGTCGGCGAGATCGATCAGCGTATCGCGCACGCTCTCGAAACCGTCGGGAATGATGCGCCGCTCGATGCGAAAGGGGCTCGTCAGCACGTTTTGCAGATAGGCGGCGATAGCGGGACCGCTTTCGTCTTCATAAACGCCGGCGCTGGCGCGATCGGAGGCGGTGACGACGCCGATGACGGCTTCTCTCTTCTCGTTCATGGCGCGCAGATTAGCCTCTCCCGCGCGGCTGACAATAAGGAAAGCGCTCGCGGCGCGGCGCGCCCTGCGACGATTCGACCGATCGAATTGCGAGATCGGCCGCGGCTGTCCGGCATAAAATCGCGAGACGGCGCCGAGAACTGCGGTGGCGGAAGAGCGCGGCCCGCGTCGTGGCATTGGTCGCAGGGCGTTGCCTTTCCGGCGCTTTCGGCAAATTTTCGGTCGAGGAGGAGAACTCGACATGTTGACAAAGCTCAGCGAGTGGCTCTTCGGCGCATCCGACCTCGCGCCGCACGGCTATTGCCTGCTCTGGGAGCCCGGGCTCGTCTGGCTCTATGCGATCTCCGACACGGCCATCGGCCTCGCCTATTTCTCGATTCCGCTGGCGCTCGTCGTGATTGGACGGCGCCGCGGCGATCTCGTCTTCCGGCCCATGCTCTGGCTGTTCGCCGCATTCATTCTGGCCTGCGGCGCCACCCATCTGCTCGATGTCGTGACCTTGTGGACGCCGCTCTACGGGCTGCAGGGCGGCGTCAAGGCCCTGACGGCCATTGCCTCGGCCGCCACGGCGGTCGCCTTGTGGTGGACCTTGCCGAGCTTCCTCTCGCTGCCGTCGGCGCGTCAGTTGAGCGAGGCCAACGCCGCTCTGCTCGACAGCGAGGAGCGTCTCGCCCATGCGCAGAAGATGGAGGCGATCGGCCGGCTGACCGGCGGCATCGCGCATGATTTCAATAATGTGCTGCAGGTCATCACGGGGTCGCTCGGAGTCATCGAACGGCAGGTCGCGCGGGGGCGCGGCAATGAGATCGCGCCGTCGATCGCGGCGATACGCAAAGCGTCGAGCACGGCGTCGCGCCTCATCAACCGAATGCTGGCTTTCGCCCGGCGGCAGACGCTGGAGCCGCGCATCATCGATCCCGACAGGCTGATTCTCGGCCTCGAGGAAATGCTGCGACGCACCCTCGGACCCGACGTCAGCCTCGATCTGCAGCCGGGCCATGGCGGCTGGAGCGTCATCTGCGATCCGTCGCAGCTCGAGAGCGCGCTGCTCAACCTCGCGGTCAATGCGCGGGATGCGATGCCGAAAGGCGGCGCGCTGCGCATCGCCACGGCGGATCGCAGAGGGCTGGCGGACCCGGTCGATCCGGGCAGGGCGCCCGCCGATTATGTCGAGATCGAGGTGACGGATACGGGCGTGGGCATGGAGCCGGAGGTTCTGAGCCGTGTGTTCGAGCCGTTTTTCACCACCAAGCCGACCGGCAAGGGGACGGGCCTCGGCCTCTCGCAGATCTATGGCTTCGCGCGGCAGTCGGGCGGCTTCGTGCGCATCGACAGCCGCCCTGGCGACGGGACGAGCGTGCGGCTCTATCTGCCCGGAGAGGAGCGTCCGCTCCTCGTCTCGGAGGAGGAGCTGCGCCCCGCCACGACCGAATGCGCATGCGGGAATGGACGAACGGCGCTGCTGGTGGAGGACCAGATCGAGGTGCGCATGCAGATCGCCTCGACGCTCGAGGGCATCGGCTGCGCGGTCGTGCAGGCCGAGGACGGCTCGGAGGGGTTGAAGATTTTGCGCTCGGGCGCGCCGCTCGATCTGCTGGTCACGGACCTCGGGCTGCCCGGAGTCGACGGGCGCCGGCTGGCCGAGGCGGCGCGCGTCGACAGGAGCGACCTGCCCATCCTGCTGGTCACGGGCTATGCAGGCAAGTCGCTGGACGGCTTGCAGGGCGAGCCGAATATCGAAATCCTGCACAAGCCCTTCACGCTCGACGAATTGGAAGCCAAGGTCGAGGCGATGCTGTGCCGGGGGGCGCCGGCCGGTTGATTTCCGGTCCGCGTCCCGCTGTTTTCGCCGCGGCGCGAAAAAGAGTATTCTTCGCGACGCCTCATGCGAGCGGAGTCCCTGGTGAGCACAGACGCGCAACAGCAAATCCTCGCCGGCCGGACCTTGCTGCTCATCGTCGGCGGGGGCGTCGCCGCATATAAGTCGCTCGACCTCGTCCGCCGCCTGCGCGAGCGCGGCGCGCGCGTTCGCACGGTTCTCACCGCGGCGGCGGCGCGCTTCGTCACGCCCCTCTCCTTCGCGAGCCTGTCCGGCGAGCGCGTCTTCGACGATCTGTTCTCTCTCACCGACGAGCAGGAGATGGGACATATCCGCCTCTCGCGCGAGGCCGATCTCGTCGTCGTCGCGCCGGCGACCGCGCATCTCCTCGCGCGCATGGCGTCGGGGCAGGCCGACGATCTCGCGACGACCCTGCTGCTCGCGACCGACAAGCGCGTTCTCGTCGCGCCGGCGATGAATGTCCGCATGTGGCTGCATCCGGCGACGCGGCGCAACATCGCGCAGCTGCGCGACGACGGCGTCCTCTTCGTCGGGCCGGAGGAGGGGGAGATGGCCTGCGGCGAGTTCGGGCCCGGACGCATGAGCGAGCCGCTCGCGATTGTCGCGGCGATCGCGGCTGCGTTGCCGGGCGCGGGGCGCCAGTCGCTCGCCGGCCGGCATGTCGTCGTCACCTCCGGACCGACGCGAGAGCCCATCGATCCCGCCCGCTATCTCTCCAACCGCTCCTCCGGCAAGCAGGGCCACGCCATCGCCGCCGCCGCGGCGCGCGCCGGCGCGCGCGTGACGCTGGTCAGCGGGCCGGTCGAGATCGACGATCCGCCGGGGGTGGAGACGCGCCATGTCGAGACCGCGCTGCAAATGCTGGCGGCGGTCGAGGCGGCGCTGCCCGCCGATCTCTTCATCGGCGCGGCGGCCGTCGCCGACTGGCGCGCCGAGCCGGCGCCGGACAAGATCAAGAAGCGTCCGGGCGGCGCGCCGCCCTCGCTCGTCCTCAGCGAGAACCCCGATATTCTGGCGCGCGTCGCGCGCCGCGAGAGCGCCCGTCCAACGCTCGTCGTGGGCTTTGCCGCCGAGACGCGCGATATGATCGCCAACGCCGAGGAAAAGCTCGCCCGCAAAGGCTGCGACCTCATCGTCGCCAATGACGTGAGCGCCGCTGCGGGCGTCTTCGGCGGCGACGCCAATGAGGTTCATCTCGTCGGCCCCGACGGCGTCGAATCCTGGCCGCGGCTCGACAAATCGGACGTGGCGGCGCGCCTCGTCGCGCGTCTCGCCGAGCGTCTCTCGCAAGCGGAGTGCGCCCGATGAAGGTCGCATGGCGCCGGCTGCCCCATGGCGAAGGACTGCCCGCTCCCGCTTATGCGAGCGTGGGAGCGGCGGGGCTCGACCTCGTCGCCGCGCTCGCGCCCGGGCAGAAGCTCGTGCTCGAGCCCGGCGCGCGCGATCTCGTGCCGACCGGGATCGCGCTGATGCTGCCGGAGGGCTTCGAGGCGCAGGTGCGTCCGCGCTCGGGCCTCGCCCTCGACTTCGGCGTCACCGTGCTGAACGCGCCGGGCACGATCGACGCGGATTATCGCGGCGAGGTAAAGGCGCTGCTGGTCAATTTGGGGACGCATCCGTTCGAGATCGTCCGCGGAATGCGCGTCGCGCAGCTGGTGATCGCCCCTTGCGCGCGCGCCGAACTCGTGGAGGCGGCCGAGCTCGGCGAGACCGCGCGCGGCGCCGGCGGCTTCGGCTCGACGGGGACGGGGCGGAGCGAGACGCAATGAGCCTGCTGCCGCGGTCCGCGCGCCTTGCTCTGATGGCGGCGCTCGATGTCGCATTGCATTCGCGCGCGCGGCCGGTGTCGTCGCGGGCGCTGGCGGCGCGGCACGATCTGCCGCCGCGTCATCTCGAGGGCATGTTGCAGGCGATGGTGCGGGCCGGAATATTGAAGAGCGTGCGCGGACCGTCCGGCGGCTACGAGCTGGCCAAGGAGCGGCGCCGGCTCAGCGTCGGCGACATCGTGCGCGTCGCCCTGCGCGTCGAAGAGGAGGCGAACGGCGCCGAGAGCCTGCTCCTTCTCACGCGCGTCATCGATCCGGTGTTCGCCGAAGCCGAGCGTCTCGCTCTGGCGCGGCTCGACGAGATCACGCTCGACGAGCTGCATGCGGCGGCGTTCGCGGAAGGCTTCGGCCAGGCGGAGGCCGCCGAAGGCGATTTCGACATCTGAAGAGGCGGAGGCCGGCCGTGAATTATGAGACGATAGAGATCGAGACTCACGGCCGTGTGGGCCTGCTGCGGCTCAACCGTCCGCGCGCGCTCAACGCCTTGAACGCCCGTTTGATCGGCGAGCTCGCCGACGCCCTGGCGCAATTCGAAGCGGACGCAGGGATCGGCTGCATGGTGCTGACCGGCGGGGCCGAGGTCTTCGCCGCCGGCGCGGATGTGAAGGAGCTGCGCGACAAGACCGCGTCGGACGCCTATCTCGACGACTTCCTGTCGCAATGGGACGGTCTCGCCCGCGCCCGCAAGCCGATCATCGCGGCGGTGGCGGGATTCGCGCTCGGCGGCGGCTGCGAGCTCGCCATGATGTGCGACTTCATCCTGGCCGCCGACACGGCCAAATTCGGCCAGCCCGAGATCAAGCTCGGCGTCATCCCGGGCTCGGGCGGCACGCAGCGCCTGGTGCGCGCGGTCGGCAAGTCCAAGGCGATGGAGCTGGTGCTGACCGGCCGCATGATGGGCGCGGAGGAGGCCGAGCGCTGCGGCCTCGTCGCCCGCGTCGCGCCCGCCGAGCGTCTGCTCGAGGAGGCGCTGAAGACGGCGCAGACCATCGCCTCCATGTCGCTGCCGGCGGCGCTGATGGCGAAAGAGGCGGTCGAACGCTCCTTCGAGACGCCCTTGTCCGAAGGCGTGCGCTTCGAGCGGCGGCTGTTCTATTCGCTGTTCGCGACCAAGGATCAGAAAGAGGGCATGAGCGCCTTCATCGAGAAGCGTCCGCCGCGCTTCGAGCACAAATGAGCGGCATTGACGCGGGAGCGCCCGCGCGCTTATAAGGCGCAGACATCGGCCGCGGCTTCGCGGCCGCTTTTCTTTGGCGGCCCCGGCCGCCCGCATCGTCCTCGAGGGAACATAGATGGCCAACACCAGCTCGGCCAAGAAGGCCGTTCGCAAGATCGCCCGTCGCACGGCGGTCAATCGTTCGCGCCGCAGCCAGCTGCGCACGCAAGTCCGCAAGGTCGAGGAGGCGATCGCCAGCGGCGACGCGGCGGTTGCCGCCGCGGTGCTGCAGAGCGTCGCGCCGGTCGTGATGCGCGCGGCCCAGAAGGGCGTCATTCACAAGAACACCGCATCGCGCAAAGTGTCGCGCCTGACGGCGCGCGTGAAGGCGCTCTCCGCCTGACCAAACGCGATCGACGACATCGTTCTCGTAAGTCGAAAGCCCGGCTCCGCCGGGCTTTCGCTTTTTCGCGTACTGGCGCGTAAGGCGTCGCGGCGCTATCGAGCGTAGTGGCAGAAATTTATCACACGTTTTTCTTGCGCGCAGGGAACAGTGTTGAAAAACAAATGATTGCGATAAAGGCCCCGGCCCTGTGGCGGCCTCTGCCCGCTTGACATTCGCGCGGATGCCTCGGCAGCCCTCCGCTCGCCCAGAGCGGTCGCCGCAGCCTGCGCCCGGCGCCTTTTTTTTCTCGGCGGCGAATCATGCCTTTATCCGGGCGAAGCTTCGGCGGTGTCGCAAAGCGAGGCGCCGATGCGCCAAAATGCGCGCACACTGCGGCTCGAGGATGATTGCGCGGCGAAAACGAGGCGTGTAGTTTCAAAACCGTGGGATGGAATTGCGACAGGCCTTGCGAATGTGAACGACAGAAAGCTCATGCGGGCCATGGGGTGAAGACCCCGGACTCGACGACAGGATCGAGCAGCGCCCCGCAACCGCGTCCACCATGCCACGAATGCATCGACTGAAACACCGCTCGATGCATTTTCTGTCTGCGTATCAGTGATCGAGAGATTGTCAGGACCACGAGGGGCGCGGCTCTTCGTGGATTCGGGGGTGACGTGATGGCGTTGGGGCGGCGGGCCGAGATGGGGCTGAACATGAGTGCGAGGCGCGGCTCGATGGCGTCTCGAAGTCGACCCGCGGCGGGCGCGCGACCTTTCGACTTCAGCCAGTAATCGGCGCAGCAGCCGTCGCTCGAGCGTGTCGTGACGGCGTAGCGATCAAATTCAAATGGTTTGTCCGGGCTTCCGCTTGGGCGCCGCAATGGCGCCCACGGCGCTCGGCTCGTCTTCTGCGCGAAAGAGAATCATGCCCGAACACAGCGATCATCAGCCGTCTCCCAGCGAATTGTCGAGCGCCGATCGGCAGAAGTGGGAGCGGGTGCGCGGCCGACTTCGCGCCGAGCTCGGCGACGCTATCTATAATTCCTGGTTCGCGCGTCTCGAGCTCGAGACGGTGAAGGACGCCGCTATTCTCCTGACGGTGCCGACCAAATTCCTGAAGAGCTGGATTCAGTCGCATTACGCGGATCGCATCAAGGCGCGCCTCTGCGCGGAGTTCGCGGGAACGGATCGCGTCGTCATCGACGTGCGTTCGCCCTCGCGCCGCGCGCGCGCGCGCGAAGCCGATTCCGCTGCCGTTTCGCCGCCGGCCGAGAAGGCCGCGGAGCCGCCCGTATCGCCGGCTGTCGTCGAAAAGGCCGAGCCGCATGTGCGCAGCGCCGGCCGCGCGGCGGCGCGGATCGAGGGCGAGGCCTTCAGCGGCTCGCCGCTCGACCGGCGCCTGTCCTTTTCGACCTTCCTGGTCGGACCGTCCAACCAGCTGGCTTATGCGGCCGCCTGCCGCGTGGCGGATGCGCGCGCCGGCGATCATCCGCTGTTCAATCCGCTCTACACCCACGCCGCCGTCGGGCTCGGCAAGACGCATCTGCTGCAGGCGGTGGCGCGCTCGGCCAATGACAACAGGCGCCGCGTCATCTATCTCACCGCCGAGAAATTCATGAGCGGCTTCGTATCGGCGCTCACGGCGCAGACGTCGATGGCCTTCAAGGAGAGGCTGCGCAACATCGACGTGCTGATCATCGATGATGTGCAATTCCTGCAGGGCAAGTCGATCCAGCAGGAGTTCTGCCACACGTTGAACGCGCTGATCGACGACGGCAAGCAGGTCGTCGTCGCCGCCGACCGCCCGCCGTCCGACCTCGAGACTTTGGACGAGCGCGTGCTGTCGCGCTTCAAGGGCGGGCTCTGCGTCGATATCGGCCCGCTCGACGAGGATCTGCGCGTCAAGATCCTCGAGGCGCGCATCGCCGCCGCGCAAGAGGCGCAGCCTAATTTTCAAGTGCCGCCCGCGGTGATCTCCTATGTCGCCAAGACGATCGTGACCAATGGCCGCGATCTCGAAGGCGCGGTGAACCGCCTGCTCGCCCATTCGACGCTCAATGGCGCGCCGCTCTGCGTGGAGACGGCCGAGAACGCGATTCGCGATCTCGTGCGCAATCACGAGCCCAAGCGCGTCAAGATCGACGATATTCAAAAGCTCGTCGCCAGCCATTACAACATCTCGCGCGCCGATATTCTGTCCTCGCGCCGCACCGCCAATGTGGTGCGGCCGCGGCAGATCGCTATGTATCTGTCGAAAGTGCTGACGCTGCGCTCTCTGCCCGAGATCGGCCGCCGCTTCGGCGGGCGCGACCATACGACCGTGCTGCACGCGGTGCGCAAGGTCGAGGAGCTCGCCGCCAAGGACAAGAGCCTCGCCGAGGTCATCGAGCTGCTGAAGCGCATTCTCGCGGAGTAGGGCGCGCGCCCTCTCCTTCGCCCGCTGCATCGGGGAGGGGGCAGGCGCAGCGCCTCTTGCGTCAACGCGCGCGCCAGAGGCGATCGTCGGCCGCGATCGGCTCGGCTCGATCCCATTGCGCGAGCTTGTCGAGATAGAGCGCGCGATAGGCGTCGTCGCCGATGAGCTCGAGCCGCTCGTGATCGAGCTCGACACCGATCTCGTGATAGATGTCGAGATTGCGCAGGTCGGGCCGCGGCAGGGCGCCTGTCTCGAAGTCGCGCCACATCTCCCGATAGAGATTTTCGAGATGGCCGACGAGCGACGGCGTGTCGAACAGCACGCAGCGATCACGCCCGGCGATCAGCCGCTCGCGAATGGCCGCGAGTCGCCGCCGATCCCGCCCGAGCTCGATGGCTCGAGCCACATAGTCCTCGGCGCTCGCGCACACCAGCTCGCCGACGCCGGCCGCCTGCACGAGGCTGGCGCAGACGCGCGCGGCGAAGCTGCGGCCCGCATAGGTCAGAATCGGCACGCCCATCCACAGCGAGTCGGCGGCCGTCGTATGGGCGCCATAGGGGAAATTGTCGAGAAAGAGATCGGCCAGCGGATAGCGCGCGAGATGGCGCGGATTGGGCATCTTCGGCGCGAAGACGATGCGCTCCGGCGCGATCCCGCGCTCGGCCGCCGCGCGGCGCACGCGCTCATTGGTCGCCTCCGTCCCGGTGAGCAGCCACAGCGCGCTGTTCGGAACAGCGGCGAGAATCCTCATCCACCGCTCGAAGGTGAGCGCGGTGAGCTTCTGCATGCCGTTGAGCGAGCAATAGACGAAGGCGTCCTCCGGCAGTCCCGCCTCCTCGCGCGAGGGCCGCTCCGCCGCCACGACGCGCTTGCGGTCGTTGGGCTGGTAGCAGGGCAGGCGCAGGACCTTCTCGGAATAGAATATCTCGGCTTCCTTCGGGACGATGACGGAATCGGCGATCATATAATGATGGTAGGGCGTGCCCATGCTGCCGGGAAAGCCGAACCAGTTCGCGATGATCGGCGCCGGCCGCAGCGCGAACATGCGGGTGCGCGCGTCCTTGGTGTAGCCGTTGAGGTCGACGAGAATGTGAACGCCGTCCTCGGCGATCCGTCGCGCCGCCGCCTCGTCGCTCATGCCGTTGATGTCGGTCCAGCGGTCCACCGCGGCGGTTATGCGCTCGCGCGTCGGATCATTGCGGGCGATCCCGCAATAATAGGCGTGGATCTCGAAATGGGCGCGGTCGTGCGTCTCCATCACATCGGTCATGGCGAAGCCGACCGCATGCTCGCGCAGATCGGATGAGACATAGCCGATTTTGAGCCGCTCGCCCGGACGGCGGCGCGGCGCCTCCTCCCGCGGCAAGGGCGGGACGCGGCCGATGGCGCGCTTGTTGTAGCGATAGGCCTTCGCCAGATGGAACATCGGATCGTCGGAGAGATTGGCGAGCGACAGCGAGGAAATGCCCTCGAGGAGATGCGCGCGGGAGACGCGCTCCGATGTCGCGAGCGTCGGCCATTCGCATTGGCGCTGGCGCAGCGCGATCCAATGCTGCGCCACCTCCAGCTGGCGCGGATCGATCTCGAGGCTCTGCCGCAGCGCGTCCTCGGCCGAATCGTCCTTGTCATGGCCCTCGAGCACGCGGCCGATCTGCTGCAGCGCGCTGAGCTTATGGGCGACCGAATCGCCGGTGATCGCGCCGAGCTGCTCGACGCATGTCATCCATTGCGCGACGCCCTTGCCGGCCTGGCCGCTGTCCTCGAGCAGGCGGCCGAGATTGATATGCGCCGGATGGAAGTCGGCCTTCACGCGCAGCGCCTCGCGCAGCGCAAGGATCGCGCCCGGGCGGTCGCCCGTGTCGGCGAGCGCGGAGGCGTAGTTGAAATAGGCGGCGTAGACCAGCGGATGGTCGCAGTTGTAGGCGATCCATGTCTTGTAGAGCTCGGCCCCGGAACGCTCCTGGCCGGAGCCCTTCAGCCGGGCCGCCGCGTCGAACAGCTCCGCGAGCGACAGGTTCTGCGAGGCGGCTTTCGCAATAGACGTTTTGAACAGAGCGATCGCGGGCTCCGATCCGTTCGGCTGGCTGGGCATGTCGACGTCCATTCGGCGAGGCTGACGGCGCGCGGCCGGGAGAGGCCGCCACGCCGGTCCTTTTTAAGGAAACGCGTGTCGCCACGCGGCTCGCCGCCCTTCCGTCGTCAGCCGAGGAGAGTAACGAGCGCCACAGCTTGATCGACGGACATTGCGTGAATCTGGGTTGTCGTGAATGCGAGCCCTTGCGTGGTCGTCAGCGCCGCGATGTCGGCCGTCGTCAGGCCCGCGATCGCCGTGGTGGTGAGCGCGGAGAGGCTGTCGGTCGTCAGCGACGAGAAGCTGGTCGTCGTCAACGCGCCGATCTGAGCGCTGGTCAGCGCGGACGCCTGAGTCGAGGTGAGCGCGGCGAGCTCGGTCGTGGTCAGCGAATTGATCGAGCTCGAGGCGATCGACCCGACCTGCGCCGCGGAGAGCGCGCCGATCTGCGTCGACGTCAGATTGCCGATCGAGGTGGCGTCGAGCCCCGCGATCTGCGTCGTCGAGAAGGAGCCCGCGTCGATGGCGTCGATATAGGACGCATCGAAGGCGTTCAGCTGCGTCGACGTCAATCCGTGGACCTGGGTGGCGGTCAGCTCGCCGACCTGGGTGGTGGAGAGATCGGCGAGGGCGGTGGTGGAGAGCTTGCCGATCT
>NZ_JAINDZ010000028.1 GCF_019802345.1 Methylosinus sp. Sm6 | reverse complement strand
AACCGTCGCCGGGGCGGCGATAATCGGTTGACGGGGCGCGGCGGCGCGGGCAAGCTGAAGCTCGCCGGATGTTGCGGCGCCGCAAGCGGAAATGCGATTCGACGGAGATCGCGCGAGAGCGGCGCCGGACGGCCGGCGGACGCCCGGCGCCGAGTGGCGCGGGGCGCCTCAGAATGGTCGAGGGGGCTTCTTGGCGGACCGATTGAACAGGAGCGTGCTGGCGGCTTGCGAGCAGCGGCTATTGGGCGCGATCGTTTCGCGCCTCCCCCTATCGGTGACGCCGGACCGCCTGACGGCGGTCGGGCTGTTGGGCGCATTGACGACGGCGGCGGGGTTTCTGCTGTGCCATTGGTCGGCGTGGTTCCTGATCGCGGTGGTGGCGGGCCTGGCGGCGAACTGGTTCGGCGATTCTCTGGACGGGACGCTGGCGCGGCACCGGGCGATCGAGCGTCCGCGCTATGGCTTCCTTCTGGATCATTCGAGCGATCTGATCGCGCAGAGCCTGATCGTTGTGGGTCTCGGGGCGTCGCCCTATTTCACCATGCCGTCGGCGCTGTTCGTGCTGTCGCTCTATCTTTTGATGAGCTCCTACACCTATCTGCGCGTGGCGACGGAAGGGGTGCACCGGCTGTCCTATGGCGGGATGGGCGCGACGGAGTTCCGGCTGTTGGTGGCGGCCTGGGCGCTGATCGCGCAATGGGCGGGCCCTGGCCTGATCGAGGCGCGCATCCTGCGCTCCGCCTGGATCGACGTGGCGGTCGGCGGCCTTTCGGCGCTGGCCTTCGGCCTGTTCGTGACGATGGTCCGGCGCGATCTGGCGCAGATGGACGCGGACGACCAGGACGCGCCGAGCGCGACGATCCACCGCCTGTCGCCGCCGCGCCGACGCGAGGCCGCCGAGCCCGTCCCGCCGCCCCCGCCCGAGTCCGCCCCCGCTCCCCAGCTCCAGAGCGTGTCGCTGCGGTAGGCGGCGCATTGCGGCGACGCCCGCCCTCGCGGCGCATCCTAGAGGTTGCGGGGTCGGCGGGCGCGCCGATCAGGGACCTCCACCTTGTTTTTTGGCCTCCGCGCGCCAGTTCGTCGGCGGAAGGGCTGGCGCGGCCGGCGTCGCCCAGGAGCCCCACGGCGATTTCGGCATGAGCAGGGACAGGCGCGACATCGCCCTCGTGACGGGCGCCAGCGGGTTCATTGGCGGCGCGGTCGCCGCTCTGCTTCTCGAGCAGGGCTTCGCCGTGCGCGCGCTCGTCCGGCGCAGCAGCCCGAAGACCAATCTGCGTCCGCAGTTCGAGATCGTGGAAGGCGACGTGACCGACCGCGAGAGCGTGGCGGCGGCGATGGCCGGCGCGCGCTTCGTGTTCCATGTCGCCGCCGACTATCGGCTGTGGGCCCCGGACCCGCGGACGATCCTGCGCACCAATGTCGAGGGGACGCGCCTCGTGATGGAAGAGGCGCTGCGCGCCGGCGTCGAGCGCGTCGTGCATACCAGCAGCGTCGCGACCCTCGCGCCCGACGCACAAGGCCTCTGCGACGAGACGCGGCGCCTCGTCTGCGATGCGCGGCTCGGGCCCTATAAGCGCAGCAAGCTGCTTTCCGAGCGCCTGGTCGAGGAGATGATCGCGCGCGACGAGCTCCCGGCGGTCATCGTCAACCCCTCCGCGCCGCTCGGTCCCGGCGACGTGCGTCCGACGCCGACCGGCCGCATCATATTGGAGGCGATGCGCGGCAATATGCCCGCCTATGTCGACACCGGCCTCGCCGTGGTCCATGTCGCCGACGTCGCCGCCGGACATCTCGCCGCTCTGCGCCACGGGCGCATCGGCGAGCGCTATATTCTCGGCGGCGACAATCTCGCCCTTTCGACAATGCTGGCCGAAGTCGCGCGTCTTTCCGGCCGCCGGCCGCCGCGCCTGCGGCTGCCGCGCTGGCCCCTGGTGCCGCTCGCCCACGCCAATGAGGCGATCGCCCGCGTCACCGGCCGCGAGCCCTTCCTCAATGTCGAGGGACTGCGCCTGTCGGCGACGACCATGTTCTTCGATCACGACAAGGCGATGCGCGAGCTCGGCTATCGCCCGCGGCCCTATGGCCAGGCGATCGCGGACGCCGTCGACTGGTTCCGCGCCTGGGCCAAGGCGCAGCCGCGAGTCCTCGACGAGGCGCGCCGGGCGCCGGACGGCGCGCTGCGGGATTAGAGCGCCGCTGCAGCCGACTTGCCTTTCTGAGGAGCGAGCCTGAAGGCTCGCGGTCCAAGGGAGCGTCTCTGGACTGCGAGCCTTCAGGCTCGCTTCGAAACCCTTCGGTTCGACCGGCTCCGACGAGCGCGAGCGCGGCTATCGCCCCTTGCGCCGCGCGTCGCGACAGGGCAATTCTCGCGCGACCTCATTGTCGGCGAGAGAGCGATCATGTTTCTGGTTCGGGGCGCGCGCCGCGTTCCGCCCGCGGCGGCGGTCCGCGCTTGCGCCGCCGCCGTCGTCGCGGCATGGCCCATGGCGGCGCTGCCGCAGGCTTCGCCCGGCTTCACCCTCTGCGTCGCGCCGCAGCCTCCGGGCTGCGCCCTGGCCGACAAGGCGGTCGCCTCCTGTGACGCCGACATGGAGGCCTATGTCGCTCGCGTGTTCCGCTATCGCGAATGCCTCGCGCGGGAGAGCGAGCGCGCGGTGGCGCAATCGAACGATGTGATCGACGATTGGCGCTGCAAGCGCTTCGCCGAGCGGTGCCGGAGATGACCGCGGCGCCCGTTCGGCGCAGGGTGGTCTATGATGTGACGCGCCTCGTGACGCGCGCCCTCAACCGCACGCCCAATGGCATCGACCGGGTCGATTTCGCGCTGGCTCGCCATTTTCTGGAGGCCGCCGACGCTGACGACGTCGCGCTCGCCTGCGCCGCTCTGGGGCCCCGGCTCGCCCGCGCCTCCGACGCGCTGCGCACGCTCGTCGACATCGAGACCTATTGGAACGAATTCGTGGACCCGAGCGCCGATCCGGCGTTCGAGGCGCTGATCCGCGCCTTCGACGCGCCGCCGGCGACGGGCGGCGCCGCGCGAGTGAGGCGCTCGGGGCTCGATATGGTGGCGGAGAATGGGCGCGCCATGCGCCGCTGGGCCTTCCGGCTCGGCCGCTCGACGCGGCAGGCGCCGAGAGGCGCCGTCTATGTCAACGCCAGCCAGTTTCCGCTTCACAAGGATTGGCACCTTCGCTGGCTCGAGCGGCGGCCGGATGTGAAGCCGGTGTTCTTCGTTCACGATCTGCTGCCGCTGGAGGCGCCGGAGTTTTTCCGGCCGGCGGAGCAGGGCAATCATCTGCGCGCCATGCGCAATATCGTGCGCCTCGCGGCGGGCGTCATCGTCGGCTCGGAGGCGGTGGCGCGGCGCTTGCGCGCCTTCGCGGCCGAGGAGGGGAGGGCGGATCTGCCGCTCTGCCGCGCCGGCCTGCCGGTCGCGCCGGCGTTCGCCAACGGCCCGCCGGCCGATCCGCGCCTCGCCGGCCGCGATTATTTCGTCTGCTGCGGGACCATCGAGCCGCGCAAGAATCATATGACGCTGCTCGCGGTCTGGCGCGACCTCGCCGAGCACCTCGGCCCGGCGACGCCGAAGCTGGCGCTGGTCGGCAAGCGCGGCTGGCACAATGAGAATGTGCTCGATCTCCTGGAGCGCAGCGCGGCGCTGCGCCCCCATGTCATCGAGGCTTCTGGCCTCTCGACCCCCGCCCTGCGCAGCCTGCTCGCCGGCGCGAGAGCGGCGCTCGCCCCGTCCTTCGGCGAAGGCTTCGGATTGCCGGTGGCGGAGGCGGCGGCCTGCGGCGCGCCGATCATCGCTTCCGATATAGAGACATTTCGCGAGATCGCCGCCGGCGCGCTGGACTATGTCGATCCGCTGGACGGGCTCGGCTGGAGGGATGCGGTTCTCGCCTATTGCGAGCCGGGGTCGCGCCGGAGGGCGGAGGCGTTGCGGCGGCTCGCGGGATTTCCGCGGCGAGAGGTCGGAGGCTTTTTCCAGACGGTCGACGATTTCATCGCGGGGCTTTGACCTGTCGACGGCTCGGCGGGAGCCCCTGCGCGCTTGCGGCGTGCGTCAGTCGAATTGAAAGGTTTCGAAAGAGCGAGCCTGAGGGCTCGCGCCCGAGAGGCTCCAAATTCGTCGACGCGAGCTACAGAGGCGTCGGCAGCGTTCGGCGGACGGCCGCCGCCGCCCCGCAACCGCCCGTCCTTGCCCGGCTGGCGTCGGTCGCCTATCAAGGCGGCGATCGATCCGATCGGCGAAACGAAGAGGCGCGGATGTCCAATCCATCGAATTTGCCGAAATGGAGACGGGTCGTCGTCAAGCTCTCGGGCGAGGCGCTGATGGGCGATGCGCCGCACGGCCTGCATGCGCCGACGCTGGAGCGCATCGCCGCCGATCTCGCCGCCGCGGCGGAGCTCGGGACGCAGATCGCCGTCGTCGTCGGCGGCGGCAATTTTTTCCGCGGCATTTTGGGGGCCGATAAGGGGATAGAGCGGGCGCGGGCCGATTCGATCGGCATGCTGGCGACGGTGATGAACGGCCTGGCGCTCGAGCAGGCGATCGAGGCCAAGGGCCGGCAGGCGCGCTGCCTCTCCGCCGTGCCCATGCCGTCGCTGTGCGAATCCTTCTCGCGGCGGGCGGCGCTGCATCATCTCGCCAAGGGGCGGGTGGTGATCGCCGCCGGCGGCACGGGACTGCCCTTCTTCACCACCGACACCCCGGCCGTGGTGCGCGCGGCGGAGCTTTCGGCCGACGCCGTGCTCAAAGCCACGCAGGTCGACGGCGTCTACACCGCCGATCCCAAGCGCGATCCCGACGCCCGCCGCTATGAGACGCTCACCCACGACGAGGCGATCGCCAAAAATCTCGCGGTGATGGACACGGCCGCCTTCGCGCTCGCGCGCGAGAACAGGATCCCGATCGTGGTGTTCTCGATCGCGGCCGGCGGGGCGATCCGCGCCATTCTGGAGGGCAGGGGCCGCGGCACCTATGTGCTGCCGTAAGCCGCGAATCTCGACGCGCCCACCTTCTCCCGCAGGGCGGGAGAAGGTGGGCCTCGCGTCAGCGAGGGTCGGATGAGGCCGCCTGCAGTCGCCGCTCTGCCCAAAGGACCCTCATCCGACCCCGCTTCGCGGGGCCACCTTCTCCCACGAGTGGGAGAAGGGGCGCGCCCTTTTCTGCGATCGGTCGCTTACGCCGGGACGCAAGTGTTCGGAACCGGACACACTTCGTCGCAATGCGGCGTGCCGCCGTCGCATTCCGTGCACTTCTTCGGGTCGATGATATAGGTGTCGCCCTTCATGCGAATGGCGGCCGTGGGGCAGTCGAACTCGCAGGCGCCGCAGACGGTGCATTGCGACGCGATGATCTTGTAGGCCATGAAAGTCTCCCCGAATGCGCATCTTTCGCGGCGCCGGCGGAGCGGCGCCGCCTTCTTCATTGCGACATGCGCGGACAAGCAAGAATCGTTTCAATTCCAACCGGCGGCGGCGGGCGGGGGGCGCGACAGGCGGTCGCGCCCGGGCGCGCGGCAGGCGGCGGCGCCCAAAAGCCTACATTGCCAGTAGAATAACAATCCGGTTTAATCCGGCGCCGGCGCGACGCGGCGAAAGAACTGGGAGACCAAAATGCCCCTAGACAGCAAGCATCCCGAGACTCTGGCCCTCCACGCCGGCTGGCGTGCGGATCCGGCGACGGGCGCCGTCGCGCCCCCCATCTATCAGACGACCTCCTACCAGTTCCGCGACACGGAGCATGCCGCTAAGCTGTTCGCGCTCGAGGAGCTCGGCAATATCTACACGCGCATCGGCAATCCGACGACCGCGATCCTCGAGGAGCGCCTCGCCGCGCTCGAGGGCGGCGTCGCGGCGCTCGCCCTCTCTTCCGGCCAGGCGGCCTCGGCCTTCGCGCTGCAGAACCTCGCCCGCGCCGGCGACAATGTCGTCGCCTCCACCGATCTTTACGGCGGCACCTGGAATCTCTTCGCCAACACGCTGAAGGAGCAGGGCCTCGACGTCCGCTTCGTCGATCCGAGCGATCCAGAGAATTTTCGCCGCGCCACCGACGCGCGCACCCGCGCCTATTACGCCGAGACGCTGCCCAATCCCAAGCTCATCGTGTTCCCGATCGCGGAAGTCGCCGCCATCGGCCGCGACTATGGCATTCCGCTGATCGCCGACAACACCGCCGCGCCGCTGCTCGTCAAACCCTTCGAGCATGGGGCGGCGATCGTCGTCTATTCGACGACCAAATATATCGGCGGCCACGGCACGTCGATCGGCGGCGCCATCATCGACGGCGGCAATTTCGATTGGGAGAAATTTCCCGACCGCCAGCCGGCGCTCAACACGCCCGATCCGAGCTATCACGGCGCGGTCTGGGTGGAGGCGGTGAAGCCGCTCGGGCCCGTCGCCTATATCATCAAGGCGCGCACGACGCTGCTGCGCGATCTCGGCTCGGCGCCCTCGCCCTTCAACTCCTTTCTGACGCTGCAGGGGATCGAGACATTGCCGCTGCGCATCGAGCGGCATGTGTCGAACGCGCAGGCGGTCGCCGACTTCCTCTCGGCGCGTCCCGAGGTGACGAAGGTGATCCATCCCTCGCGCCAGACCGGCGCCGAGCGCGAGCGGGCGGACAAATATCTGAAGGGCAAATATGGGGCGCTGCTCGGCTTCGAGCTGGCCGGCGGGCTCGACGCGGGCCGCCGCTTCATCGATGCGCTGAAGCTCTTCTATCACGTCGCCAATATCGGCGACGCGCGCAGCCTCGCCATTCACCCGGCGACGACGACGCATTCGCAGCTGTCGCCGGAGGCGCAGCTCGCGACCGGCGTGACGCCGGGCTATGTGCGCCTCGCCATCGGCATCGAGCATATCGACGATATTCTCGCCGATCTCGATTCTGCGCTGAGAGCGGCGGGGGCGTGAGGAGAGGGGCCGCGCGTCCGCCCCGCTGAATCGACGAGCGAGCCTTCATCAGGCTCGCAGCCGTTCGCCGGGCGGGCGGTTCCCCGTCACCCCGCCACGACATGCGTCCCATGGGTCACCGCCGCGCCGGCGCGCAGCGCCGCGGCGACGAAGATCGTCTCGGCCAGCTCCGCCTCGGTCGCGCCGGCGGCGAGCGCATGCTTGCGATGCACTTCGAGGCAATAGGGGCATTGCGTCGTCATCGCCACGGCGAGGGCGATCAGCTCCTTGTATTTCTTCGGAATGGCGCCGTCGGCCAGCGCCGCCTCGTCGAATTTGCGATAGGCCTCCATGGCGGCCGGGGCCGCCGCGCCGATCGCGCCGAGCGCTTTCAGATTTTTCATGTCGTACATTTTAGGGTCGCTCATGGGCTGTCCTCTTCGTCGCGTCATCTATCTACCACTTGATAGGTTCATCATGTGTTGTTGACGGGAGGCCTGTCAATGGCGCTGTATCCGCGACAGCGGGAAAGGATGAGACGAGATGGCGACGGCGCGACGAAGGGAGGGCACGGCCGAGAAGATTCTCGACAGCGCCGAGGAGCGTTTGTGCCGCTATGGCTATAATGGCGTGAGCTTTCGCGACATCGCCGCCGATGTCGGCGTCAAGAGCGCCAGCGTTCACTATTTTTTCCCGACGAAGGCGACGCTCGTCGCCGCCGTCGCGCGGCGCTACGCCGACCTTTGTCTCGCCGAGCTCGGCGATCCGGCGGCGCGCGGCCCGGCCGAGGCGGTCGCCCTGCTCGGCGAAATGTTCCGCCGTACCGTGGCCGAGCGCAAGCGCATGTGCCTGTTCGGCATGATGGCGGCCGAAATCGGCGCGCTGCCGGCCGAGGTGGGCGCCGAGGCGCGCCGCTTCTTCGCCGAAACGCTGCGCTGGCTGCGCGCCGCGCTGGGCGAAGACAGCGGCGCCGCCGAGACCATCCTGGCCGCTTTCGAAGGCGGCGTGCTGCTCGCCCGCGCCATGGACGATCCCTCTATGATGGAGAAGGTCGTGGAGCGGGTGTCGATCCACGAGGCGCGCGCCTGAGCGCAGAAGCGGCCCTCGCCTCGGCGAGGGCCGGGTTATCCCGGCAGGCTCACGTCCGCCCGGCCTCGATCACATCCTCGAGGCTGCGCAGGCCCGTCGACGGGGCGTTGATCAGCACCGCCATATTGCCGGGGGCGTGCTCGTTCTTCCACATTTTGGTGTGCGCGACCGGAATCTTGGCCCAGGGGAACACTTCCGACATGCAGGGGTCGACTCTGCGGTCGATGACGAAGCGGTTGGCCGCGGCCGCCTGCTTCAGATGCGCGAAATGCGAGCCCTGGATGCGCTTCTGGCGCATCCACACATAGCGGGCGTCGAAGGTGAGGTTGAAGCCGGTGGTGCCGGCGCAGAACACCACCATGCCGCCGCGCTTCACCACCATGCAGGAGAGCGGAAAGGTCTGCTCGCCGGGATGCTCGAAGACGATGTCCACGTCCTTCTTGCCGGTGATGTCCCAAATCGCCTTGCCGAAGCCGCGGGCGGCCTTGGACCAGTCGTTGAACTCGGGCGTGTTCACGGTCGGCAGCTGGCCCCAGCAGCCCTTGAACTCCTTGCGGTTGATGACGCCCTTGGCGCCGAGCGAGAGCACATAGTCGCGCTTGCTCTCGTCCGAGATCACGCCGATGGCGTTGGCGCCGGCGGCGGCGCAGAGCTGCACGCCGAACACGCCCAAGCCGCCCGAGGCGCCCCAGATCAGCACATTGTCGCTCGGCTTCAGCCGGTGCGGCTCATGGCCGAACAGCATGCGATAGGCGGTGGCGAGGGTCAGCGTGTAGCAGGCCGATTCCTCCCAGGTGAGGTGCTTCGGCCGCTCCATGAGCTGGCGGTCCTGCACGCGGGCGAATTGGGCGAAGGAGCCGTCCGGCGTCTCATAGCCCCAGATGCGCTGCGACGACGAGAACATCGGGTCGCCGCCATTGCACTCCTCGTCGTCTCCGTCGTCCTGATTGCAGTGAACGACGACCTCGTCGCCGACCTTCCAGCGCTTGACCTTGGAGCCGACCGCCCAGACGATGCCGGAGGCGTCGGAGCCGGCGATGTGATAGGGGTGCTTATGGGCGTCGAGCACCGAGATCGGCTGGCCGAGCGCCGCCCACACGCCATTGTAGTTGACGCCCGCCGCCATCACCAGCACCAGCACGTCATGACTGTCGAGCTCCCAGGTCGGCACGACCTCGAGCTGCATCGACTCCTCCGGCGGCCCGTGCCGCTCCTTGCGGACGACCCAGGCGTGCATCTTGGCGGGCACGTGCCCGAGCGGCGGGATCTCGCCGATGTCGTACAGGTCTTTCAGTTCGGTCAACGTCTGGCTCCTCGGGGAACTCTTTCGGCCGACGGCGGGCCGGGTTCATGACGGCCTTTCATATACGGCGGGCTTTCGCCTGAACAGAGCGATGATGGCGAGGGTGCGAGACCTGGTCATCGATCGCGACAAGCATCAGGCGAAGGCCGACTGGCGGTTTCACCAGCGCCGACGCCGGCGTCACGCTCAAAAGTCTCCATCCGGCCTGGGCCGATCATCCGATCGCTCCGACCGCGATTTGGTCCGTCAGCCGCCATGACATCGCTCTGTGCGCCGTCGCACGTCCGCCCGCGAGCGTCCGAGCTATCAAAAGGGCGTTCGATTGAACCAATCGATCAAATCTGAGGGCGGCGACGACACGCTTCGGCGTCCGCCAAAATCGAAAAGGCTTTTGACATGTCCAAGATCAATTTGACTACGGCGCTCGGCCTCGGCGGCGCCATTCTCGCGGGCGGCGTCGCCTCGGCGTCCGATATGAAGCAACTTGTCGAGAAGTCCAACCTGATCGTTCGCACGCGCGTCGCCAGCGTCGAATACAAGACTGGCGGACCGGGCGGCCTGCCCTACACGATCGTCAGCTTCGACGTGCAGAGCGCCGCGCGCGGCTCGGCCGCAGGATCGATCAAAATGCGCTTCCTGGGTGGGCCCGACGGGCGCGGCAGCGTCACCGAAGTCTCCACCGCGCCCATTTTCCAAACGGGCGATGAGGACATTCTCTTCGTCGACAACAGCGGTCAGAAACATGGATGTCCGCTGGTCGATTGCGCCGAGGGGCGGTTCCGCGTCCTGAAAGGCGTCGTTTACGACAGCGACGGCGCGCCGGTGCGTTCGCTCGCGAACGACAAGATCGTGTCGAACGGCGCGCCGCCGAAGGAATTTCAGACGGTCCGCTATCCGGCCCCCAAATTCGACGAGCTGATCAAGAACCCGGACGTGCGCGCGATGCTGGCGCGGCGGGGAACGCCGGTGGCCGAGGCGCGCAAGCAATATGAGGCGAGCAAGCAGGACATCGTCATGACGATGGTTCCGAGCGGGGGGGCGGCGATGGCGACGACATCGGGCGGTCCGACGGTGTCCGTCGACGCCTTCATGGCCGCCGTCGGCTCGAAGCTCGGTTCCGCCCGCGCGCCGGTCGCCAGCTTCGCCTCCTTCAACGCGCAGGCCGTCGGCTCCGCTGGCCCCGCCGTTCTCCCGACGGCCGCTCCGCCGCCCGCCGCCGCTCAGCGCGCGTCGGCGCCGCGTTCGGCGGAAGACGCCGCGGAAGAAAAGAGCCTGCCGAAGGACGACGCCTCGAAGCTTCCGAAGAAGGGCCAGTAACTCTTCCGCCTTTGCAATCTCGACTGCCTTTGCAATCTCGACTTCAAAAACAAGGACCTAAGACAATGCGTGGACAGCTTGCAATTCTCGCCGCCTCCGTGGCGCTCTTCTCCAGCGCGGACGCCTTCGCCTACAGCTACTCGACATGCGGCGGCAACCCCATCAAATGGAGCGGCAACAACGTCACCATGCGGGCGAGCCCGAACAGCTTTCCGACCGGCTACTGGCGGAACGCCCTGCAGCGCGCGGTCGACATTCACTACCGCAACCCCAGCAAGTTCTTCTTCACGCTGGGAACCGACGACACCACTTGGTCGTCCGGCAATGGCGTGAACGAGATCTTCGGCACGACCGACGCCTCTGTCCATGGCGGGGCGCCCGCCGCCGCTCTGACCCGCCGCACCTGCTACTGGCTGTTCGGCTGGCATTATGGGATCAACGAATCGGACATTTACTTCAACTACAGCTCGCCCTGGCGGTGGACGGGCGACGAGCTGAAGACCAGCCTGTGGACCTATAACATGAACGGAGCCGGCTTGCGCCAGCTGCAGGCGACCGCCATCCACGAGCTCGGCCATTCCTCGGGCCTCCTCCATGAGAGCCGCTGGTACAACATGATGGGCACGGATTTCCAGCATCTCTGGGCCAATGGCTCGACCGCCTATGGCTATCTCGGCGCCGACGCCGGCCAGGGCACGGCCTTCCTCTACGGCTGGTGGTCGAGCGCGCGCGACTTCAGTGTGGCGCATTGGGCCTATTCCGGCGTGAGCGGCGAATATTCGACGCATCGGCGCACCCGAGTCTACAGCACCGCGGGCGCCGAGCTCCCGGTCGCCAATGTCGCCAATGAGCGCGGCCACTTCGTCCGCCCCGGACAGAGGGTGCAGGTCGAGTTCACCTATGAGAACCAGGGCAGCGTGACCCACACGGCGCCGATGCGTTGGGTCATCTCGACCAACGACGTCATTTCGACTGCGGACACGACGATCGGCACGGGAAGCATCACGCTGACGCCCGGCGCGCACTGGACCGCGCGGACGACGGTGACGCTGCCGAACTGGCTGACCCCTGGCAAGAACTACTGGATCGGCGTGATCGCGGACCCGCTGAACGCGACCGCGGATAATTACCGACAGAACAACGCCACCTACATCCCGGTAAGAGCTTTCTAAGCGCGCTTTCCATTGGGAATTTTACGATCGATCTGAATGCGTGAATTCTAGAGCGCTATCCGACCGCTTGGATCGGATAGCGCTCTCACCATTCGTCCGAGCCGCCGCGAGATCGCCGCCGGCGAGAGATTGGGCGCGTCTCTGCCTCGCGCCGCGCCTCCCCTCGAGGGACCCCTGAAGGGGAGGAAGAAACGCCCTTTCCGGCGGTCACGCGGACGCCGCCGCCCCCCGCGCCGGTTTTTCGTGCATCCGACCCCCATTCCACGGTAAAATCAGCGCTTCAGAATCGTCCCGCCCGCAGGAGCCCCCGACAATATGAGCAATGACGCCGACGACGCCGTCCCGACGCCCGAATATGGCGCGGATTCGATCAAGGTGCTGCGTGGGCTCGACGCCGTGCGCAAGCGTCCCGGCATGTATATCGGCGACACCGATGACGGCACCGGCCTCCATCACATGGTCTATGAGGTGGTCGACAACGCCATCGACGAGGCGCTGGCGGGCCACGCCACCCTCGTCACGGTGACGCTGGACGCCGACGGCTCCTGCACCGTGACCGACAATGGCCGCGGCATTCCGACCGGCATCCACAAGGAGGAGGGGGTCTCGGCGGCCGAGGTCATCATGACCCAGCTGCACGCCGGCGGAAAGTTCGACCAGAACTCCTACAAGGTCTCGGGCGGCCTGCACGGCGTCGGCGTGTCCGTGGTCAATGCGCTGTCCGTGTGGCTGAAGCTGCGCGTCTGGCAGGACGGGCGCGAGCATTTCATGGAGTTCCACAATGGCGACGCCGTCGCGCCGCTCGCCATGGTCGGCGACGCGCCGCTCGAGGACGGCAAGCCGAAGCGCGGCACGCAGGTCACCTTCCTGCCCTCGCCCGCGACCTTCACCATGGTCGAGTTCGATTATGCGACGATCGAGCATCGCCTGCGCGAGCTGGCCTTTTTGAATTCCGGCGTGCGCATCGTGCTCACCGACGCGCGCCATGCGGAGCAAAAGCGCGAGGAGCTGTATTATGAAGGCGGGCTCGAGGCCTTCGTGCGCTATCTCGATCGCGCCAAGACGCCGTTGATCGCGCAGCCGATCATGATTCACGGCCAGCGCGAGCACATCAATGTCGAAGTCGCTCTGTGGTGGAACGACTCGTACCATGAAAACGTGCTGGTCTTCACCAACAACATTCCGCAGCGCGACGGCGGCACCCATCTCGCCGGCTTTCGCGCCGGGCTGACGCGGCAGATCACCGGCTATGCCGAGCGCTCCGGCCTCGCCAAGCGCGAGAAGGTCGATCTGACCGGCGACGACTGCCGCGAGGGCCTGACCTGCGTCGTGTCGGTGAAAGTGCCCGACCCGAAATTCTCCTCGCAGACGAAGGACAAGCTGGTCTCCTCCGAGGTGCGCCCGGCGGTCGAGAATATCGTCAATGAATTGCTCGACCAATGGCTGGAGGAGCATCCGCAGGAGGCGAAAGCCGTCGTCTCCAAAGTGTGCGAGGCGGCGGTGGCGCGCGAGGCGGCGCGCAAGGCGCGCGAGCTGACGCGGCGCAAGGGCGCGCTCGATGTCGCGAACCTGCCCGGCAAGCTCGCCGATTGCCAGGAGCGCGATCCCGCCAAATCGGAGCTGTTCATCGTCGAGGGCGACTCGGCCGGCGGCACCGCCAAGCAGGGCCGCAATCGCGAGTTCCAGGCGGTCCTGCCGCTGCGCGGCAAGATCCTCAATGTCGAGCGCGCGCGCTTCGACAAAATGCTGTCGTCGGAGCAGATCGGCACGCTTATCACCGCGCTCGGCACCGGCATCGGCCGCGACGAGTTCAACGCCGACAAGCTGCGCTATCACAAGATCATCATCATGACCGACGCCGACGTCGACGGCGCGCATATCCGCACGCTGATCCTGACCTTCTTCTATCGGCAGATGCCGGAGCTGATCGAGCGCGGCCATGTGTTCATCGCCCAGGCGCCGCTCTACAAGGTGACCAAGAGCAAATCGACGCAATATCTGAAGGACGAGCGCGCGCTCGAGGATTATCTCATCGACTCGGTGCTCGACGGCGCCGTGCTTCGCTGCGGCAATGGCGAGGAGCGCGCCGGCAAGGACTTGCGCCAGGCGCTCGAGGATGCGCGCTCCTTCCGCACCATCATGAACGGGCTGCATTCGCGCTACGACCGCAGCGTGGTGGAGCAGACGGCGCTGGCCGGCGCGCTGGCGCCCGTTGGCGAGGAGGCGCAGGCCGAGGCGCTGGCGCAGGATGTGGCGCGGCGTCTCGACGCGATCGCGGAAGAGACCGAGCGCGGCTGGACCGGCGAATTGCGCGAGGGCGGCTACGTCTTCCGCCGCACCTTGCGCGGCGTCGCGCAGGCGGTGACTTTGGACGCGGCGCTGCTCGCCTCCAGCGAGGCGCGCAAGCTGCAGGAGCGCGCCGAGAGCCTGCGCGACATTTTCGCCGGCGCCGCCTCGCTGGCGCGCCGCGGCGACGAGACGCCGCTGTCCGGCCCGCTCGCGCTCTATGACGCGACCGCCGCGCTCGGCCGCAAGGGCCTCGCCATCCAGCGCTACAAAGGCCTCGGCGAGATGAACGCCGAACAGCTCTGGGAGACGACGCTCGACCGCGACGTGCGCTCGCTCCTGCAGGTGAAGGTGAAGGAGGCCGTGGAGGCCGAGGATATTTTCGTGAAGCTGATGGGCGATGTGGTGGAGCCGCGCCGCGAGTTCATCCAGGAGAACGCGCTCAATGTGGCGAATCTGGATGTGTGAGGGCGCGCGCCGCCAGCGCCGATGAAAGCTCCGTTCCGTATTGCGACGGCGCAGAGCCGCATCACCCCCGATGTTCGTGAGAACGGGCGACGACTCCGCGATCTGATGTCGATGGCCCGATCGGCGGGCTGTCGACTCGTCCATTTTCCCGAAGGCGCTCTATCAGGGTATGTCAAATCACAAATCCGTGATTGGGACGAGGTGGATTGGCGAGCGCTTCGCGACGAACTGGACCGCATCTCGGATCATGCGGCGCGCCTTGGCCTGTGGACGGTTCTGGGCTGCAATCACCGCTTGACGCCGCCCAATCGTCCGCACAACAGCCTCTACGTCATTTCCGACGCTGGGGCGTTGATCGGACGCTATGACAAGCGTCTTTGCTCCAACGCCGAGCTGAGCGATTGGTATACGCCGGGCGCCGTAGCCTTTGTGTTCGAGGTCGACGGAATATGCTTCGGCGCCGCGCTTTGCATCGAAGTGCAATTTCCGGAATTGTTCATCGACTATGGCAGGCGCGGCGTCGAGTGCGCGCTGCTCTCCGCCTATGCCGATGATCCGATCTACGGGCTCTTGGCGCAGGCCCACGCCGCGACCAATAATTTTTGGCTGAGCCTTTCAATTCCCGCCTTGCCGGACAATCGTCTGTCTGCCGGCTTGATCGGACCTGACGGCTATTGGCTCGCACAAGCCGAAGCGAATGGCGCGGAACTCCTGGTTTGCGGCGAGATCGAGAAGGACGCTCCGCGGTTCGACATTGCGATCAACAAGGCGCGTCCGTGGCGCGCCACGGCGAGATCCGGCGCAATATACGCCGAACGCCGCGTGTTGGACGCGCGAAGCAATGATCGAATGTCATTCTTCATCGTCTGATGTGGTTTCGATCGCTGCGCCTCGAGACTGCCACAACGTAGGCCGATCCGCTGGAAACGATGTGATTTGCTTCCCGGATCGTCGTGCGATCACAGGAGCAGGCGCCCGACGCAGCCGACGCCGCGTTCACTTCGCGGTCCCGAACTCTGGCTTGCCCACCTGCACGAACTGCTCGGCTTCCGCCACCGAGGCGGTCGCCGGAACGCTCGCGGCCGGAACGAGATAGCCTTGGATGTGGAGAGAAGCGGTCCTTCGTTTTGTAGGGCCCGAGACGAAGACGCCGGTCAGAGCAGCGCCCGCTTTCACGACGAGGGGAGATTCAAAAACAGTCGAAAGGGATCCGGCCGCATTATTGGCGATAAATTCGAATTTATACTGATTGCCATTGCTCGCATTGGTCGTCAAGGCTTCAAATACAATGGTATTTCCGCTGGTGTTGTCGCCGTAGTTGAACTGCGCCGACTTTATGAGCAGCGTCTTGCCGGCCGGCGGCTGATATATGAGCGTCGGCTGCAGCGCGACGCCGGGCTGGAAGACCAGCGCGGCCGATATATTGACCACATTCGCCGGATTATGCGCGTAATCCACGAAAGTATCGGCGACATGGAGATTTCTGGCGCTGTCGACCTGGGCTTTCGCGCCCGTGCCGGGATCGACGAGGCCGACCGCCTGATAGACCACGGCGGCGCCGAGCGTTCCCGGCCCGGACAAGGCCAGCGCCAGCAGAACGATCGTGATCTGCGTTCCCGATAGCTTGCCGAAAAGCTGGCGCATGATTGTTCCCCCTGAGACGTTCGGATCGGCCGTCGCCGTCCGGCGAGACCGGGGCGTTCGCGGCGAAGGAGCAAGCTATGCCCGGGCGAGGCGCTTCCGCGTCCCCCATGCGGGGGATGTCGAGCGCCGAAGGCGCTCGGGAGAGGGCGAATTCGCGCGAACGATTCCGTTCGGACGGAAAGGGCGCTAAGTGGACTCGTCCCGAGCCGAGAGGCGCCGCATGAGCCTGCTTCCGATCCGCTATGTCGAGCCCGTCTTCCGTCCGCCGAGCGAGGCGGATTCGCTCATTCTTCCCGTCACCGACGGCTGCTCCTGGAACCGCTGCGCCTTCTGCGAGATGTATACGGCGCCGCAGAAGCGCTTTCGGCCGCGCGACGAAGCGGAAGCGCTGGAGACGATCGCGCGCTGCGGCGCGCAGCTCGGCCAGAGCGTCAAGCGCGTCTTCCTCGCCGATGGCGACGCGATGACGCTCTCGACCCGCCGCCTGAAAAATATCCTCGCTGCGATCCGCCGCGATCTGCCGGGCGTCAGGCGCGTCTCGAGCTATTGCCTGCCGCGCAATCTGCGCAAGAAATCGGTCGAGGAGCTGCGCGAGCTCGCCGAGCTCGGCCTCTCGCTCGTCTATGTCGGCGCCGAATCCGGCGATGATGAAACGCTGGCGCGCGTCGACAAGGGCGAGACCTTCGAGACGACGCGCGACGCCTTGGAGAAGCTCGGGCGCGCGGGGATCAAGCGCTCGGTGATGATCCTCGACGGGCTCGGCGGCCGCGCGCTGTCGCGACAGCATGCGCTGAATTCCGCCGCACTGATGAACGCCGCGCAGCCCGAATTTCTCGCCACGCTCGTGGTGAGCTTTCCCGAGGGCGACACGCGCTTTCGCGACACATTCGGCGCGTTCGAGCCGCTGGACGTGCTCGGACTTTTGCAGGAGATGGAGCTGTTCCTCTCCGCGCTCGAGCTGAAGCGCACGGTGTTCCGCAGCGATCACGCCTCCAATTGGCTGATCCTGAAGGGGACGCTCGGCGCGGACAAGCCGCGTCTGCTCGCCGAGCTGCGCGCCGCCATCGCCGCGCCCGACGCCGCGCCGCTGCGGCCCGCCTGGGCGCGCGGGCTCTAGCGGCTCGCGGTCCGGAGGCGCTCTTTTCGGCTCTTCAGCGCACGCCGGCTGCCAATGACGCTGAGGCGATTTGCCGAAAGCGTCCCGCGATCACAGTGATCAGATAACCCGAGCTTAAGGGAAAGGTCATACACCCCTCGGACGACTGTGTCCCGGAGTGCAGGCCGTGAAGATAGCGTCGGTTCAAATCTTGCGCGCCGTCGCCGCGCTGTCCGTCGCGATCGGCCATGCGCAGAGCTTCATCGGCCTGCCGATGGAACGGCAGGGCCAGACCTTCGGTTGGAGCTTCCTCATCCCCTGGGGAGCGGGCGTCGATCTGTTCTTCGTCATCTCCGGCTTCATCATCGTCTATTCGTCGCAATCGCTGTTCGCCGCGCCGGATGGCGCAAGGACGTTCGTCCTGCGGCGCCTCACGCGCGTCGCGCCCTTGTATTGGGTCGCGACGGCCCTTCTGCTGGCCCGGATGGCGATCGTTCACAAGCCGCTTCCCGACGCCGCGACCATTGCGGCCTCCTTCCTGTTCATTCCGTGGGACAGTCATGAGACGGGCGTTCCGCGGCCCGTCTACGAGCTCGGCTGGACGCTCAATTATGAGCTGTTCTTCTACGCCGTTTTCGCGCTCTTCCTCGGCCTTCGCCGCGAGCGGGCCGTGCTCTCGATCGCCGCGTCGCTCGGCGTTCTGGTCGCGATCGGCATGATCTTTCCGATCGACAATGCTCAGCTCCTGGTGTGGACGCGGCCGATCGTCGTGGAGTTCGTTCTCGGCATGGGGCTGGCGGCGCTGGCGCTGCGCGGCGTTTCTCTGCCGGCCGGCGCGCGCTACGCGCTGGTCGCGATCGGCGTCGCGATGTTCCTGCGCGACTTTCTCGACTCCGCCGCGCAGCCGCGGGTCTGGCTCACGCCCAACGACTGGATGCGCGTCGTGGCCTGGGGCGTCCCGGCCGCGTTGATCTTCGCTGCCTGCGTGCTCGACAAGAGCAAGGGAGGCGCTGACGGACGTCTCACGCGCGTCGGCGTGTCGATGGGGGAAGCCTCCTATTCGCTCTATCTCTGCCATCCCATGGTGATGAGCCCCTTCGCCGCGGCATGGTTCGCGGCGGGGCTGGACAAGATGCTGCCGGCCTATGTGGCCGTGGCCATCTCCGTCGCGGCGTCGGCGGTCGCCTCGGCGCTCGTCTATCGCTGGTTCGAAATTCCCGTCACCCGGTCCCTTCGATGGCTGATCCGCCCCGAACCGGCCGCGCGTCCGGTCAGCCGCTTCGAGGCCGAGTCCCGAGGCGCATGAGGTCGTTCGCTTCACCGCCTTTGCGGTTGAGCAAGGCGCGCGCAGCTACGATTCTTGCATGCCGCAATGGTAGAACGGCCGCGGGTCGGCGAGAGGAGATCGGTTGTGGCGGAGGAACGGTCATTTACGCGCGAGCGGCCGAAGACGGTGGGCGAGCTCATCGAGGCGCTGCAGAAGTTTCCGGCCTCGGCGCGGGTGATGGTGCCCGGGGCGCAGGACAGCCTGCATGATTGCGGCGCGCCGATGATGACGCTCGTCATGCTCAACCGCTATCCCGACGACACGGCCGCTCTCGGCCCGCACAAGGACGCGAGCGACATGAATGTCGACAAGGCCGTCGGCGTCGTGCTGCTCGCCGAGGCGAACCGGGAATTTTGACGCGCGTCGACGAAAGTGAAGAGAGCTCGACGCCCCCTCCCCGGCTTCGCGGGAGAGGGAGCAGATTCGGCGCTTCATAGAGAGTTCGCGAAACGCCGGCCGCCTCGTTCTCCCGCGAAGCGGGGGGAGGGTGAGGGAGAGGGCCTTCGGTCTCTTCGGCTCGCTCTCGAAGCCCGTCAAAATCGATGACGCAGACCGCTAGTCCTGCCGCTTGCCGCCGCTGTCGGCGAGCGCGTTGGGAAAATACTCTCCTGTCGTCGAAAACAAATGGCACAGGCCGTCGTCGAGGCGGAAGGTGAAGGCGACGCAGGCGGCGTCGTCGCGGCACAGGCTCTTGCAGGCGTCTGCCCCCTCGCTCGGCTGCGAGCGATAGCCCTCGCCCGGGAAGGCCTTGGACGGATAGCGCTCCATCGCGATCGGGCCCGCGGGAGGGCGCGGAACATGGACGTCCTCGCGCAGCGCGCTCGTCGCGCGCGGGTTCAGCCGAAACGCCGTGACGCTCGATTTCAGCCGGCACATCCGGTTCCATTTGTCGAACACAGAGGCGAGGCAGTCCGGCCGGCGCCGGCAGGCGGCGAGGCAGGACAGCGCGTCCAGATTGCGCAGAGCCGCGATCTGCGCCCCGGCGACATCGCGATTGTCGACGCTCGGCCGAAAGGCCGCGGGCTTGGGAGCCGGCGCCTCGGGCGCGGCCGCCGGCGGCGGCGCGGCGGGAGCGGCGGGCTCGCCGGGGAGGGCGGATTCGGCGGCGGCGGGGGCGCGCTCGGCCGGCGCATCCGCCGCGAGCTGCGGCGCGGGCGCGATCTCGTTCAGCCGGGCGCGCGCCGCCGGCGGATCGGCGGCGATCACGCGGGCGATGGTCCCGTCCTTGTCGGCCGCGAGCAGAGCGGCGAGCGCCTCCGTCCCCGCCCGGCGCGCCGCGAGCTCGGCGAGCGTATGGCGCGCCTCGGCCTCGAGCGCGTCGCGAATGCCGGCGAGGTCGCGCGACGGCGCGACGGCCGTCGCCGCGACGATCGCGCCGAGCCCCGCCAGCACGATGGCGACGACGAGGGCTGCGCGCGGGGATCGTCGCTCCCGGGTCGGGGCCGAGGCGGCGGCTTGCGTCGGCGCGGCCTCGCGGAGGCGCCGCTCCAGCGCGTCGGCGCGCGCGGTCTCGGCGTCGAGCCGCTCGCGCAGCGCGGCCGCCTCGGCCTCGGCGGCGCGGCGTTTCGTCCGCTCGACGGAGGAGCCTTGCCCCGCCGCGCCGCGCTCGAGCCAAATCTCGAACAAGGTGGACAGGCTCGGCTTGGGCGACGCTTCGCCGCGCCGTTCGCGCTCGAGCCAGGCGTCGAAATCGCGGGCGAAAGCGGCGAGCGCATTGTCGATCTTGACCTGCTCGCTCGCGACGCGCTGCTCGAGATGGCGGCGCGCGTCGCGCAGCAGAGCGGCGCATTCCTCCCGATATTGCGCTTCGACCTCGCTCCAGGGACGCGAGTCCGCCGCTTCCTGCATCGGCCGCCGCGCCGATCCATCCACCGCCGCCATCATCTCTCCCTCGGTCGATGTCCCGCCTCGTCGCGGGGCCCGGCCTCGATCCGCTTCCTGTGTTCAAGGGCCGAAGGTCGCGGGCGCGATCTCGGCGGGAATACGATGCGTGAGCGCAAAGCTGTGGCCGACGCGGGGCGCGCCGCCGGGGAAAGCGCGGTGAAAAGACCAACGAATCGATCGAGCGCGCGCATATTACGATAGTCGCCGCTTTCGCTGCGAGCCCGAAGGCGCGCCCCGACAGGGCAATCGGGTGAAGGACCATATCCCTGACCCTCGTCCTGAGCCGCCGCAGGCGGCGTCTCGAAGGACGGCCGCAGGGCGAAATCAAAGGTTTCTCCCCATTGCCGTCCTTCGAGACGCCCGCTTCGCGGGCTCCTCAGGACGAGGGTCTAGGTATATAGTCCTTCGCCCGATTCCCCTGCCCGGCCTCGGGCTCGGGCTCCGGCTATTTCAGTCCGAAGCCCAGCGCGCGCAGCATTTCGGTCAGCCGGTCGCGGCCGCCGAGGCTTTCGGGGCCACGCACGCGCGAGAGCGCCTGGCGGATCCAGCCCTGCTCGGGAAGGCCGGCCTCTTTCTGGAAATCACGGAACTTCTCGTCATAGGTCGCGATCGCCTCGCGCTGCGCGTCGTTCCACGCATAGCGCTCGCGATGCAGCACGGCGCCCTGGCCGAGGCGCGGGCGCACGCCGCCGGCCTTGGCGGGATCGGGGCGGCCGACCGCCATGCCGAACACGGCAAAGGTCCCGGGCGGCAGCTCCAGCTCCTGCGCCACCTCCTCGGGCTTGTTGCGGATGCCGCCGATATAGACGCCGCCATAGCCGAGCGATTCGAGCGCCACCAGACCGTTCTGGGCGGCGAGGGCCGCGTCGACGGCGGCGGTCAGGAACATTTCGAGGAAGGGCAGGGCGGCGGCGTCGCGGCCCTGATCCTTTCCCATATTGTCGAGCCGCGCGAGATCGGCGAGCCACAGCAGGAACAGCGGCGCGTCGCGGATATGTTGCTGATTGCCGGCGAGATCGGCGAGCCGGCTCTTGCGCTCGGCGTCCTCCACGGCGACGAGGCTCCACACCTGCAGATTGGAGGAGGTGGAGGCCGATTGCGCCGCGGCGACGATCGTCTCCAGAACGCCCGGCGGAACGGGCTCCGGCAGAAACGCGCGCACGGAGCGATGGGCCAGCAGCAGGTCGAGCGTCTCGTTCCAAGCGGGCGGCGTCGGCGAATCCTCGCGGCGATAGCGCGCGCGAATGGCCGCGGCGCCCTGGCTCGCGCCGAGTTCTCGTTGGCTGACGGGCTTGTTCATGTCCTCTCCGGAAACTTTAGATGACTGGGGCTCGCACCATGGTGGCGAATGCGGGCGCAAAAATCCACCCCTCGGGCCGGCGGGAGCTTCGCGCTTCCAGGCGTTCGCCTGATGCCTCGTCAGCGGGACTATCTTTGAACCGCCCATTGGACTAAGTCACAGGGCCCTGCGCCGTTCGGGCGCAGCCTCGAGCCACTCGTCGCGGACGTAACTCAGCGGACGTAATTCTCATGGCGGAAATTCTGCGTGTCGGCGTCGCCGGCCTCGGCACGGTCGGCGCTTCGGTCGTTCGGCTCCTGCAGCGGCAGCGGGAGGCGCTCGCGGCGCGCACCGGCCGCGAGATCCGGCTCGTCGGCGTGTCGACGCGCGACAAGGCCAAGGATCGCGGCCTCGATCTTTCCGGCGCGACCTTCTTCGACGATCCGACCGCGCTCGCCGCCTCGAGCAGCATCGATCTGTTCGTCGAGCTGATCGGCGGGGCCGAGGGCGCCGCGCGCGCCAGCGTCGAGACGGCGCTCGCGAGCGGCAAATCCGTCGTCACCGCCAATAAGGCGCTGCTCGCCGCCCATGGCCTCGCGCTCGCCGAGCTCGCCGAGGCGAAGCATGCGGCGCTCGCTTTCGAGGCGTCGGTCGCCGGCGGCATTCCGATCGTCAAGACGCTTCGCGAGGGCCTCGCGGGAAACTCGATCGAGCGCGTCTATGGCGTGCTCAACGGCACCTGCAACTATATCCTCTCGCGCATGGAGCTGGAGCGCCTCTCCTTCGCCGACTGCCTGACAGAGGCGCAGCGTCTCGGCTATGCCGAGGCCGATCCGACCTTCGACATCGGCGGCTTCGACACGGCGCATAAGCTCGCCATTCTCGCCTCGCTCGCCTTCGGCACGCGCATCGCGCCCGAGGCCGTCGATATCGAGGGCATAGAGCGCGTCACCCTCGCCGATATCGACGCCGCCGCCGAGCTCGGCTTCCGCATCAAGCTGCTCGGCGTCGCTCAGCGCACGGCGCAGGGCATAGAGCAGCGCGTGCATCCGACCATGGTGCGCAAGACGACGTCCATCGCCCAGGTGATGGGCGTCACCAACGCCGTCACCATCGACGCCGACGCCGTGCATGAGCTGACGCTGGTCGGCCCGGGCGCCGGCGGCGACGCCACGGCCTCCGCCGTCGTCGCCGATATCGCCGACATCGCCCGCGGCGTGCGCTCGGCGCCCTTCGGCCTGCCGAGCTCCGCTCTGCGCGCCTGCGAGCGCACGCCCGTCCAGCGCCACGAGGGCGGATATTACATCCGCCTCTCGGTGCCGGACGTGCCGGGCGCCTTCGCCGCCATCGCGACGCGCATGGCCGAGCGAAAAATCTCGCTCGAGAGCATCATGCAGCATGGCGCCCGCGCGGCCCGTCGCGGCGCCGACGCGCCGGTCGGCGTGATCCTCATCACTCATGCGACGACGGAGCTGCTCGTGCGCGAGGCGCTCGACGCGATTCTCGCGGACGGAACCATCGCCGAGCCGGCGCAGGTGATCCGCATCGAGCGCGAGTGAGCGAGCGAGCCTTTAAGGCTCGCCCTTCGACAGCCGAAGAGGGGGCGTTCGACATGAACTGGATTCCGTCGGCGGATGGAAAGGGCCTCGACCGCAATCTCACACTGGAGCTCGCCCGCGTCACCGAGCGCGCGGCGGTGGCGGCGGCGCAATGGCGCGGTCGCGGCGACGAGATGGCGGCCGACCAGTCCGCCGTCGACGCCATGCGCAGCGAGCTCGATCGTCTCGCCATCCGCGGCCGCGTGGTGATCGGCGAGGGCGAGCGCGACGCCGCGCCCATGCTCTACATCGGCGAGGAGGTCGGCGCCGGAACGGGGCCGGCGGTCGATCTCGCCGTCGCGCCGCTCGAGGGCTCGACCCTCTGCGCCAAGGACATGCCGGGCGCGATCTCCATCGTCGCCATGGCGGCGACGGGCTCGCTGCTCTATGCGCCCGACGTCTATATGGACAAGATCGCCGTCGGCCCCGGCTATCCCAAGGGCGTCGTCGATCTCGACAACGCCCCCGCCGCCAATATAGCGGCGCTGGCCGAGGCCAAGGGCTTGTCGCCGCGCGAGATCACCATCTGCATTCTCGACCGGCCGCGCCATGCGCAGCTCATCGCCAAATGCCGCGAGGCGGGCGCGCGCGTGCGCCTCATCGGCGACGGCGACGTCGCGGGGATCATCTTCACCGCGCAGCCGGCGGAGACCGGCGTCGACATGTATCTCGGCTCCGGCGGCGGGCCGGAGGGCGTGCTGGCGGCGGGCGTGCTTCGCTGCGTCGGCGGCCAGATGCAGGGGCGCCTCGTGCTCGACAGCGCCGCCAAAGTGTCGCGCGCGGCCGCCATGGGCATCGAGGATCCGAAGAAGAAATATGCGCTGGAGGAGCTCGCCCGCGGCGACGTCGTCGTGTGCGCGACCGGCGTGACCGGCGGCCCGCTGCTCGCGGGCGTGCGCTTCGACAAGGGCGTGGCGGAGACGGAGACGCTGGTCTATCGCTCCTCGACCGGGACGGTCCGCCGCATCCGCGCGACGCATCGCGCCCCGCCGAAATTCGATATGGATTAATAGTTTCCCGTCGAGCGCCGCGCCTCTCTACTATGCGCGAGACGCGAGCCTGAAGGCTCGCGGTCCGGGCGCCGAGGCCCCGGCTTCGCGCGCAGCGTTCGTCGTGTGCGCCAGCGCACGAGCGCGATCGAGAGCATTTCCCTATCATGCTCCTCCATCGGAGCGGGCCTGCTCCGCAATTCGAGGAGAACGCTCATGCGAAATCATATTCTTACGTCCGCCGCGATCGGCGCGTTCACTCTCGCCTCGCTCGGGGCGGCTCCGGCGATGGCCGGCTCCGGGGTCACCTATGTCTCCGGAAAGGGAGCGGACGCCGGCAGCTGCGCGACGCCCGCCACGGCCTGCCGCAACTTCGCCTATGCGCTGTCGCAGACCGATTCCCACGGCGAGATCAAGACGCTCGATCCGGCCGATTACGGCGTCGTCGCCATCGCCAAGTCGGTGACGATCACCGGCGTTCCGGGCGCGAGCATCGAGATGTTTTCGGCGGGGTCCGCGATCTCCATCGACAATGGCGCGGTGACGGTCAGCCTGCGCGGCATCGAGATCAATGGCCGCAATGTCGGCACGAGCGGCATCACCGTCGCCAACGCCAAATCGGTCAGCATCGTGGACTGCATCGTGCGCCGCGTCGGCGCGGATGGAATTTCGATTTCGCCGGCCGCCGGCGCCGTGACGGCGACGATCTCCAACACGATCTCGTCCAACAATGGCAATTTCGGCATTCAGTTCGTGCCGGGCGCCGGCGCCAAGGTGACCGCCTCGGTCGATCATGTGACGACGAACAACAATGGATTTTCCGGCATTCTCGTCGCGCCCAAGGCCGCCGTCATGATCTCCGACAGCATTGCGAGCAACAATGCGAACAGCGGCTACCGCGCCTCCGGCGACGCCACCAGCAAGATGTATCTTTCCCGCAATGTCGTCTCCGGAAATCCGACGGGCATTCACAATGTCACGGCCGCGACCGTGAAGAGCTTCGGCGACAACAAGGTGTATGGCAACACGACCGACGTCGACGGCGCGGTCGGCTCGGTCGCGTCCAAATAAGTCTCGCCGGGTGGTGGGCGGCGCTGTCGAGCGTCGCCCCGCATCTGCCCACGAGTCCGCCTGCGGTCGCCGTTCCCGCGAGGAGCGCGGCTGTCAGTTTCGGCGGCAACAAGCTGTTCAGCAACGGGGCCGACGTGCAGGGGACGCTCAGGACCGCTTCGTCGATGTGATCGTCGTTGCTTTTTCAGCGTTGCGAATAGCGAATAGCGAATAGTAGCGAGTAGCGAGCGCGGGTGGTAGGGCGAGCCCCTCTACTCGCTACTCGCTACTCGCTATTCGCCTTTCCCATTCGCTCGCGCAGGCGCCGCTCTCGCCTCGGCGGCGGCCGGCGATGTGCTCTCCGGCACAGCCGAGCGTGAGCCGCACGGGCATCTTCCGCGGCATGGGAGCGATCGCGCTCCACATCATCCAGGAGGACACGCCCATGCGTGATTGTTGTTTCGTTGCGGCCATCGCCGCCGCCGCTTCGCTCGCCGCCTGCGTCGCCGCATCGCCGGCGATGGCGCTCGGCGCGGTCACTTATGTATCCGGCAAGGGCGTCAACTCCGGCGTCTGCGCGACTCCCGCCACCGCCTGCCGCACCTTCGGCTATGCCATCGGCCAGACCAGCGCGGCCGGCGAGATCAAGGCGCTCGACCCGGCGAATTACGGCGCGCTGACGATCGACAAATCGATCACCATCACCGGCGTCCCTGGAACCAGCGTGCGAACGGCCAATGCAAAAAATGCGGTCGCCATCAACGCCGCGAACGCCATCGTTACTCTGCGCGGCATAGACATCGACGGCGGCGGAGTCGGGACGGCCGGCGTCGTCGCCTATTATGCTCGCGTGCTGAACATCGTCGGCTGCGTCGTGCGCCGCTTCGCCAATGAGGGGGTTGCGATCTCCGGCGGGTGGGATGGAATGTCCGTCACGATCTCCGACACGATCTCGTCCAACAACGGCAAGTTCGGCGTCGACATCGTTCCGGGCCAGAAGCCGGTCGTGGCCTCCATGGATCATGTGACGACGAATGACAATGGCGTCGCGGGCCTGCGCGCTTATCCCGGCGCGATAGTGACGATCGTCGACAGCTTCGCGAACAATAACGCCAGCGTCGGCTATCTGGCGGTCGGCGGCTTCCCGAACGCGACCACGATGCGGCTCGGCCGGTCCGCCGCCACAGGCAACCAGGTCGGAATTCAAAATCTCAACTTCGCAACCGTGCAGAGCTTCGGCGACAATGCGGTGCTGGGCAATGCGACCGACATTTCCGGCGTCGTCGCTTCCATTTCCCACAAATAATGCAAGCCTTTCACGAGTGATGCGGGCGCGGGGTCGATCTCGTGCGACGCCGAGGCGCGCCATCGCGGCGGCGCGCCTCGGTCACGCCGTTCAGTGATGGCCCGATTCGAGCTGCGTCTTCGCGTCGAGCGGCGCTTTCGGCGGAGGGGTGAGATCGGGCTGCGACTGCGCCGCGCAGGCGGCGAGCGAGAGCGCGAGCAGAATTGCGGCGAGCGGATGAAGAGCACGCATCTTTGGTATTTCCTGGGAAAGTGTTGAGCCGCCGCGGGTCGCCGCAGCGCAGACATGACTTGAGCGCGGCCTTTTGGGCCAGAATGTGGCCGTGGGCGCGGCTTTGCGGCAAATTGGAGACTTTCTGCTTTTCCGCGGCAAATCGGCCGCTTCCGCGCCTTTGCGCTGGCGTCCGGCCGTTCAACTCCTTAAGTCACGAACGATGACGCCTGCCGCCCATGTCTCCGCCGCCATAGAGATTCTCGCCGAGCTCGCCGCCCGCCGCCGGCCGGCGGCCGACGCGATCAAGGATTGGGGCCTGTCGCATCGCTTTGCCGGCTCCAAGGATCGCGCCGCGATCGCCGGCCTCGTCTTCGACGCCCTGCGCAAGCGCGCCTCGGCCGCTCATGTGATGGGGGAGGAGTCGCCTCGCGCCATCATGCTCGGCGCGCTGCGCGAGGCGCGCGGGCTGACAGGGGAGGCGATCGCGGCGCTCTGCAGCGGCGAGGGCCATGCGCCGGCTCCGCTCTCGGAGGGCGAGCGCGAGCGGCTCGCTTGCGCGACGCTCGACGGCGCGCCCGCGCATGTGCGCGGCGATTATCCCGAATGGCTCGCCGAGCGCTTCGCCGCCGCTTTCGGCGCGGCGGCGGCGGAGGAGGGCAGGGCGCTCGCCGCGCGGGCTCCGCTCGACGTGCGCGCAAATATTCTGAAGTCCTCGCGCGAGGAGGCGATGCGCCGGCTCGCTCATCTCCATCCCGAGCCGACGCCGCTGTCGCCGCTCGGCCTGCGCCTGCCGGCCGGACCGCATGGCCGCGGCCCGGCGCTCGCCGCCGAGCCGGCTTTCGTGAAGGGCCATGTCGAGCCGCAGGACGAGGGATCGCAGCTCGCCGCGCTGCTGTGCGCCGCCGCGCCCGGCGAGCAGGTCCTCGACCTCTGCGCCGGCGGCGGCGGCAAGAGCCTGGCGCTCGCCGGGCAGATGCACAATCGCGGGCAGATCTACGCTTTCGACGACGACGGACGCCGACTGACGCCGATCTATGCGCGGCTGGAGCGCGCCGGGGCGCGCAATGTGCAGGTGCGCGCGCCGCGCGGCGGCGCCGATGTGCTCGCCGATCTGGAGGGCCGCTGCGACCTCGTGCTGATCGACGCGCCTTGCACGGGGACGGGGACCTGGCGGCGCCATCCGGACGCCAAATGGCGCCTCGCCCCGGGCGCGCTCGCCGCGCGGCTCGAGGAGCAGCGCGCGCTGCTGGAGAAGGCGCCGCGCTATCTGCGTTCGGGCGGGCGGCTCGTCTATGTCACCTGCTCGCTGCTGCGCGACGAGAACGAGGATCAGATCGCGGCGTTTCTCGAGGGCGCGAGCGGCTTCTCGGCGGTTCCGGCCGCCGAGGCGGCGGGTGAGGCGCAGCTGACGGAGCTCGCCCGTTTCGCCTCGCCCTTCGGCTTCGGGCTGCGTCTCGGCGCGCGGGCGAGCGGCACGGATGGGTTTTTCGTGTGCGTGCTGAGGAAGGCGTGAGGGCGCGGCAGCTCGTCTTGCGCATGACCGACCCCGGGAGGTAGTCAGGACGCGACGACATCGACGCAATGCTTCCGCCCCCGCCCCGCATCGTCACGAGAGCGCGAAAGAACGACATGACCGCCGCCGACAGCTTCCACCACGAGATCGCCGATCGCCACGACAAGCTGCTGATCGTCGATTTCGGCTCGCAGGTCACGCAGCTGATCGCGCGGCGCGTGCGCGAGGCCGGCGTCTATTGCGAAATCGCGCCGTTCCAGAGCGCAGAGCGCGCCTTCTCCGAGATCCGCCCCAAGGCGGTCATCCTCTCCGGCGGACCGTGCTCGGTCACCGACGCGGGCTCGCCGCGCGCGCCGCAGAGCATCTTCGACTCGGGCGTGCCGGTGCTCGCCATCTGCTATGGCGAGCAATTGCTCGCGGCGCAGCTCGGCGGCGCCGTCGAGGGCGGGCATCATCGCGAATTCGGCCGCGCCGAGATCGGCGTGATCGAAGCGAGCCCGCTGTTCGCCGGCGTCTGGGAGACGGGCGGGCGCTATCCGGTGTGGATGAGCCATGGCGACCGCGTGACGCGGCTGCCGGAGGGCTTTCGCGCCATCGCCGCGTCTGAGAACGCGCCGATGGCGGCGATCGCCGACGAGGCGCGGCGCTATTACGGCGTGCAGTTCCATCTCGAGGTGGCGCATACGCCGGATGGCGCCGGGCTCATCGCCAATTTCGTGCACAAGGTCGCCGGGTTGAAATCCGATTGGACCATGGCGGCGTTTCGCGGCGAGGCGGTCGAGGCGGTGCGCCGTCGGGTCGGCGCCGGCCGCGTGCTGTGCGGACTTTCGGGCGGCGTCGATTCCGCCGTCGCCGCAGTGCTGATCCATGAAGCGATCGGCGACGCGCTCACTTGCGTCTTCGTCGATCATGGCCTTTTGCGCGCGGGCGAGGCGGAGGAGGTCGTGCGCCTCTTTCGCGATCACTACAACATCCCGCTCGTGCATGTGGAGGCGCAAGAGCTGTTTCTCCGCGCGCTGGACGGCGTCGAGGATCCGGAGATCAAGCGCAAGACCATCGGGCGCCTGTTCATCGAGACCTTCGAGGAGGAGGCCGGGAAAATCGCCGCCGACGGAGGCGGCGCGCCGCAGTTTCTCGCGCAGGGCACGCTGTATCCGGATGTGATCGAGAGCGTGTCCTTCTCCGGCGGTCCGTCGGTGACGATCAAATCGCATCACAATGTCGGCGGCCTGCCCGAGCGCATGAACATGCAGCTCGTCGAGCCCTTGCGCGAATTGTTCAAGGACGAGGTGCGCGCGCTCGGCCGCGAGCTCGGCCTGCCGGAGGCTTTCGTCGGCCGGCATCCGTTCCCCGGCCCCGGCCTCGCGATCCGCTGCCCCGGCGCGATCACGCGCGAGAAGCTGGAGATTCTGCGCAAGGCGGATGCGATCTATCTCGACGAGATCCGCAAGGCGGGACTCTATGGCGAGATCTGGCAGGCTTTCGCGGTGCTGCTGCCGGTGCGCACGGTGGGCGTGATGGGCGACGGCCGCAGCTACGAGCATGTGTGCGCGCTGCGCGCGGTGACCTCGACCGACGGCATGACAGCGGACTTCTATCCCTTCGACATGGCCTTCCTGGGCCGCGCGGCGACGCGGATCATCAACGAGGTGCGGGGGGTGAACCGCGTCGTGTACGACGTGACCAGCAAGCCGCCAGGGACCATCGAGTGGGAATGATTCAGGCCCATCCGAGAGTATCCGGCGGTATCCGGAAATACGCCATAACGTACTAATAAACAAAACAAAATCATCCTTAGACGTTCGGAGACTATCGGCCGGCAGAGATCGCCGCTGACGGACCCCCTGACGGTGCGCTTCCCCATTGCTAAATCCGATTTCGTCCGATACCGTCAGGGTGCGAGCGCCCTCTGACGGTCTTTTTTCGATCTAACATACTGTAAGAAAAAGAGATTGTTCCGCGAGGATGCCCGAAAATTGCCTGACGGTCTTTTTCTGAGGAGGCGGCCGAAATGCTCACGGATGCGGCCCTTAAGCACCTGAAACCAAAAGAGAAAATCTACAAGGTGACGGACCGGGACGGCATGTACGTGCTCGTAAAGCCGTCAGGGACCCTCACTTTTCGGCTGGATTACCGGATGAACGGGCGGCGCGAGACCGTCACGTTCGGCAAGTACGGGCCGGCGGGCCTATCACTCGCTCGGGCGCGTGAGCTGTGCATCGATGCCAAGCGGGCGATTAGCGAAGGACGATCGCCGGCGATTGAAAAGCAGCGCGAGAAGCGCCGGCTCCTGGAAGCGAAGAGCTTTGGCGAGTTCGGCGAGAAGTGGCTGACCGCGGCGTCGATGGCGGACAGCACGCGGGCGATGCGCCGCTCGATCTTCGAGCGCGAACTGCTTCCCAAGTGGCGCAACAGGCTGCTGACTGAAATCACCCCGGATGACCTCCGGGCTCATTGCGGCGCCATCGTCGAGCGCGGCGCGCCAGCGACGGCGATCCACGTCCGCGACATCGTCAAGCAGATCTATGGCTTCGCGATCTTGCATGGCGAGAAGGTCGCCAACCCCGCTGACGATGTGGGGCCGTCTTCGATCGCAACCTTCGTGCCGAAGGACCGGTCGCTCTCGCCGACAGAGATCAGGATCATGCTCAGGATGATCGAGAAGGCGGCGACGCTGCCGACCATCCGGCTCGGCATGCGCCTCTACCTGCAGACGATGGTGCGCAAGAGCGAGCTTCAGGATGCGACCTGGGACGAGGTCGATTTCGAGAATGCCGTCTGGACCATCCCGAAGGAGCGGATGAAGCGCTCGAAGGCGCACAACGTCTACCTGTCGCGGCAGACGCTCGACATCATGATCGCGCTGAAAACCTGCGCCGGCAATTCGCGATACCTCTTGCCGTCGCGATACGATGCGGATGCACCGATGTCGCGCGCGACGTTCAATCGCGTCACCTACGCGGTCGTCGAGCAAGCGAAGAAGGAGGGGCTGCCGCTGGAGCCGTTCACCGTCCACGACCTGCGCAGGACCGGATCGACGCTGCTGAACGAACTCGGCTTTAACAGCGATTGGATCGAGAAGTGCCTGGCGCACGAGGATGGTCGTTCGTCGCGCGGGGTCTACAATAAGGCCGAGTACGAAGTGCAGCGTCGCCACATGATGCAGGAGTGGTCGGACATCATCGACGCCTGGGTCGCCGGCAAGAAGCGCGTGCCGACGCTCATTCCACCTTCGATGCCGCTGCTTGAACCGGATCCCGCTCTCGAACCGGGCGCAAGCGCCGTTGTCTGACGTCGGGAGACTGAGCGCGCCGGATGGGTGCAGACCGGCGCGAGGCGAGCCACGCCTCGACCTCCGCAACATCCCACACAACGCATCGCGGTGAGAGAGCGAAGCGTCGAGGAAATTCTCCGCGCTGTTCCATCTCGTAGATGGTGCTGTCGGCGAGCGGGACCATCTCGCGCAACTGATGCCGGCGGATTGTTCGTCTAGTTGGCTTGTCGGTCAAACGGACCATCTTGCGGCTCCTCGAGTTCATGACTGAGGAGAATTGAAAGCAATAGCTATCGATAAGTGGAAGCCTGAAATAGGGGAGATCGGGTCAGGGCGGGCCATGGCGTAGAATTCGGACAATATGTTCTGCGTCTCCCGCTAACGAATGCGAAATGGTTCCAAGCTGCGGTGGCCACCATCCGCCGAGTTCGCGCTTCATTCGACGCATGCCGATTCGAAGTCGCGCGACTCCAATTCAAAGCCGCGCGCCGCGCTGCGCACGGTGGCGAGGCGCCCGGCCGCGAGATCCGCCGCGACAATCTCCGAAGGTGGAGGCCACAGGTTCGAATCCTGTCGGGTGCGCCATCTCTTGCGATGGCTTCCCATCTCAAATCAGATTTGAGTTCCTCCTAACCTCCGCACGACGTGGCGGCTCCGCTTGTGGCGGCGGTGCAGCTCTGTGCCCGTTGACCGGACCAGATGCCGCCAGTCACCAGCATCATGCCCAAGATCTGAATGGGCGTGAGGGATTGGTCCAGGAGAAGCCAACCAAGTGCCACGGCAGTCAATGGGCTGAGAAAGAGCAGGAACGAAACGACGGCGGGCTCCAGCCGCGCAATGCCTCGCAGCCACAGGAAATAGGTCGCTGCAGCCCCGACCAAGCCGAGCCAGGCAAAACCGAGTGCGTTGGCTGCAGTCAGGTTTGATGGAAATGGCTCAAGAACAACCGCGGCCGGCAGCAGCAGGAGCCCGCCGGCTGTCAACTGCCAGGCCGCAAATGTGAGCGCGGAAACCGGTGGCTGCCACTTCCTGCTGAGAACCGTCCCGCACGCCATGGACAATGCTCCGCCGAGAGCAGCGGCGACCCCGACTGGATCAAGCCTTGCCGCCGGCGTCAGGACGAGAAGCGCCACGCCTGCAATACCGACAAAAGCCGACGCGATGGCCACTGGCCGCATCGCTCTACCGAGGACAAGCCGCGCGAGACCAATAACGATCAAAGGCTGGATAGCACCGACTGTAGCGGCGACGCCGCCTGGTAGATGGTAAGCCGAGACAAACAACAGCCACCAGAAGACAGAGAAATTGATTCCCCCAAGCAGAAGGCTGCGCCACAACCAAGCTCCACGAGGTAGCGTCCGGACAATCAGGAGCAACAGAACGCCCGCGGGCAAGGCCCTTAGCATGGCGATAGTGAGAGGAATTCCCGCCGGCAGGAGTTGGGTGGCAACGATATACGTGCTGCCCCAGATAGCTGGCGCGACGGCAGTGAGCAGAAGGTCAAACCCGCCCGCCGATCGAGCGTGCGGCACCGGCTTTTTACTAAAATCTACCGAACCGACCGTCATGCGAACACCAGAACTTCTCGCAGCGGTCGTCGCGGTTTCTGCGGCCAGTTGCCGGGCGCAGCTGTACCGACCGTCATGAGCAGCACAGGAACCTCGTTCGGGCCGAGGCCGAATTCCTGGGCGACTTTATCCGGATCGAAACCCACCATCGCTCCCGTCGCGAGGTCATGGGCCGCAGCCGCGAACATGAGTGTCGCGGCCCCGAAGACGGCGGAGCGCACGGCCTCGTCGCGCTGCATTTGAGGGCGCTCTGAGTAGAGCGCGTCCGCGCCTTGCACCCATTGCACCGATATCGCCGCCGGCATGAATCCCGCATCGACCGAAGAGCGAAGCCTCTCCGCAAGAACGGAATGGTCAGGCAGTTGTCCGCAGATGATGAAGGTCGCCGAAGACTCCAGGACCTTTGGCTGGCAGCCCGTTGCCTCCCAAAGCTTCTTCTTGGCTTCCTGCGTCCTGACGGCGATGAAGCGCCAGTTCTGCAAATTGAATGCGGTTGGCGCGCGGGTCGCCAGCCGAACCAGTTCGGTCAGCACGCTGTCTGACAATGCAAACGATGAATCGTAGAAATTGGTCGAAATGCGCTTCTCGATTGCGTCGACAAGCACTCGATGACGGTCGTTCTTGGCATTCATGAGAGTATCCGCTTATGTGCGCTCGATAAGGGCCCTTGCGAGTCACTTTTCTCCGGCTGCCCTGCTACTTCAGCGCCGCAGAGACGGAGCCGACGATTTCCGAGGTGTCCGGAAAATGTCCCTTGATGCGCTTGGCGACGACCTCGCCGTTGACGCGCACTTCGAAGATGCCGCCTTTCCCGGCCACGAGGCGGGCAGTAACTGACAGGTCGCGTTGGAGCGCCTCGGCCGTTTCCGCTGCCCGCTTTTCATAGCAACACGGTTTGCAATAGGTGATCGTGATGTCGCTCATGGGTTCAGTCCTTTCTTCTGGAATCGGAGGTTTGGTCGGTGGGTGTGACTGCATCGTTCCGCAGGCGCGGTTATTCGATGATTCCGTTTTCCCGGTTGCGCTCGGCCGGCACGACGAAGGAGCACAGCATCGCGGTCTTCATCCGGTTGAAACCGCGCTTCAGGTAGAACCTCTCCTTGCCATGCCTGGCATAGAGAATGATCCGCTTGTGGTGCCGCAACTTTTGCTTCAGCGCTTCGAGGATGCGGCTGCCAAGACCGTTTCCCTGGAAATCGGGATGAACCGCCATGTCGCAGATAACGGCACAATCGACTTCATCGCCGAAGGCGCGACCGGCACCGACGAGCCGTTCGCCGTGTAGTACAAAGATCCGGTACGGGCTGTTGCGGAAAGCCTCGACTACTGCGTGGGCTGGCCGATCCCCGAGCTTCGCGGCGTCATAAAGCCCGACGAGCTGAGCCTCGTCGTGGAAGGATGAGACGAGTGTCGTTTCGAGTTCAGCGGAGCTCATGGTCTCGTTTTTTGCGCGTTCGAACGGGTTACGGAGTCCAAAGGGCAAAGCAAGGTTTGGCCGGTGTACACATCCTTGCTGTCGCCATATGCCTTCACGACCGCGGGACGGGCACGGATCGCCTCGAACCAGCGAAGGAGGTCCGGGAATTCCGCCAAGCGCTGACCGTGTGCGGCGTGGGGAACGATCCACGGAAAACAGGCCATATCAGCGATGGAATAGTCCCCGGCAACGAATGTCCGGTCAAGCGTGTCGGCCGAATGAGGCCAGCGGCCTCATAGTGGCGCAGGGTGCGCGTACTGACGCCAAGTTGCTGAGCTACATCACCAATTCGCATCGATCTCATGCCTCTGGGTTGGTTCTACCGGCTTCACGCTAGTGACAAGGTCAAGCGTTTGGTTAGGGAAGCCGGAAGTGTCGATCCCCCTGCCGTCGTCGAGGCGTTCCAGATGAAGCCTTCGGGGCGGCAGGTCACTGCGCTTGCCAGTCACTTGCTTTTCGGTAGTGACTAGGCTAGTCACTAGCGTTATGCAACCTAGGAAATCCGCCTTCAGCGAATGCCCGGCGGCGCGCGCGCTCGAATGCGTCGGCGAGTGGTGGAGCATTCTGATCCTGCGCGATGCGTTTCAGGGCTTCACGCGCTTCGACGAGTTTCGCCAGAGCCTCGGCATTGCTCCGAACATCCTTTCGAGACGGCTCGCGCATCTGACGGAGGCTGGCATGTTCGAGCGGCGGCTCTACAGCGAGAAGCCGCCGCGGCACGAATATGTGCTGACCGCCAAGGGACGCGATTTCTTCCCCGTGGTGGTGGCCCTGTTTGCCTGGGGCAACACGCATCTCGCGCCAAAGGGCGAAGCCCTCTTGCTCGCCGACCGCAAGACGGAACGCCCGGTGGATCCCATCATGGTGGACGCTGGCAGCAAGGCGCGGATCACGTCGACGAACGTCGTTCTCATTCCCGGCCCACGTGCGAGCCGCGGAATGCTCAAGCGCCTCGCGTCAATCAAGGCGCTGCGGCCGACCGCATATTCACTCGAGGAATGAGGCTAGGTGGCCGGCATGCGTCGTGTCGTTGTGACTGGAATGGGAGTGGTTTCGCCACTGGGGTGCGGAGTTGAGGTGGCATGGTCGCGGCTGCTTGCCGCCCGTTCAGGCCTGCGCGCCCTTCCAGAGTGGGCGTCTTCGCTGCCCGCAAGGATCGCTGGGCTTGTGCCCGGTAAGGCAGAGGATCCGCAAGGCGGCTTCGATCCCGACCTCGCCGCGTCCTCGAAGGACCAGCGCAAAATGGACCGCTTCATCCTTTTCGCGCTGGTGGCGGCCACGGAGGCGATTGCACAGGCCGGGTGGACGCCCGCCGATGCGCACGCCGCCCAGCGCACTGCTACGATCATCGCTACCGGCATTGGCGGTTTCCCAGCCATAGTCGAGTCGGTCCACACCACTGATCAGCGCGGTGTCCGCCGCCTGTCGCCCTTCACCGTGCCCTCCTTCCTTCCCAATCTCGCTGCCGGTCACGTCACTATAAGGCACGGCTTCAAGGGACCGATCGGCGCGCCCGTGACGGCCTGCGCCGCGAGCGTGCAGGCCATCGGTGACGCGGCGCGTCTCATTCGCACCGGCGAGGCCGACATCGCGGTGTGCGGCGGCGCGGAGGCCTGCATCGACCTCGTCAGCCTCGGCGGCTTCGCCGCCGCGCGGGCGCTCTCGACCGGCTTCAATGACACTCCCGAGCGCGCATCGCGCCCGTTCGACCGGGACCGCGATGGGTTCGTCATGGGCGAAGGGGCGGGCGTCCTCGTGATCGAGGAGCTCGAGCACGCTCGCGCTCGCGGGGCGACGCCGATCGCGGAAGTCGTCGGCTACGGCACCACGGCGGACGCGTATCACATCACCTCCGGACCGGAGGATGGAGAGGGCGCGGCCCGCGCCATGAAAGCTGCATTACAACAAGCCGGCCTCGCGCCGGGCGACATTCAACACCTCAACGCGCATTCGACCTCGACGCCGGTTGGCGATCTAGGTGAACTCGCCGCCATCAAGGCGGTGTTCGGCGGGGAGGGCAAGATCGCGGTGAGCGCCACGAAGTCGGCGACCGGCCATCTGCTCGGGGCCGCCGGCGGGCTCGAAGCGATCTTCACCATCCTTGCGCTGCGCGATCAGATCACGCCGCCGACCCTCAATCTTGAAAACCCCGATGCGGCGGCGAAGGGTGTCGATCTTGTTTCGGGCGAGGCCAGGCCGATGGCGATAGAACACGCGATTTCGAACGGCTTCGGCTTTGGCGGCGTCAATGCCAGCGTCATCTTGCGGCGATGGTCGTGACGGGCCTGCGGAGCGATCGGGCCCGACTGCGGGTCCGCTGATAGCATGTTCTACGGAGAAGGGAATGACGACTGAGCAGCCTCGATCCACCGCCGTCACGGGTGTCGTGAGTGCCGACGTATTAGCATCCCTGAGCGGACTTGATTTCCTGCAGCGGATCGCCGACGGGCGCTTTCCGGCTCCGCCGATCGCCGAACTGCTCGGCTTCGAGCCGAAGGAGGTCGAGAGGGGGCGGGCTGTGTTCGTGTCGACGCCGGATTCCCGCCTCTACAATCCGATCGGCTCGGTGCATGGCGGATACGCCGCAACGCTGCTCGATTCCTGCATGGCCTGCGCGGTCCACTCGATGCTCAAAGCCGGTCAGGGCTATACGACCGTCGAACTCAAGGTGAACTTCGTGCGTCCGCTCTCCGCTGATATCGGCGAGATCCGCGCCGAGGGCAAAGTCATCCATGTCGGCAGACAGATCGCTTCCGCCGAGGGGCGACTGACCGATGCGCGTGGCAGGCTTCTGGCGCACGCGACGACAACATGCCTGGTGTTCGCCCTTCCTGCTTCACGCGGACTAGGCGAGGCGCCGGATGGCGCCAAACCCAGCATGGCAGCAGACAATCACGAGGATGCATGAGCAAGCACACGATCGAGACCGCCGTAGATATCGACGCGCCGGTCGAGCTGCGTGTGGCGCGGGCTGACGGATTTCGCCAGCTATCCGCGATGGAGCCGTTTCATTCTCTCCATTACGGGGGAAACGCGTGAAGGCGCACGCCGCTCGCCGTCTGAGCCGCCAGTTACTTGACTACGCCGAGTTGTTTGAAGAGGCCGTATGTGTCGAGGACATCCCAATGCTCGGCAAGGCGGCCGTCCGCAACGCGAAAGATATCGACCGCGTCGAATGCATAGCTCTTGCCGGTTGCAGGAATTCCAAGCCAGTCGCCCGTCTGAGTGCCGGAGTATGTGCCGTATGCCCACACGAGATCTCCTTCGGCAACAAGCTTCTTGAGCTCATACTTGAAGTCGGGCACGGCCTTGAACCAGGTCTCGAAGAACTCACGGAATCCCTCGCTGCCTTGAGCGACGAGCGAGTTGTGCTGAATGTAGTCGTCGCGCATAAGCTGGTCGAGCTTGGAAAAATCCTTCCTCGCGAACACGCTCTCTCCTAGCGCTGCAAGTACTGCCCTGGGATCTGTCATTCTCATCTCCTAGGTTGCTGGCTTGCTGACGTGCTTTACTGCTGCGCACCGCTGTGGGACGCCCGAAAGCAGTGCAAGCCCTGAAACGGACGCCGACCGCTGAAGGGAAATGGAACGTTCCCCATCTCCCGATAGGCACCCACGGTGCCCAATGTCCATTTAGGCCGGATAGGAACTTTTGAGAAGAAGGCACCAATTTGTGGTATAGGTACCCAATGGTGACTTAACAAGGATAGAGATATGCGCTGGAACCCCTACGCGGCCCAGTGCCCGACGCGTCAACTCTTGGATCGGATCGCCGACAAATGGGTGGTGCTGGTGCTGGGCCTGCTCGAGCCCGGCCCGCAGCGCTTCAATGCGCTGAGAAGGCAGATCGAGGGCATCTCGCAAAAAATGCTCACCCAAACGCTGCGCAGCCTCGAAGCTGACGGATTCATCACACGACGCGTGTTCCCGACGGTCCCGGTCACGGTGGAGTATGAGCTCACGCCGCTGGGGCGGACCCTCAATGGGGTCTTGAACCCGCTGCGAGAGTGGGCGGAAAAGAACATGTCGCGTGTGCACAAGGCTCGCGAAAATCGGGGTGCTGCCGATGCGAAGTGAGTGCGGGACTTGCGGTGTCGGGCGGCGCGTAAAAGCGCCGAAAGTCAGATTTCATCCAGGGAAGAACGGACTAAAGCAGAGGAGTGATTGCATGCCGAACGATTTCACGCCGTCCAGGCAAGCTGAGGAACTGGCGCGGGCCTTCTTGTCGCGGGTATGGAATGGGACCGCCAACGATCTCGGCGCGATCGACGACCTGATGACGGAAGATTATCAAATTCACTCCGCTATGAAGACGGTCAGCGGACGTGACGCCTTCCGACAGTGGGTAAGCGATTTTCAAAACGTGCTGACGAATGCGCGCAACGACATCCTCGAAGTCTTTGCAAACGCGGCAGGCGACCGCGTCGTTTCGCGATGGATGTGCTCGGGCTTCAACAACGGAGTATTCGGGCTTCCCGCCGATGGACGCTCCGTCAAGTTCTCTGGGATCGCCATCTGGCGTGTCGAGAACGGACGGCTGGCCGAATGCTGGATAGAGCGTGCTGGCCTTGAGGCTTATCGGGATCTGACCAGCGCCTGACGGTTTGTATCGGCCGAGGCGTCCGGCTATCTCGAACTCGTTTTCGGGCGTTCTTGCCTTCGCCGATTTCCAGAGCTTTCCTTGGTTTCCGCGGGGCGTCCTGAACCGCTCCGCGGCAGCTCCTTCACGGTGCACACGACTGCGGCAGCGCCTGTCTTTGAAACCGCGCGCCCGGCGGCCAGGTGAGTGAATGAGGTGTCAGCACCTGCTGCGTCCGACGCCATCGATAAGCACGTCGACGATCGCCGCTGCGCGTGATTTGCCGGAGACCTCGTCGCTTCCGTCAACGAGCGTGCCCTCGAGCCTCAGACTCACATAGCCGTGGATCAGGGACCATGCCGCAATCACCTGCGAATCGATGCTGGTTTCGGTGCCCGCGCCGCCGAGGATCTCCTTGACGGCGTCATACAGGACGGTGCCCGCGATCTCGGCCGATGACTTGTCCGCGGCGAAGTTCTCACCCCGCCACAGTAAGCGGTAGCGATGCGGATGCCGGAGCGCATACTGCACGATCACGTCCGCGATGGCGTGGAGGCGTGCTCTGGGCGAACTTGATGAAATGCCAAGTGCCGTCACGACCTCGGTCGTCAGTTCCTGGAAAATGCGGGTCGCGAGAGCCGCAAGCAGTGCCGCGCGATCCTTGAAGTGATTGGCCGGCGCCGAGTGCGCCACGCCGGCCTCGCGCGCTACCGCCCGCACGGTGACGGCCCCAACGCCTCCCTCGTCGAGCAACCTTTCCGCTGCGTCGAGCAACGCCTGCGCCAAATCGCCGTGGTGGTACGCTTTTCGGGCACCCTTCTTCGGTCGCATATTGACACTGTCCATATCTGGGGCTAGAGAATATGGACACTGTCCATATTGGAGAGCCGCATGTCAACCGACCGAGTCTTGCTATTCAGCCTTATTGTTGCAGCTTCGGCTGTGTTCGCAGAGCCGGCATCGGCTGGGGAGCGGCTGACTGGAACCTGGTTGACCGAAGATGGATCGACACAAGTCGCTTTCACACCCTGTGGGAATCTCGATTGCGGCCAGATCGTCTGGTTACGCGAGCCGATCGACCCAGAGACCGGGAGCGCTTGGCGCGACAAGCACAATCCCGATGAATCGCTGAAGGGCAGGCCGCTCGTCGGCCTCACTATGGTGCTTGATCTACGGGCGACGACTCCCGGTACGTGGGGCGGCACGCTGTACAATCCGCTCGATGGCAACAGCTACTCGGGCCGCTTTCAGATGCTCGATTTCAGCAAGATGCAGCTTAAGGGCTGTGCGCTTGCCGGCCTCCTATGCCAGACCGAAACCTGGGCCCGGGTAAAATAACTCATGAAACCGCTCTTAAAGGCGACATTGTATTTCACGGCGGCCGGTATCGTAGCCTATTGGGCAGCCGTGTTCTCAGGGGCGTTCCCGGTCGACGAACTTGTCCCCGGATATCGAACCTGGTTCCTTTCATTTCCGCTTGCCGACTTCTGGATCGCAGCGACATCAGTGCTTGCGGCCGCTTTGGTGACCGCCAACAGGCCGTTGGGCGCGATCGTCATGGCAGCGGCCGGCTCCGGGCTGATCTTCCTCGGGCTCAACGCCTTTGCCTACGGATTCAACACGGGCCTGATCTACAATCTAACAGTCGATGAGGTGATCGAGATCGCCATCAAGGTCTACTGCCTTGCGGTTGGGGGATGGTTGATCGTGTCCGCCTACCGACAGGTGGCCACGCTCTCGCGCGAACCCATCTCAAGGCTAGGCACGTGATGCACTACGCTCCCATCGCGATCGCGATTTTGGCCGAAGTCGCGGCGACCATGCTTCTACCGTTGACGAATGGCTTCACGAGGCTGTCGCCGAGTCTCGGCGTGCTTGCCGGCTACGGTGCGGCATTCTACTTTCTCTCCCTCGCCTTGCGGGCTATGCCCGTCGCCATCGCCTATGCGCTGTGGTCCGGCCTTGGAACCGTGCTTGTGACGATCCTGTCGTGGCTCACGGCACGTCAAGCGATCGAATTCACACAAGTTATCGGCATTCTGCTGATCGTGATCGGGAGTTCCATCCTGCATCTCGGCGGGCATGGTCTCAATTCGCTGTGAGATTCGCGCCAATCGACCGCAATCGAGGCGCGTTCGCACAATACCACTCGTGCAGTTGACGGCCGCGGCGAATGGTTCTCGCCGGTCAACGCCCGCCGCCTCAACGACCGCTGGCGGCGCCCGGCCAAGCGTTGAGAGCAGTCGCGGCAATGGTTTTCAGCACGTCGCGGTCGACGCCGTCGCGCGCCTGGATCGACAGGCCCTGAACGACCGCCGCGTAGAACGCCGCCAACGCCTCCGTGTCGGTCGAGGGCGCAAGCTCGCCTTCGATCACGGCGCGATCGAGCCGCGCCTTGATCGCGGAGATCGTGGCCAACCTTCGCTTGGACAGATCCGCGACCACCATAGTGTGCTCGGGCGCGCAGGTCACCGCGCCGCTGGCCAGCATGCAGCCCCGCGGTGCCGGCCCTTCGGAATAGACCGCCACCGACTCCTGCAGGATGCGCTCTACCGCCTGCCGCGCCGTCGGCTCTTCAGCTAGCGCCCGGGCGGTGAATGAGCCATAGGAAGCGCCGTAGCGGTCCAAAGCTTCCTGATAGAGCCGCTCCTTGCTGCCGAACGCGGTGTAGAGGCTCGGCGGGGTCACGCCCATGGCCGCGGTCAGGTCGGCGACGGAAGTGCCCTCATAGCCATGCCGCCAGAAGAGTTGTAGCGCTGTCTCCAACGCCTCGTCGCGGTCGAGTGCGCGCGGCCTCCCGCGGGGTCGCTTTCCGATGTTTTTCATAGCGATCAATATAAAAATTATCTTGACCAGTGCGCAATCGCCTAATTAACTAGCGATCACTATTTTAATCCACGCGAGGAGAAGATCGTGACCAAAGCTGCTGTATCGCCATCAGCCACACACCGCGCTTACCGGCTCGTTCCGACCGATAGTGGTAGCCGTCTCAACCAGGTCGAGGATGTGGCGCCGGTGCCTGGGCCGGGCGATGTGCTGGTGAGGGTGGAAGCTGCGAGCCTCAACTACCGCGACCTGCTCGTCCTACGCGGTCAGCTCGGAGCCGTGCGTGAAGGGCTGATTCCGCTATCCGACGGCGCGGGCCGGGTTGTGGCGACGGGCAAGAACGTGACGTGCTGGCGCGAGGGGGATCGAGTGGCGCCGATCTTCTATAGGAACTGGGTCGCCGGTCCCTATCGCGAGGCCTATGGTCCCGCGGCGCTCGGCGGCGGCGAGACCGATGGCGTGCTCGCGGATACCATCGCTGTGCCGGAGGCTTCGCTGGTGCGCATTCCCGACGGGTGGAGCTTCGAGGAGGCGGCGACGCTTCCCTGCGCGGCTCTGACTGCCTGGCACGCGCTCGTCGTGCGCGGCCGCCTCGCGGCCGGCGATACGCTGCTGGTGCAGGGCACCGGCGGCGTCGCGCTGTTCGGCTTACAGATTGCGAGCGCGCTCGGCGCCCGGACCCTCGTGCTGTCGTCCTCGGACGAGAAGCGCGAGCGCGCCACGAAACTCGGCGCCTTCGCGACGGTGAACTACCGCACGACGCCGGACTGGGATGTCGAGGTGCGCAGGCTGACCGGCGGGTTTGGCGTCTCGCATATCCTCGAGCTCGGGGGACCGGACACGTTCGACCGTTCGCTGAGCGCGCTTGCTGCCGGCGGGCACATCGCCCAGATCGGCGTCTTCACCGGGTTCGGTCCGCGCTCCAACCTGATCCGCCTGCAGCAGATCAACGGCACCATCGACGGCATCAATGTCGGCTCCGCCGAGCAGTTCGCTGCGATGAACACCTTTCTCGCGGCCCACCAGATCAAGCCGGTGATCGACAAGAGCTTCGCCTTCGACGAGGCGGAAGCCGCCTACGACGAACTCGCGAGCGGCCGTCACTTCGGCAAGCTCGTCATCCGTCTCTGAAAATTTGGGAGGCCAAATGGCATTCGCTGCGAACAGGAATTTGCAACTCGCCTACGACGTGATCGGCGCCGGTCCCGATCTGTTGCTGATCGCCGGAACATCGGCGGATCGCGCCCTGTGGGCGCAAGTTCGCCCGGCCCTGAGCGAGAGGTTCAGGACAATCGCCTTTGACAATCGCGATTGCGGTGCAAGCGGCGCCTCGCCAGGCGACTATGGCATCGGCGATCTGGTGGACGACACGATCGCAGTGCTCGACGCCGTGGGAAGCGAGCGACCCCATATCCTCGGGCATTCGCTTGGGGGCATGATCGCGCAAGAGTTCGCGCTTGCCCATCCGGAACGAGTCGCCAGCCTGACGCTCGCCAATAGCTGGGCGCGGCGCGACACCTATGTGACGTCCGTCTTCGACTTGGCGAGGGACCTCTCGCAATCGATCGAGGATGACGCGCTACGTTTGCGAGCGATCTATTTCATGGCGCTGGGCGTCCCGATCCTCCGCACCGTTCCGCTTGCCGGCATGGTCGAGCAGGTGCTTGCGGCGGGACCGGCCCAGTCCCGCCAGGCAGTCGTCCGCCAATGGCAGATCGACCTCGACGCCGACACGCTGGACCGGCTCGCGGCGATCACGGCGCCGACCCACGTCATCTGGTCGACGGGCGACAAGCTCCTGCCCGAGCCGCACGGGCGCGACCTCGTCCAGGGCATCCCGAACGCCTTCGAGACGGTGATGGACGGGATCGGCCATGCGCCGATGATCGAAGACCCGGCAGCGTTCGCCGCCGCCGTCCTCGGCTTTCTCGATAGCCGATTTCAGAGGGAAACTCACAGTGATCCAATCAGATGAAACCTTCGGCGGCAGCTTTCCGTTTACGCCGCACTTCACCGACGCCGCAGGCTTCCGCATGCATTATGTCGATGAAGGGCCGCTCGACGGCGAAGTCGTGCTTTGCCTTCACGGCGAACCGACTTGGGGGTACCTCTACCGCCGCCTCGTGCCCGCGGTCGCTGAGACCCGTCGCGTCATCGTTCCCGATCACATGGGATTTGGTAAGAGCGCGACGCCGCCGGAGCGGAGCTACTGGCTGCAGAATCACATCGATAATCTGGAGCGCTTCGTTCTCGCGCTCGATCTCAGCGCCATCACGCTGGTCATGCATGACTTCGGCGGGCCGGTCGGCATGGGATTCGCGGCGCGGCATCCGGACCGTATCCGCCGGGTGATCTCGGCCAACGGCCCCACGCCGTTCGGGCAAGCGGACCTTCTCGACCGGTTGACGGCGAATATCGCCGTCTCGCCCTGGTTCCAGTGGGTGCTGAAGGCCGAGAGGGAGGGCAGCCTCGAGGTCGTGCTGGGTCATCTCGGCTTCAACATCCTCAGCACGCTGAAGCTGAACGGGTTCGAGAACAACAACGTCATCAGCGACACATGGCTTTCCGCATACGGAGCGCATTTCGCGAGCCCGGCGGACTGCCTCGGCGCCATCGGGTGGGCGAAGGGCCTCGCTATCGGCGCGCATCGCTTCGAGGCGCCCGACGCGCCGGCCCTGCGTGCGATCCGCGCCAAGCCAGCGCTCGCCATCTGGGGCGAGGCGGACCGCACGCTCCGGGCCGAACATTTCCTGCCGCTCTTCGCCGAACTCTTCCCGTCGGCGCCGATCCATCGGTTGGCGGAGGCCGGTCACTATTGTCTCGAGGATGCGCCCGACGCCGTCATTTCCCACATCACCCGCTTCATCGGGCAAGCATAGAAGCTGGGATCTGCGCCGAGCCGCCGGAGTGAGCCGGATTGCCCTTCGAGCTTCGCCATCTTCGCTATGTGGTCGCGGCTGCCGATTACGGCAGTTTTCGTAAGGCGGCGATGGCTCTTGGCGTCCAGGAATCAGCGGTGAGCCGCCGTATCCGCGACCTGGAAGATCGGATGGGCGCAACGCTATTTGTTCGCCATCACAGCGGCGCCTGCCTGACCTACGCCGGTCACCAGTTCGTCGTTCGCGCTCGCAAAGCGATTGATCAGCTCTCTTGTGCCACGAGGGACGTCGCCCTTATTGGCCGTGGCGAGGAAGGTCTGGTGCGCATCGGCATCATCTCGTCGCTCGCGTCCGGTTTCCTGGCGCAACTCGTCCAAACCTATGAGACCAAACATGGCAGTGTCAGGCTGGAGTTCGTCGAGGGCGGCCACGACGATCACGTGCCGGCAATCCGGCAGCACCGCCTCGACGTTGCTTTCCTTACCAGACCGTCAAAGGCGGACGATTGCGATGTGGCCCACCTGTGGAATGAACGGGTGTTTGTCGCGATGTCGGAAGGCGACGAACTCGCCGCCAAGGAAGAAGTGGCGTGGGATGATTTGCATGGGCGCGGGTTCGTGGTCAGCGAGGCGCAGCCTGGGCCGGAAATCCACGACTATCTGGTCAAGCACCTTGCCGATCTCGGCGTCTCGCCGGAGATCGAGCGCCAAGCCGTCTACCGTGACACGCTCATGCACATCGTCGCCGGCGGGCGCAAGCTGACGCTGACCAGCGAGGCGACAACGGCCGCGCAATTCCCAGGCGTCACATACCGGCCGCTGAGCGACGAAACTCTTCCGTTCTGCGCGATCTGGTCTCCGATGAACGACAATCCCGCTTTTCGAAGGCTGCTCAGCCTCGCCAAGGTCATGTCCAAGCGCAGCACCGCGTGCATGGTCAAGACGGGGGCGCCGGATCCTTCGTAGCGGACCAATCGTCGCGATCGCGCAATCGACGGGCCTTCGCGAATCCACGGTCCGTCGCGATGAAACGCTCCAGCATCGGCACAATGAGTTTCATTGGATCACTGATCGTCTGGCCTTGCTCGCGGCCGAGCGCCTCGGCATAGGCCTTCAGATCGCGATGGAGCGCCGCCGGGAGTTCGACCGTCACCTTCAAGGGCTTGTCGTCGGCGATGGCGCCGAGTTTCAGCTTCGCCATTCTCAGCCTCCGTAAGGTTCGAGAACCAGGTCGCGGGTGACGATAACGCGGACCGGAAAGCCCGGCCGGATGGTCAGCGTCGGTGCGACGTTGAGCTGGCGGCGGACGATTTGCTGACCCGCGTCATTGATGGTGTCTTGCCCGCCGCTGCGGATCGCCCGGATCAGGCGGTCGTCGTCATTGGTGGCGAGCTCGGCGCCGATGCTGAGCAGCGTCGACAAGCCGGCCGCCTTGGCCAGATCCCACCAATGATAATCGACGCCATCCTGCAGACCAGCAGAGCCTTCCGCATCCGCACCAGGTTGGCGCTCGAGAACGATCGAGCGCCCGTTGGGGAAGATCAGGCGGTTCCAGACGAGCAGCACGCGGCTCTGGCCGAACTGAACATTGTTGTCGTACTGGCCGATGATCCGCGTGCCCTGTGGCACCAGAAGGATGCGGCCAGTCGGGCTGTCATAGATGTTCTCCGTCACCTGCGCCGTGATCTGGCCGGGCAAATCCGACCGGATGCCGGTGATGAGCGCAGCGGAGATGACGGCGCCCGCCTGCAGGGTGTTTGGCGAAGCCGGGAGCGTGACACGATCGGGAGCGACCGTGCGCCGATCAGCGGCGGCGTTGAGGAAGGCGAGCTGTCTGTCCTGGGCAGTCGGCGTGGACGGCTGCGGAGCAAGGCCGAGGCTTGCTAGATCGGGCATAGCCGGCGCTGATGCCGCCGGAGCTGGCGAAGTCGCGGACGCGGGTCGTATATCTGTGCTGGCGAAGAGACGCGCGGTCCGGGCCGCCTCAATCTCCTGGAGGCGGCGCTGCTCCTCGGCGCTGAGGCCGGGTTGCGGCGTGGCGACGCCGGGTGGCGGAACAGGCTGGCCGCGATTCTGCGCATTGAGGATCGGCCGACCGAGATCGCCGGGCAGCGGCGGGCCGAGCTGGGGCACGCTGGTATAGTCGCGCGGCAGGCCGGCCAGGCCGTCCGCCGTGGAGCGATTGTCGGTCGAGTAAAGTTCTTCGGGCGGCTTCCCCCCGTTCCGGGTCTGGAGCGCATAGACGAGCGCGCCGCCAAGCCCGAGGCTCGCGACGAGCCCGAGCCCCGCCAGTGCCTTTCGGGACAGGCGCGTAACGCGCGGAGCGTCGGCGCGCAGCCGCATCGGTGCGGCTGCCTCCGAGGCCGACCCGGTGAGCGGTGCGCCGGATTCCTCTTTCTCGTTCCGGGTTTCCGCGTCGCTCACGACGCCGGCCTCCCGTCGGTGCGGGTGATACGAACGCGCTTTTGACGGTCGCCGGAGCCGTAGCGCAATTCGGCGGCGGCGAAGAGCCGGTCGACAATCATGTAGTTGCTGCGAACCCGGTAGTTGACGAGTTCGGAGGTGTCGCCCTCTGACCCGACGACGAAGAGCGGCGGCATCTCGCCCTGGGCAATGCCGCGCGGAAACTCGATGAACACCTGGCGGCCGTCGTCGTAGGCGCGCAGCGGCCGCCACGGGGCGCGATCGCCGTCGATCGCATAGCGGAAATTGATATTAGCGAGATCGACGCCGGTTGCGACGGGCTGCGCCGCCTGCGCGTCGGCATTCTGCCGGCGCAGAGCGATAAGCTGGTCCTGTGGGTATTGCCAGCTCACGGACGCCATATAGGTGCGCTCAGTCGAGCGCAGCTCCATGTGATAGGTGCGCAGGTTGGTATTGATGACGAGATTGGTCATCAGGTCGGGGCGTGTCGGCTTCACCAGGATGTGGACCTGCAGCGTCGCGCCAGCCCCGCTTTGCGTGTCGCCGATGATCCAGCGGACTGTGTCGCCGGCCGCGACCGGGCCCGAGCCGACGAGCTGCTCGCCCGGCTGGAGCGCGATGTCGGTGATCTGCCCGACTGCCGTGTAGACCTGATAGAGCGCCCCTTGCGTGAACGGATAGACCTGCATCGAGTTGATGAAACCGTCGCGCGCCGGTTGCACGCGCGCGGCGGCGTTCGCCTGATTGACGCGCGCCGTCGGGTCAGCCGGCTCGGGCGTCGAGCGCGAAGGCTCGACGCGCTGCAACTGGCCGGGCAGCGGCAGCGGGCGCGGCAGCTCGACTACCCGCACCGGCGCTGGCGGATCGACCGTCCGCACGGCGGGCGCCGCATTGTCGTAGCTGATGTCCGGCGGCCTCTGCGTCGTGGCGCAGCCAGCGAGGGCGGTTGCGGAAAGCAGGAAAGCCGCGATTGCGTGAATGCGGAAAGCCGGTTCTCCGGCTTTGCGGAAAATCGGCAGAGTCATTGCCCCAGCTCCCGTGACCAAGAAATTGCGTTGACGTAGATCCCCAGCGGATTGGCGCGCAGCCGGTCGGCGTTCCGCGGAATCTGGACGACGATCGTGAGGATCGCCGTCCACCGGCTCGTATCGGCGAGCTGCCCGTTCTCGTAACGGCGCTCTGTCCATGCGATGCGGAAGCTGTCGGGCGACGCGCGGATCACGCTCGACACGTCGACGGCGATCTGCTGGCGGCCGACCTTCGTGAAGGGATCGTTGGCGCGCGCGTAGTCGTTGAGCGCGGCCGCGCCGCGATCGGTCGTAAAGTCGTAGGCGCGCAGCCAATTCTGGCGGACGATGATTGCGTCGGCCGGAATAGAGCGGACCTCCTCGATAAAGCGCGCGAGATGGAAGGCGATTTGCGGATCGGTCGGCTGATAGTCGGCGACGGCGGGTGCAATCGCCTGCGCCTGGCCGAGGCGGTCGGTCTGCACCACCCACGGCACGACGGTCCCGCGCGCCGACTGCCAGACCAGCGCTGCGGCGAATCCCGCAGAGAGGAAAAGCGAGCCGAACGCCATGTAGCGCCAATTGCGCGCCTGGAGGCGAGCCGAGCCGATGCGGTCATCCCAGACCTGGGCGGCGCGCTGATACGGGGTTTCTGGCTCGGGCGCCTTGCCATAGTGCGTAGTGGGTCGTCGAAACATCAGCGATCACCTTCAGAAAGGTTGATGGAGGAGCCGCCGCCGTGGCTGTCACCGCTGCGCACGGCATGGACAGTCGTCGAGACGGCGTGGCTCACTTGTTGGGAGCGCTTCATGCGGCGAGCCCAGGCCGGAGGCTGGTCGCCGCCGCGGGCGGGGCTCGAGGCTGCATCATCGCCCGCGTCGCCGACCGTGCCCATGGTGGAGGAGCCCCCGGTCGCCTCAAAGGCGGCGCGTGCGCCGCCCGCAAAACTGGAGCGCATGCTCTCGGCCGAGCGTTCGGCGGCGCGGCGTAGCGGCGATGTGGCGGCCGAGCCGGCCGCCCGGGCGACGCCGCCGAGTCCGCTCGCGACGCCGGAGACGCCGGACTGACCGGCTGCGCCGAGGCTGTAGGCAGTCGATGCGCCACCCGCGAGGGCCGCGCCGCCACGAGCGGCGGCGGCCGCACCTCCCGCCAGTGCCATGCCGCCGGAGGCGACCGCGCCGACGGTGGCCGCGCCTGCCGCGAGCATGCCGCCAGCGGCAAGGCCCGTGCCGACCGCTGCGCCAGCGCCGAGCTGCGGTCCGCCGGAGACCAGGCCGTTCGCGATCCCCGGTCCGAAGATGCCGAGGCCGAGGAGCGAGAGCGCCGCGAGCACGATCGCCATGGCGTCGTCGATCGTCGGCGTCGCGCCGCCGAAGCCTGCGGTGAACTCGGAAAAGAGCGTCGAGCCGATACCGATGATGACCGCGAGCACCAGGACCTTGATGCCCGACGAGATGACATTGCCGAGCACCCGTTCAGCCATGAAGGCCGACTTGCCGAACAGACCGAAAGGGATCAGCACGAAGCCGGCCAGAGTCGTCAGCTTGAACTCGATCAGCGTGACGAAGAGCTGGACCGCGAGAATGAAAAAGGCGAGCAGCACCAGCGCCCAGGCGAGCAGCATCACCGCGATCTGGATGAAATTCTCGAAGAAGGACCAGTAGCCCATCAGGTTCGAGATCGAATCCAGCAGCGGCCGACCAGCATCCAGCCCGGTTTGGGCAACCTTTCCGGGGCGCAAGAGATCGGCTGTCGTAAAGCCGGCGCCGCTCGCTTTCAGGCCAAGACCGGCGAAGCTCTCGAAGACGATACGGGCCAGATTGTTCCAGTTGCCGATGATGTAGGCAAAGACGCCGACGAACAGCGTCTTCTTCACCAGCCGCGCGATGATGTCGTCGTCGGCGCCCCACGACCAGAAGAGCGCGGCCAGCGTGACGTCGATGACGATCAGCGTGGTCGCGATGAAGGCCACTTCGCCCCCGAGGAGGCCGAAGCCGCCGTCGATGTAGCGCGTGAAGACTTCCAGGAAATGGTCGATGACGCCGGTGTTGCCCATGGTCTATTGCGCCTCTGAGCGTCGCGCCGGTGTCGGCGTCGGGAGCGGCGCGGGCTGCGCCTCCGGAAGGCGCTCGGCTGGACGGGCTCCGGGGGCGAGGAAGCGATTGCGGTTCTCCGCCCAGGCGCGCTGGCACGCGGGGTCGCGCGGGCCGGCTTCGCCGAGGGCCTGGCAGCGCAGCAGCTCGCCGCGCAGCGGATCTTCTGGGACGGTGACTTGCCGGCTGGAGGCCCAGCTCTCCGCCGGCTCGTCCTTGCGGCTGACTTCGATTGCGGTCGCGGTGATCGCGACCGCAACGAAGATGACGGCGCCGATACGCGCGAGCGATTTTCCGTCCATCGCCGCGCCTCAGTTGCTGCCGGGGAACATCTGCGCGTTGCCGGGCTGGTAGCCGCTGCCCGGCGTGAGGAAGCGACGCCGCTGCTCGCGGCCCTGTTCGGCCGCGGCCGACCGTTCGGCGTCGGCGAGCGCCTGCGCCCGGCCGTTCGCGGCGACGACCGCCGTAAGATCGGCAAGCTGCTGGGCCTGCAGCGCGAGGAGCTGGTTGCCGGCCTGAGTTGCCTGCAGCGCGCCGGTCGCGCCCTGGCTCTGGCCGACCAGCGCCGACATCTGCGAGCGGTTGGTGTCGATGTTGCCGACCACGCCGGCCTGGACTCGCATGGCGTCCTGCAGGCCCGAGACGGTGTTCTGCCAGCGCTCCTTCGCCTGGGCGACGAGTTGCCGGTCCGACGCGGTCATCGAGGCGTTTCCGTAGGTGGTCTGGAACGCCTGATCGATGTTCTGGACGTCATAGGCGATGCGCTGCGCTTGGCTCAGGAGCTGCTGGGTGCGCTGGACAGACTGCTGGAGCTGCTGGAGCGAGGAATACGGCAGGCTCGCGAGGTTGCGGGCCTGGTTGATCAGCATCGTCGCCTCGTTTTGAAGCGACGTGATCTGGTTGTTGATCTGCTGCAGGGCACGCGTCGCCGAGAGCAGGTTCTGGGCGTAGTTCGTGGGATCGTAGACGATCCACTGCGCCGAGGCCGGCGCCGTCAGGATCGGCGACACCGACACCGGGACGGCAAGCAAGGCGGCGACGAGCGCCGCGCGACGGACACGCAGTTTCATGGCTGGCTCTCCAGGTTTGTGAGGTTGGGAATGAGGTCGGCGGCCCAGTCGACGCCGCGATGGCGCAGCCACGCCGCGAGGAAGCCCTCGCGCCCATGCTCGGCGACGATGCGATCAATGGCGGCCTGGTCGGTCTTGGCGGAGGCGGCGCAGAGCGCGAGCGCCACGTCGGAGAGGCCCAGCTCGAACAGCCGGTTGCCGCGGCGCGACTGGCAGTAATAGTCGCGCTTCGGCATGGCCCGCGCGAGGATCTCGATCTGCCGGTCGTTCAGACCGAACCGCCGGTAGATCGCCGTGATCTGCGGCTCGATGGCGCGCTCGTTCGGCAGGAGGAGCCGGGTCTGGCAGCTCTCGATGATCGCCGGCGCGATCGCCGAGCCGTCGATGTCGGAGAGCGACTGCGTGGCGAAGACGACGCTGGCGTTCTTCTTTCGAAGCGTCTTCAGCCACTCGCGCAGCTGGCCGGCAAAGCCCTCGTCGTCGAGCGCGAGCCAACCTTCGTCGACGATGATCAGCGTCGGCGCGCCGTTCAGGCGGTCCTCGATGCGATGGAAGAGATAGGCGAGCACTGCCGGGGCCGCGGCCGTCCCGATGAGCCCTTCGGTTTCGAAGGCCTGCACCGTTGCAACGCCGAGATGCTCGCTCTCGGCGTCGAGCAGCCGGCCATAGGGACCGCCGACGCAGTAGGGTCGCAGCGCCTGCTTGAGTTCGTTCGACTGGAGCAGCACGGACAAGCCCGTCATGGTCCGCTCGCCGACCGGCGCGCTGGCCAATGAGGTCAGCGCCGTCCAGATGAGTTCCTTCACCTCCGGCGTGATCGGGACGCTCTCGCGCATGAGAATGGCCACGATCCAGTCCGCGGCCCAGGCGCGCTCGGGCGTCTCGTTGATTCGGGAGAGCGGCTGAAGCGCGACGCTATCGGCCGAGCCCTCGGTCAGGCCGCCGCCGAGATCGTGCCAGTCGCCGGCCATGGCAATCGCCGCGGCGCGGATTGATCCGCCGAAGTCGAAGGCGAACACCTGGGCCTGATGGTAGCGGCGGAACTGCAGCGCCATCAGCGCCAGCAGCACTGACTTGCCGGCACCAGTCGGGCCGACCACGAGCGTATGACCGACATCGCCGACATGGATGGAGAACCGGAACGGGGTGGACCCTTCGGTCTTGCCGTACAGCAAGGGGGGCGCACCGAAGTGCTCATCCCGTTCCGGCCCCGCCCACACGGCGCTCAAGGGGATCATGTGGGCGAGATTGAGCGTCGAGATCGGCGGCTGACGCACATTGGCGTAGACGTGCCCGGGCAGCGAGCCGAGCCAAGCATCGGCCGCGTTGATCGTCTCGGGCATGGCCGTGAAATCGCGTCCCTGAACCACCTTCTCGACAAGGCGGAGCTTTTCGGCGGCCACGCGCGCGTCGGCGTCCCAGACCGCGACCGTGGCGGTCACGTAGGCTTGGCCGGCATAGTCAGCGCCCAGCTCCTGTAGCGCGAGATCGGCATCGGCGGCCTTGTTGGCGGCGTCGGTGTCGACCAGCACGCTCGCCTCGTTGGTCATCACCTCCTTGAGGATGGCGGCGATCGACTTGCGCTTGGAGAACCACTGGCGCCGGATCTTGGTCAGCAGCTTGGTGGCGTCGGTTTTGTCGAGCAGGATCGCGCGGGTCGCCCAGCGATACGGAAAGGCCAGCCGGTTCAGCTCGTCGAGGATGCCGGGCGTCGTCACCGTCGGGAATCCGACGATCGTCAGGACGCGCAAATGCGCTTCGCCCAGTTGGGGCTCCAGCCCGCCGGTCAGCGGCTGATCGGCGACCAGCGCGTCGAGATACATCGGCGTCTCGGGCACTCGGACGCGGTAACGCTTCGTCGAGACGGTCGAGTGCAGATAGGTCAGCGTCTCGACGTCATCGAGCCAGGCGCACTCCGGCATGAAGGCTTCGACGAGCTGCAGGATGCGGTCGGTGCGGTCGACGAAGCCGCGCAGCGCCTCCCAGGCGTCGACACCGCGGTCGGCCTTGCCCTCGTAGAGCCAGTTCTCGGCGCGCGCGGCGTCCTCGGCTGGCGGCAGGAAGGTGAAGGTCAGGAAGTAGCTCGACTCGTAGTGCGCAGCGTCTTCCTCGAATTCGGCCTTGCGCTCGGCATCGACCATGGCGGACGCCGGATCGGGAAACCGGCTCGTCGGATAAGCGCCGACGGCGTGGCGCTGCGCCTCGACGAAGATCGCCCAGCCGCTGCCGAGCCGGCGGAAGGCGCTGTTGAGGCGGCCGGCGACGGCGACGAGCTCGGCCTGCACCGCGGAGTCGAGGTCGGGCCCGCGGAAGCGCGCGCTGCGCTGGAAGCTGCCGTCCTTGTTGAGCACGACGCCGGGGGCGACGAGCGCCGCCCACGGCAGGAAATCAGCGAGACGGGTCGAGGTCCGGCGATATTCGGCGAGGTTCATCATGGCGTGCCTCAGACTCCGAGATGGCCGGGGATGCGCAGGTGCCGGCGACCGACGTCGACGAACTGCGGGTCGCGTTTGGCCGCCCAGACGGCGGCGAAATGGCCGATGGCCCAGAGCACCAGGCCGACGAGCCAGAGCCGTAGGCCGAGACCGAGAGCGGCGGCGAGCGTGCCGTTCAGGATGGCGATCGACCGCGGCGCGCCCCCAAGCAGGATGTGCTCGGTCAGCGCCCGGTGAACCGGAACGGTGAAGCCCGGCACGTCGCCGCCGCTCTCGATGAGGCCCGCCATCAGACGAGCGCTCCGCCGCCGAACGAGAAGAACGACAGGAAGAAGCTCGACGCGGCGAAGGCGATCGACAGGCCGAAGACGATCTGGATCAGGCGGCGGAAGCCCCCGGACGTGTCGCCGAAGGCGAGCGTCAGGCCGGTGACGATGATGATGATCACCGCGATGATCTTCGCGACCGGCCCCTCGATCGATTGAAGGATCTGCTGCAGCGGCTGTTCCCACGGCATGGACGAGCCGGAGGCATGGGCTGCGGGAGCCAGGATCATGCTGACCAAGAGGACGGATGTGGCGATTGCGATGTGGCGGCGAAAATGCAGGGCACGGCCGATCATGCGTGGTCTCCTTCGAGGGGCTGGGTGACGGGGCGGACGCGGTAGTCGCCTTCTGGGCTGAGCCCCTCGACGCGGCCGAGCTCGGCCAGGCGTCGGGTGGCGCCGCGTCCGGAGAGCACTGCGACGAGGTCGATCGTTTCAGCGATCAAGGCGCGCGGGACGGTGATGACGGCTTCCTGGATGAGCTGCTCGAGGCGGCGCAAAGCGCCGAGCGCGGTGCCGGCGTGGATCGTGCCGATGCCGCCCGGATGGCCCGTGCCCCAGGCTTTCAAGAGGTCGAGCGCCTCGGCGCCGCGCACCTCGCCGATCGGAATGCGATCAGGGCGCAGGCGGAGGGAGGAGCGGACAAGATCGGAGAGCGTCGCGACTCCGTCCTTGGTCCGCATGGCGACCAGGTTCGGCGCGGCGCATTGCAGCTCGCGGGTGTCCTCGATGAGGACGACGCGATCGGAGGTCTTGGAGACTTCGGCGAGCAGCGCGTTGGTGAGCGTGGTCTTGCCGGTCGAGGTGCCGCCGGCGACGAGGATGTTGCGCCGATCGGCGACCGCCTGGCGCAGGATCTCGGCCTGCTCGGCCGTCATGATCCCGCCAGCGACGTAGTCGCTTAGCGTGAAGACGGCGACGGCGGGCTTGCGGATTGCGAAGGCCGGCGCCGCAACGACCGGGGGCAGCAATCCCTCGAACCGCTCTCCCGTTTCCGGCAGTTCGGCCGAGACACGCGGATTGCCGGCATGAACTTCGGCGCCGACATGGTGTGCGACGAGGCGCACGATGCGCTCGCCATCGGCGGCCGACAGCCTCTCGCCGGTGTCGGACAATCCCTCGGACAGCCGGTCGATCCAGAGACGGCCGTCAGGGTTGAGCATCACCTCGACTACGCCGGCGTCTCCGAGAAAACCGGCGATGGCGGGGCCGAGAGCGGTCCGCAGCATGCGGGCCCCTCGAAGTATCGCCTCAGATTTCTCGGAAGAGATGGCCACGTCGTCCCCGTCCTTTGCGGGACCGCGTCAAGCCGCCCCTGGATCGGGGATGATTAAGAGAACCGGAAATCGGTCGGCTGCAACAGATTGTTTCGAGCGTCGTACTGTGGAGTGCAAATACAGGTGTTCGGCGGAATCGGCGATTACTTGAGATGCCGCAATCGACGCCTATTGCGCGTCGCGCGCGGGCTCGATGTCTTCTGAAATCTCCTGCCGCAGCTTCGGCCCCTTGGCGAGTCTGCGGCCCAATGCGGCGACGAAGGCGTCATAGCGCTCGCCAGCCTGCGCCCGGGCGGCGGCCTGCGCCGGTTCAGGCAAAGGCGGGTTGGTGGTGAGCCAGAAGCGCACGAAAACGGCTAGCATCTCGACCGAGATGCCGAGATCGCGCTCCATGCGGGTCATGCGTCGGTCAAGCTGGTCGAGGCGCTTGGTCGTCGCCGCCTCCTGACGCTCAGCGGCATCCGGCGACAGGAAGGACGCGATCGCCGCCTCGGCGATCAGCGAGCGCGACTGGTCGCGGCGAGCGGCATGGGCGGCGAGCGCCTTCATCACCTCGGGTTCGAGATAGACCGACAGGCGCTGTTTCTTCGTCGGCTTGGTCATCAGCGCCTCACAGCTCCATGCCGTCGTTCGGATCGAGCGAGACCTGGCGCGCGACGCCTTGCATGATTTGGTTCGCGCGGCTGATGCGCGCGGTGTCGTCGTCGGCATCGTCGTCGACGCCGCCATCGAACTCGTTCTCGATCGGCATCTTCTTCTCGACCGGTACGGCGCGCGCGAGCTCGGGCTGGTGGCGCCGCTCCGACCCGATCGGATCTTCGTCGCCGGCCTCGGATACGACGGTGCCCTCTAGGACCGCCACCTTCGGCCGAGCCGGAAGCGGCAGCCGGCTCCAGTCGTCGGCGCTCGCCCCCGACGGTCTGGTCAGTGCCGGCGGCGGCATGATCCGCTCCTTGAAGCGCCGGTCCTCGAAGTATCGCGCCTTCTTCGCCCGGATCGGCGGCGTGCCCGCGACCATGACGATCTCGTCGGCCGGCGGGAGCTGCATGATCTCGCCCGGCGTGAGCAGCGGCCTGGCGGTCTCCGAGCGCGACACCATCAGATGGCCAAGCCAGGGCGACAGCCGATGGCCGGCATAGTTGCGCATGGCACGCATCTCGGTCGCGGTGCCGAGCGCGTCCGACACGCGCTTGGCGGTGCGCTCGTCGTTCGTTGCGAAGCTGACGCGCACATGGCAGTTGTCGAGGATCGAGTTGTTCGGCCCGTAAGCCTTCTCGATCTGGTTCAGCGACTGCGCGATCAGGAAGCTCTTCAGGCCATAGCCCGCCATGAACGCCAGGGCGGACTCGAAGAAGTCCAGGCGGCCGAGCGCCGGGAACTCGTCGAGCATGAGTAGCAGCCGATGGCGGTTGCCCTTCGCCTGCAGATCCTCGGTCAAACGCCGGCCGATCTGATTGAGGATCAGCCGAATGAGCGGCTTGGTCCGGGCGATGTCGGAGGGCGGCACGACCAGGTAGAGGCTGGTCGGGTGGCGACCGCCGACAATGTCGGCGATGCGCCAGTCGCAGCGGCGCGTCACCTCGGCGACGACGGGGTCGCGATAGAGGCCGAGGAATGACATCGCGGTCGAGAGCACGCCTGAGCGCTCGTTGTCGGATTTGTTGAGCAGCTCGCGCGCCGCCGAAGCGATGACGGGATGCGGCCCGGCCTCGCCGAGATGCGCGGTCTTCATCATCGCGGCGAGCGTCGACTCGATCGGCCGCTTCGGATCGGACAGGAAGGCGGCGACGCCGGCGAGCGTCTTGTTCTCCTCGGCGTAGAGGACGTGGAGGATCGCGCCGACCAGGAGCGCGTGGCTGGTCTTCTCCCAGTGGTTTCGCTTCTCGAGACTCCCTTCCGGATCGACCAGGATGTCGGCGATGTTCTGGACGTCGCGCACCTCCCATTCGCCGCGGCGGACCTCGAGCAGCGGATTATAGGCGGCCGACTTCGCATTGGTCGGATCGAAGAGCAGGACCCGGCCGTGGCGCGCGCGGAAGCCGGCAGTCAGCGACCAGTTCTCGCCCTTGATGTCGTGGACGATCGCCGAGCCCGGCCAGGTGAGCAGCGACGGCACGACAAGGCCGACGCCTTTGCCCGAGCGCGTCGGCGCGAAGCACAGCACATGCTCTGGTCCGTCATGCCGAAGGTAGGCACTGTCGAATTTGCCGAGTACCACCCCGTCGGGTCCAAGCAGACCAGCGGCTCGCACCTCATCGGCGCGCGCCCAGCGCGCCGAGCCATAGGTCTCGACATTCTTGGCCTCGCGCGCGCGCCAGACCGACATCCCGATGGCGACCGCGATGGCGATAAAGCCGCCCGATGCCGCGATATAGGCGCCCTCGACGAAAACGTGCGGTGCATAGGCGTCGTAGAAGTACCACCACCAGAAGAAGGCCGGCGGATGGTAGACAGGCCAGCCGAAGAGTTCGAACCATGGCCGGCCGAGCTGCGGCTGGAAGCCGAGCTGCCACGCCGTCCACTGCGTCGCGGCCCAGGTCGTCGCGAGCACGATCAAAGAGACGGTGAGGATCTGCCCCCAGAGGATTTTTGTCGCGGACATGCTCCAGCTCTCTTCGCGGGAAAATACCGTGAAGATCGGAGGATCGCGGCACCGTTCTCAAGACCTCAAAGCCTGCCGGCGAGGTTTCGGCGGCGCCATCGCGTAAAGACAGGAGTTCGGCGGTTGAACCCAGACCCGAAGGGCGCGTCGCGACGACGCGTCCGACAGGGAACTGAAAGGCGAGCGGCGGACGGAGTTGATCGAAAGCCGCTCTTTTGCTACCAGCATTCTACGTCTTCGAACGCCTGCGGCGATCACTTTGCCGCCTTCCGCCTCCATCAGGCGTGATTTGTTCGGGTCCGCGCTCTTCCCTCGGCAGGACGCTTCGTCGCCTTTTGCGATGACCAAGGCGTTCGCGCGTGGCGCCCGCATCTCCAGCGTCCGCTGAATTCCCCCTCTCGACCTACCGACTGCTCGTCCCGGCGATGCCCGACGCGTTGCGTCCACGCGCCGGATATCGCCCATGCCTTTCCAAGGAGGCCGGTTCGTGCCATCCCAATTTCTGCTCCCCGTTCTTGCGCTTGTGGTCTATTTCGTCGGGGCGACGGAATTCATGCTGTCGCCCATGCTGGCGCCGCTTGGCGCGGCGTTCGATGTCACGCCCGCCCGCGCCGCATGGCTTGTCTCCAGCTACGCGTTTGCTTACGCGCTTGCCGCGCCGGTGTTCGGTTATTTCTCCGACCGGATCGACCGGCGGCGGCTCTTGCTCGCGGCGCTGCTGCTCTTCGCGCTCGATGGCGCTGCGTTGACGCTTGCGCCATCCTTCGCGGCGGCCATCGTCTTTCGGGTCTTCGGCGGGCTGGCCTCGGCAGCGCTCATCCCGACGGTTTTCGCGCTCATCGCGGATCGCATGCCGTCGGATCGGCAAGCGGGCGCCATGGGCCTCGTCATGTTGGGCATGACGCTCGGGATCGCATTGGGCCCGGTGGTTGCGGGCCTGCTCACCGACGCTTTCGGCTGGACCGCGCCCTTCCTCGCGACAGCAGCCGGGTGCGTTGGCACATTCGCGCTCGGACGGAGCGTGATTCCTGTGGGGCCCGCGCGGGTGACGCCTGGGCGCATCTCTTGGAAAAGGCTGAGGGAGTGGGCAATTCTGCGGCCGCTCGTCGCCAAGGGCGCCTGGAATGGCACGGCGGTATCGGCCTTCCTGTTGTCGGGCGAGGTCTTGCGCCTGCGATACGGTTTCGGCGCAGCCGAGGCGGGTGGCGCAGTCTCCGCGTTTGGCATCGGGCTCGGTTTCGGCAACTTTGGCGTCGGCCGTATCAGCCGGCTGTGCGGGCGAGATGAGATGACGCTGACGCTCGCGACCCTCGTTGTCCTGTGTGCGGTCGGCCTCTTTCTTATAGTACCCGTGGCGTTGGCGGGGTCCCTACTATCGCTCGGCGTGTGGGGGGCGGCTCTCGGGGTCGCTGCTCCCACCAGCACCGCGATCCTCGCGTCCCGGGCGAAGGAGGACAAGGGCGTGGTTCTGGCGATTTCCGAGAGCCTGAACAATCTGACGATCCTCGCCGTCCTCCCGCTCGCTGCGGTAGTACTCGAAGGCAGCGGAGTTCGCGGCGCAGCGATCGTGTTCGGCATCGGCCTGTCGGTTGGCGTCGGACTGACCGCTTGGGATCTTGCAAGCTCGAGGAGCAGCGAAAACGCCTGACATTGCGGCTATTGCTGCGCCCGAGTCACTCGGTGGTCCACACGTCGCAGCCTAGGCGGGCACAATCATGAGGACGGTGGTGACCTGCCGCGAGAAATTGCGGTGCGGAGTCGATAGCCAGCTTTGCCGAAGGAATCATTCACGTGGCGGAGTTTGTCGCTCAGAGGCGCAGCGAGAACTCGACCAATAGGGGGAAATCGGAACCGCGCTTGAGAACTTTGGCCGGAAGCGGCCCGCGGAAATCGCGAGGTCGCCACTCCCGACACTTGGCCACGCGCAGCCCAACCGAAGCCGCTGTGTTCAAATAGTCGGAGAAAGCGTGCGGAAAGGTCGGCATTTGCACGACATCGTCGCCGTCGCGAAAGTGCGCGCCCACATTGCCCATGGACATGAACGGATGGATCTCGATGAGCAGGATCGTTCCGGAAGGCCGAAGGAGGCGTCTGGCTTCGCGCAGCGGCGGCGCAATGTCGGCTACGTGCTCCAGCGTCAATGAGAACAGCACCACATCGACCGAGGCGCTCGGCCGCGCCAGCGGCTGCATGATGTCATGGCGCAGGAGCTCGAGCTCTGGATCGCGCCGCGCGCGCGCGAGCATGCCAGCCGAAAGATCGCAGCCGATCAAGCTGGCTGCGCCATGCTTCTTCAATTGCAGGAGATTTCGCCCGGTGCCGCAGCCGAACTCGATAACGTCTTTTCCTGCCACAGTTTGTGCAAGCAGTCCGATCACCTGATCGACGCCGAAGATAAGCGGGTTGTCGTAGCTGTCGTAAAAGCGCGACCAACGATCGTAGGCCTCAGCGACCGGCAGGAAGATCGTGGGTTCAGGCATGGGAGACGTCTTCCACGAATGAGTTCAAGGAATCCGCCACCATCGAGATGAACTGGAAGATGTGCCAGCCGTCCACGAGACCGTGATGGGCCTGGACCGCCAGCGGAAAGACGACATCTCCCTCTGCAGGTCTGAATCGTCCCGCAGCGATATTGGGAATGGAGCAGTCCGCGAAGCGAGCGATCGGGTGCTGGATGGCAGTGAAGGCCAGCCAGGGAAGGCAGGTCACGAACAAGTAGTTGCGGTCATGCATGGGTACGAGGCGTAGGTGTCGCGCCCGCCGAGCTTCGGAGCGATCGGCAAGGTAGCGTGACACGAACTCTTCGAAATCCTGATCGAACGCAAAGGGCGAGAAGTCCAGGTTTCCGTCAGCCCCGATCACCGGATACGACACTTGCAATTCGTCGACGCAATGCGTGCGTCCTTCGAGCAAGCGGTGCCGGAAGGGGGCCAGTGCAAGGCTCGTTTGCGCGATGCTGTAGAGCAGCACTGAAAAAGGGGGCAGACTGCGGGCCTTTGCAGCAGTCACGAAATCGCGACACCGGCACTCCGCGGTTATGTTCACCACGGGCAGGTCGTAAGCGTTGAAGAAGGTGAGGTGCGCTTGGCGGCCGAACATAACACTTTCCCCGCGAGAGCCCGTCTCGATTTTCGGGGCAAGTAGTTTTCCGGCACGTACCGTTCAGCTCCGCCAGAGCGCATTCTTTCTAATGGATCGGCGGGACGTCTGTCAATAAAGGACCGCCATTGTGCCAACGTCACCGATTCGCGCTATAGAGCCGCGTTCCAATTCGAGTGCTTCATGGTCAACGATATGCGTCGCATTTGCGTTTTCTCTGGGTCGAACTCTGGTCGACGTTCCGCCTATCGCGAGGCTGCCGTTTCGCTGGGCCGTCTCTTGGTGCGGGAACGCATCGGCCTGGTCTACGGTGGTGCGTCCGTCGGCTTGATGGGAGCAATGGCCGACGCAGCGATGGCCGCCGGCGGCGAGGTGATCGGTGTCATGCCGCAAAGCCTCGTCAAGCGCGAGGTCGCTCACACCGGCCTTGCCGACCTGCGGGTCGTTGGCTCCATGCATGAGCGCAAGGCGCTCATGGCCGAACTCTCCGACGCCTTCGTCGCTCTGCCTGGCGGCATCGGCACGCTCGAGGAGATATTCGAGGTCTGGACTTGGGGTCAGCTCGGAAGCCATGGCAAGCCGTGCGCATTTCTCAATATCGAGGGCTTCTATGACCGACTGCTGGGCTTCCTCGATCATGTCGTCGAGGAAGTATTCCTGAAGCCCGCGCACCGCCGCATGATCGTCGTCGAAGAGAGGCCCGAGATTCTAATCGAGGCCATTCGTGGCTATTCCCCGCCAAGTGTAACCAAATGGGTCGGCCACCATGAACGGTGAAGTACGCTCACCGCGCGTCGGCTGCGGAGCGGCGCTCCTGCGGGATGGCAAGCTCCTGCTGGTCAAGCGCAAACGTCCGCCTGAGGCGGACCACTGGGGTTTGCCCGGCGGCAAGGTCGACTGGCTCGAGACAGTGTCCGCCGCGGCCGCCCGCGAGATTGCCGAGGAACTCGGGCTTGTGATCCAGCCGCGACGCCTGTTGTGCTTGGTCGATCAGATTGACGTCGAACGCGATGAGCATTGGGTGGCGCCCGTCTATATCGTCGAGGATTCTGAGGGCGAGCCGCAAATCCTCGAACCGAACGCGCTGGCAGCATGGGGATGGTTCAGACTGGATCAACTGCCGGCCCCGTTGACCCGAGCAACACTGGTCGCGCTCGCCCATCTTGGTCAGCGCCTTGCCTGATGGACCTCGCCGCCATGCGGCGGCGAGAGTTGGCGCGGCTCGGGCAAGAAGCGGACGCGGTCTAGCGTGATCTTAGAGGCCGAGTCCGCGCTTGCGGCCGAAGCTCCAGTCCACCCCGCCATCGGCCCGCGCGACGCCGGAGACGTGACGGCCGAGCTGCCTTTCGAGTGAAGGCGTCCAGGGCACGAGACTGAAGCCGAGCCCGTCGTCGATCATGGCGAAGCGGCCGCTCGCGAGCGTCAGCCGCCGCTGGTAGGCGCCGGAGACATATTCGCCGGCTTCCGGCTTCACTCGCGGCCTGCCGGTCTCAGCAGCGATCTTCCCGGCGACTGCGTCGAGCTCGCGGCGGCGGAGTGTGTCGACGAGGCCGGGCTGGAAGCTGACGCCGCGCTTCTGGCGCTCGGCGAGGCCCTGACCGACAAGATACTCGGCGCGACGGTCCATGGCCTCGCGCACCTCGGCGCCGAAGCCGCCGCCGAGCGCCACAGGCTCGCGGGCGATATTCTGCCGGTCGAGCCAGGTTGCACCCGTGGCGGTGACCTGCCGTTCGATGTCGAGATCGGAGCGCACCGCGATGGCGACGCGCCGCTGGCCGCGCGCGTCGTCGAACTTGCGGGGCTCGACGATCGAGCCCGGCGCGCCGTCGCCGGCCGCATCGAGATCGGGCAGCTTGATATGGTGGGTGCGCCCGTCGACGCCGTCGAGCACGACGAAGGCTGTGCCCTTCAGTTCATCGTCGAGCCCACGCGCGACCAGGCGGCCGATGACGGGATCGTCGAGGCTTTCGGAGGCGAGCACATAGCTCGCCGCGCCGCGCTCGATGCCGCGTTCGGTGAGGCCGTGATGGATCCGCTTAATGATATCGCCACGTAGCCCAAGTTCGCGCAGCGTCGCCTCGGCCTTCTCGGACATCGTCCATTGGCCCGGGCCGATCTCGTCGGCAAGTCCAAGCTTTTCGAGCTTACGCAGCCGCCCGATCTTCAAGGCGTGGAATTCGTCGGGCCGGCGATCGGGATGCGGCGCGAGGTCGATGATGCCGGTGCGGTAGCTGTCGCGCGCGAGCTGGCGATCGAGATTGGTCCAGCGATCGGCGTCGATCTGCCGCTCGAGCGTGCGGCGGATTTCCTGATCCGTGCGCGGCCCCAGCTCCTGAGTGATGAGATCGCGCGCCCGATCGCGCATGCCCTCCTTGATATAGTCGCGCGAGATGACGAGGTTCTCGCCGTCCTCGCGCACGCCGCGCACGATCAGATGGACGTGCGGATGCTCGGTGTTCCAGTGATCGACCGCGACCCATTCGAGCCGCGTGCCGAGATCCTTCTCCATCTGGCCGACGAGCTCGCGGGTGAAGCCCTTGAGGTCGGACATCTCCAGCGCGTCGTCAGGTGAGACGATGAAGCGGAAATGGTGGCGATCGTCTTCGGCACGCCTGGCGAAATCCTTGGCATCCGCGTCGCCGCCGCCCGGACCGAACAGCCGGGCCTTCTCCCCATCCCGGGTGACGCCGTCGCGCCGCAGATAGTCGAGATGGGTCGCGAGCGGCGCGGAGCGGCCGCCCTGGCGGACGACGCGCGCCTTGATGACCGCGCCGCGCGAGCGCGCGGTGACGAGGCGGTTCGCCTGGATCGAGGCGCGCTGGCCGCGCCCGAACCGGGAGCGCGCGCCGGGTCCGATCTTCCCTTGCCGGGAGACGCTGCCGCCGGCCCGCTGCGCGGCCGCCAGGGCCTGGGCGATGAAGGGCCGCGCCCGTTGCGCGCTGGTCGAGCGGATGCGGCCCGGCCGGATGCGGAATTCGTGGTCGTCGGTCATGACCGATGACCCGCACATCGCGGCAACGCGATGATTTCGTTTGGAAATGAGCGGGAGCGCAGGCTGCGCCGATCCGGCGCACCTCGCGAAAGCGGGGCATAACCCATTGAAAAAGCACAACCGAACCGAAGCGCACATCGCGCCCCTTTATCCTGCCATCGGTCGGTTGTGTTGTTCCGGTCCCGCCTGCACACCGACTTTGACGCGCAGGAGTGCGATAGGATGCGAATGGGCCAGTCGGCTATCATCGCGGCTCTCCTGAAGCGGAACGCGCGACGAAGAGGCCCGCCGATTGTGGTGCGAGGGCGGAGACATCGCGCATAGCGGATGCGGCCGATGCGTCTCCGGCCAGTCGCTCATCCGACACAGGATCGGCGCCGGGTGTGCGGTTCGGCTGTTCGATGAAGAGCGGTGCGCGTGTCCAGGCTAGCAGATCGGCGGCCGCGACGATGATCGGCGCGGGCGACGTGCCACCGTCAATCACCGGCGCGAGAGCGGCGACATAGGCGCGCGTTTCGGAGGGCAGAGGACGGCCCGCGAGATAGTCCTCGTAGCGACCGGGGCCGGCGTTATAGGCCGCGAGGAAACCGGGTGAACCGTAGCGGTCGTGCAACTCCCGCAGATATGCCGCGCCCGCCAGGATGTTGTCGCGCGGATCGTATGGATCGCGCCCGAGGCGATGCCGGGCGCGCAGATACGTCCATGTCTCCGGCATGATCTGCATGAGCCCCATCGCGCCCTTGGGTGAAATGGCGCGCGGATCGTTTGCACTCTCGACGCCCATGACGGCCCTGATCCAGGCGGCCGGAACGCCGAAGCGTTGCGAAGCCTCGGCGATAGGCGCGGCGTAGGGATCGGCCGGCGCTGGGCGCGAGACCGGCGCGGTCTGCGCGATGGCAGGCGGCGCCGGCGTCGCAATGAACGGCAAGCCGGAAAGGAGAAGAAGGGCGAGGCGGCGGCGAGCCGAGCGCATTACGTCAGTCCTTTCCGCTGCGCTTGGCCGGACGGCTCCAGTGCAGCGACCAGGACGTTCCATCGTCATCGTCGCGGAACAGATTGGCGCGGATCGGCTGCGGCAGAGTCGGGTCGTCGATGACGAGCGCGATGTAGTCGCCCGCACGTTCGCCGGTGCGCTTCCAGCCCGCGCCGATCTCGGGGCCGTCGTCATTGCCTTGATGGATGCGATAGTCGGGCGCGTTTTCAGCATCAGACGGTTCGGCCGGAACGAGGGTGAGTTCGCGGTAAACCGTGAGCGTGTGGATGCGTCCGACGAAACCTGTCGTCTCGCGTGTGAACTGGCCAATTTGCGGCATGAAAGTCTCCTGTTGCTGGTGGTGGAAGGGAAGGTGTCGCGTCGTGCATCTGCTGTTTGCGAACAGTCAGCGTGTCGGTGCGCGCCACACGAAGCGGCCATCGCCGTCCTCGTCGGTGTAGAGCGGCGTCGCACGGCCAATGACGCTGCGCGCCGCAATCGGGCCGAAGTAACGGCCGTCAAGGCTGTCGCGGATGTCCGGGTTCATGAGGAAGAGGTCGCCGTCCGCGATGCGCCGGCAGCCGCGCCAAACCGGCAACGCGCGGCCCATGCGGTCGCGGTCGAGCGCGTCGCCAAGCGGCACGCCGTCGACGGTGATGCTGTGGCCGGCGCGGCAGACTACTTGCCCCGGCAGCGCCATGACGCGCTTCATGAGCGGCACGTCGCGGCCGATATAGCCGCGGTCGACCATGAAGTCGGCAAACGGCTCCGGCGGCGTCACCGCCACCAGATCGGTGACAGCGAGATGGCGGGCGGGCTCGATCCCGTAGAGGCCGATCGGGGCACTGGCGGAGGCGTTCCAGACCAGGCGGACCGGGATGGGAAAGAAGGACGCGATGGCGATGGCCAGCGTCACGAGATACGTCAGCATGACGTAGCCGAAGCGGGTCATCCTTCGATCCCCCGCCGCTTGAGCCATGCCTGATGGCGCTCGATCGTGTAGGCGCGCGGCTCGTGGCCGGCGCTCATCCGGTTGTGAATGTGCCGCCAGTGGTCAGGCGCGACCTCGCAGGCGTCGATCCCGGCTGCTTCCACGGCGTCGATGTGCCGGAGCACTTGTTCGACCCTCGGCCAGCGCTCGACCTTCAGCAGGATGTCGCCGCCGGGACGCACGAAAGGGATCGTCTGGCAGGACTGACCGGGCGCCACGGCGCGCACGATGTCGATGCGCGAGATGATGGTGCCGAAGTCGTTGGCGACCCAGCGCACGAAGGCGAAAGTGCTGCCTGGACGGAACGACAGGACGCGCCGACGACGATCGAGCACCTGTTCATTCGCCTCGCGGCCGAACCTGATCCAATTCTCGATACGCTTCTCGATCCAGGTCAGTTCGACGTGGGTGAGGTTGTCGGAGGGATGCGCGGGCGGCACGGGGCCGGCGCGCACGCGGGGGGCCGCGGCGCCGGTCATGACGGGTCTCCTTCGGTTGTCGGGAATTCGCGCGCGAGCAAATCGCGCAGAATGTCGGCGACGGTCTGTCCCCGCCGAAAAGCGGCGATCTTGATGCGAGCGCGCAGCTCGGGCGTCACGTCGATCGTCAGGCGCGCGGTGAAGCCGCTTGCTTCGCCAACGCGCGGCGACAGCGTGTCGGCGGCCTTGATCCAGAGTTCGGGATTGGCGGGCCGTGAGGCGAAGCCGCGTCGGGTGCGCCCGCTCATGCGCGCCTCCCGACGCCAAGCCGTTCGATCTCGGCGGCCAATGCCGAGATCTCGCGCGCGCCGGGAACGTCGTCGTGGAGTTCCGACACGAGGCGTCCGGTCTGCGCGGCGGCCGCGAAAGCGACACGCTGGCCGATCGTGCTGGCGAGCACGGGCGGGTTGTGATCGGCCAGCGTTTCCGCGGTTTCGCGCGCCAGCACGGTGCGGGCGCCGCAGCGATTGAGCACGAAACGGGCGCTCAGTTCCGGCCGGTAGATGCGCGCCTCGGCGAGGAGCGCCAGCATTTCCGCCGAGGCCCAGCCGTCGAGCGGCGAGGGCTGCACGGGGATCAACACCAGATCGGCGGCGAGCAGCGCCGAGCGCATGAGCCCGGCGACACGCGGCGGGCCGTCGATGACGACATGATCGGCGTCGCGTGCCAGTTCGGGCGCTTCCCGATGGAGCGTGTCGCGCGCCAGGCCGACGACGCCGAAGAGCCGGGGGAGCCTTTCTCGCGCCCGTTGCTGCGACCAGTCGAGCGCCGAGCCCTGCGGATCCGCGTCGACCAGTGTGACGCGCTTGCCCCTTCCCGCCCATTCGCCGGCGAGATGCAGCGCGAGTGTCGTTTTACCGACACCGCCCTTCTGATTGAGGAACGCCACGATCATCGCGTGCCTCGCGATTTCCCGAGAGGCGGTCGCGATGCGCTGGCAGTATTGGTGGTCGTAGAGCCGTCTCTGCGGAAATACGCGGGCCTACGAGTCCTTGTTGATGTTGTTGCTTTGGGTTTGGACGAAAGCCTGCCGGCGATGTTCTCCACATCGCGCACGCGCTCTTCAAAGTTAGAATCTTGGTTAGCCGGGGTACTGACCAGTGCCCCCTCGCCGGCGCTGCGGCGGTGGCGATGATGCCTCTGCGATTCGATTCCCG